>CALAHF010000180.1 GCA_937891465.1 uncultured Verrucomicrobiales bacterium | reverse complement strand
ATTCAAGGATTTTTTACCGGGGCGTCGGTCCGGCCGGGTTTGAGGGGGTCCAAATTCCTCACTGAGAGACGGGACCGGTTCGGCTTTGCTCGCCGCGACCGGAGCGGGGGAAGGTGTCTTCGGCTTCGCCTCGCTCCAGGTCCGGTATTTCGGTTTTGCCGCAGGCGGGGCGTCGTCGAGTTGGGGAAGGAGCCAGTTCAGTCCGTCAAGATTGTCGAGGAGGCGGCCTTCGGCGTCTTCGTTGGTGTGATTGAGAATGCCGACGGGCCCGCCGTAGCCGCTCGCCCGGATCTGGCGGAGGACTTTCACGTCCTCGGTGCCGACGCCGAGCGGGAGGATCTTCCGGCCCTTTTTGTCGCCCTCGATATCCATGCCGTTCAGGTTGAAACAGAGCAGATGAGGTTTCATCAGCTCGATCGCAGCGGGGAGCCGGTCGAGATGGGAATGGCCGTGGTGAAGGTTGTAGACGATGCCGACGTTCTCCGTGCCGTGGGTCTTTTTCAGGTAGTCGCAAACGGCGGCCATGTTCTCCGGCTCGCCTGCCCAGCCGCCATGGTTGTAGATGCCGACCTGGCTTCCGAGCCCTTTCGCCTTTTCGAGAATGGGGAGAAGCCCCTCGGCGGCGTTTTTGATTTTTTCCTCCTGCGTTGCGCCCTGCTCTTTCATCATGATCCAGAGCTGCGGGCTGAGCTGGTATTTTTTGAAAAGGGCAAAGGCCTCCTCGTGCTGCGCCCAGAAGGCGAAGAACTCGATCCCGTGTTTCTGATAGGCGAGGATCTCGCGTTCGAACTCCGCGACGTGCTCCTGCCGCCAGTCATAGGCGATCTTCGTGAGACCCATCTTCGCGACCATCTCGGCCCGGGCCTCGGGGGAGCGCTTCTGCGCGTCAAAGGGGACGATGCACCAGGCCGCGAGGTTGGGTTTGTCGAAGAGATCGGCTCCCGTCAGCGGGGTGGTCAAGCTCGTAAGAAGCAGAAGGAAAAGGAAGAGAGGTTTCATCGGGTGGTCTGGTTCAGGATTAAATGATTAGGGTCGACTTTTGTTTTCGGTGAGGCTGGGAAATTCATCCGGGCGGGAGGGTGGCGCGGGTAGATCGGGTGTGCTATGAATGTTGCTGGCAGGATTGACCGCCAAGCCCCGTAAAGGGGCTGCAATTTCGCATAGAAGCACCATGTGGTCGGAGAAGATGGAGGGAAGCCAGAGAGATGCGATTTCCTTTTGCACGCGCGTCAACCGCACTGACTGAATCTCGATGCCCGGTGTGGCGCTGACGCGGAGCGTTTGCAATCCGGCGGGAACCATCAAGGTGCCAAGCTTCAGTGGCGCAAAGGACTTGTCCGGCACCTCCCAGCGCGGCACGAGGTCGGGGCGCGGGATTTCCGGCGGATGGTGCGCGGCGGTGAGGGTGGTTTCGATGACTTGCTCACCGGCCGTAACTTTGATCTTTCCGCCAGGCTCTCCGGCGGTGTGCATCGCGGTGACTTCATACGTTCCGGCCTGCGGCACTTCCAGATCCCATGTCATGGTGGCGGTTGCTGTGGGAAAGACAGCCCAGTCGTTGTCCCAGCCCTGCCCGAAAAACTTCGCTCCGCCTTCGAGTGTGGCGAAAGGGGCGAGCAACTCGGTTTCTTCGCCGAGGTTGATGGGAAAACGCTGCACCGTGCCCTGCGTGGAGGCAATGGCGTCGGCGAACCAGGCCTCGTAGGCCCTGGAAAGTGTCGCGGCGATCTCCGGCTGCTGCGCGGCGAGGTTGTTTTTTTCGCCGGGATCGCTCCGCAGGTCGAAGAGCATCTCCTGCTTGTTGTCATGCACCCAGCGGTGCGAGTCGCTGCGCACGGTGCCGGGGTATTTGGCGATGGGTGCGCCATTCTTGCCGCCGCGACCGCTGATCTCGAAGAGCAGTCGCTCGGGCCATTCCACTTCTTCGCCCCTAAGCAAGGGTGTCAGGCTTAGACCGTCGAGGGGTGGAGTCTCGGGCAAAGGCACTCCTGCGAGATCGAGCAGGGTGGGCAGCACATCGACATGCTGGGCGATCCGGGTCACACGCTTGCCGGCTTCCAATTTTCCCGGCCAGCGAATGAAGCAGGGCACACGCTGCCCACCCTCAAAGAGGCTGCCCTTGCCGCCCCGCATGCCTCCGTTGAAACGCGCCGTGTTCGGCCCGTTGTCGCTGAAGAACATGACGATGGTGTTCTCCGCGAGATCGAGCGCGTCGAGTTTCGCAAGGATCCGGCCCACGTTGGCATCGAGGTTCTCAATCATCGCGTAAACGGCTGCGGTCTTCGGCTCGAAGCCCAGGGCGCTGTATTTGGCAAACAGTTCCTCCGGCGCCTGCATGGGCGAGTGCGGGGCATTGAAGGGCACGTAGCAGAAGAACGGCTCCGACCGGTGCTTCTCGATGAAGGTCATCGCCGCGTCCGCGAGGACATCGGTGATGTAACCTTTCCGCGCTGCCGTGACACCATTGTGCTCCAGTGCGGGATCGAAGTAGTTCGAGAAAAAGCCGCCGTTGAAGCCGAAGAACTCATCAAAGCCCTGACCGCGAGCGATGGACGGATGATTGGCCCCGTTGTGCCATTTGCCGAAACAGCCGCTCACATAGCCCGCGGGTTTCAAGGCTTCCGCCAGCGTGATCTCGTCGCCGTGCATCACCTCCAGGCCCGAGGTCGTGTTCAGCACCCGTAATCGGACATGATGGCGACCGGTCAGCAAGGACGCCCGCGTCGGCGCGCAAACCGGGCTGACGTAGAATTGCTCCAGTTTTACGCTCTGGCTTTGGAGCGAGTCGAGCGCGGGCGTGGCGAGCTTGTCGTTGCCATGGCAACCGAGATCGCCCCAGCCCATGTCGTCGGCGAGGAGGAGGAGGATGTTCGGCGGCTGCGCGGATGCGGATTGCAGCCCTGCGAGCAGGACAAGGAAGAGGATGAAACGGGAGAGCGCGTGCATTATCAGGTTCCCGGGGTTTGGATTGGGCTGAGCCGAGAGCAGGCGAAGTCAGCAAAGGCTCTCAAAACGACCTCCGGCCGGTCGCGGTGCAGGTTGTGGCCGCAGCCGGCGAGGCTAACGCGCTGACAGTCGGAAATGGCGGCGACCAACGCCTCCGCATCCGCGTCAGTGAGCGCACCACCCGCAGAGGGATCGGCCTGAAGCAGGAGCGCGGGACAACGGACGCGGGAGAGCGCGCCCGGAAAATCATAGCCATCGAGCCAGCGGCCTTCGATGACGGGCGTGAGCACTTCGGGGTCGAGCTGACTGAGGCATTGCGCACTCCACGCCAGCGAGGCGCGGTCGCGCAGGTCTCCGAGCCGCTTGAAGCCTCCTCCGCTGATCGGGAGACGGATGTCCACGAGGGCGTCGGCGATTGCTTCCCTGCTGCCGCCCGCTTCTGCGGCTGCTCTCATGCCGATGAACTGTGCCTGCCACGCCGTGTCGGCAATGCGATTCCCCATCGTGTGAAAGGGCGGGTCTTCGAGGAGGATACCGCCCACCCGGTCACTGATAGGAATTCGCTTATTCAAGGATTTACTGA
>CALAHF010000179.1 GCA_937891465.1 uncultured Verrucomicrobiales bacterium | reverse complement strand
CCCTTTAATGACGGACCGAAACTGAACCGTTTGTTTGTGAATGATGATGAAAAATTTATTCCTTTCCATTTTCTTGGCTGGAATCGCGATGAGCGGTTTTGCGAAGCCGATCGCTGAAAAACCGAAGACGGACGATTTTAACGTTCAGAAAGCGGCTAAGAAAATCGATGCGCTGGTTGAGGCGGGCTTGAAGAAAAACAAGGTGAAGCCGAACTCGTCGATTGATGATGAAACGTTTCTGCGTCGGGCGTTTGTCGATATTGCGGGCCGAATTCCGACGATTGAAGAGGCGGAGAATTTTCAGGGTTCAACGTATGATCGAAAGCGGTCTCAGCTGATTTCCGATTTGCTGGAAAGCGATGGCGCAGTGAGCCACGGATACAATTTCTGGGCGGACGTGCTGCGGATCAATAACGCGCTGGGCGGGGCTTCGGGGCAGGCTGAGGCGGCTTATCAGCTTTGGCTGAAAAATGCGCTCGATAGCAACAAGCCGTATGATGAGTTTGTGCAAGAGTTGGTTTCTGCCACGGGCAAGGTTTGGGATAACGGGGCAATTGGTTATTACGTTCGCGACCGCGGAATGCCATTGGATAACATGTCGAATACAGTCCGGGTTTTCCTTGGAACACGTTTGGAGTGTGCTCAGTGCCACGATCACCCGTTCGATAAGTGGACGCAGATGGATTATTTTAAGATGGCAGCGTTTTCCTATGGAATGGATGCGCGAAGTTACAGCACGCCAAATCGGACGGCGATGAGCGCTCACCAAAAGGAAAAACGGAACGAGATGTTCAAAGAAATGGTGTCCGTTGAAAAGTTTCCCCAAATCACTCGAGAGTCGCAGATCGATAGTTATATGAGCGACCCAAAGAAGAAGGCTTCATATTTAAAGCGCTATGATATGACGGAGAAAGAGTTCCGTGCAATGGGGAAAACGGCGATTGCTGCGTATGACAAATATCAGAAAGAAGCAAAGGGCGTTGGTTCTGCGCTGGACGAACTTTACAATCCGCTTCGTTATGTTTCTGCGACGGAGAACGATAAAAAAGTACTGAAATTGCCGCACGATTATCAGTATTCAGATGCGAAACCACTTTCTCCAGTGACGGCGGACACGATGTTCGGTGAGAAAATTGATCTCGCGAATGTCGATGATGGCGCCGCTGCTGCCTATGCCAACTGGATGACATCGAAGGAAAATCCGACGTTTACAAAGGTTATTGCCAACCGCCTTTGGAAGAAAGTGTTTGGTCACGGAGTTTTCGAGCCAGTTGATGAAATCACGGACCACACGGTGATTGCGAATCCTGAGTTGCTTGCGTTTTTGGAGAAAACGATGCGTGAACTCGATTACGACATGCGCAAATACCAAGAGGTGCTTTACAACACGAAGACTTACCAGCGTGGGACAAATCAGGCCGAGTTGGTGTTGGGCGAGCCGTATCATTTTCAGGGGCCGACGTTGCGCCGGATGTCAGCGGAACAGATCTGGGATTCGATCGTCGCGCTTGCGTTGCCTGAGGCAGACAGCTATCGCCCTCGTCTGAAAACTCAGCTGACCAGTGTGGACAAAGTGCGTCGGATTTACGATGCGCTGGAAGGTCGCGATGAAGATAAATACATCAAAATGGTCGAGGAAATCGGCGATAAGATGGCGAAAAGTCTTCCGAAGCAGCAGAAAATTCGGGATGAAATGTATGTCGCTCGTGAAGCTGATGACGAAGACAAATATCGAAAGCTGCGCGGTGATCTTTCAGTGCTGCAGCGTGAGACTCGTTCGATGGTTGCTGACATTGGTTACAAAAACGTCGGTGAAAAAGTCGATAGCGACAGTTTGCTTGCAGCGATTGGCATGTCCGAAATGGCAATGGGAATGAGCGGTGACACGATGGAAGGCGGCGCCAGTAATGGTGTTGTTCTGACGAAATTGCCTCAGATCAAAACGCCGAAATACGAGGCTCCCGAAAGACCTGAAGGGTTGGATAAGACTGAATTGAGGGCGTGGCAAAAAGAACAGGCTGCTGTGGCGAAAAAGTGGAAATATGATCAGAGCAACGCGCTGAAGTATTACAAATCGCTCGTGTCACAGATGGCGCGTGCCTCTGAGTTGGAAAGCCCAGCTCGCCGCGGTCATTTCCTTCGTGAGTTTGGTCAGTCAGACCGCGAAGTCATCGAAAATGCGGCGTATCACGCGTCCGTTCCACAGGCGTTGAATTTGCTGAATGGAACGATTGTTGAAGCGCTCACCAATCAGTTTGCAGTCTTTGGAAGCCGTTTGAAAGAAGCTGGAGATCCTGAGGAGAAAACCAAAATGATTTTCCAAGCAATGCTGACTCGCGAGCCAACCGAGCACGAAATGAAGATCGCGAAGAACGAAATCGAGCAGCACGGCGATGAGGCATACAGCGGAATTGTCTGGGCGCTGTTGAATACCCAGCAGTTTATTTTTGTTCAGTAACCGAATTTTTTGAAGTAACTTTTTAAACGCAAACCTCACACCCACCCAAATCTTATGAAATCAGCATTTAAATCAGACGAATGGAGCCGCCGCCGCTTCATGGAGGGAACCGCTAAGAGTTTCCTCGGAGTCGGAGCTCTCGGCCTCGCCGGAAATAAAGCGCAGGCCGCTCTTGGGCCAAACCTCGGTTTGCCAAATCGCGCCGGCGCTGCCAAGCACGTCATCTACCTCTACATGAGCGGTGGAATGACTCACCTCGATACGTTTGATACGAAGCCGGGCCACGATAATCAGGGCCAGACCAAGACGATTAAAACGAATGTTCCGGGTCTTGGGATTTCAGAATATTTGCCATCACTCGCCAAGCGTGCGGATCGCCTTGCGATTGTGAATTCGCTGACTTCAACTGCTGGTGCACACTCTCAGGGAAATTACCTGATGCACACCAGTTACGAAGAGCGTGCCACGATCAAGCACCCAGGAATTGGCGCATGGGCTTTGAAATTCAAAGGCCGCATGAATCCGAATCTTCCGGGTTCAGTTTTCGTCGGCGGCAATAGCCGGATCAACGGTGGTGGTGGCTTTTTTGAGCCACAGTATGAGCCACTCGCGATCAACGATCCAAACTCAGGTCTGAAAAACTCGAAGCTTCGCGGTGTAAACCAAGAGACTTTTGATCATCGTCTTGAGCTCGCTGGAAAGTTCGATCAGGAATTCCACGAGACCTACAACGTGAAGCAGGTGCGCGCTTATTCTCAGATGTATGATGACGCGGTTCGCATCATGCAGAGTAAAGATCTCGCCGCGTTTGATTTGCGGAAAGAAGACGAAATGACTCGCGAGCGCTACGGCGACAACTCGTTTGGCCAGGGCTGTCTTTTGGCTCGCCGATTGATTGAGCACGATGTTCGCGCTGTTGAAGTCACCTACGGTGGCTGGGACATGCACAACAATGTGTTCATCGCCGCGCCTGAAAAGTGTGCGGTTCTCGATCAGGGAATGTCAGCGTTGCTCGACGATCTTGAGCGTCGTGGAAAACTCGAAGACACCGTTGTCGTGTTGACTTCTGAGTTTGGTCGGACACCGCGGATCAACCAGAACGCAGGTCGCGATCACTATCCAAAAGCTTTCAGCTCAGTCATCGCAGGTGGCGGAGTCAAAGGCGGTCAAAAATATGGAAAGACCGACGAAGGCGCTGAAAACGTCATCGAGAATCCGGTCAAGATTCCTGATTTCAACGCAACCGTTGCTTACGCACTCGGATTGCCGCTCGACCAGGTGCTCTACAGCCCAAGCAAGCGTCCGTTTACCGTTGCCCACAAAGGCAAGCCGGTTCTCGACTTGCTGGCGTGAAGCCCGATTTAAGAAATTAAATCAAACCATTTCCAAAAAGCCGGCGGAAGCGATTCCGTCGGCTTTTTTGGGCTCAGACGAAAATTAAACCTTTCCGCCTTTTTTCACCTCGCGTGACCGAACGGTGAATACAAAAGGCAAACCTTCCATCGGATACGTCTCGCGGATTTGGTTTTCCAAATACCGCTCGTAGGTCCGAGTCAGCAAATTGCCGTAGTTCACAAACAGAATATACTCCGGCACAGGAACCAATCCTGGACGATCTTCGCGGCGCTGGGTCGCGTAAAGCAGTTTGAGACGTTTTCCGCGCTTTGCTGGCGGCTGGTTCTTCTCGATCGAGAATCCCATCAACTTGTTCAGCGCGCTTGTTGGGATCGGGTTTTGCGAGGCCTCGACAACGTCCTCGATTTTCTGGAAAATCTTACCGAGATATTGCCGGTTCTTCGCCGAAATCGCGAGGCGAGGGGCGTAGTTCAAGAAAAAGAGGTCTTCACCTATGTCTTCGCGGAAATTTTCAATCCGATCCGCGAAATTTCCGTCAGGAAAATAGAGATCGAATTTGTTCAGCAAAATGATGCAGGGTTTGTTTGAATCGAGCACCATTTTGACGATGCGGCGATCCTGAGTGACCACGCCGGAACTCGCATCGATGACCAAAAGGCAAATGTCGGCGCGTTCGATCGAGCGCTCCGAACGCATCACTGAGAAGACTTCAACCGAAGTATCCCGCTTACCGCGTTTTCGGATTCCCGCCGTATCGATCATTATGTACTTCTTGCCGTTGCGTTCGTAAGGCACGTCCACCGCATCGCGAGTGGTGCCGGCAATGTCAGAAACGATGGAACGTTCATCCTTCAAAAGTGCATTGATTAATGAAGATTTGCCGACATTGGGGCGTCCGACGATCGCGACTTTAATCGGGGCATCACTTCCAGCCGTTCCTTCGATGGCATCTCCAGAAGCTTCATCGATTTCACCCTCTTCTTCGTTTTCACGATCAGACAGTATTGATTCGTTGATCAGACCCTGTTTCTTTGTGAGAACTTCTTCGATGGCTGCTTCAAGTTCCGAAAAGTTCCGTCCGTGAGCTGCCGAAATGTTGATCTGATTGTAGAATCCCAGTTCAACAAACTCAGCTGCGTCAGCCTCGGTTTTGTGAGTATCGACTTTATTGGCGATGAGGATCACGTCCGCTTTTCCACGACGGAGGACCTCAGCGAGATCTTGATCGATCGGGTGGATTCCTTCGCGCGCATCGACCGCAAAAAGGATCAAATCCGCTGTTTCAATCGCGATATCAGCCTCGGCCCGCACTTGTTTGGCAAAGCCGTCGTCCAGCGTGGCGCCAATTCCACCCGTATCCATCAATTCGAATGGAGCTCCCGTTCCACGCCGGCCAATCCAGCATTCTGCCGAAATCCGGTCGCGCGTCACTCCGGGTTCGTCATGGACGATAGAAATGCGCCGTTTCGCCAATCGGTTAAAAATGGCGGACTTTCCGACGTTAGGACGTCCGACGATGGCGACACGGGGTAGCATTTTAGAAAAAAGTGAAAGTTCAGGGAAGGGGACCAAATGGTCGAGCCGCGTCGCATTCGATCCAGATCAGAAAATCGGAGACGCACCTTCAAAGCGGCGACTTTACGGTGATTTTGCCATTTTACGAGCGATTTTCCACCGTCACAGCGGGGCCGCATTCACGAACCTGCCGCATGCCTTCGCACAAATATTGAATCCAGGTTACCACTGTCAATGTGGCGGTAATATAAATCAAAATTGTTAGAGCGAACGGAGTTTCCTTCGACCAAAAATCAAGCAGTACCCAGCAAACGCAGGCCAGTTGAAGCACCGTGCAGATTTTACTGGTCATGAAAGGTGCCGTTTTGACCGCTCCGTTTCGCTTATTCAAATACAACCAGCCGAACATGATGTTGGCGTCGCGAACGATGATAAGGAGGCCAAACCAGAGTGGAAGCGTGACATGCCAGTGAGTGATCCCCAATGAGGCAAGCGCGAAAAGCAGCAGCATCTTGTCCGCCAGTGGATCGAGAAACTCTCCGAGCGGCGATTGCTGATTGAATTTCCGGGCAACCCAGCCATCAAACGCATCGCTGATTGCGGCGAGGGCAAAAAGCGACAGCGCAGCAATTCGGTATCCAATCTGCTCATCGCCATCGGTAATGCTTTTGCTGTAGAAAAGCACTGCCGCCACGAAAAACGGAATGATCACGAACCGCACAGCTGTGATTTTATTTGCCAACGTCATCTTCACCAAGATCACCCATCCTTTTAGTTCGGAAAGTTTAAATTTTTAGTGATCGAAGGCTTGCCCAATGCGGAGAATTCGCCATGGTGAGCGCTGATGTCAGAACGTCCCTCCACCGGCTCACCTGCCCCTCAGTTCACTGCCCCGGTCGCCGGAGGTTCGTATTCTGACGGCGAGGTGATTTCTCTCAGCGATTTTATCGGAAAATCGCGAGTCGTTTTGTACTTTTATCCAAAAGACGACACTCCGGGGTGCACTACGCAGGCCTGTGCAATTCGCGATATGTGGAGCGAGATCGGCGAAAAAGCGGCCCTTTTTGGCGTCAGTATAGATCCTGTGGCCAAACACCGGAAGTTTATCGATAAGTACGACTTGCCTTTCCCTCTGATAAGCGACGCCTCGAAGGAGATCGTTGAGGCTTATGGAGTTTGGGTGGAGAAATCCATGTATGGGAAAAAATACATGGGCACGGAACGAACCACATTTATTATCGATAAAAACGGTGCGATCAGCGCAATCTTCGCGAAGGTCAAACCAGCCGCCCATCTCGAACAACTTTTAGCCGAGCTTTCCTAGATTTGAAAATTCCCGAATTACAAAAACTGCTTAAAACATTGGATGTAAAGCCCAGCCGGAAACTGGGTCAGAACTTCCTCATGGATGACAGCGCCTCGCAATGGATTGTCGAGCAACTCGATATTCGTCCTTCCGATACGATCGTTGAAATCGGGCCGGGCTTGGGAGCATTGACCAAGCACATGGTTGGACGTCCCCGGAAGCTGATTCTCATCGAGAGAGACAAGAAATTCGCCGATTATCTGCGAGAGCACTACGCGGGTCACGGCTGGAAATTAGAGGTCATCAACGCCGATGCCGCTAAATTCGATGTTCGTCCGCTTTTCAAAGAAGGAAAAGTGAAGCTCATTGGGAATCTGCCGTATTCTGCCGCGACGCCGATTTTGGAGAATTTCATGGATCCGCCATCGCCGATCGATATGGCGGTGGTGATGATTCAAAAAGAAGTCGCCGAGCGAATTTGTGCCGAGCCACGGACAAAACAATACGGTGTGCTCAGCACGATTATACAGCGCCGATGGAATCCGTTGTTGCTGAAAACCGTCGGCCCTGCCTTGTTTTATCCGCGTCCCGAAGTCGATTCGACGATCATCAAACTCGAGCAGCGTGATAAAAACGCCTGGCCACAGCATTCCCCCGAGACCTTCAGAGAAGTCGTCAAAAAAGGCTTCGCTCAGCGGCGCAAACAGCTCCACAACAATCTCTCTGTGACCGGCGAAAAGTGGGAGGAAATAGCGGAGAAATTGCACCTTGAAACCAGTGCTCGTGCTGAAGAACTGACGGTTCGCCAGTGGGTCAGCCTCGCGAATCAATTCGATAAACATCCGGCCAAAGACTTGGGGCCTTCCAACGATGAACTTCTCGATGTGGTGGATGAACATGACCTCTTTCTCGAGCGCGTTCGTCGGTCTGATATTCACAAACGTAAATTGCTCCACCGCGCGGTTCACGTGTTCCTTTTTAACAAAGACGGGGAGATTTATCTGCAAAAGCGGAGCCACCACAAGGATACGCACGGTGAAAAGTGGGATTCAAGCGCTTCCGGGCACCTTGATTCAGGTGAAAAATACGCCGATGCTGCTGTTCGTGAGCTGAAGGAAGAACTGTTTGTTCGTCCGCGGAAATCGCTCGAACGTATTGCCAAACTCAAGGCCGGTCCTGAGACCGATAACGAATTCATTGAACTTTATCGCTGCGATTTCAGCGGGAAAATCCGGACTCACAGCTCCGAAATCGACTGCGGAGGCTTTTTCCCGCTCGAAGATGTGGCGGATTGGGTTGACGATCGCCCCGGCGATTTTGCGACCGGATTCGTTACCTGTTTCCGCCATTTTATAATCAAAGGATTCTCCGCGAAGTGAGCAAGGAGCGGCGGCTTTCCAACCGGTGCCGAAGCACTCCGCCACGTGAAAACCGGGATTGTTCGTGAAATTTCAGGGCACTTTTTCTTCGACGGGGATGAGCGAATAATTCTGTCCCGTCGAGTGATTGAACAGGCCCACATTGTTTCTGTCTATGGTGCAGAATATTTCGAGCGACTCCAACTTGTCGTTATTCATCAAGATCAGTGTGTTGAATGAAGGTCGCTCGTAACGATCAAATTTCAAAAAATCTTGAATTGGTGACGGCTGTCCTTTGAATTGAAATTCAAGCGATCCATCAGGATTGAAATAAACATGGATTTCGGAGGTAAAAGTGGTGATTCCGAAAGACGGTTGCGTTTTCCAGGTCGATTCGGAGAAAACGAGTTTTTTTAATTTCCCCCGGTGAATCCTGGCATTTCGTTTTTGGCGGAGATTCCGTTGAAAACCTCCAAGAGCCAGACGGGAGCGTTCAAGAAGTAAAGAGGGACTGGGTGGAAAGGGGGCAAACGGATCTTGCTCTAATACATACGGAATCGGGTAATCGTGCTGATCCCAAATGACGAGTCCGCCAAAGCAGACGAACAAAACGGCAACCCAGATCGCAATCCGTCCAAAAACCCGTGAACGGGATTTTTTTTCGGGATCTGTCGCTGTTGGCTCGGAAGACTCCATTGAGGTGAATTTGGCTTAAAACTGCCCGATTTTTGCAAATCCGGCTTCGAAAAGCAACCCCTCGGCCTACTCCTTCTTCCTGAGTAGTTTCCTGACTTGAAATGTCCAAAAAACAGTCCACATTCCGGCGTTCTGAAAATGGGGTCGGATTTCGCAGTTGCGAACGGGTAGTTTTCTATTAGCTATCGGCTCATTTCGAAGCCCTCAGCCCCTTTTTTCTGAGCGCTTGATTACAAAAAATAACCTATCCAGAAAAATGGCAGTAGACCTTTCTAAATACCGGAATATCGGAATTTTCGCCCACGTGGACGCCGGTAAAACGACGACAACAGAGCGAATTCTTAAGCTCACGGGCAAAATTCACAAAACCGGTGAGGTGCACGATGGTGCGGCTACGACCGACTTCATGGATCAGGAGCAGGAGCGTGGTATCACGATTCAGTCTGCTGCGACGACTTGTTTTTGGGACGATCACCGTTTCAACATCATCGATACTCCCGGACACGTTGACTTCACGATTGAGGTTTACCGTTCGTTGAAGGTTCTCGACGGTGGTGTGGGTGTTTTCTGTGGATCTGGCGGGGTTGAGCCTCAGTCCGAGACAAACTGGCGTTACGCGAACGAATCGAAGGTTGCTCGGGTGATTTTCGTAAACAAGTTGGACCGTATTGGCGCTGACTTTTACCGTGTTATTGACCAAGTTGAGACGGTTCTCGCTGCGAAGCCGCTCGTCATGACGCTTCCAATCGGAACGGAAGATGACTTTGCTGGTGTGGTCGATCTTCTGACCGAAAAAGCATGGGTGTGGGATGGCACGGGTCTTCCTGAGAACTATGAAATTCAGGATATTCCTGCGGACATGGTCGACAAATGCAAGAAATTCCGCAACGACATGATCGAGACTGCGGTTGAGCAGGACGATGATGTGATGGAAGCCTATCTCGAAGGCAACATGCCGGACATCGACACGATCAAGCGTTGCATCCGTAAAGGAACGATCGCGCTCGATTTCTTCCCGACTTTCTGTGGTTCTGCGTTCAAAAACAAAGGCGTTCAGAACGTTCTTAATGGGGTGGTGGATTACCTTCCATCTCCAACTGAGGTTCCTCCTCAGCCGATTACTGACCTCGACGGTGAAGAAACCGGCGAAGTGGCTTTGGTTTCTACCGATGAGCCTTTCCGTGCGTTGGCGTTCAAAATCATGGACGACCAATACGGTGCGCTGACTTTCACCCGTGTTTACTCCGGTGTGCTGAACAAGGGCGACACGCTTCTGAATACCTTCACTGGAAAAACGGAGCGGATTGGCCGGATTGTTGAGATGCACGCTGATTCTCGTGAAGAGCGTGATTCTGCGCAAGCAGGTGACATTGTTGCTCTTGTTGGTCTGAAGAATGTTCAGACAGGTCACACGCTTTGTGATCCGAAGCATCCTGGCACATTGGAGCCAATGGTTTTCCCAGCGCCGGTTATCTCGATCGCGGTTGAGCCAATCGATAAGGCAAATGCTGAGAAGCTTGGTGTTGCAATCGGTAAAATGGTTAAGGAAGACCCTTCTTTCCACGTTGAAACCGATTTGGACTCAGGCGAGACAATTCTTAAAGGAATGGGTGAGCTTCACCTTGACATTAAGGTTGATATTTTGAAGCGGACACACGGCTGCGAAGTGACAGTGGGTGCTCCACAGGTTGCTTATCGTGAGACAATCACGAACCGTATCGAAGACAGCTACACGCACAAGAAGCAGTCTGGTGGTTCTGGTCAGTTCGCGAAACTCGATTACGTCATCGAGCCGCTTCCTGAAGATTCAGAGGAAGAGAACTTCGAGTTCGAGTCAAAAGTTGTTGGTGGTAACGTTCCTCGTGAATACTGGCCTGCGGTTGATAAAGGCTTCCGTCGTTCGATGGAAAAAGGTGTTCTTGCTGGATTCCCCATGTTGAATGTGAAAATCACGCTTGTTGATGGTGGCTTCCACGCGGTTGACTCCTCAGCGGTTGCGTTCGAAATCGCCGCGAAAGCAGCGTATCGCCAGTCAATTCCAAAAGCGGGTGCTCAGATTCTTGAGCCGATCATGAAGATCGACGTTTTCACCCCTGACGACAACGTCGGTGATGTTATTGGTGACCTTAACCGTCGCCGTGGAATGATTACTTCACAGGACACGACTCCAACTGGTATTCGTGTTAAAGCGGAAGCTCCGTTGTTCGACATGTTCGGATACATCGGTGATTTGCGGACGATGACTTCAGGTCGTGGTCAGTTCTCTATGGAGTTCGAGCGTTACGCGCCGTGTCCTAAGAACGTTGAGGCAGAGATCATCAAGAAAGCTGAAGCTGAGCGTCTTGCGAAGCAGAAGTAAGCCATTGATTTGGCGACCGGTCGTTTGCGATTCGGTCTAAAATTTCAAAGCGGGCATTGGAGAAATCCAGTGCCCGTTTTTTTTGTGGTCGGATATATCATTCTCAAAAATGAGTTAATTCTCTCAAAAAGTGACATTTTTGACCGGTTGCAGCGTCTTAAGCTGTGACCCCAATTACCAATTTTGTTTTCAAGTGCTCACAATACCGTCCGGGAAAAGCAGTCTTTCCAAGCCACTCATGATCTTGCCAAGGCTCGATCGGGAAAAGACAGTGCCACGACAATAACCGAAAATGGCCTTCTTTTTAGGGCGCACCGCGCTCGGAGTGAAGCCTCGATACATACTCCAGTCAGCCGATTGCGACGTTTTTTCCGCGGACGCTGAAATCAAGGGTTGCTGAACCAGCCGTCAAAAACACTTTGGCCACCTGAATCAGTTACTTTCTCCGTTTCGCCCGCGGCTTTGGTTGCCCGGGCATGAGCATTCTCCACCATACAAGCGGTGTGAGCCACCTTAGTTTCGTCGCCGACCTTTGCCGAGTGAAGCGCAGAAGTGTGGGTGGTGTGAACTAAGTTGCGATTGTCTTCGCAAGTTAGCTCTGCTTTTTCCAACAAATCCCTCGTCACATTGTTCGTTTCAATCGCGAACCACCGGTGGGCTTTCTCGAGGTCGAAAGGTGATTCCATTCCTGACGTCCTATCAGATAAATACGACGGGATCAATCTTGATCCGACGGGAATCGAATCCATAGTATAGCATGTCTCAAATGGCACCATCAAAGGCAAAAAACGAATTTGAACTGAATGGCGATTCGGAAATGGCGGCGATCCTCGCAGCGTTTCCCGGAGCGAAACGCGCCCTCTTTGCCCGGTATCATATCGGTGGTTGCCAGAGTTGTAGCTATCGGGATGACGAAACACTCGCTGACGTCTGCACGCGGAATGAGGATATCTCGCTGGCCGAAGTCATTGCTCACATCGAATCGAGCCATGCCGAGGATGTGAAAATGTTGATCGAGCCGATCGATCTAAAAGAACAAATCGAAAACGCAACGAACGGTGACGCGCCGCGGTTGCTGGATTTGAGAACTCGAGAAGAGCACGAAGCGGTCGCCCTGCCAAACGCAGAATTGTTCAGCAACGACCTGTTGCAGTCGATTTTTGGAAACGAAAACAAAGAGCGCCTCATCGTTCTATACGATCATACCGGCGGGAATTGCCTCGATCAGGCCGCGTATCTTCTCGGCCACGGATTCAAAAATACCAAGGCACTGCGAGGCGGAATTGATGCCTACGCATTGGAAGCTGACTCGACCGTGGCGCGATACAAATTAGAATTTGAAGACTGATTTTTTCAAAATGGACACCGAGAAAAAAATCAACGATGCCATCGCAAACCCCCAAAACATGGGTGAGATGACCGATGCCGATTCTGTCGGCACCGTCGGAAGTCCGGAGTGCGGCGACATGCTTCGAATGTGGCTGAAATTCAAAGAAAACGAGGGCGGCAAAAAAGTGATCGACCGCGCGTCTTTCCAAAGCTTTGGTTGCCAAACAGCGATTGCCGTAGCCAGCGTTGCGACCCAATTGCTCGCTGGAAAAACGATCGAAGAAGCACGCAATCTCGATTCCTCCGATCTTTCGGCAGATCTCGGACCGCTTCCACCGATGAAAATTCACTGCGGCCAAATGGTCGAAGGCGCCCTGCGCGATGCCCTCGACGCTGATGCTGGAATCGAAAAAGCAGCCGTCGAACCCGCCCAGCGCAACAATACTTTGCTCGATAGTTTTGGTCCACCGGCAGATGCCGCCCCCGCCATGAAAAGTGGCAAACTCAAAGTTGTGAAACTTGAGGACTGATCCCCGAAACACGATTACAGAATCTTAGAAAACTCATTTTTTACCATGCAAACTCATCAGGAAATTGAACTCCTTCGCGAAGTCGAAGCCATCCAAATCCCCAGCGGAGATCTCGTGACGTTGCCTATCGGCACGAAAGTAATGATCACTCAATCGCTCGGCGGTACCTACACCGTGGCGACTCCCAACGGCTTGGCGCGGATTAAGTCCGAAAATGTTGATGCCCTCGGAATTGATCCCGAAGCTGAAGCGGAGAAGAAAGCAGCGATCAAAACTGCTGCCGCTGATGGTGACATCGAAGGCGCCGTGTGGGAACAATTGAAAATGGTTTTTGATCCGGAAATTCCGGTGAACATCGTTGATCTGGGGCTCGTATACGATTGCCAAATCGCTGAGGAAGAGGGTGAAACAAACGTAGAGATCAAGATGACGCTGACCGCTCCCGGTTGCGGTATGGGCCCTACGATTGCAGCAGATGCCCAGAGCAAAATTCTTATGATCGATGAAGTGGCGAATGCCCGTGTGGATCTTGTTTGGGATCCAGCGTGGAATCAGGACATGATTTCCGAAGAGGGAAAAATGAAGCTCGGCATGATCTAGGGATCGCCGTTTTCGAACCAATAGGGTACGTTCGGTGAAGCAACCCTATTGGATCGTGAAAACTGTAAATCGAATTTTTATCGCAGGGATTTTGGTTCTCTGCACCGCAACTGCTTTTACTCAGCAGAAAAAGAAAGCAGCTCCCACGCCCGTTCCGGAATCGATTGTCGAAACGCTCGACGTCGATTTCGCAATCTACGGAGATCGTGCGGTCCAGCTCGATTTGTATGCTCCGAAAGAAACTACCAAGTTGCGCCCCGGCATTGTTCTGATTCACGGTGGCGGCTGGATTGGTGGATCGCGCAAAGCTTTTCGTAACACGGCCATGCGCCTGGCAACTGAAGGTTTTGTCGTCGCAAACATCGATTATCGTCTCGCGACCGAAGCGAAATTTCCCGGTTGTGTCAGCGACGCCAAAGCAGCGATTCGGTGGATGCGGGCTCACGCAAAACAAAACGGGATGGATCCCGGGACAATCTATGCGATTGGCGGATCTGCTGGCGGTCATTTGGCCGCGATGGTGGCAACCTCTCCCGGAAAATTTGAAGGCGAGGGAGGTTGGGCCGATCAGTCGAGTGCCGTCAGTGGCGTGGTCATGATGGGAGCCGGAGTTGACCAAGTGACTCGGGCGAGAGAATCAAAAAGTGGATCGGTAAAAAGCTGCGTGATTTTCTTCGGTGGCGAGTATTCGGAGAAACCGGAGATCTATGCTGCGGGTTCACCGATCACTCACATTTCAAAAGAAACACCGCCGATCCTTTTTCTAGATGGCGAGTTCGATAACCCAGGGAAGCGTTATGTGAAAATGCAGGGCGAACTTGATGAACTGGGCGTGAGCCACAAGCTCGTCGTCATTCCCAGTGCCAAGCATGGCCAATGGGGGAGGGAGCCGTGGAAAACTCCATTCGAAAATGCGATGCTGGAATTTCTCAGGTCACGTTGAATTGGAGGGAACGCGTTTTGATCCTGCAATCAATCTGGGGCGGATTCTCCGAGATCCTTTTCACGAGACTCAATCCAATCGATGATCTCATCAATCACCTGCGGGTCAGTGTAAATACCGCTATGGGCGAGTCCCGCAGATGCCAGTCCGGAAGGGTCAGCTGGAAGTGATTGCAAAAAGACGCGAGCCGCACCTGGAGGTGAGCGCTCTGCCGTGGTCGAGACAAAATGATTCCAGAACATCGCGTCCAGACCAAATCCGAGGCCAGCTACCAGAGGGCCCAACAACGCAATCAGAGACAAAAATCCGTATAACAAAATGACGGCAAGTGCATCGCCAAGAATCACTATAATCAAACCGCGCGGAGCATAATGCACCATAGAAAACAAATCATCAGACCACGCCGAAAGCCAAGGTAATGACACAGGGAAGAGGTTTTTGGCAGTGAGAATGAATACCCCAACCAAGAGCAGAATTTTCCAGATCCACGAGAAGAATCCAATCCCGGAAAAAAATTGTTTCACCTTCGAGGTCATCGCCGTCAAGATGCGATTTTCAAACCACGAGAGAAATGGAGTCACGATCAATGACATGGATGCTTCATCTCCAATCGGGCGGGCTACGAGGAGCTTCTCATACCGGTCTCGAGTTAATTGATCATCGTCGGACGTGAGTTTCATTCGGTGCAATTCTTTATCGATAATCGCGTCCGCATTTTCCCCACCACGTAGAAGGCGGAACAAATTTCCAATTCCAAAAGATTTGCCTTCTAGTCGGTATAAGAGTGATGAAACCAGTGTCGCCACGAGCCAAATTGCGATCAAGATGACTACCTTCAAAGACGCATCTTTAGGCACGATTGGAATGCTAAGGAACGTTTCTCCAAAGGTACGAAACATCGCCTCAAAGATCCCAAAAAGCGCAATTACAATGAATGCGAACGGAATTAACCGGGGAAGTTTTCGTCGTCGAACAGTGATAAACGGAGTTGCCAGAGTGATCATTCCCGACACCTTTTCAGCGACCGCCTCGTCCTTGGTTGCGTATAGCATGACGTTGCCGCCATGGCTGTGGCCTATGATATATTTTCGGGCTTTTGGGAATTTTTCAGCCAATTCGTTGATCTGTTTTGCCAATGCCGCGCCGGCAGAAAGTCTCACAGAATGGGAATTGCCACCACCTCAACAAAAACGTTGAAACAAGGTTTTCCCCGGCAGGCTCTCTGGATCACTCAACTTTTCATGCAGCGGACTTTCGCGAGTCCACGGCGCATGCTGAGCAAACGTTCCGTGGACTAAGATAATAATTCGGTCCGGTGTTGAGCTTGCTGGCAGTTTGTCAGCAAATTCACTCTAGCAGGGGCACTCATGCGGTTGGGCCTTCTTAGATGGGTTTTCTGAGGCCATGGTGTGGTGCGGAACTTGTTATCCGTTCGTGTAGATATTTACAGTTCCTTTAGGGTTATAACGAAAGTTTAGAAGTAACGACAAGAGAAAACGGCATCTCACGAGCACCGCTATTTTCTTACGCCAAAATTTCATGCACGACGTGACCATGAACATCCGTCAGCCGGCGGTCGATCCCGTTTTGGAGGAAGGTCAGCTTCTTGTGATCAATCCCTAACAGGTGCAGAACGGTGGCGTGAAAATCGTAGCAGAAGGTCTGGCCTTCTGCGGTTTTGTAGCCCCAGTCATCGCTCTGACCATAAGCCACGCCGGGTTTCACGCCCGCGCCGGCCATCCACGTGACAAAGGTCCCGCCGTTGTGATCCCTGCCGTCGCCGCCCTGGGCGAATGGGGTGCGGCCGAATTCGGTGGTCCAGATGAGCAGGGTGTCTTCGAGCAACCCGCGCGATTTCAGATCGCCAATCAGCGCTCCAATCGGCTGGTCCACGCTCGCGGCGATGGGTGGCAGTTCTTTGGAAATGCTGCTGTGATTGTCCCAGTTTTCTTTGGCTCCTTGGGGACCGCTCCAGACTTGAACAAAACGGGTGCCGCGTTCGATGAGACGTCTCGCGAGCAGACAACGCCGGCCGAAATCATCGGTCACGGGTTGATCCAGACCGTAGGCGTCCCGCGTGATTTTGGTTTCCTTGCTAAGATCAAAAGCTTCCGGAGCGGACAACTGCATTTTCGCAGCCAGCTCGTAGGAATGAATCCGGGCATCGAGTCGGGTGTCGTCCGGTCGTTCCGCAGCGTGGGACTGATTGATCTGCTTAAGGAGATCAAGCCCGTCGCGATCGGCTTCCTTCGTGGCGAACCCAAACTTGTCGCGGGCAAACAGATCCGGCACAGGATTGGGCGAACCGGCGTTGATGACGGTTCCCTGGTGAATCGCGGGGAGAAATCCCGACGAGAACGGACCGCGCTGATTGTAGGGAAGGCCTTTTCCATCTGGTAACACAACGAAGGTCGGCAAATTATCGGAGAGATTTCCCAGGCCGTAAGAAATCCATGCGCCCATGCAGGGGAAGCCGGGGAGAATAAACCCGGAATTCATCATGTAAGTCCCCGGCCCGTGAACATTCGTCTTCGAGGTCATGGCCATGAGAAACGCCATCTCGTCGACCCATTTTGCCTGATGCGGGAACACGCTGCTGACCCACCGCCCGCTTTCTCCGTGCTGTTTGAATTCGAACGGGCTTTTCAGCATCGCCCCGGGCATGGCAACAAATCCTTCCGGCTTTTCTTTCGGTCCCAGCATCTGGCCGTGCACCTTTTCCAGCTCAGGCTTGTAATCGAAGGTGTCTATCGGGCTGGCCCCGCCGGTCATGAACAACTGGATGACGCGCTTTGCTTTGGCCGGGTGATGAATCCCCCCATTGAGCCCAGTGTCGGCGATCGAAGTAGACCCGTCTCGTGCCAGCATCTGGCTCATAGCAACACCGCCGAGGCCGCCTCCGGATTTCCAGAGAAACTCGCGACGACTACTGGCTGGGATTGCGGGATTCATCTCACCGATTCTTCAGCTCCTTATCGAGCAGGCCATTGTAAATCTTCTGGCGCTCCGGCATTCCCAAACCTTTATTCCGGTATTCATACATCTTCACATTGATCTTTTCCCGTTGCTGGAGGGAAAGCTTCGACGCCTTGGCGACTACTGCTGGCGGGATCGTTGCATTGTCTGCGTATCCGTCGGCCCCAAAGCCCGCCTTGATATTGCGAACCGCATTGCGGGCGTCCTTCAATTGATCCGGCGTCAGAACACGCGGATCCGGTCCACCGTGAGGATTTTTGCCGCCGCCGGGAGTTCCATCACCGATACGGGTGGACACCATAACGCCACTGGTTCCGCCTTTCATGATCGGTGCTTTCTCGTAGCGGATCGAGACCACTTCAGTCCCATCCACTTTGACTTTTGCCGTCAAGGTTTCGACATCAGACGGATCACCATTGATCTCAACTAATTGCCAACCCTCTTCACTGACTTCTCCCTGGAAAAGGGTGTAAGAACGGCGGGTTTCAAGATCGAGCATCGTTGCAACCGTATTTTCCTCGATCCGAGCCATTCCCGTCAAGATGAGGGATTTGTTGATGTTCAGCGTGCGAATAAAAGGTGAGTTCTCTTTGAGCTCGGCAAAGCTGTCGGTTGTGATCGGGGCGGGGAAAACAGCGGGGCGATTCTCCGCCGATACACCCGCACCGGCCTTTACGGTGGGGCTCTGCGCATGCACCTGCAGGGGCATAAGGAGGGCTCCAGCCGCTAAAGCTGACAGGGAAATCAAAGACTGAGAAGAAACGTTCACAGAATATAACTTCTGCGCGGATGCGCGTGGTGCGAGCTACGGGTTTGCGCGAATCAATGAGTTCACCGAATACCCTGAAACAGGAATTTAAGGTTGGAGAAACCCAGCCTGGATCTCTATGATCACGGGATTGGCGGTGAGATTCGGATTCCGGTCAATCGCAAACCCTCCCGTCATCAATTTTCAATGAATCGACTGTTTATTCTAATCCTTGCCGCCTTGAGCAGCTCGCTTGTTGCCGCTGAAAAAACAAATATCGTGCTGATTCTCGCGGACGATCTTGGGTATTCAGACCTCGGTTGCTACGGTGGTGAAATCAAAACGCCGGTGCTCGACGCTCTTGCGGAGGGTGGGTTGAAGATGACTCAGCTCTACAATTCAGCACGCTGTTGTCCGACCCGGGCTTCTCTGATGACGGGTCTCTACCCACACAAGGCGGGTGTCGGCTTTATGACCGCCGACAATGGCAAGCCCGGTTATCGTGGGTTTTTGAACGATCACTGTGTTACCACGGCGTCTCTGCTTCGTGACAATGGATACAAAACTTACCTCGCCGGCAAGTGGCACTTGCGGGGCAAAGGCAATCTTGAGTGCACGCCTACCGCTCGCGGATTTGATGAGTTCTACGGTCCGTTCCACGACTACGCGAGCTTCTACCGCGAAGATATCTACCACCGGCTGCCTGCCGACCGACCGAAGCTGAAAACCAAGCAACCGTTCTACGCGACTGATGCCATCACCGATTATGCCCTGCACTTTCTTGATGATGCCCGCAAGGAGAGCTCCCCGTATTTTCTCTACCTGGCCTACAATGCTCCGCACTTCCCGCTGCAAGCGCCAAAGGAATTAATCGATAAATACATTAGTAATTATGAAAAAGGCTGGGATCAGATTCGGGTGGAGCGGTTCAATAAAATGCTCAAACTGGGGCTCATTCCCGAGGATCTCAAACTATCGCCCCGCGGCCTCGTTCCCGAAGTTCCCAATAGAAATAGGGGTTCAGCGTATTTTGGAAAAACAATCCCTCTCTGGGATGGCCTCAGTTCCGATCGCAAGGCGGATCTGATTCGCCGAATGGCCACCTACGCGGCCATGGTGGAAATCGTTGATCAGAATATCGGCCGGGTCGTCGACGACTTAAAGAAGAACGGAGAGTTCGACCGCACCTGTATCTTTTTTCTCTCCGACAACGGAGCCTGTGCTGAGTGGGATCCCCATGGTTTTGATAACAATCCCTACCCAAACAATAAACTCTACCGCGACAGCGAGCTTGATCTGATGGGTCAGAAAGACACCTTTCATTCTTATGGCACAGGCTGGGCCAATGCCTGCAACACGCCTTTCAACTCCTACAAACACTACACATACGAGGGTGGGATTTCATCTCCCGCCATTATTCATTTTCCCGATCAGCTGAAAGGCCAGGGGACAATCCAGCGCCAATCCGCCCACGTCATGGATGTTGCAGCAACCATTCTCGACATCGCCGGTGCCAACTATCCGAAAAACCGAAGCGGAAAAGAAATCAACCCGCTGCAGGGCCGCAGCCTGTTGCCGATGATTCAAGGAAATGCAATGGAAGGCCGCACTCTCTATTTTGAACATGAAGGCAACCGTGCGGTGCGCGACAAAAAATGGAAAATCGTCTACAGCAACTACACGCAGAAATGGGAATTGTATGACATCATCAAGGATCGTAGCGAGACTACCAATCTCGCCTCAAATCATCCTGAGATCGTAAGCGAGCTGGCTGAAAAATGGGATAAGTGGGCCGCTGAAAACTTTGTCCTACCCTCAAAAATCAAACTTAAAGCGAAGGGGATGCCAACGATCTATTATATGAAGGAAACTCCACCACCCGCCAAATAGCGATCAATCTACGAAGAGGAATTCGTTACTGTTGAGAAGCACTCGGCAAAGAGCCGCCAAGCCGTGCGTCTCTGCGTAGGTTTCAAAACCAACTAACTCCGCATCAAGCGGTTCGCGCTGCCAAGAAAGCTGAACAGCCCGTTGAACCTGCTCTTCTTTGCTGACTTCTTTCTCAAGACTTTCCGCAAACCACTCTGACGCATGAAGGACAAAGTCATTGTTAAAGAGTGAAAGGGATTGCAGCGCGGAGACTGAGAAGCTGCGCTTGGGAGGCAGCAACCCCATGTCGGGAAAATCCAGCGTATCCATGAACGGATCGGGAATGCCGCGCCAGACGACGCGGTAGATACTGCGACGCCGGGCTACTTCAACGTTCCAGTCGAAGGCGGAATAATCCAGGACGGATGATAACTGCTGGCCTTTGGATTTCGTGAATTGCTCGATCCCGGGTCCGCCCATTGTCAGATCAAGCCGACCCGTCATGCGAAGCGTGGAATCGCGGAAGGCTTCAGCATCAAGTCGCTGACGATTCATGTGCCAGAGAAAACGGTTGTCCGCATCAATGGGATTCGCCTCCACCTGGCTCGACTGCTGCCACGTTTGGCTTGTGAGAATCAATTGGTGCAATTCCTTCAACGAACCCTTCGCTTCATCGCGAAACCAAACGGCGAGCCAATCCAGTAGCTCTGGATGAGACGGTTCGCTGCCCATTCGGCCAAAATCATTTGGAGTATCACTGAGCCCTCGGCCAAAATGAAAGTGCCAGACACGATTCACGATGCTCCGCCACGTGAGCGGATTTTTCGGGTGAGCAATCCAATCAGCCAGAGCCGCCCGCCGCGCGGATTCCTGTTTCGGATCCGAAAGCGTAAACCGACCGGGCAAACCGGGGATTGCGGAAAGCGAACCGGGGCCCACTTCATGAGTTGGCTTATCGATCGCGCCGCGTTTCAGCAGATGAACTATCTTGGGTTCCTGCGGCGAAGGCAGTTTTTTGGCATGAGACCACGACGAGGAGACGCCATACACCGTTGCTTTCTTCGGCAGATTAACGAGGCGTTCTTTCGCATAGCCTTCCAGCGCGACTGCAGCAATCGCGGACGCTTCCGCCGGCGTTCGTTGGTCGGATGGTTTCTTCAATCCTGCGACAGCCTCCACCGGCAACACCCGCGCGGCCCCATCTTCCGCATCGGTCGCGGAAAGCCGGAATCTCCCGATGAAATGTTTGGGCGGATACAACTGCTTCAGGGTGACGGCCAGCTTTCCGCCAGCCGCCAAATCGATTGGCTTTGCCAGTTCAAACACGATGTAATGCGATTCGTTGACCGAGGGAAAAATCGCCCAGCCCGATTTCAAATCGCCGTCAATCGCCTGCGCAGACGTCCAGTCAATCTGATCGAAGTCAGCAGACGCTCGCGCTGTTTTCAGCACGACCGGTTCCTTCACACCGGCGGGAAACCACTGCAGTTCCACCTCTGACAAATGAAGATTCCCGTTCGCAGCTCGCCCCGGGCCCCCTTTCGGGAGTCGCTCGTCCATGAGCGCGTCCATCCGAATGGCTGACAATCGCTTCAGTCCTACGACCTCAGACGTGACGGTGTAGTGTTCCTGATCGGCAAATTTTCCGGAGGCGAAGATCGACCCATCATCTTGTTTCGTAAGCGTCGCTCCGCTGGAAGCGAGGAAAACTTCAGGATCGAGCGGCGTCCATTCAACCGTTTGCTTTTGCCGCCCCGCTGCCCATTTACCAACCACTCCTGCGTATTTTTCCTGAAGTAAGACTGGCGCATCCCGCCCGGCGGCGGCTGTCAGCAAACCTTCCATTTCCTGGCGTAACTTCATCACCTCCGCCGTGGTATCGAATTCGATATCGCCTTTCCCGACTCCGGCGAAAACCGCCTGCAACGCGTAATAATCCTCCTGCGTGATCGGATCAAACTTGTGCGTGTGGCACCGGGCGCAATTCGCCGTTGTGCTAACGAACGCCGCCATCGTTTGCGTTACCATGTCGTCCCGATCGAGATAATCGAACGTCACCGGCGCCGTTCCTGCCCGGCTCAATTCCAAAGGCCCTGCCGCGATAAAACCCAGGCCTGCGATCAACTGTGGCTCGTCGGGATAAAAAATATCAGCCGCGAGTTGCTCCTGAATGAATCGCCCCCAAGGCACATCTGCATTCAGGCGTTCGATAACATAATCCCGAAACCGCCACGCGTTCGGGCGCTTCACATCGTGCTCGCAGCCATGGGAGTCCGCGAAATGAATCACGTCGAGCCAATGCCGCGCCCACCGCTCGCCATAGCGCGGTGATTTCAGTAACTCTCCGACCAAATTTTCGTAAGCCGCCGAATCCGGATTCTTTACAAAAGAGTCGACCTCCTCCGGCGTCGGTAAATAGCCATGAAGATCGAGGGTCAGACGCCGAATCAACGTGCGCCGATCCGCTTCTGGCGAAGGCTGTAGATTTTTCTCCGCCAATTTGGCGTGAACGAATGCATCGATTGGATGCGAGCCATCGGCTTCCGGCACCGCTGGCTTTTTCAAAGGCTTCAACGACCACCAATCCAACGGATCTTCCATGGGGCCATCCAACTTTCGAGGGTCGGGAGCGCCCCGTTTCACCCATTCTTCGAGTAACGCGATTTCTTCAGCAGGCAATTTTTCCTTCGGCGGCATTTGATGATCTTCATCGATCCAGCTCACCATTTCGATGAGCAGACTTTCATCCGGTTTACCCGGCACAACTGTCGGGCCGGAATCCCCACCCACTTCCCAGCCCGATCGAGAATCCAACGCCAGCCCGGCCTTTATTTTCTGTTCATGAGAGTGGCACTTGTAGCAACGCTCGCGCAGCAATGGCTCGATTTTCGTCGAAAAGAATTCGTCCGCGCGCAGCGAGGGCGTCAGGAAAGTAAATGATAGAAATAACAGGATGAACCTCACGAAAGAATAGAAACACGAATCGCATTTGGTGCCAACTCACGGATTTACGAACCACCAGCAATAAAAGACCGGCGATACCGCTTATTATTACTCCACCAATTCGCGACGACATTTTTGCAGAAATTCAACGAGTTAACCCTGAGAAGGACGTCGCGAATTGGATGCGGACGAGAAGCCGCAGAAGGGTTGTGAAATTGGCTTCGTTGATTCGATTTTTCTGACATGATCAGAACGAATCAACAGGGGTGGTTCATCGAATAGACCCTGTTTGATCGAAATTTTATCTGGATCGCGAGTGACTGAAGCTTTGTGATATTAACGAATGAACCTTGAACCTATATTGTGGGGATTTGTGGTGGTCGGGGGCATCGCTTTCGTATTATTTGCCTGGAAGTGCCTGAGTGAAAAGGCATCGGAAAAAAGCAGCGTAAATCTTTGGAAGCCGATATTGAAGCGCGCATTTCTCAAGCTCAGAGTGGAGGTGAAGAAATTGTTCGGTCGTATGGGATTTCAAAAGTAATTTCTCAAATTTCGACCCAATTCATCAATCTTCGTCCATCGCAATTTGAAAAAGAGATTCCGTTGGCTTTGGGAAGGTTCTGGACAGCTATTGATGTGCAGAGAGCCAGCATTTTGATGCTGGACAGCGACAATGATACGTGTCGGCTGGTGAATAAACGGAATGCCTCGGAAGTGGCTCCCCCTCCGGAAGCGCTTCATAAAATTTCTTTGTCTGATTTCTCATGGCTGAGCGAACAGATTTTTAATGGCGTCCCTTGCCTCGTGACAGACGGGGAAACGGATTTGCCAAAACATGCGAAAAGCGAATTGATAATGTTTAGGAATCTTGAGTGGTTCAGCGCCGCAGTGATTCCCATGAGTGTTGGAGGGAAAGTGATTGGACTCGTCGGGTTTGCAACGATGGACCGACCGTATGAATGGCCGGAGTTTCTGGTCAGCGATCTTGTGATTGCGGGACAGATTTTTGCGAACGCATTGAGTCGGCGGGATCAAGGAATTTAATTTCGAAAGCTCCGCCAGGATGGCCTAACCGGAGAGGAACGCGAGAGAACACGAATTTCCAGAGAAGTGCATGACCAGCTTGGGGGAGCTTTGACGGGACTCCGAATTCATTCCCGGGCTCTCCATCAACAATTGGCTGATTCAGGGCAATATCTCTGTCGATGGGATGCCTTTCGATGGGACGCGCTTTTTAAAATTCGCGCTGGTCAATAACAGCGGGGCGCAAGCCTAAACTGAACGAACGCACCAGATTGGAGAGTGTTGCCTCCCTTCGCATCACCAAAAGCGGCATCCATCGGGTCCTAATCTCTCGCCATTTCCTCCAGCTTCCGCAGCCGTTGCTCAACGGATTTGCGTTCGGCTTTTAGCTCGGCTCGCAATTCCTCAATCTCCCGGTCACGCTCCAGCAGCTGCTGGTCGTGACGCTTGCGTTCATCTTGCATTTCGTTGAGTAACATCGGCGCGAGGAGATGATACTTCACCGTCTCCGGCTGGCCATCTTTGTTGAACACTGCCAACTCCGGGAAGACCTTGGCCACTTCCTCAGCAATCAGGCCGAATTGGACGGGATGTTCGTCCCCGTTCTGCGCCTGCTTGTATTCAAAGGTCACTGGTCGCAGCTGCGAGATGCGCTCGCTCACGCCGAAGTCCTTCATCGGGCGGATGTTCTGTTTGTAGCGGCGTGAGGACGACACCGTGCCCAGCTGACCTTCGCTGTCGACCATCACGGTGA
>CALAHF010000178.1 GCA_937891465.1 uncultured Verrucomicrobiales bacterium | reverse complement strand
GTGCTATTCGGTGGCTTCCCCCGCACCGATCACGCGTTGCAGCCAGGCCCGAGCCTGAACTCGTTGGGGGCTTTTGCGATGCATCCACAAGTCGGTGTGAGCGTGGTTGAAACGGCCTTCAGGGATGGTGAAGATTTTCGCCACAGGAACATCGAGAAACGTAAAGTCTGCCAGATCAAGATGATCAACGAGGTAACCGTCACGCATCGTCGAGGCTCCGGTTCGATTTCCTGAAATATGAACGGAACGGCCTTTTAATCTCGCCAGCCGCAACAGGGCCGAGGCTCGATCACTCTCGGGATACCCCCATTTTTTCTGACCGTCGAAGTGATCGTGAGTAAACATCCCTTTCCACAATTCAGCGATTTCGTCATCTGCGAGGCCAATGTAGCTAGCGCCGATGGCACCTCGTGAAAAGCCGCAGACGATCACGTTGTTTGGATCGCCGCCGAACTCTTTGCAAATGCGAGGCAGGTTGGTTTTGCAGTAATTGACCGTCGCATCTTTGTCGCCCCACCACTTCACAGCGTTCTCTTTCTTTCCCACTTCAATGTAGGGCATCGCAATCCAGATGAAACCGCGCCCGTCGCTCATTCCGTAGCCGAGGTTCGCGTCTTTGATTTCACCACTCCCGTTTGCAGGCGGAAATTTGTTGCCAGTGTATTCCACAATCACCGGGAACTTGCCTTTCGGTTTCCAATCAGTCGGCAAATAGAGGGAATGATAAACCGCCGTTCCTTCGTATTCGGGCGCCACTTGCCGGACGCGTTTGCCCGCCGCCGGGGCATCATCGGTCATCGTTGGCGTGACCAAATCTTCTTCTGCAGAGGTGAGGGGAGACAGGAGCACGGCAACGATTGCCACAATCGCCATTCCAATTTTCACGAGATTGCCAAGAAATCTCCGAGGTGGGGCGAGTCGTCCCTGACGAGCCGCGTGGTCCAATAAGGCGTTGAAGTAGCCTTCCCGCTTCGCAGCGAAGCGATTGGGCCGGAATTGATTTCCTCGGACCACGCGGCTGAGCGGGACGCTTCGCCCCACCTCGAAACACTTTTTGCACTCGCGTCTCATGATCTAATAATGTTGGTTCATCGAAAGCAATCTATCCGATCGAAAGCACGGGTTTGCCTAACACGTCCATCATTGGCTGAATCCCGAGGCCTGGCTCTTTCGATGCTGACATGCGTCCGTTCACACGATGGGGAGCGCCTTCGGCAAATGGTTGAGTCACGTAGCTGTTGAAATCAGTCGAGGTGAAAAGAAATTCGGTCGGTGTGCTGTGAGCCAGGTGAGAAATCGCAGCCGTGATAATATCGCCACCCCAACTGTCTTCCAGCGTCATAGCGACTCCGAGTGACATACACAAATCACGGGCTTGCTTGGCTTTGGTCAGGCCACCAAACTTGCTGATTTTGATGTTCACCACATCCATGGCGAGATCGTTGGCTGCCCGGAGAATTTCAGGAATCCCATCGATCACTTCGTCGAGAACAAACGGGTGATCGGTATGTTGGCGAATCGAAAGGCAGTCTTCGTAGCTGAGGCAGGGTTGTTCGATGTAGACATCGACATCACGAACGGCGCGAACTACGCGCATCGCTTCATGTTTGAGCCATCCTGTGTTGGCATCCGCAATGAGTTTGTCGCCGGGCTGAACCTGCGCCGCCACTTGACGAATGCGTTCGATATCGACATCGGGATCACCACCGACTTTCAGCTGAAAGCGACGATATCCCTCAGCTCGGTAACCAGCTACTTTGGCTGCCATTGCCTCAGGGGCTTCCTGAGAAATCGCACGGTAGAGCACAAAATCTTCGCCATACCTCCCGCCGAGCAAATCGCAAACGGGCAGCCCGGCTTCTTTTCCAAGAATATCCCAGCAGGCCATATCGATTCCAGATTTCACGTAAGGGTGCCCTTTTAAGGCTGCGTCCATCAACTGGTTCAACTTACCGAGCTGCGTGGGATTTTCTCCAATGAGGTGCGGCGCGAGTTCTTCGATTCCTGTTCGGACACCTTTTGCAAATGAAGGCAGATAAAACGGTCCGAGTGGGCATACTTCACCGTATCCGGTAACTCCAGCATCGGTGTCGACGCAAACCACGGTGCTATCAAAGACATTAACTGATTTGCCGCCCGACCAACTGTAGTTTCCTTCGCGCAGGGGGAGGTCGACCTGATAGGCGCTTATTGTGGTGATTTTCATGGCTTCGTTTGGTTAAATTTCCACAGTGTTTTGAAGTCCGGTGTCAGTGGCTGTTCTGTCAGGCTGGCACGGGCGAGTTCCATCGGAATTGGACCGAGTTTGAGGACGGCGTCATGGAATTCGAGTTCGGTCATCTTCTTCTGCCCGACAAGTTCTTTATGTAATGCCAGTAACTGAAGGCCGCCGAGCATGTAGCCACATTGGTAGAGCGGTGAATAATTGCCTTTGATGAAACGGCGCACTTCGCTGGTTGCGCCGAATTTCTCGTGACCCACGCGATCGGTGAGGAACGTGACCATTTCATCCGGCGTCATTTCTCCGAGATGAAATTTCAGCGTCACGATGATTCGCGCGCAGCGATGCATTCGCCAGAAGAGAGCGCCAATTTGATCTTCGGGGCCTTCCTGGTAGTTCATCTCAAAGAGGCGCATTTCCCAATAGAGAGCCCAGCCTTCAACGAAAAACGGTGTTCTAAAAAGCCCGCGGTAGGGGCGTTCTCTTGCAGCCATGTAGGACTGGAGGTGATGTCCGGGGATGAGTTCGTGCGGCACTACATTCCGTGTGAAATGGCGGTTGTTGCCCCGCATCGCTGCCATCTTGTCATCGTGTTTCATTTCGCCGTTTGCATAGGCGATCAACATATCGTGTCCAGAATAAGCGGCGTAAGGCATGTTTCGCTGAGCTGAAAGCGACAGCATACGCGTGCCCCACCACACTTCGCAGTTTGGAGGAATCGTCAGCAGGTTTCGTTCTTTCAAAAAATCGATCGCTCGTCGAGCCTCTGATTTAACAAACGTTTCCTGCTCTCCGGGAGGAACGTGTTGAAGTTTGACCTGCGCCATCGCCTTCATCCACTCGTCGCCATGTCCCATCTCGCGGGAGGCGGCGCGCATTTGATCTTCGCACCATTTGAACTCAGTCTCTGCAATAGCGATCAACTCCTCCGGCGTGTAGGGAATGAACTCGTGGTCGAGATGGTTTTGCAACGCAGAGGCACCGATCGCTTTTCCCAGAAGCGGTTGATCAATCGACGGTTCACCTGGTTTTGCCGTTTTGACTCCCGCGATTTCTTCCCGCAGATACTTTGAATATTCCTTCAGCGCCTTGGACGTTTCATTATAGGGATTTTTCGCCCACCATGAAAACTCGGGGATGAATCCGTTGTAGTTTTCAAACCACCGTTTTAAACGGGATTCGAGTTTATTGATTGATTCAGAAGCGAGTAGGGCTTGATGAGCCGTTGGCATTTCGATTTTTTCAACAGGCTTCTTGGATCCGGTTTCAGGCGGATGCTCATCCTCACCTTTATCCGTTTTCGCCTCTTTTCCTTTCGCTGCTTTGAGCGCCTTCAGCCTGTCGGTGATCATCTCAGCCAAAGGAGCGAGCGCGGCGGCTGCTTTTTCAGGGGCCATCGCGTCGCCGCGAATCCGCGCATCACCAAGAGCGTTGAGATTTTTGCGAAAGGGTATCCACGGAGTCAGTTCGTTCAGTTGTCCGACTCGTTCATCCAAATTCAATAGGGAACTCTCGATTTCATTTCGCAGTAAAATGGCGTCGACCTTCTCGTACCGCTTCAACTGCTCAAAATTGAGCGCGGCGACTTGCTTCAGCCACGACTCAAACAACTCGCGATGCTCTTTCAGTGCCGTATCCGAATCGCCGGATATTTCAAAATGACGGGAAAGCAATTGAATGTCCGCCTGATATTGCTTGATCAGCGCAGATGGAGATTCCTCTTGAGCATGTGCATGGAGTGTCGCAATGCAGATACAGGCAACCAACAAGAGACTGGAATTTTTGAGGAATCGCATCGGCGCGATTCTAGTCTGCCCCATGATTGACGGCAAGGATAAGCAGCGGGTTTCAGGACGTATGACTCACTATTTTAGAGCAACGCTAGCATTAGGTTCAGTGGTTTTGAAATTTAACTAATGCGAGCGATGTTAATTAATGAACCTGATCGTCAACGACATCACGACTCTTGAAGTGGATGCCATCGTCAATGCCGCGAATTCCAGTTTGCACGGCGGGGGAGGCGTGGATGGCGCGATTCATCGCTCCGCTGGTTCTGAATTGATTCACGAATGTCGATTGCTGGGAGGTTGTAAAACCGGTGATTCCAAATTGACCAAAGGTTACGATTTGGCGGCGAAGTTCATCATTCATACGGTTGAGCCAGTTTGGAATGGAGGGCAAAAAGGAGTCGCTGAAAAACTCACGTCCTGTTATCGGCGTTCGTGTGATATTGCGAGTGAACATCCTGAAATTCAGTCGATTCCACACCTTCGATCAGCACAGGTATTTTTGGATATCCGATTGAGGAGGCTGCTGAAATTGGGGTTCGGACGTGCGCCAAGTATGCGGATCAATTGGACATCACATTTTGCTGCTTTTCGAGATCGGACGCGGATGTTTATTCTAGGATCATGGAGTCTGCAGATATTTGATTCGAAGTCTGGCTGCGTTAGCATTGAGCATCGCTATGGACAAAGAATCTGTTCCCAAACATCTGGAAAACATTGAGCCATGCCCATTTTTGCCTCAGGTCGATGAACCGCTCCGTGCGGCTGCCATGAAGCAATTCGGGAAAGCCGAGCGAGGGCCGGTGTTTTACGAACAAGCGCTAAAATGTGCGCAATCACTTTGGCTGCAGGGCCTTCCAGCACAAGCGATGCTGCAAATGAATCGGGCTTTTGGAGCCGATTTGGAAATTGAAGATCCGATTTTAGATCAATACCCCCTGCCTTTTCAGGCGATGGCCTGGGTCATGAAAAACCGGCTTCCCGATCAGTTCATCGGCAACCCACGTCGCCATTTTCAGCACTTCGCGACTCGAATGAACGAACCGCACCGGGAGCAACGCACTTGGCGGGCCTGGGGCTGCTGGTGGTTGGCGTGCCTGATCTTTTCAGAGTCAGAATTTCCTGATGATGAGCAGCAAATTGCTGAAGAGGGGCTCGTGCTGCCGAAATTTGAATCGATTAAAGCGGGATTGGATCGTTTTGGATTGAAAGGCGAAGCCGAGACTTGGATGCTCGCGGTTGAACCTCAGATTGATAGCTGAAAGCCGGCTTCGATACGTCTGCAAATTCTATGCGTTTTCACGTATCGAAGTCCAATTCTGAGAGGCGATTGCTCCCAGGTTTTAAAGACCTTCCAATAGCCTCGATACTACGATTTCTTCGAAGTCGATGATTTCCGCTGCGTCAGGCTCTTGCCGTGGGAGACAATTTTCGTGAAGGTGACTTTGCCGATGCCTTTCACGAGGGCAATTTCCTCAATCTTCTTGAAAGGACGAGCTTCAACGATCGCGGCTGAACGGACTTTGGCGATTCCATCAATCGAAACCAACTCTTTGGCCGTTCCATCATTGAGAATGGTGAGCAATTTTGATTTCTGAGTGGTCGTCAAGTCAGCTGCGATCTTCTTTTCGGCTGCAGTAGCGGTAGGTGCTTTCGCGGATTCTTTTTTTGAATCCTTTTTTGAGGATTCCACGGATTCAGCTGCTGGTTTTGAAGCTGCTTTTGAATCGGTTGATTTCGTTTTTGCGCGAGTCGCTGCGTAAGTGGGGATGATGCCGGCGATGAGAAGCGTTCCTGCGATGAGTGTGATTTTTCGGTTCATGTCTGTTCGTTGTTTTTCGTGTTTCTGCTGTTTCGTTTTCAGCCTGTGTTTACGGACTGTTTTAATGAACACTATAAAGTTTTATTTAGGAATCAAGTGTTTTTTTGAACAATAGTAAAATGAACTCGACTTTTGGGGCTTGTGAGCCAATAATCTGCGGAAGATGCGTTTACAAAAAGGGATAGGATCTGCAATTTTTCTGGCTTCGGCGGCTTTATTGAACGCCCAGGTACAGACAGGTGAGGTGCCAACGCAACCTGAGCAGCTTCGTCCCATCGAACTGCCTCAGGCGGATCCATCAGCTCCGGTGCAAATAGTGACTCCATCAACGCCGAAAGGGATTCCTCCGATTGGTGGTGGATCAGCACGTCCGGTTCCTAAAGCAACCAGCGGTCGGATTCCGATGATCAGTGCCAGTGGACGCACCCCGGCCGAGATCGAGGCAGCTACCAAACCCCGGCCAATCCCGAAGGGAGTCGGAGCCAATCTTCCCGTCTCATCGGAAAATGCTGTGGCAAAACTGCCATATCAGGAATTGATCAAAATTGCCCAGAGTGACACGAGTCAGGCGAAAGATGCTCAGATGTATTTCCTGAAAATTGGCAGTGCTCTTGAAGGGGTGAAGCCCGGCGATATTAAGCTGGTGCTGGAAATTCCCGATCTTCCGATGGAGCTACCCGTCACCGTAGATGGATTTTTTCAGGTGCCGTATTCGATCGATTTGTATAAAAAAAATCCGCTTCTCGTCGCCAATCAGCCGCGCGGTTCACTTTCAATTAGTGTGAAACTGGCGCTTCCAGAAGTGGAACCTCCCAAGGTGATTGATGGCAAAGTCCGCTACAAAGAACTGTTTCGTCCCGTCGTCGAGATGGCTCAAGGGATGAGCCGGGTTGATCCGAATTTTGGAAAAGATGGTCAGCAGCAGTTTGCCTTGGAAATCCAATCCGGGACCGAGCCAATTTTGGTGAAACGAGCGCTCGGTTCACGGACGATCCGCCCGAATAAGGAAGGCAAAATCTACATGGTCCTCGAACGGATGCTTTATGATGAGAATCCTGAGATCGCCGTGCCAGCGAAGATTACCGTGAATGTTCGACCGGTGACGGCTGCTGAAGCGGCGGCGATTCGGGCGCAGTAGGAGTTTTGAAGGGGCCAGGGATTAGGATTCGGGATTCAGGGCGGTGGCTTTGCTAGAGGGGAAAGGATTGATAGGTGAAATGGAGTGGCGGACGTCCTCTGTTTCTAATTTAAAAGGTAAATTTTGAATCCAATCATAGGAATTCTGCCTCCGAGCTCACTCCCCCATTTCCGAAATCCATTCGTGAATCAGTTTTAAGCCCGCTTCATCTTTCTGCGCCGAATCCAAAAGCGGCATCTGGCCGGCCCCGCGAACGTTCATGCGGCGGAAAATTGCGCTGTGATCGGGATTGCCCGGTTTGATGACTCGGGTGTCTTCTGCGCCACGAAGACCAACGAGCGGCCGGGTGTTGAGCGTTCCAGTTTCTTTCAATGCGAGTTCTTTCAGTAGCTGAAATTGAGCACGTCCGCCGAGCCCGCTTTCGCGATGGCAGTGGGCGCAATTCATGTGCAAGTAGGTACGGGCACGAGCATCGAGATCAGCCGCTTCATCATGGGGATTCGGTAATGCCGCGGCGCGTTCCCATTTCTCATTCACTTGATTTGGAGCAAACCATTCGGGGCGCGCCGCGATCAGCCAATCGATTTGGTTTATGGATTTTCCATCACGAATCACGGGGATGTTGAGTTGCTCGGTACTGAAGCCGAGAAGAAAAAACGAGCGCTGCGTGTGGCAGGCAGTGCATTCGGCGCGGGAAGGAAGTCGATGAAAGGAAGGCCCTTTCAATTCGACATTTCGATCAGACCCTGTTGGTTCATCGAACGAACCCTCTATGTTTGTAACAGTGACATCTTGCGATGGCCGGTTCCGTCCATCTTCAGACCGCGGGCCAGCCCGCTTTTGTCCCTGTTGGATCGTAAAGCCTTCTGGCGGAACGAGATCGGCGTCGGTTTGATCGTCGCGCCAGTGGTAGGTTAGGAATTTCCATTCGCTGCCGTCTTTGTGGATGACGCGGGTTTCGGTGCGTTTGCCGTCGAAGGCGAGGGTTTGGGCAAAGGCGGAGCCGTTGGGGAACTGCCAGCTTTTGTTCATGCGCTCGGCTCCACGAATGTTGATGGGTTTTTCGGGACTTTCGATCACTGAAAAATGACGGGTCACTTCGGCGCCATCCTGCCAGGCGGGAGCAGCAATTTCGTAGGGTAAAACGCCGGTCGCTGTTGTAAGATCGGAGGTTTTAGAAAACAAACCGGTTGCCGAAAGCGTTTCGGGAATGGGTTTCGAGGCGGGCGGGTTTTCGTTTTTGGTGAGACGTGAGATTGGCCCGTCGTAGCTCACAATGATGAGTTCGTGATCGCGGTCTTCCGAAAAGCTGACGAGCGGCCCGCCGGCATCAGCGATGCGGCGTGCGTTGCTGGCATTTTCGCCGTCCCATTCAAACGCCCAGATTTTTCCGGTGAAATAGCAGCCGTAAATGTACTGCCCGACGAGTTCGGGAAGGGCTTTTCCGCGATAGAAAAACCCGCCGATGACGCTGCGCATGTCAGTGTGGTTGTGCTCCATCACGGGCGTTGTTAGCGTTTTTGTGGGGCCGCCGAGCGGGGTTGTGAGGCGGAAGGGAGCGCTGCCTTCGAAAGAACTCCAACCGTGGTTGGTTCCGCGAGTAACACGACGGACGAGTTCCCAGCTTTCATCGCCATTGTCGCCGACGAATAATTCATGGGTTTCCGGGTGGAATGACATTCGCCACGGATTTCGCAAACCGTAGGCCCAAACTTCATCGGAAACGTCAGCGTTTTTCAGGAAAGGGTTATCGGCCGGAATTTGCTTGGGATTTTTCGGGTCACTGACATCAATTCGCAGAATTGAACCGAGGAGGTTGTCGGTTTTCTGGCCGACATTGGCGGGATCCCCGGGGGATTCGCCGTCGCCGGTTGAAATGTAGAGGTAGCCGTCTTTGGGTGAAAATTTCAGGTCACTGCCGTCGTGCCCCTTTGAAGCCCAGCGCAGAATTTCAACTTTGGAAGTCGGATCGATTTGGAGATTGCCTTTTTCGTCAAGATCGGCGGTGATTTGAATCACGATATCTTCGCCAGTCGGGCCATCTCGATGACTCATCACCAGCCACCCACGGGGATCTGCGGGAAAGGTCGGGGAGAACGTGAAATTGTAGATTCGAGTCGAGCCAAGCGGGTTTTTCCCGTCGGGCTTCATCACTTGAAAATCGGCTACCAAACGGCGCTTGCTCGATTTTTCGGTAACTGCCCAAAGCTTCCCATCGACTTCGATGACGAGGATTTCGTCGCTCTTGGGAACGAATTCGAGATCGACCGGTTTGGAGTGCTTGAGATCGGGAAGGAACGGTTCGAGTTGATAGGGCAGGGGGGCCAGCCCCGTGCCTGCTAGAAGGTTTGTGGCCCACCGGTCGTCCTTTGCCGAGACAAAGGACGAGATTGCGAGAAGTGCTACAACAAGAAAGCGAGAGACGAACAATTTCGGCATGTTACGACGATGACATCATGACTGGCGGGTGGAAATCTCAAAGTTCTGGATTTTCAAGGCTCGCGTCATTCTTTTAGCAGAAACGATGTTGAGTATTCGGGGTTTCCTCAGAAGTTCACACCCTAACATGATTCGATTCCTGCCACTTTTATTGACTGCTCTATTCATGGTCGTTTCGAGTTGTGAGCGGCCTGCGATCTCTGAGGCTTATGCGACTGCCTCAGAAGCATCTCATGAACGAATGAGGCTTGAACTGACAGAAGTGAGCCGACGAGTAAATTCCGAAAACCCGTTCCTCGGAAACAAAAAGTGGCTCGAAGCTGAGCAGGCCTTTGCCGCATTTCCAGCGCGAACGGATCCAGGTTATCGTGAAAAGCTGCTGGGGGAGCTTGGATGGGCAAAATTGATTTATGGGTCGGAAAATGAGGCAATTTCGGATTTGGAAGAAGCCCGCTCGATGTTGAAATCGTTCCCTCCTCAAGTTAGAGACCCGTTTGAATTGACGAAGATCGAAGAGAGTCTAGCGCTGGCATACTTGCGATTGGCTGAAACGGAAAACTGCTGTGCCAAGCCCAATCCCGAAAGCTGTATCTTCCCCCTGCAAGGGAAAGCGATTCATGATGAAATATTGGGGGCAGACAAAGCGGCTGAACTCCTCGTAGAGATGGCATCAAATCCAGTCATTGGCGGAGCTAAACGAGATCAATTTCATTGGCTCGCAAATATCGCGCAGATGGCATTGGGGCGATCAAGTGACGCGCTACCAAAAGAAATGCGGCTCCCCGAAAAGAGTTTGGAGAAAAAAGATCCAGGATTTCCGGCGTTCAAAAACATCGCAGCTAAGGCGGGTGTGGATACTTTTGGCCTTTCGGGGGGGGCGGTGATGGACGATTTTGATGGCGACGGATTTTTTGATCTGGTCGTCAGCCAATGGGATTCAGCAAAATCGACCGATTATTTTCGAAATCGAGGAGACGGGACGTTTGAGAAATTATCGCAGGAAGCCAATCTGTCAGGCATCCGTGGTGGCCTGAATATGAAGCAGGCTGACTTTGATAGTGATGGCGATCTCGATGTCTATATCATGCGTGGGGCATGGTTGGGGAAAAATGGTCAGCATCCCAATTCACTTCTTCGAAACGATGGAGTCGACCGAAAAACGGGGGCGGTGATTTTTACCGACGTCACCTTTGCAGTGGGCCTGGGGCGTGGATTCTTTCCCAGTCAAATCGCTGAATGGGCGGACTTTGATCTCGATGGGGATTTGGATTTGTTCGTGGGAAATGAAACGCGAGACGAAAACCATTTTCCTTGTCAGCTATTCCGAAACGATGGCCTGAACGACGATGGCGTTTATCGTTTTTCGAATGTCGCGGAAGCTGCTGGGGTTGATCTACTTGGTTACATCAAAGGGATGTCGTGGGGCGATTTTGACGGCGATCGGTATCCTGATTTGTTTCTCTCTTTCATCGATGAACCCAACCAACTTTTTCGAAATCAGGGGGATGGAACGTTTATCGATGTCACCTCAGATAAGGGAGTTCAGGAGCCTGAGCGTAGTTTTCCGGCCTGGTTTTGGGATTTCAATAATGATGGCCATCTCGACCTATTTGCATCCGCGTATAACGGAATTCCAGTCGAGGTGATCCAAAATCTTCGTGGCGAGACTACGCCACCTGAAAGCAGGGCCCGGTTGTATAAGAACGATGGAAAAGGCGGGTTCGATGAAGTCGGTGAACAGGTTGGCCTGACCATGCCGATGTTGCCGATGGGCAGTAATTTCGGAGATGCGATGAACGATGGGTTTCCTGATATGTATTTGGGGACGGGGAATCCGAGTTACGACTCGATCGTTCCAAATATCTTCATTTCGAATGAACAGGGGAAGTTCATCGATCGAACCCTGTCAACTCGTCTTGGCCATTTGCAGAAAGGCCACGCGGTGTCGTTTGCCGATTTTGATCGCGATGGTGATTTGGATATTTTCGAGCAAATGGGAGGAGCTTATCGCGGCGATCCGTTTTACGACGCGCTTTACGAAAATCCGGGGGAAACTGGGAATAACTGGGTGTCGATCAGGCTCAAAGGCGTGAAGTCAAACTCGTATGGCGTCGGTGCAAAAGTTCGTGTCGTTGTCCCTGATGAAAACGGCAGGGAACGTTCGATTTACCAATGGATGAATAGCGGCGGAAGCTTTGGAGCCAATCCGCTGGAGTTGCATTTTGGTTTGGCTGAAGCAGAGAAAATCGTGCAAATCGAGGTCTTCTGGCCAGTGACGGGGAAGACCCAAATTTTGACCTCCCCCAAAATTAATCGGCGGCTGGTGATTGAGGAGCAGAGCTGAAATTTACAGCCCCAACACGTCCTGCATGTCAAAAAGCCCGCTGGTTTTGTTTTCCTGAGCGAGCCATTTGGCGGCGCGAACCGCACCGTTGGCAAACGTATTTCGACTGGAAGCTTTGTGGGTCAATTCCACACGCTCCCCATCTGCTGCGTAAATCACAGTGTGATCACCGACAACGTCTCCGCCGCGAATCGCGTGAACGCCGATTTCGTCTTGTGTTCGTGCCCCGACATCGCCGAAGCGGCCGTGGCGCATGTCTTCGTCGTAAGAAAGTTCGCGGACTTCTGCCAAAATTTCTGCCAAACGACGCGCCGTTCCGCTGGGGGAATCGATCTTTTTGCTGTGGTGCATTTCGACCACTTCAAGATCAAAATTCGTTCCCAAAATCTCAGTCGCTTTCTGAGTCAGCCAAAAAAGCGTGTTCACTCCGACGGAGAAATTCGGCGCGTGCACGATCGGGATCGTTTCCGAAGCTTCGCGAATTTTGCCAAGCAAGGCATCGTCGTGACCGGTCGTTCCCATCACGAGCAGTTTTTTCTGATCCGCGCAGGCATCGATGAGATCGGATGTGAAACTTGGCAGCGTGAAATCAATCACCGCATCGCATTTTGCGAGGGCATCGGTCAGGGAATCTCCCATGTCGATTCCAGCGCCGATTTCAGTGGCCGCGTCATCAGTGACGCACTGCGAAACGGCTTGTCCCATGCGGCCTTTACAGCCAGTGACGAGTATTTTGAGGGTGCTCATATTATTGTGAGAGATGGTAGCGGCGAAAGCGACGCCGTCAAATGGGGCAAAAACGAATGCAATATAATCTTCTGCTCCGGCGATTATCTTGCAAAAATTCCGTATAATCGCTAAAAACGGGGATTATATTGCAAAAATGCAGGATATAAAGATTCTTACCTGCAAAACTTGCTATTAAACCAATTGTTCTGCTAAGAAATGCCCGCCTACACGACCGTCGCATTTCAATTCGCGAAGCCCTCTGCTAAAGACCTTGTGCGAAGTGTCTACGAGGCATTTGACGCGTCGGGACTCGCGTTCGACCAAGTTCACGCATGGGGTTGTGACGCGAGTCTTACTCTGGAGGAGATCACCGAGTGGAACGAGCGCAAACTTGGCGACGATTTTGAGCAACTGGGCTTCGGCGTAGATGTGTCGAACGACTATCGCCAGATTCTTCTCGCAGGACATCCCTTCTCCGAGTGTCGATTGTATATTTTGAACAGTTCGGATTCACTCGCATTTCACTGCATCGTTCCAGAGTCGGAGATCACGGCGCGGAATTGCGAATCCATCCGAGAGGCGGCAGATCGCGTTTGGAGCACGCTACCTGTTCAGTCTATCGACTCATTCGGAGAGTGGGCGGACGACGATTTGACACAACCAGCTTCCCGTCTATTTGCTTACGCTGATGCTGTCACTGATGATATGTTACCAGAGCGATTCGACGTTGATACGTTGGAGTGCGGACGCCGCTTAACACGAAAAGCAGAACAAGACGTCGATTCTAATGCCTGACCCGCTGCGAGTTCAAACCGCTATGACTATTCAATCATCAACCCAGAAGTCGGAGCGCGCCCTCGGTCAGGCGTAGGATGACTCTGACGTTGATATGGCTGATGAGCTCCATTGAACCGGCCAAAGCGCGGTTCTCCTGCAAAAAATCAAACCCCGGCCTTCTCCAAAATCTCCTTCAGTTCTTCCACTTTATCCGGCGTCATTTCGACGAGCGGAAGGCGAACGCGTGGCTCGCAGATGCCTTTCAAGTGAAGGGCAGCTTTGATTGGGACAGGGTTCACGTCGAGTCCGAGCATTCCGTTGAAGAGCGCTTGGTTCGCATAGTGGATTGCCTGAGCGTCATCAACACGGCCTTCAGACATTGCGGTGACTAAGTCGGACATGGTCTTTGGAACGAGGTTCGAGGCGACTGAAACAACGCCAACGGCACCTTCTTTCATGAAAGGAACGGTCAATCCGTCGTCTCCAGAAAGGATTTCGAATTCGGCAGGAAGCTTTGCGCGAAGCGCGGTGACACGCTCAACGCGGCCACCCGCTTCTTTGATTGCGCAAATGTTCGGGCAGGCTTCAGCAAGACGCACAACGGTTTCTACTTTGAGTTCAACCACGCAACGACCGGGGATTGAATACAACATGATCGGCAAACTGGTTGAGGTCGCAATTGCGCGGAAGTGCTGAAAAAGGCCCTCCTGAGATGGCTTGTTGTAATATGGCGTCACAAGCAAAACCGCATCGGCACCGGCTTTTTCAGCCGATTGAGTCATCTCGATGGCTTCGCGAGTGGAATTTGATCCTGCACCAGCGATCACCAATCCGCGCTTGGCGGTTTGCTTCACCGCCAGTTTCACGACGAGATTGTGCTCTTCGTGAGAAAGCGTAGGGGATTCACCCGTGGTGCCGCAGGGGACCACACCGGCAATGCCGTTCTCAAACTGTTTATCCAAAACGACGCGATAAGCATCGGTATCGATGTTGCCATCTTTGGAGAACGGAGTGACGAGGGCTGTATGGACGCCGGCGAACATGGTATTTTGGGCTTGCAGGTTGGGTTGGTTAAAAAATGATTAAAAGTCGAGCGTAAGCTGGCCTTCGAAGGTGAAATCGGCAGGCCCTAACAATGTAACGTTTTCGTAGCGATCGTCACCCAAATGTTCAAATCCAATTTCGAGGGTGTCACCACCGGCAACGGTCACCTTGATCGGCGAAGCTGCGCCAGTCAGCTGGTGATGAATGATCGCACAGGCGGCCATTCCGGTTCCGCAGGCGAGGGTCTCGTTCTCAACCCCACGCTCGTAAGTGCGGATTGAAAGATCGCCGGGAGCATTGACCTGGACAAAATTAGCGTTCGTTCCTTTAGGCGCAAAATAGTCGTGGTAACGGGTCGCTGCGCCGACTTTTACGATATCCAATCCAGGGAGATCATCGACAAACACAACCGCGTGCGGCACGCCGGTATTCACAGAGTGAGCGGTCAGATTGGCATCTCCAACATGGGTGGCCTCCATTTTTAAATCAAACGGAGGGCTCAACTGAACTCTTACATTCTCACCAAAAAACTCGGCGGTGATTACTCCGGCGATGGTTTCAAATGTGGTTTTTTCAAGCGAGCCATCATGAAGGAAATTCAGAAAACGACCAAAACAACGGGCTCCGTTGCCGCACATTTCAGCTTCGCCGCCGTCGGCATTGTAATAACGCATCCGGAAATCAGCTCCGTTCTGAGCCGGCTCAACCGCGAGCAGTCCGTCCGCTCCGACGCCGCGTTGGCGGTTGCAGAGACGCTCGATTTGAGCACCCGAAAGCGAATTTTCGCCATCACGGTTATCCAGAACGACAAAGTCATTCCCAGCCCCGTTCATTTTCCAAAATTTCAGCATGGTTTTCAAAAAGTGGTCTTACGAAATACTGACGTAAAAATCTGATCGCGATTCCTTCTCGTTAATTCCAAAAAATTCTTTTAAATTCCCGTTCGAATTGCGGAGGCAACGGGAATTTGAAGGAATTAAAATGGAATTTGCGGGAATAATTTTCGAAATCGATTTTCTATAAACTTAGGAGTTCAACTATCCGCGTAGCGTTTTTACGAATCAATAGGGTTCGTTCGATGAACCAACCCTGTTGCTTCGTGAAACGTTGGCAAATTTAAACAGACTTCGCACCGTCTACAAGCGGTTTGACGAAGGCCTCAATCTTATCCCCGAGGTCGTCTGATGCGCCGTAAGCTTCTACCTGTTTTACGATAGCACTTCCGACGACGACGCCTTCCGCAGCTTTCGCGACTTCGGCACTTTGTTCGGGTGTGGAAATGCCAAACCCAACCGCCACGGGTAAATCGGTGTGGGCTTTGATCGCGGCGACGTTTTCAGCAATGTTGTCTGAAAGGGAAGTCTGCGCGCCAGTTACACCTGCACGGGAAACGTAATAAATGAAGCCTTCGCTCGATTTTGCCAACTCAGGGAGTCGTTCCGCGGGAGTTGTCGGCGCGATCAGTCGAATGTGCAGGAGGTCTCCGGTTTCAGTCATCTCAGCGTTTTTCCCAGCCTCGTCGGGCGGAAGATCGAGCAGCAAAATGCCATCAGCACCCGCAGCAGCCGCATCTTTGTGAAATTTCTTGAATCCGTAGGTGTAAATCGGATTCAAATAAGTAAACAGCACGATCGGCGTTTCGGATTCTTTGCGAAATTCGCGGATCAGCTCGAGAACTTTAATCGTGGTCGCCCCGGCTTCAAGCGCTCGATGAGCGGCCATTTGATTGACGATTCCATCCGCCATGGGATCGGAAAACGGAACGCCGAGCTCAATGATATCAGCTCCGGCACGTTCGAGCGCGCGAATCACTTCGATAGATTTGGGCATGTCAGGATCTCCCGCCGAAACGTAGGCAATGAAAGCGGCCTTTGATTCCGATTTCAGCCGGGCAAAAGTCGTGTCGATACGGTTGGGAGTGCTGCTGCTCATAAAAGTTTCGTCCTGAACATGGACAGAAATACGAATGAAGAAACCGAAAAGTTACGGTTTCTCACCAGCGGTCGTGCGATCAGAAATTTTAGCATTTTCGGGTGACGTCCTCGCCTTTAGAATCTCGTTGGATTCAGGGTCTTCAATCACGATCGTTGGTTGAGCCGTCCATTGCTTAGGTGCCATTTTGTCGCTTTTAAAATCTCCGAATGCGATGGCGAGTCCGCCAATCAGGAAAATCATCGCCATTCCGAGTCCAATGGGAGGCAAAATCAGACTGCCTTTTTTCTGAACGGGCCGGCTTTTTGTTTTCTGCGGATTTTCAGCACCGGTCGCATCTGTTGCGCCAGTTGAATTTGTGATCCGAATCGGCTGAGTGACCGGAGCGCTGAGCGGACCTGTGGTCGGAATTCTTTTTGAAGGTAGGGCGTGAGAAACCGGCGTTTTAACGGGCTCCGGGCGCGGCGTTACTTCGATCGCAGGCTCGGTATCTGCCCCGGGTTTCAAGGGCACAAAATTGAAGCCCATCGGTGCCATCCCACGGTCGTGGGCCATCTCAAAGCCGCGCAGGGCTTCGGCTGCGTCGCCCGGGCGATCTTCCGGCCAGCGAGACATGAGATGCATCAACCAATCGCCAACGGCTTCGGGTAAATCTTTCCGCCGATCACAAACGTGAACGACGTCGTGATTTAGATGCTTTTTCATCGTCGCTTTGGCACCGTCCGCTCCGAAGGGAGATTTACCGGTTAGGCAAAAGTAGTAAACACAGGCAATTGAATATAAATCGGTCCGATGATCCAGCAGGCCCCGTTTAAATTGTTCGGGCGAGCAATAATCGATGGATCCCAAAAATGAGCCCGTGACATCAACGGTTTGTTTTGATGCCTGAAGGATGAATTTTGAAAGTCCGAAATCGAGAATTTTTGCGTGGAATTTCCCGCTGGGAAGCCGCTGCATCATGATGTTCGCCGGTTTCAAATCGCGATGCAGTAAATTTAATTCTTTCGCAGCGATAAGCACATCCAGAGTCTGATCTACGAGCGAATAGAAATCGCGCAACTCCAGGGGGCCGTTGGCTTTGACCGCGGTCTTCAGGTTTCCGCCTTCAATCAACTCAGTCACCACAAAAGGGCCCTTATCATCTTCGGAAAACTCAAAAACCGTCACCACATTGGGATGCTGAAATGCAGCCAGAGCCGTCGCTTCGCGCTGAAGGCTGTCGGTGGCGGGCTTGTTCAATTCAGTCTGCTCAATCGGAAGGAGTCTTTTGATCGCGACGTCACGCCCCATCTGAGTGTCGAGACAACGGTGCACCGCACCGATCCCGCCACGTCCAAGACGCTTCTTCATGACATATCGCTCCCCCATTGCTGAAAAAAGCTCAGTCTGTCCGTATATTTAAGAAATGCCAATCAAATTCTTCGAAAAGAGTGTCAGAAATGGGAAAAGGGGATGAGGGAGTCAGGAGAGGAAACCCAATTATCGGATTTAAACTTCAAAATTTACCTTTTAAAATTTAGAGGCACAGCGCGTCCGCCTCGGTATTCCGCTTATCAAATCTTTCCTACTGCAGTGCCACCGCCCTGAATCCCGAATCCTAGCCCCTGATCCCTTCTCCTCCTCACCTTTCCATCACGGCTCGCGGATCATCTCCGTGAGCCAATTCAACGAGATACGCGGTCATCGCGTCGATCTCCTCATCCGTGAGGCGGGATGCAATCACCGCCGTTTTGGGACCATCGAAATCGTTTGGATCGGCTCCGCGCCAGCCGTCGCGATATTTCCTGAGCTGGGCTGCATGATACCAATCCTGAACTCCCCAGAGCGGGGAACTGCGAAACACCACTTCCCCGGAACCGTTCCAGCGATGACAAATCATGCATTTGTCCGCGAACATTTTTTGCGCGGCCTTGGTGTTAGGAGGATTTGGATTTGTCGAAGTCGTAGGAATTCGCGGAAGCGAGGCGGCTTTTTTTGCGGCTTCGGCGAGCGATTCTTCATCGAGCATCAGGGCAATCGCCCGCATTTGCTGGCCATGAATGTCTTCCGGATGCGATCCGTGATAGCCTTTTTGAAATTTCTCGATCTGCAATTTCGTATACTAGGTGGGCATTCCGCCGATCGAAGGAGCGCCCAGCTCCCGATTGCCTTATCCATTTTGCCCATGGCAAACCGCGCAGGTTTGTTCAAAGACCTTCCCTTTGGTAATTGTCAGCGCAGGAGCAGGTTCCGGTTTAGGGGTAGCTCCGAAATCCGATTTTGACTCGCTGCAGCCTATTTGGAAAAGCCCACAAACAGCTTCTACGATCCAATAGGGTTGGATCGACGAACAGACCTTATTAATTAGCATCAGTGACATCTTGCGCTGCCGGTTCCCAGACAGCTTCAGACCGCTGGCGAGCCAGCTTTTGTCCCTGGTGATTCGTTTTTTTGAGAGATTGATCACCTTCGCGGAAATTACTTTCCTCGTTACAAACGCGCACCGTTTTTACGTTCACAGAAACTCGTAGAGGTGGTAAGAGTTTTTCGTATGAGCAACTATACGGAGACGACACACACCGGCTGGTTTGGCCGAATCAAGAACGCGTTTGGAGGGCTGATCTTTGGTCTGATTCTAACAATCGGGGCCGTGGTGCTTCTGTTTTGGAACGAAGGGCGCTCGGTTGATCGCTACAAAACGCTCAAGGAAGGTAAAGAGGCTGTTGTTTCCGTCGCAGCAGATCAAATTGATCCCGCCAATGAAGGAAAGCTGGTTCATGTCTCGGGAGTTACCGAAGTGAAGTCAGGTCCGCTATCCGACGCGGTGTTTGGAGTTTCTAAGGACGGAGTAAAGCTCAGGCGCAACGCTGAGATGTATCAGTGGAAGCAGAACGAGTCGAGCAAGACGAAGAAAAAAGTGGGTGGAGGAGCTAGCGAGACCAAGTCGTATAGCTATAGCAAACAGTGGTCCAGCAAACTGATCAATTCGAGTGAATTTGAGCAACCTGGCCGTGATAATCCAAAATCGATGCTGTATCCGTCCGATACGATTACAGCAAAAAATGTCAATGTAGGAACGTTTACGATGCCAGATTTCCTAGTGAAAAAAATCAACAAATCAGAGCTTGTGGTGATTGAGTCTTTGGAAAACGCGAATCCTAAAGTGAAGGAAACTGGCAAGCTGACAAGCGAAGGCGTCTACTTTGGGACAAATCAGGATGATCCTCAAATCGGCGATCAGAAAGTAGATTTTACGGTCGTTCCGACGGGGCCAGTGAGTTTGGTTGCTCAGCAACAGGGCCGCACGTTTGTCGTTTATAAAGCCGAACATGGAACGATCCAACTGCTTGAAGAGGAAGTGAAAACCGCCGGCGAGATGTTTGTCGCAGCCAATTCGAGGGAAAAGCTTATGGCCTGGGCGATCCGCGGCGGGGGCTTTGCTCTGATGGCATTCGGGATTGGCCTCTTATTCAAGCCGCTCTCGGTTTTGGCCGACGTTATTCCGATTTTGGGAAATATCGTGGGCGCTGGTGCTGGATTCCTCGCGACCATTTTGGCCGGAATCATCTCGTTCCTGACGATTGCGATCGCGTGGATTTTTTATCGACCGGTTCTTGGAGTGTCGCTGCTGGTTATCGCAGTGGTGCTACTCGTATTGTTGTTCAAACGCATTGGCTCGAAGAAGGCTGCGGCAGCTCAAAGCCAAGCGGGATATGCGGGTCCAACGAGTGCTCCTCCGCCTTTGGATTGATCAGGGGTCCCAAGTAGCGATTGGTTTCGCGATCATTTCGAAAACGCCACTTCGCCGACACCACAACGTGCGGCGAGATCGCGGATCGAGTCCAAAATCACAGCTTCGTCCATCTCGTTGACCTCTTGCTTGCGACCGATTTCCGGAACCAGCGTGATCGTCAACTGACCGCCGAGGTGTTCGCGGAATTCTTCGAGACCAGCCAAAATAATCGGGGTGCCATCCTGGCTTTGCGCTAGAAAATCCGACCAAATGTTGAATCCAACACCTTCGATGAGATTTAGGATCCGGTTCGCTGTTCGCAAATCGAGCATCCCGATTGTTGCCGAATAAATGAGATCAACGGCCATGCCGATGGCAACGGCTTCTCCGTGGCTGACTTCAAAATTGGATATCTGCTCAAGTTTATGGGCCACCCAATGTCCAAAATCGAGCGGGCGAGCGGAACCGTATTCGAACGGATCGCCGCTGGTCGAAATGTGATCGACGTGATTTTCGGCGCTTCGACGGATCGCGATTTCTAGAGGTCCAGTTTCGAGCCGGTTCAATTCTGCCGCATTTTCTTCAAGGTATTCGTAAAAGGCTTTGTCGCGAATCAGCGCAACTTTGATCGCCTCGATAATCCCGTCCCGGCAGGCGCGCTCGGGTAAGCTGCGGATGAATTCGAGGTCGTTCACCACTGCAAACGGGACTGAAAATGTTCCAACCCAGTTCTTTTTCCCAAAGTAATTCACCCCGTTTTTCACGCCAACTCCGCCATCACCCTGACTGAGCGTCGTCGTAGGCATTCGCAGAAAGCGGATCCCGCGATGGGCAGTTGCCGCGCCAAAACCGGTCAAATCGAGGAAGGCGCCGCCGCCTATAGCAATGATGTAGGAATGGCGGCAAATCTTATGAAATTCAACGGCTTGCCAGATTTTATCGATTAGACTCCAGTCGTTTTTGCAGGCTTCGCCTCCGGTCAAAATCAACGGGTCAGCAACCAGATTCACTGTGTCGGAATGTTTCGCGAAATACTGTGAAATTTGATCTGAAAGGCGCGGATTGCCTTGAGTGAGGCCGGAATCAACGAGAACGAGGACTTTGCTGACGCCGCCAAATTCCCGCGCATCCGCGATGAGATCCCGCAGGGTTTGGTTTTGAGGATCAAACGCACCATGCGTGAACGCAATCCGGTGCTGGTAGGTGATCGGTATTGGCCGCTGAATCATGTTTCGTAAAAGAGATTATATTAACTTCTATTGGATTCCCGTTAGGGTCAATGTGACGCGAATGTGGGTGCATCTGACGTCATGTGGCTGGAATAAATTTCTGTAAAAGAAGCGTCAGCGGCATGAAAAACAGTGTGAACATCGCCGTTTGGGAATCGACCGAGGCAATCGCTGCTGCATCGATGAGGACAATTCCGGCAATCAAAAACGCAACGCCTCGCGGAATCGAAGTCCGGATTGTGACGAGCGAAATGATCATCCAGGCCAGCCACAGCCCCAGAAATACCGTGTTGGTCGGTGTTCGCTCGACCAAGGTCAGCGCAACAACGGGGCAGAAAAGGAGGAACTGACCGAAAAGAACCGGTGCTCGTTTTTCGGAGCGTTCAAATCGCGCGACGAGGGTGATTCCGGCCACGTAAAGCAGCATCGTTCCCGCCAAAAAAAGCAGGGGAGTCGGCGGAACGCGTTCCGCAAAGGCGGCAGATCCCGCCAGCAAATAGACCAATGCCCGGCACAAACCCATCAACAAAACTGAACCCATCCAGCGTTTGTGAAGCCAGTTGTAGCCCATGATGGCAAACAGCAGCATGACGACACCAAGCGGTTCGCAGCTTGTCCCCACTAGTAAAACTGCAATTCCGGATACCATTTCGATCAGGCCAATGGTCCACGCGGTGTTGCCCGAAATCGCCCCGCTCGGAATGGGACGCTCCGGAGCATTTTCCTTGTCCCAGCCTTGGTCAAACGCATCGTTCAGCGTCATTCCAGCAACGTAGAGCAGGCTGATCCCGAGCATGATCAGTGCAAGCTCTGCTCCGAATTTTCCTCCGCCGACAAGGAACCAGCCCGCGAGGACATTCGTCCAAACGGTGGGGAGATTGGAGACACGGCCAAGAACGAGAAGGGTGCGGAGAAACTTCATGAAAAGTGGAGTCTAACACGGATTTTCATTAGATGAGACGTGGGCGTAGAAAATCCGTTGCGCCAATCGTAGCCATCCCTTAAAAAATCTGCATGTCTTCTTCTGAATTTTCTGTCGTTTCCCGTGAGCAACACGAGGCACTTGTCACCGCTGCGTATCAACACCGTGGATACAAAGCGGATGAATCTGCTGCTGCGGCTCGGACTTGTTCCGACGCATCGTGGAATGGGATTCGAACGCACAACGCACTGAAAGCGCTTCACCTCGATGAGTTGTTTGGTTCTGGCACCGGCGGTTGCGTTCCCGGCGCGGAAATCGAAGTGCGCGAAACGAAATTCAAAGCGGTTCAAGCATGGAACGCAAACAAAAAGCTCGGTCAGGCCGTGGCCGTTGCCGCGATGGAAACCTGCATGAAGTTGGCCGACGAATACGGTTCCGGCACCGTTTCAGTCGACAACGCATTTCACTATCTCTGGGGTGGCGGATACGTGATGGATGCCGCGAAAAAAGGCTACATCGCTTATACAAATTGCACTTCGACGCTTGCCGAAGTGGTGCCCTTTGGCGGGAAATTTCCCACGCTCGGAACCAATCCACACAGTTGGGGATTTCCGACTGTTGATGCCGTTGGCTATCCCGTCGTGGTTGATTGGGCGACCAGCGAAATCGCCATGGGAAAAGTTGAGCAATACAAGCGCGAGAAGAAAAAGCTCGAAGCGAAGTTTGGCGTCGATAAAGACGGAAACCCGACCGACGACCCGTTTGCCGTGGTCGCACTTCAGCCATTCGGACGTCATAAAGGTTACGGATTGGGTCTCCTCAACGAACTCTACGGCGGCGCGATCGGTGGTGGCATTCCAACCGTTCGCGGACGTTCCAAAAAGGCCGCTGCAACGGGCGACAAAACCACGTCAGCCTTCTACTTTCAGGTTGTTCACCCGGACGCGATCAGCGTTGGTGATTTCTCAAATGGCCGCACTCAAACCGAAAACATTACGGCCGTGGTGAAAGACGTGCTTGGTCACGGAAACGAAAATTGCATGCTTCCCGGTACGATCGAAGCCAACTCCGCCAAGAAAAGCGAAGAGGCTGGAGGGTTGTTGTTTACTCCAGCTGAGATGGGTGGTTTCGCTGACCTCGCCGAGGAATGCGGGGAAGACGTTGCGCCTTGGAAAGTGTGATTGCGGAGAACATTCGAGCGAAATTCTGATGATGAAACGCAGGCGAAAGGTGATCTTGATCGCCTGTTCGCTTGCGGTTTTGGCGCTGTTTGTGGGGATTGCGTGGTTGAAGGCGAACGGTGATTTTTATCCGCTGGATCGCTCGGGGATGATGTTGTCGCCTGTCGAAACGGCGCGTTGGCTTTTTAGTGATGATGTGGGAAATGGCGTGATGCTGATCTCCGCAACCTTCCCTAAGGTGCCTGACACTCGCTCATTGACTCAGTCAGAAGCACTACAGATTTTGCGGCGAACATCTTCTAAATGGGAATGCGTTTTTTGGGCCGATGTTGATGGAATTGGGGCCATTGGCATTTTGATCGAATCGAAACTCGGTGAAATTACATTCTATCAGGAGAACCTAGGCTTCACCTTTAACGTTTTCGAAGATAAGGGGAGTTACCAAACTTATGACTATCCAGAGAGATTCGTATTTCCTGTGACCGAGATTATGGCGCTGCCGGAAGGAAGCCAATTTTTCAAATTGGGATTTCGACCAGAAGAAGAATCAGCTAAAGTTGGATGCACTTTTTTGTTACAAATTGCCCGATTCCCCCAATGCAAAAGAGAATATCGCGTTTCGGTGTCTGCGGGAATATGGTGTCGCCGAAAGTGGGGACAACGATATTCTCATCTATTTCGATTCTGCATCTCAATCATGGAAAATGAAAGAATGGAACGACGAGTTGCATTTCACGAAGTGGAAAGCATTCATTGCTGGAGACGAATAAAACTGATCAAATGTTTGATCTAATGAACCTTCCTTTTCCCATTTCGCTTTCGGCAGTCCTAATCCTTAATCTGTCGTTTCAAGCGAAAGCGGACATCACAGAAGTGAAACCCAAGGCAGCTCCATCATTCGGCACAGTGTTCGAAATGGAGGGAATGATTCGGCAAGCAGAGCTAGACGAGCGGCGCAAACGGCCCGGACCGGAATGGTTTATCCAAATCACGGTTGTTGATGGCAAGAAACTCGAAAAATCCGTCGTCATGGAATTTTCAGGACCACGCGGTGCGAAGGAACTCGATTTGAAGAAGGATGGCCTTGTCCTGAAAATTGCCGCTTACGAAACGGGGCAATTCGCCGGCATTCCCAAAAATTATACGAAATACGGCGCCACCTGGCAGGACGTCGCGTTTCATTTTCGCCACGAGATCGTCATCGTGAAGATCCTGGAGTGATCCGCTCTGCACATTCTCACGAGTCAACAGGGTTGGTTCACCCGTATATTCAAACAGCAAATGCATAAAATCGTGGCGAGTTG
>CALAHF010000177.1 GCA_937891465.1 uncultured Verrucomicrobiales bacterium | reverse complement strand
TCAACTCGCCACGATTTTATGCATTTGCTGTTTGAATATACGGGTGAACCAACCCCGTTGCTTCGGAGCAACGCGATTTCCGTGCCTCCACGCTTTAAATTTTGTATCGTATTCGGCAAGGTGCTGCTAGACTGATCGACGTATGAGCACTATTCGGCCAGTCGGAAATCGCGGCACTCATCTCTCTGAACCGATTGAATATGGGCGATCAGTCATCGGAAATTGTCTTGAATATTGGCCTTCGGCGAGCGGTGAAACCGATGTCTTGATCATTTCAGGGATCCATGGGGAAGAGCCGGATTGCACCGTGATTTTGTCGAAAGCGATGCGAATGCTGGATGCGATGCCGGAGCGGACTGCCATCGTCACATGTGCCAATCCTGACGGAATCAATCGCGGAACGCGGGGAAATGCGAACGGAGTGGATTTGAATCGAAATTTTCCGACCGCAGATTGGTCGAGCGATTCGGTGACTCATCGGTGGACGATTGACTGCGGGAATGAAGTGCAGCTTTCGTCTGGAGAGGTGGGAGGTTCAGAGCCTGAAGCGACGGCGCTGATTGAATTGGTTGAAAAATTGAAGCCGAAGCAGTTGATCGCGTTGCACGGCCCGCTGGGTTGGATCGATGATCCCGACGACTCAAAATTGGCGCATTGGATTTCTGAAAAAACCGGACTTCCGGTCGTGGCGGACGCGGGTTATCCGACGCCGGGATCGTTCGGCACGTGGGCTGCGGAACGTGGAACCCCGATCATTACGTGGGAGTTCCCGATCGAAGGAATCGAAACGATGTTTCACACAACCGTTCCGGTGTTGGTAGAATTGCTTTCCGGTGCGTTCACTTCTCCGGAATGAAACACCCAACCGCTGGCGTGTTTGCTTTTGGCATCGGTTTTCCGGCAAGTGCAGCGTCAATCGCGTTCCGCAAGGTGTGATCACTCACCGTATTGCGACGGTCCCCAAGATCGGAATATTGATTGTTGATTCGGCCACGATAAATCTGTTTTCCCCCTGCGCTATAAACCACTGCTTCGGGGGTAATCGTGGCTTCAGTTGCCGCGACCAGTTTTTGTGTGGGATCGAGAACGATGTCCGCTTTCAACGCATACTCGTCGGTATGGATTTTTGCATCGGCGAGGGTTAAATCGGGATCGACATGAACCAGCGTGACTTTCACGTCCTTCTTTGAATATTCAGCCACGATCCGATTCAACTCCGGCGCATAGCCATTTGCAATCGGGCAATCGGTCGTGATAAAAGCGACAACGACTGGTTTTCCATTTTCGGATTTCAGCGGCGTGGTGTCTTTTCCTGAAAGGGTTTTGAAGACGAGGGGAGGGGCGGTCTTGTCCTCCGAAAATCCTGAAGGAACGATTGCGAAAACAAGGAAGAGAAAAATCGGAAATTGGATCTTCATAGTGTTTTGAATTTCTTTCGTTCCAACTAGTCTGCCGCTTTTCGCTACGCCATGTGGAGACTTTTCAAGCCTTCTCTCGCTTTTCCCGCATCGTTTGCAACCACTGACGCAATGCCTCAGTCTCTTCGGAATCCAGCGCGTCGTTGCCGTCTTCATCGAGTTTTTCGATTAACGGCTTCCGCATTCTCGCCGGCAATTCGCCACTCTGTAGAAGGCCGTCGGCGTTTTTGTCGAGCTCCTTCACAATCTGCGGTAACCGATCGAGAACCCGAGTGCGTTGCAATTCCTGACCGACCTGAGCTAGGATTTTCACTTGGTTGATCTTGTTTGCTGCAGTTAATCGACGCGATTTTTCGGTGTCGTCGGGAACAACCATCAACGTGACACAGCCCATTTCATCAGTCGATTCACGGCCCCATTTGATTCGCTGAGGCGGGCTGAACGGGTTGTCAGGATTGTCCGCCGAGTTGTCGTAGATGATGGTGGTTTTCAAAACCGTCCCGGCAGGAAGCTTGATCGGATCGGCAAAAATGTAGTTGTCCTGCCAATCGAGATCCCAGTCGTCGATTTTCAAAAGCGGCTGCACGGTTCCGTCGGGTAATGTCGCGATCATCTCCATTTCCTGAGCGATGTAATGAGCGTGGCCATTGATTTGAATCGCTCGGACATCGACCGGAATTTTGAACGTGTCCTCGATTTTATAATCCGCTTTTCCGGCGGGAACATCAATTTTCATCCCCCGACCAAAGCCCGGCGGGACCTGTACACTTTCCATTTTTACTGAAGGCGGTTTGTCAGCGAAAAAGAATCCCACTTTGGTTTGCTCCATCTCTGCTTTTCCGGAAGGGTGAAAATGTGTTGCCAGCACGAGGTCAGAGCCTTTTGGAAGGGGCAATGCGAGATCGCCGGGGAACTTCTTCGGCGTGCTTCCAGGAACATATCCGCCGAGCGAACCGGATTTTCGAAAACCCATCCCGCTAAAACCGGGCTTTCCGCCTTCGCCATCCTTCTTCCGCGCCGTCCCGGTTGTATCGAGAAAAAACAACGAGTGATGAATGGCTGACCGTGCACTGGGGCGAAGCTCGACAGCCTTTACCCACTTGTCCTCGGGCAAATCGAGCGGTAGAACGAAGTTCCGATAAATGTCGCGGCCATCAGCAGGGACAGGATACGCCTCAGCCATGGTCACGACCAGATCCGGTTCACCTAGCTGCCAACCTTCTGGGAATTTCGGTGGTGTGGGGGCTTTTTCAGGATCGCCCTCTGGCTTTCCAGCTTCGACCCATTTCGAAAAGAGCGCGATCTGCTCATCTGAAAGTCGGCGTGAATTTGAGTATTCCACAATTCCGTGAACGGGATGCCACGGTGGCATGTAGCGATCTGAAATGACTCGGTCCAACATTTTGGATCGCTTTGAAACATCACGGAAGGTGATCAATGAAAACGGTCCCGCTTCGCCGGGGCGATGACATTCCGTGCAATTCTGATGAATCAACGGAGCGATGTGTTCGTTGAAATTGGGTTCTTCAACGGCAGCGGCTGCGAGTGGAATGAGAAAACAAAGCGCAAAAAGAAATCGATTCATAGATATCAGGTTTAACCACAGAAGACGGTCTAAGTTGTTCGCAGGTTACAATATTGCTGATCTATTTCTGAATAGGCTATTCTGTTTTCTGAGCAGCAACGGCACGATGCGCTGTCTTCCGGAGGAATTTAGCGAATTCAGGATCAATTCCTTTTGGCGCATACGAATTTTCAATCACACTTTCTCCGAATAGATTTTCAAACCAAACACAACCGAGTAGATATTCACCGGCGTTATTGGCGTGGTGACCATCCATTTTCAAAGTCGAGTTGCCCTTGTTATCTTTTTTCCAGTGCCAACCGGTGTGGAGGGAATGAATCTGCTTCGGCTTGGCCGGCGGAGTTGCATTTGTGAAATCGAAATCTGGATCCGGCTGGTAACCCATCTTAGGGTCGGTATCCGCCAGATGCATCGCGTCTCCGCTCGGCATGATTCCGAGATCTAATTTCTTCGCAAAATCATGATACGCCGATCGCACTTTTTGATACATCAATTGCTGAGTATGAGGCAATTTCCCCTCGTTTTTTGGGGTGAACCTGGGATCATCCACCCGATACGCCCAGATTTGGTGAACCAGAATTGTTGTATCAGGCGCGCGTTCCCGAATGTAAGCAATCAAATCAGGGCCAAACGGATAATACGTCGAGCGATCGTGGCTGCGAGTGCTCACCTGCTGAACGGTGACATAATCCCACGTTCGGCTTTTCAACATTTCATCGAGCGACCGCTTCCCATTTCCGTAGGGAGAGCCTTCTTTGCTCCCGGGATCTTTTTCGAACTCTGATACATGCCTCCAGTGTCGTTCGAGCGTGCAGCCACCCAGATTGGCGCGACCGACGATTAGGGTGTGACCCTGAGCCTTTACGATTTCGGGCAAGTGTTTCAGAGCATTTTCAGCAAAGCTGTTTCCAATGGTCAGGACGCTGACCATTTTCGTTTCAGCACGGGCTGGAATCACAAACAAAAGTACAATGCCGGCGATCGCGGCGGGAAGGTTTCGTAAGAGCTTCATTTAAAGTGTGGGAAGATTTAGATCGGAAACGTAAGAGCAAGCTCGTGAAGCAATTCACCATTCGTCACCGCAAATGTCGAGCGCTCGAAAAAGCGGTTTCACGCCATTTTATCGGGTTGGGAAAAGCTGGCCACCGATTTCTGATCCACTAGAATGTTGGCAAGCTTATGAAAATCAAAGTGATCATTGCCCTCGTCACCCTTTGCTCTTCGGTGTCTTTTGGCCGACCGTTCAAAGACACTAAAAACCGGGTGATCAATGCCGAAATCAAATCAGTTTCCGGTGAAGAGGTGACGATTGTTCGCGATGCCGACAATAAAGAGTTCACGATTCCGATCACGAGTCTGAGTCAGGTTGATCAGGAATTCATTAAGAGCTGGGTTGCCGATAAAACTCCGAAGCCGGATGAATCCGTCAAACCCAGTGCCCGATTCACGATTGATTTCCCCGATTTGGAACCCGATCGAAAGGGCACTCCAGCTCAGGTAGGCGTTTCAATTCCACCGGACTATGACCCGGCAAAACCAGCTCCGATTTTCATTTGGATGTCAGGCGGTGATGGCGCGAATGGACCGACCAATGCCGGTGTCGTGGACAGCGATAAATTCATTCTTGTCGGACTTCCTTTTCCCAAAGGGGCCAACAATCCAGGCCAGGCAAACATGGTGGGAGACTTCGATACGATTTGGGATGACTACCACCAACCCATGCTCACTCAAGTGTTTAAACGTATTCCGAACATTGATCGGAACCTCAGCATCGTCGGGGGATTCAGTAACGGCGCTCATTGTATCGCCGGGGTCATGCAGGAGGCAAAAAACGGAGGTTATCCTGATTTCTGCAATGTGTTCATCCTCGTTGATGGCGGAAATGGAGACAAGCGATTACGCGGCGGGAAAGGGGATTTCCTCTTCGCAACGTGGGGGGAAACGAGCCCGAACGCTGCAGCCACCGAAGCGGCTGAGAAAAAAGCCAGCGGAATGGAAACCGAGTCTTTTGAAATGAAAGACACCGGACATACTTTTGCGCAGTCAGGAAAAGACAAGGTAAAAGCGTGGCTTGAGACCGTGGTGTATCCAGCCGCGAAAAGCAAAAAGTGAGATATTCGTGATCCAGAGCTGAATTGCGATCCAATAGGGTGCGTTCGATGAATCAACCCTGTCCGTTCGCTGGTGAGCATGACAATATTGAACTTTTGCGGTCTCATTTTGAGCAACTGAAGCCAACTCAAGATTTGACGGGAACCCAGTCGAAGTGATCAGTGCATCGAATGGATCCAAAAAATGATCGCTTCAGTTTCCGCTGTATTTGCCGGACGGGGATGGAGTGTGGTAGCTTTTTCGCTGACCGCGTTATGATCGGGGCACGCTGCTGCGGGAGCGTGGTTCGACTTCCGGATAAAGACGGTGAGTCGGCGAGGCGACTTTCGTTCGAACGCGAAACTTCGCGGCTCAAATTGATCTTAGCAGAGCCGCGAGATTGGAAACTTCTCTTACCGATGTTTGCTGGTAAAGAGAATCATCACTACGAGATTTCAGCTCCGGAAGATAAAAAGACGCTCATTCGAAGTCTCAAGCAGTGCCAGTTTCCCCGGGGATTCAAAAAGAGTTTTTCACTCCGTTTTCGGGCAGTGTTGAAAGAAACCGCTGAAACCATTGGGACGGTTTCGCTAACCACTGAGCCGCTTTTTCTAACAGGGGTGATTGGGTTTATGTTTCATCACCCGTTTTGGGGAAGGGGCTTTGGAACGGAAGCCGTCACCGAGATCATGAAATTTGGATTCGAAGAAATGAATTTTCATCGAATGGAGGCAGCTTGCGACGATCAAAATGAAGTCTGTATCCGACTCCTCCGGCGAGTTGGGTTTGAGGACGAAGGCTGTATCCGACATTGGGTATACCACCCTGAAAGAGGCTGGGTAAACCGGACGCTTTTTGGGAAATTAAACCCAGCGCAAATCTAGTCACTCGATTTCGATACTCCAAAGCGTGTGACCCGCAGTGATGTAAAGCGTCCTTCCTTCATCGCCGCCAAACGTGCAGTTCGTAATCATATCCATCGGAATTGGGATGAATTGTGCAAGCCCGTCGCCGTTCGGATCGATCACGTAAACGCCCGCTTTGTATTTCGTTGCGGTTTCGATGTGGGCATTGGGAAAATTCAATCCGGCAGTGACATAGAGGTTTCCGTTTTTGCCTTGACACATGCCATCGGGACCGCGTTCGTTTCCCCAGTCGAAAAGCAGTATCCGGCTCGCAGGGTCAACACTGCCGTCAACTTTCAAATCAAAGCGCCACAGCTTTCGGTTGGCTCCCGCTTTTCCATTTGAGTTGTCAGCGACAAAGAGATGTTTTTCGTCACTCGAAACGACAATGCCGTTGGGCCGGTCAATTTCGTGGGTCAGAATTTGAGCAACCGTTCCATCCGGATCAATACGGTAAACGCCTTCGATTTCTTTCCCGTCCTCATCGAGAATTTGCATGTTATCGCGAGAACCATAGCGCGGGTCCGTGAAGTAAATGCGGCCCTGGGAATCAATCACGAGATCGTTCGGGGAATTGTATTTTTTGCCTTCAAAATCGGAGGTCAGGACGGTGATCGTGCCGTTGAGCTCGGTTCGAGTCACACGGAAATTCCCGCCTTCGCGGCCTCCTTCACAGGCATGAAGTCGCCCTTCTTTGTCGAACGTCAGGCCATTGGCGCGACCAGATGGAGTTCGGAAGGTATGAATTTTCCCTGAAACATCCCGCCGCATGATTCGATTGTTTTCAACGTCGGTGAAAAAGACGCACTTCGTAGCCGCATGCCATGCAGGGCCTTCGGTAAAGGCCACTTTGCCAGCAATTTTCAACCCGGCATTATTGCCGTTTTGAATGATCTCAGTTTCACTTTGTTGGGCAAATGCGAACGGAAATGTCCCCGCAAAAACGAGGCTGGCGAGTAGGCAATGTTTCATGCCGCTCTTTGTACCCGAAATCACGCCGAGCGGTCAAGCACGGCGATGATGACGGCAGCTGTCAGAAACAGCGTTCCCACCGCTCGCCACCAGAATGTTTTGCCCGAGGTGTGCCGTTCGTGGTTTCCCAGCCATACGCCAAAAAGACCGATCAGGACAATCGCCCACAATCCCCGGGATGCGTAGACCACGTTGATCCCCGTGGCGTCGTCAAAAAAGCTGAGCGCGATGCCCATTCCGATGGCTTGCAGCCCGATCAAGATTCCGGCAAGTACCGTTGGCTTCCTGGCCGCCGCCGGCATTGAAAACCCCGGTCGCCCTTGAATGATCCACATGATGAATGAACAGAGAGCAACACTGAGGGTGCTCATGGTGAGGAATGCCATCGGCCCAAAATCATTCGCCCACCAAGTAACTAACACATCGCTAAACCCAAATAAGGCGGCACTGAGCAGCGTGATGAGAATGGCAAACGTCATTCCTGTCGCTTTTGATCGGAAATCCCGCCAGCCCATCAAGAAAATTCCTAACGTGGTGAAGATTGCCGCCAACCATAGCGAATTTGAAGGCATTTGACCCATTGTGACAACGACTCCAATCGCTACGAAGACAACCTTGGTTCCCATCAGCGGCGTCACGAGTGAGACGTCGCCGATGCGAATGCCGAGAAACGTGGTCCACGTTCCGAAGAAAAATATGACGCCCATCACAAGTGGCATCCAGATGAGCGACCAGTTTACGGTCTGATTTTCGAAAAGGAAAAGCGGGAGAAAAAGCAGCGCGACGACCCAGTTCGTGATGTGAAAGGACTGGTCCATCGTCGCTCCTTCTGTAAGGGAGCGTTTGATGAAAACTGACCCCAACGAATAAATAATCGCTGAGGCGAGGGGAAGAAATAGATACCAGGGCACGCTGGAACTACGCTGCGAACCTTAAGAACGGTAGCGGTTTTTGCGTCATTTTGAAGGCAAAGGCGCCGCCCCTTGGTCACCTCTTAAAGAACCTCAACGCAATGGCAGACTCCTCTTCAAAAATGGTTTCGAAAGGACGTTCACACGCGGTTAGAAATTGTCGAAATGCCTTGAGACGTTCGTTCACTAGAATGATTTCGCCGTCGTAGCGATCGAGGAATTTCTCGACGGCCTCGCGAGTCTCGTTGTTGTAAATGATGTAACAACCGACTGCGATATCAAAGTCGGGCAGGGGAAGCGTTGTGAAATCTCCCGGCAGTTTATCGAAATTTGTCAGCCCGTTTTTGGTGAGTTGTTCAGCGCATAACTCGACAGATACAGGAGCAAAATCGTTGATCGTGACCTGATCTGCAGAACGAGCCAACAATAGGTTTTCAAAGCCAACCCCGGCACCAATCGCAAAAACGCGTTTGCCTGAAAACTCAGCTCCGTTTTCACCCAGCCAAAGCGAGAAAATACTCGTCGCTCCCCAGCGGGTATCGTAATAAACCCCGACTCCCGAATCCATTTCGGCGATGACACGTGCTTCGACTTCCGGATGATCGAGGTTCAACACATCGAATTCGACCTCGCCGAATGATTCTTTGATCCAGAGTTCGGACTTCGATTTCATGCAATTAATTGAAACCCTGCGAGGTGCTGTCGCAGCAAATCGAGAGTGAGGCGGGTCACGCGCATTTTAAAACTGATGCGATCGGCCGGTGTGAAATGGCGTTTTGAAAACGTGTCGTGTCCTTTCGAGGCGAGTGCGATGAAAACGGTCCCGACTGGTTTTTCTTCTGATCCGCCCCCCGGACCGGCGATTCCGCTTACAGCGAGGGCGTGATCGGCTCCACTTCGTGCCAAACAACCTTCCGCCATTGCGCGGACGACTTCGTCGCTGACGGCACCATGCTTTACGATCAGTTCTGCAGGCACCCCGAGAAGTTCGGCCTTCGCTGAGTTCGCATACGTTACATAGCCGCGATGAAAAACGCCGCTTGATCCCGCTGCGTTTGTGATCGTGTTGGCGATTTGACCTCCGGTGCAACTTTCTGCCGTGGCGACCGTTTCGTGCCGATCCGACAAAAGCCTCACGATGACACTTTCGATCGACTCCTCAGATTCAGCGATGATCTCACGGGCATATTCGGCGCGAATGATGTCTGCCGCCTGATCGATTGATTGCTGTGGCCCGATCAATCGCAAATCGACTTCGCCAAGACGTGCGCAGTAGCCAAGTTCCAGATTTTCAATGCTTTCGAGTTTGGGCTCGAGATTGTCGGCGATCGCTGACTCACCCGCACCATAGATTCGAAAATTATGCCACGTCTCCGGCGCATTTTCCGGTCCTAGTAATTCGACTAATTTTGGCAAAACCAGGTTCGCCGTCATTGGCCTCAGCTCGCGGGGAGGTCCGGGAAGCAGGAAAAGGTGAGGGGTTCCTTCGCTCTCGACTGCAGGAACATAAAGCCCGGGAGCCGTTCCATTCGGATTGTCCAAAACGACAGCGCCTTCAGGAACCATTGCCTGACGCTCGTTCGACGAACTCATTTCGTAGCCGCGGTTGTCGAAAAATGCCTTCAGATCATCGACAATTCCCTGATCCAAAATCAGCTTGCGGCCCAGCATTTCAGCCACCACTTCGCGAGTGATGTCGTCACTGGTCGGGCCGAGGCCACCGGTCACCAATATTACATCGGTGCGTGGAAACGCCTCTTTCAAAACCGTGCGTATTGCATCGTCATCGGGAATCGTCGTCTGGCGCTGGATTCGCAAGCCCAGCTTAAAAAGCTCTTCACCAAAATAACCCGCGTGGGTATTGGTTACCTTTCCGAGTAACAACTCGGTCCCGATATTAACAACTTCGACTCGCATGACAGGGGGCGGGATTAAACGTCCTCCGATTCCATTTCATCCGCGAGGTCTGCGATTGGAGCCGCCGCCGCTTTTTTCGATTCATCAATGAAATCATAAGTAACGCGGGGAGCATCAGACCAAAGGTTTTCGAGATTGTAGACGTCGCGCATTTCCTTGTGGAATATATGGACGAGCACATCGGCGTAATCCAAAACCACCCACATGCTGTCCGCCTTGCCGTCCTTCCGAATGGGAATCTCCGAAATCGCCGCTTCCACGCCCTTTTCAATATCACGCTGAATCGCTTTGAGGTGAGGCATCGACGTGCCCGTGCAGATCACGAAATAATCCGCAATCGACGAGATCCCCCGAAGATCGATCACTACGATATCTTCAGCGCCGATTTCGTTCGCACTCCTTGCGCATTCCTGAACTGTTGTTTCCTCGTCCGCCATAACTTTTCTAAAAATAGGGCGTGATAATAACGCAGATCGGCCGGTGTGCGAGGGTGATTTTTGAGGAAGAAAAATAAGGCGGCTCGATACAAATTCAGGGCGCACTCTAAATCAGCTCTGCAAAGTTCTCCACGCGGCCGAGCACTTCTTCTTTCCCGATCAAAACCATCGCGGGAACCAAATCGGGTCCTTTCATTGAGCCCATCGTTGCAACCCGACAAGGCAACATGTAAGCGCCCATCTTGAGCCCACGTCCTTCGGCTGATTCTTTGATCGATGCTTTGATTTCGTCGACGGCCCAATCCTCAACGCCCTCGAGCGCGCGATAAAGCGCAGCCATCAGATCGTCGATTCCGGAAATACTCTGAACTTTTTCGATCGAAGGCTCGTCGTAATCGAGATCGTCGGTGAAAATTGAATCGATCACGCCGGGAATTTCGGAAAGCAATTCGGCACGCTCGCGAGCAAGCTCCAGCGCTCCGGTAACGCGTGGGTCGTCGGCAGAAATTCCCGCTTTTTCCAAAAATGGAGCCGCGTTTGAATTCAGATCCTCCGGCGAAAGTCGCTTTAGGTGTTCTGCATTCACCCAGACGCATTTGGTGTAGTCGAACTTGGAATTGCCGTTGTTGACGCCTTCCATGCTGAATCGATCCATCAATTCTGCAGGTGTAAAAATCTCGGTGTCGTCTTTCGGAGACCACCCGAGCAGCGCCATGTAGTTGTTCACCGCGTCGGGCAAAAATCCGGCTTCGATATATTCGTGAATCAACGCGCCTTTGTCCCGCTTGCTCATTTTCGAACCGTTTTCGTTTAAATTGAGCGGGATATGAGCAAATACCGGAGGCTTCTCACCAAAGGCCTCGAAAAGCGCGAGGTGGAGAACGGTATTCGAAAGGTGATCTTCCCCGCGAATGACGTGCGAGATCTTCATTTCGATGTCGTCGACCACATTTACGAAGTGAAAAATGTATCCGCCATTCGGGCGTTTGATGACGAGGTCAGGATTCCGCTCGAGGGTGGTTTTTGTTTCAGGATCAAATCCAATCGAGCGAGTCTCTTTCAGATTCACCGTGACATCACCACAGATCAAATCATTCACCGTGATGTCTTTATCCGGCACCCGAAATCGAATCGCTCCTTCATCTTCATAGGTCAAACCAGCCGCTTCCAGTTTCGCCAAATATGCATCGTAAATGTCGGTGCGCTGACTTTGATAATACGGACCGTGAGGACCATCTTTACCCGGACCTTCGTCCCATTCGAGCCCCAACCAGCGTAGTCCATCGAGAATGACATCGAGCGATGCCTCAGTGCTTCGTTCCGCGTCCGTGTCTTCCGCGCGCAGGATAAATTGTCCTCCGTTTTTTTTGGCAAAGAGCCAGTTATACAAAGCTGTGCGGGCTCCGCCAATGTGGAGGAAGCCAGTCGGTGAGGGGGCAAATCGGGTACGAACGCTCATGATAAAAATTCGGTTTTTTGAACGAACAGGGTCTGTTCGATGAACTTACCCTACCAAATCGCGTATGGTTAAATCGTGGGATTTCAGCAAAACTAGTGTCGCGATTAGGTGGGGTTTTGGTAGGCGGTATCGCCGGTCGTTTCTAACTATTGGTTCGAAATGGTTCAAAGCGGCTCCACGAACCAATAGGGTTGGTTCATCGAATCAACCCTGTTGGTTCGAAAATGCAAGTGGAGACAAACGCCTCACGCGGCCAATGCAGCAACCTCTGCGAGCAGTGTTTCCGGCTCGGCTCGTTCGGTGAGATCTGCGTTGGTGAAAGCGCAGCGGATGCTCATGTCGCTGTTGACGACGTAGCTGGCGGGGACGGGAACTTCGTAGCTGTCGTCGCCGTTCAAGATGTCGAGTCGAATGCCGAAGCCTTCGTAGACTTTGCGGATTTCGTGGCCCAATGGATAAACGAGACCGAATCGGCGCGCGACTTCGTTGCCGCGATCCGATAGGTTGATGAATCCGCCTGCGGCCTCCGTCGGGATTTTCGTGGTTTCATTGACCTGAGGGCTGATCGCCAAAATCGCTGCGCCGCGTGATTGAAATTGCGGTAGCTTTTCCAGCAATGTCTGAAATTCCAGCGTGCAGTAGTGACACCACGATCCGCGGTAGAAATTCAGGATCACGGGGCCGTCTTTGACTTTTTCGCTGAGGCGGATGGTTGAGCCGTCTGAGCTTTGCAGTTCGAAATCGTCCACCTTTTGACCAATCACGGGACTTTTGGAAAGGATCCCGGATTTGAGAACGGCTTCCGACTTATCGGCAAACAGCTGAAGGACTTCAGGAGGATATTCCGCAGCGTGTTTCTTCGCCCAGAATTCGATTTTATCGCGAAGCGGGGCGGAATGTTCACCGTTATTTTCCTGCGTGGCTATGTCGATATTGTTTCGGTGATTTGTCGCGTGCGCTGAAATTTGCTTACAGGTGGTCGCCTTATTGACGGCCCCACCACCATGCTAGAAGTGGTAGCACGGTCAATGCCACCACGAGGGCAAGTATCAAACCCATCTTCACGTAATCGACGAAACGGTAGCCGCCGGGACCCATCACAAGAACGTTGGCGGGATGGGAAATCGGGCTGGTGAAGCTGGCGCTGGCGGCCATGGCGATGGCCATAACGATCATGCGGGGATCGATGTCCATCGTGGCGGCGGCGTCCATTCCGATATTGGCCATGATCAACACAAGGGCGGAGGTCGGCACAATTGTCGTCGCAAGCGAGGTCATTAAATACAGGGCAATGATGAGGCCCCACGGTCCAAAGGGACCGGCGACTGCTGCCACGCCATCTCCGAGCCATTTGGCGGCGCCGGTTTCTTTCATGGCGACGCCGAGGGGGATCATGCAGGCGATGAGAAAGACGGATTTCCATTCGATCGCGCGGTAAGCCTGGTCGATATTGAGACACCGGCAGACGATCATCAAGGTGGCTCCGGCGATTGCAGCGATTTGAATGGGCATGACGCCCGCGAGGACGATGCCGACCACCGAGAGCATCAGAACTGCGGCGATGATCGATTTCAGGGGCGATTTGTTGTTATCCGGATCATCGTAAGCCGAGCGCGACAGCACGAGAAAATCGTCGTCATGGGCGAGGGCTTCGATTTTCTCGCGAGGGCCGGAAAGCAGCAGAGCATCGCCGAATTCGAGGCTCATGTTTCGCAAATGGCTGGCGATGGATTTTCCGTTTCGCCAAATGGAGAGGATGTTCAGGCCGTAGCGATTGCGGAAGTTCAGCTCGCGCAGGGTTTTGCCGACAAGATCGCTCTGCGGAGCAAGCGTGACCTCGGAGTAACCCAAGTCGGTCGGTTCGGAGCTGTTCCCGTTTTCAGGCGCAGAAATGACTTCGAGGCCTTCGATTCGGCGCAGCGCCAGGACGGTTTTTCGATTGCCGTGGATGAGTAATTTGTCGCCGGTTAGGATGATTTCGCTGCTCGAAGGAATGAGCAGTGAGCCGCTTTTCCGGGCAATTCCGAGGATCCGGAGGTCGAGTTTTGAAAAACCGGTTTCGGAAATTTTCATGCCGATGACTCGGGAGTCGTCCGGCACATCCATGCCGATCAAGGTGGTGTCTGCGGGGTAAATTTGATCAATTGATTCTTCGGTGATGAGTTCGAAATCAACGAGTTCGCTGGAGTTTTTAATCGATTCCGAATTCTCGGCGCGGGATTCGATCTGGAGTTGGTCACCGGCTTGGAAAACGAAATCAGCAAAGTCGCGACGGAGGATTTTGCTTCCCCGACGGATACTGAGGATGTATCCACCGAACCGGCGGGAGAAGTCGGACTCGCAGACTTTCAGTCCGGCGATTTCAGCACCTTCCGCGACGGTTGCTGAAAGCAGGACGAGCTTTTTCTTTCCAAGAATTTCGAGAATTTCCGGGCCGTGACCCATTTCAAGAGCGTGCCAGCGAATGAATTCCCGAACGGTTTCTTTCCGCCCCTGCACGTTTAGAAGATCCCCGTTTTTCAGAGTGGTCTCGCTATCGATTTCAGTAATCGTTTCGCCACTACGTTCGATCGAGAACACCTGCAAACCGAGGAGATCGCCGAGATGCGATTCCGAAATCGGAAGATCGTGAAGCGGGGAGTTGTCTGAAACGCGAAGCAGGAACCGGTGTTCATCGAGATCGTGGAAGAAGCGCATCTTGGAGTCCGCCTCTCCCTGTTGCTCTCGAATGGATTCCGGCATGTGTTTTGGCAACATGTGCCGACCAATGAAAGCAACAAAAAGCGAGCCAATGATCAGTGCCGGAACGCCGACGGGAGCAAATTCGAATAGGGAAAAGCCTTCGAATCCGGCATCTTTAAGCGCGCCCGAAGCAACCAGATTGGGCGGGGTTCCAACAAGCGTGGTGAGTCCACCGAGGAGCGATGCGTAGGCCATCGGCATGAGCAATCGCGACGGCGAGGTATTCGTGCGCCGGGCGATGTCCATGATCACCGGGAGCATGAGGGCGGCGACTCCAATATTGTTCATGATGCCGGACATAACGCCGGTAGTGAGCATGATGACGAGGATCATGCGGGGCTCACTTCGACCGGCCAGCTTCAACACCTGCCGTCCGATAATATCCGCCACGCCGGTGATACTGAGGCCGGCCGAGAGGATAAACATTGACCAAACGGTGATGACCGCTGGATCGGAAAAACCCGCGATGACTTCTGTGGGTTCAACGAGTCGAGAAACTCCAAGCGCACTCATGACGAGCAGCGCGACGACGTCCATCCGCAGTTTTTCGGTGACAAACAGCACCAAAGAAACAAGCAGGATAAGGAGGACGGCGGCAATTTCCAGAGTCATTTCAAACCTTTAATCATCGTGACACAATGCGCGAATTCAGGAAAGAATGTTTTTCGGAAAATGTGGCAATGCAGGGAGGAAGCGAAATCAATCTTGCGGGTTCGTTTGATCTGATTCTTCCTTCGCGGCGGCATTTTTTTGATTCTTTTTCACTACCGCAAGGACGATGAAAACGATGGCGACTGGAACTCCGATCAATAGAACTAGCACCAGAAAAATTACGATCAGTTCCGGACCGCCGATGAGGCCGAGTTGTGCGGGAAGAATCGAAAGTAGAGAATTCATGAGCGGTTATTCAAAATCAATCGGGTCACGCTCCATTTCTTCTTGCCTGGCTTTGGCTTCGCCCATCGAATTCTTCACTCCGCCCACCTGTTTGCAGAGCCAGACGATGAGCACCCCCAAGCCAATCACCACAAAAACTGCAAGAATGAGGAATGCGAAAGAGAACATCATCGCGAGATTTTGTTAGGAAATGGAGAAGTGGTCGAGATAATTTTTCTCTGCTTGGCGTAAGAAAATGTCTGCGCTAGGGTCGGGGCCATTCCAATGACTGAAGACGAAGCTCGCTCCCTCATTTCTCAACTCTCTGCTGATCTCGATCGCCACAACCGGCTGTATTATATCGATGCCACGCCGGAGGTTTCTGACGCGGAATACGATGCGCAATTTCGTAAACTGGAAGAGTTGGAAAAGCAGTTCCCCGAGTTGGCGACGCCGAATTCTCCGACCCAGCGGGTAGGGGGCGATGCGATCGATGGATTCGAGAAAAAAGCGCACGTCGTCAAGATGCTGAGTATCGATGACATGTTCTCCGACAGCGAAGTGGAAGACTTTTTCAACCGGCTCGTCAAGAATCTGGGGACGGACAAAATCCCCGTGATTATTGAGCCAAAGATCGATGGTGTCGCAGCTTCGATTGTGTATCGCAACGGTGTTTTGGATTACGCGGTGACTCGGGGCGACGGAACGATGGGCGATGTCATCACCGAAAATGTGAAGACGATTCGGTCGATTCCGATTGAACTTCCCGCCGGGAAATTCCCTTCGGTGTTCGAAGTGCGCGGCGAAATCTTCATGCCGAACGCGGGCTTTGCGAAGCTCAATCAGGATCGGGAAGATGCCGGATTGCAGACCTTTGTGAATCCGCGAAATGCTGCGGCCGGTGCGCTGAAATTGCTCGATTCGCGTGAAGTCTCCAAGCGGCCCCTCGATTTCATTGCTCACGGCGTGGGGCAGCTCGAAGGCCTCGAATTGGAGTCCGTCACTGATTTCCGGAAGTTGCTCGTCGAATTGGGGCTGCCCACGAATGACCCGACGTGGCATGCCGAAACATTGGAGGAAATTCTCGACGCGATTCGTCAGTTGGATGTGGATCGGCACGGACTGGAATACGGAACGGACGGCGCTGTCATCAAAGTCATCAATCGAGACGACCAGGAAGCACTCGGGGCAACGTCGCGGGCTCCTCGCTGGGCGGCGGCGTTCAAATATCCGCCGGAGCAAAAGGAGACTTTGTTGAAAGCGATCACAATTCAAGTCGGTCGAACCGGCGTGCTCACTCCCGTGGCGGAACTCGATGCCGTGTTTGTTTCCGGGACCACCGTGCGCCGGGCGACCTTGCACAATCAGGATGAGATCGATCGAAAAGATGTCCGGGTGGGCGACACCGTTATGGTGCACAAAGCAGGGGAAATCATTCCTGAAGTCATCAGGATGATTCCCGAAAAGCGGCCGGCCGATTCCGTTCCCTATTCGATTTTTGATGAAGCCAAGTTCGACGGCGAAAGCGGTCGTTGCCCGAGCTGTGGTGGCGCGATCGAGCAACCCGAGGGCTTCGTCGCCTGGAAGTGCGTGAACTACACCTGCCCCGCGCAAATGGCGAGCAAGGTGAAGCAATTTGTCAGTCGCAAGGCGCTCGATATCGATGGCGTCGGAAATATCGTTGCCGAAAAATTGGTCGAGCGTGGCCGAGTGGGGTCCCCGTTGGATTTGTTCACCCTGACCGTTGATGAACTCGGAGCCTTTAATATCGGAACCGGTCTCGAGCCGCGCATGCTCGGCGAGAAAAACGGAGCCAAGATTGTCCAAACCTGCGAGCGAGCGAAACGCGAGAAGCCGCTTTCGAAATGGATTTATGGACTTGGGATTCCCCAAGTCGGGCAATCGGCATCAGCGGAGTTGGCGCGGATTCACGACTCCTTTCAAGCCATCGCCGAGTCTCCGATTCTGAACGAGCTGAGGACTTTCAAAACCGGTCAGAAGAAAGAAGATAGTCCGTTTTTGGCCCCGTATGAAATCGCCTCCGAAATCGGGCCGACCGTTGCCGCAGCAGCGCTCGAGTTTTTCAATGGCGACATTGGCAAAGCCGTTCTCGCGAAAATGACCGAGCTAGGGATCGATCCGAAGTCCGATAACTTTGCGCCAAAACCAAGCGAAGTCGAAGTTGGCAGCAATGTTCCCTTGGCAGGAAAAACCTTCGTGATCACCGGAACCCTGTCAGCAGGCCGCGATGAAATCAAAGATCAGATTCAAGCCGCTGGAGGCAAAGTCACCGGTGCGATCAGCAAAAATACCGATTACCTCGTCGCCGGAGAGGGTGGGGGATCCAAGCTGAAGAAGGCGGAAACGCTTGGCGTTGCTGTGATTGATGAAGACGGGCTGGCGGGGTTGATGTGATCGTGTGAGGGAGTGAGGCTATCATGGCCACTTGGGAAACTCATCCGCTTTCAGATCTGGACCGGTTTTTGGCGACGCTCTTCATATGGCAAAATTAGTGTGTCAGCAGGTAAGTGTGAATCATGTAAGCTCGCACCTACCTTCGATTTTCTTTTAACCCGAGATGGCTGATGACCATTGTCTTTCATCGTCTGCGTTGGTCCGACTGCCGAATAGGCTCCGCGGACGATTAGGGATAATCGTCCCTACCTGCCGTTTCACGAACAAACCCGATGGTTTCATCGATCGTACCTTGTTGCTTCGTTCGACTCTACGAACACCGCTTAGTGCCACTTGGGTCACTCACCATTTTACCCGTCTTTTCGATACCATCGTTACTGCGTCACATTCTCCAACTCAGCCAATCCCCGCAGGACCTTTAGCTTTCCGCGGTTCTTGCGCGTTAGCGTTTTGAAGTGATCTTCGTAATCTCCGATCTTCTCTTTTTTGCCTAAAAACAATACCATGTGGATCGAAGGTTTTTCGCGGCCTTCTTCGTCGTAATACTTGGCGACCAAATTGCGAATCTGCTTTTCGGTGTCTTCTGGTGTGTGATTGGGAAGGCGCGGCATTCCGCCGGATGAGGGGGTTCCGCCGGTCGCCCGGGGAGGTGAGGCTCCGGTTACCTGTTTGATCAAGGCATTGAAATTCACCACCACTTTTGACGGAAGCCCTTTCTCTTTGCGAGCCGCATTTTCCTTTTGTAACCACTCGCGGGTCTTTTGCTGAGCTGCTTTCCATGCCTTTGCTTCAGCTGGCGGGACTTTGCCCGGCGTTCCCGGGGTCACGGTTTTGCCTTTAAATTTCTCCCGCATTTCCGGAGTCGGCGACTGGCCCATCCGGCCATACCCACCTGAGATGCAAAATACGGCGCTGGCTTGCCATTCGAGGGCTTTCTGAATGCATTTGGTGTAGTGAGCGAGATCAACGGACTGAATTGGTTTGACTCCTTCTTCGGCCATGATGATTTGCCCTTCGCGGAATCCATTTCGCAGTCCCAAATTCTCGTAGTCCCGATTCAATGGCTTGAGCCATTCCGCTGCTTTGCGCCGATTTGAGGGCAACCCCGCCACCGGTTTTTCGCGAAAAGCCACCACGCTCCTTCCGTCATAAAGCAGGACATTGAAATACGTGCCGCGCCGCAGTTCGTTCAACATGGCGCTGATTTCATTCTTCACTTTATCATAGGCAAACATCCCGCCTTTTTCGTCAACCAGCATCGGTCGGGTGGCATCGATCACAAAGATCACGCGATCACCGCCTCCCGAAATTCCGAAGAAACTGATGTCGGATTGCCGGTCCTTGGCACCCGTGAAGCTCATGCCAACGCCCAGTGTTTCGATTCCAGTGACTGGTGTCGAGATGTTGGTCATTTTTGTGTCTTCCATCTCAGGGATCTTCATCGATGAGGCGCCCACCGTGCTCAACAGATTAACGGATTGCATCGCTGCGGCCGACAGGTTTTTCTCCTTCGTTTTATTGATGTGAGTGACCGTAAGATCGACTTCTTTCTCATGAATCACCGAAACGATCAGCTCCGGGGGCGCCTGTCTTTGATTCTGGATAATGACAAACGCGCAGGCTACCGCGATGACCAAATGCACAATGAGTGCCGCGGATAGAGCCGAGACCTTTTCAGCAAAAAACGACTGTCTTTCCGGCCTTTCTCCGATCTCGATATCGCTATCTGTTAACAGTAATTTACCGTCGTATTTGTCCCACTTTTTCGCGCCGTCGGTATTTTTCTTGAGTTCGATCTCCGGTTTCGGAGCCGGTTTTTTCAATCCGGAAATCTCATCGCGTTTCGCCTTCGCTGCGGCGCCTTTGACCGGTGCGATCTCATCAAAATTTGGTTTTTGAGAAGACGGGAAAGTGGGCTCCGAATCAACGCTCTTGGGCGTCGGTTCCTTCTCCGATTTCGCTGGCGGGACTGGTTTTCGTTCAGGCTCCGACTTCGCAGCAGGAACAGGCTCGCGACGATGCTCGGATTTCGCAGGAGGAACCGGCTCGCGGGTTGGTTTCGACTTTGCCGCGGGAACGGGCTCACGCGGGATCGGTATGAGCGGTTGCGTAGCCTCCAACTTTTCTGCCACAGCTCGCTTTTCTGAAGGCAATGGCTCAAGCTCCGATTTGCCCCGCGTCATCAGCAGGTGAAGCCGATACTGAAGCTCGTAGGGAAGGGGGCTGTTGTCGGGGGAATCCCGCACCAGCTGCTTGGCGCCTTCCTTGTCATCCTGCCGAATGCGTTCCTCGATCAACGTGATGCGAATCGACCAGTCCCCGGGAACTTTTGCCAACAGTGCTTCAAGTTTGTGGACGTCCCGAGTCATTCAAACAGAACCTAGCACGGGGATTGGTTGGTTTCCAATGGATCATGCAGTGCGTATTCGTGGAAGGTTTTACGATCGAACTGGGTCAGTTTGATGAATCAAAAGGGTCGGATCGAAACGGCATTGCGAACCAACCCTATTGGTTCGAATCGAGGCAAAAACGTGATTATGGAATCGCCTGATCGGTGAAAATCTCTCACGATGAGTCTGTCATGAGAACTTGCGTCCCAATTTTCGTCCTGCTTCTAACTGCAACTTTTCTCAAGGCGGGCCCCGTCGATGATGCGCTCGAGAAGATCGGCGTGAAACGCGGGATCGTTTGTCTGCCCGGCGATTACGATCCGGATTTTGTGATCGAACTGGCGAAGGCGAGCGAGCTAACCATTTTTGCGCAATCGGCTGATCCTGATAAAACCAAAACCCTGCAGGAGAAAGCGGCGTCAGCAAAGCTACTGGGGACACGGGTTTTTGCGGCGACGGGAGATCCGGCCGAGAAAATTCATCTCGCGTCGAATGTGGCGGACGCGGTCTATTTTGAGAAGAAAACGAAGCTGGGGACTGATGAAGTAATGCGGGTGTTGAGACCGCTTGGCAAAGCTTTTATCCCAACGGGTGGCGATGGCGGACCATTGGTGAAACCAGTTCCTGATGGGTATGAAGACTGGTCGCATCCGTATCACGGGCCGGACAACAATCCAAATTCGAAGGATCAATTTGTGAAAGGAGACTTTCGGACCCAGTTCATCAACGTGCCGAAATTCTCGCCGATGCCGGAACAAACCGTCATTGGCGGAGGCCGAATGTATAAGGCGATGGGGCACATTGCGCACAAGGCGAATCAGAACGAGCATCTCAATACGCTGCTCGGCGTGAATGCCTACAACGGCACGATTTTGTGGAAACGTCCGTTGCCGGAAGGGTTCATGATTCACCGGAATACGATGATCGCGACGGAAGATGCGTTGTATCTCGGCGACTTTGAATCGTGCAAAATCTACGACGGCGACACCGGCGAGATCCGCGATGAAATCGTGGTGCCGGAGGGGATTTCGGACGGTCCGACCTGGAAGTGGATGGCGATGCAGGACGGGATTTTGTATGCGCTGGTCGGGAACGTGGAGAAGAAATTGGAGACGCAAAAATCGATCCGTCGCGGTCTGGGTCATTGGCCGTGGGGGATGTGGGACGGTCACGATTACAATGATCCGCGCACGTCGTTCGGGTATGGCAGGACGCTGTTGGCGATTGATTTGAAAACAAAGAAACCGGTCTGGAATTACCGTGATGATGAGTTTCTTGATGCCCGCGCGGTGTGCATGAACGACACGCAGATTTTCTGTTATTGCCCCGATAAATTCATTGCCTGTATCAGTCGCGAGACGGGGAAATTGCTTTGGAAAAACTCCGATAAAGAGCTGCTCGATGCCATCGGCGCGAACGAAAAAGCGCAGCATTACATTACGGGTTACGCGACGACGACGTATATGAAATGCACGGCGGATTATCTGTTTTTCGCCGGACCACAACGCGCCCGAATGACCGTTGCCAATGCGAAGGGTGGTAGTCTCGCGTGGACGCATCCGGTGGGGAATTTGCAGCTCGTTTTACGGGACGACGCCATTTATGCCGCTGGAGCGCAGAATACCGAAGGCGGCGTGAAGCTGGATTACAAAACCGGCAACGTCCTTGCTAATCTTCCGGCCCGTCGAGCCTGCACGCGGGCCACTGGTTGTATCGATTCGATCTTTTTCCGCGCCGCTGGAGGGACCGTGCGCATGCTGACTGAAACAAATACCGCCCAGCATATTGCTCCGATGCGTCCGCCCTGTCAGGACGGGGTGTTGGTATCGAACGGTCATTTGTATTGGGGGCCGTGGATGTGTGGCTGCCAGCTTTCGCTTTATGGGAACATCGGGCTGGCTCCCAGGGCTGAATTGCCGACCGGGCCGGAGATTTTTTCTGATTCGCTCGTTACCTTCGGTGATTTTGAAAAGGTTGAATCGCTCGGGGCGGACGCGGATGACTGGACGCGCTATCGGAGGGATGATTCGCGAACGGGTGTCACAAATGTCGCGTTGCCCGCTGATGTGAAACTCAACTGGTCTGCGAAAGTTGATTCGGGAGATGCTCTGGTGACCGCTCCCGTTGCGGCAGGTGGCCTCGTTTTCACAGCAGATCGAAACGGTGTGGTTAAAGCGCATGCGGCGGCTGACGGGGAACTGGTCTGGACGAATTTCACAGATGGCGCGGTTTTTTATTCGCCCGTGATCTCGCGCGATCGACTGTTTGTTGGTGCCGCAGATGGGAATGTGTATGCCTTTGAAGCAAAGACTGGCCGCAAGCTGTGGACTTTTCGAGTGGGACCGGAAAACCGTCTCATTCCTATTTTTGGAAAGCTCGTTTCCAGCTGGCCGATTGCGGGCGGAGTCGTTGCTGATGAGGCATCCGGCACGGTTTACGCCGCGGGCGGACTGACCGATTACGATGGCACGATGGTTGTTGGGCTTGATGCAGAAACAGGTGCCCTGAAAGCGCAGAACACGACGTCCGGCGTGATGTCGAGTGAAGTGAATAGCGGAATTTCGATGCAGGGAAATCTGAAAATTGTCGACGGAGAATTGCAATTCCTTGGGGGCGGCGTTTATGAAGTGGCTCGTTACGATCTTAAAAACCTGGCCGTTCTCAATCAGCCGAAAGTTCAGATCAAATCGGATTTTCGAACGGCGTTTTATCCATGGTATCCGAACTATGGCAAATATGTTTCCCTCGAACACACGCTGGCTGATGGCAAAATTCTGAATCACGATTCGAATTACGAAGGGCTCTACTTTACGCCGATTTCACTGCAAGAGACTGGAGGTGCCCGTCCTCGGAAGGACAGGGCAGGGGAATTCATCCGCAATCAAAGCCGCCGCCGAAACGATGCTCCACCAGCCCCGAAAGAGATTTGGAAAGACGAGGAAAATCGTCGATTCACCAGTTTCATCGTTTCCGAAAAGAGCGGCGGGCTTTTGGGAACGGGACACATTGATGAAAAACCAGACACCGCTTTTTTGACCTCTACAAAGATCAAAGACGGCTCGGATAATTGGAAAATGGACCTGCCTGCAGTGCCGGTTAAAGGCGGAACTGCGATTGACAGTCAGGGCCGAATTTTCGTGGTGTTGGAAAACGGCGAGTTGTTGTGTTTCGGGGCGAAATAGTCAAATTTTGCGCTACCTTCCGGCCTCTCAAAACAACCAATGGAAGACCGCTTCGGCCATCATATCAGCTATCTCCGTGTCTCGATCACTGATCGATGCAACGAGCGGTGCCGTTATTGCATGCCTCAGGAAGAACAGGAGTGGTTGCCGCGAGACGATGTTCTCAGCTACGAAGAAATTCTGCGAGTCATCCGGGTGGGAGTTGGAATGGGGATTTCAAAGGTTCGCATCACCGGAGGCGAGCCACTTACCCGCAGAAATGTGATTTGGTTTTTCGAGGAGCTGGGAAAAATCGAGGGGATCAACGATATCGGGATTTCGACAAACGCAACGCTGCTGGCGAAGCCGGCAAACGAAGGTGAATCGCTCACCGTGGCGGATTGTTTGGTGCGCGCTGGAGTTCGCACCGCCAATATTTCCCTCGATACGCTGGATCGCGAGACGTATGCGCACAACGCAGGGCGGGATTATTATGATCTGGCGATTGCCGGAATCGACGCCGCCAAAAAAGCTGGATTTGAGGCCGTGAAAATCAATGCCGTTCTCATGCGCGGCCAAAACGAGCATGAGTTGTGGGATCTTGTCGAGTTTGCCCGTGAACGCGAGCTGTTGCTTCGTTTTATCGAACTGATGCCGGTGAGTTCGAAGGAAATGCTGACCGATGCGAATTTTCTGCCGACGGCCGAAGCCAAAAAAATCCTCGAATATCGACTGGGAGCATTGAAACCGCTGCCGGAATTCAAAACCAATGGTCCGGCGAGCTATTTTGAAGTTCCCGATTCAGGTGGTCAGAAAATTGGTTTCATTGGCGCGATGACGAATTTCCACTTCTGTGATACCTGCAACAAGCTCCGTCTCACCTGCGATGGCAAACTGCGTCCGTGTTTGGGAAGCCATCTCGAATTCGACATGCGCGATGTGTTGCGCGATCCGGAAATGACGGACGACGATGTCGCCAAATTTTTCCTGAACGTGGTCGATCGCAAACCTGAGCAGCATGAGTTCCGCGATAACTACGAGCCGGGGCGAAAGATGATTGCGATTGGTGGGTGATAACTGAAGCTCTCCTGACCTGAAGCAGCTCAGCTTCATTAATTTGAGAACCGTTAGCGACTCTGTTCGCGGAGACTCCGCAATTCTTCCTCCGCTGTTTCGAGCCGGTCGATCAATCGGACGATGGATCGAACCATCCGGAAGGGGAGGTTGTCCTGATCGCGAAGGTTGGCGATTTGGTGGAGCCGGTTCAACCCGCGCCGATCAAATTGGAGGCTCGCGGTTGCTGAGACCAAATGAACCTCGACCAGTTCAGCGATTAAATCGGGATGTAGCCCGGTCTGTTGGCTCGCGGTTTTAAGGTCGACCAAATCCGGTGCATTTGCGGAAATTACTACGATTTCAGTTCGGGTTATTTCAGTCATCGCTCGTTGTGGTGGGTTTTAGGCTCGCGGATCGAAATTTGAGTTTTCAGCGAGTTTTTTCCAGTGGGCTTCCTCGTCGGGTGAAATTTCTTCGGGCACGGCAATTTCCACTTGGACAAAAAGATCCCCGTTTTTGTCGGGAGAATCCGCAAGTGGGAGCCCTCGTTTTTGAAGGCGGAGCGTGTCTCCGACTTGGCTTAGAGGTGGAATTTTGAGCTTCATGTTTCCTGTCAATGTCGGCACATCAATGGATGCTCCGAGGACGGCTTCCCAGGGAGCCAATGCTAAGTCAAAGTGGAGATCGGAACCATCGACTCGAAAAAGTGGATGGCGTTCCAGTCGGACGCGGAGCAGTAGATCACCATTTCCACCACCGTTCAGGCCTAGGCCACCGAGCCCTCCGCAGCTTAAAATTTGCCCTTCAGCGACGCCTTTGGGAATCTTGAGTTTGATGGTTTTCAGCTTTTCCTGGCCGGGTTTTTGCAATTGCAGCTTCCTCTCGGAGCCATTCATGACTTCGTCGAGCGAGACCATCAGATCACTGTCCACATCCATCCCGCGTTTCCTCCCGTTGCTCCGCCAAACGGATCGCCCGCTGCCCGCGAGCCAAACATGGATTCAAAAAAGTCGCTGAACCCCGTGCTGCCGCCGAAATTGTATTCGTATCCGCCGCCAGCTCCCTGGTCTCCCCCGCACGGTCATCCGCCGGCGCCGCCACCCGATGGGTTGGAGTAATTCGCGCCGTGCTCCCAGTTTTCTCCGAGAAGATCGTATTTCTTCCGTTTTTCAGAGTCACTCAGGACTTCGTAGGCCTCATTGATTTCTTTGAACTTGGTCTCAGCCGCATCGGAATCATCTTTCGATACATCGGGGTGATGTTTCCGCGCCAGTTTGCGGAACGCGCGTTTGATATCGTCGGTCCCCGCATCGCGGGAAACGCCTAGCACTTCATAGTAATCTCAGAATTGCACGATCATCTCCGAGCGTAGACAAAGGAGCGAGCGTTTTGTTCGACATGAATTTCAGATTCTGTGGAATTGGAAATCTGTCTGGCCAGAGTTTGTATTGGGATCTATTTCCCGATACAAAAGGCACTGAAAATCTCGCCGAGAATCTCTTCTACGTCGGTTTTTCCGATGACTTCACCGATCGAATCGAGCGCGGCGCGCAATTCCAATCCAGCGAACTCAGGGGATTCACCGTTGCTCAACCGACCTGCTGCAGCATCGAGAAACTCACGTCCTTCTATCAGCGCGTGTTTGTGACGGGCGTTGATCGCGATCAAGTTTGTCGAGGCGAAAACGTTGCCGCTGCCGCTCAGCAGTCGGAAAATGGAATCGCTCAGTCCTTCGACGCCGTCGCGGGTTTCGCAGGAAATGGCGATCCCGTCTTCGTTTTCCCAAGAGGGATCGATTCCCAAATCGGATTTGTTTTTCACGCGAACGTAGCGGGCTGATTCCGGCACGGTGACCGGCGTCCACTCAGATTGTGGCAAGCTCACATCGACGAGTTCGAGAACGAGCTCAGCATTTTCGACCTGGGCTTGAGTTCGGGAAATTCCTTCGCGTTCGATCGCATCTTCGCTTTCACGAACTCCGGCGGTATCGACGAGTCGGAGGGGAATTCCGCGCAGGTTGATCACTTCTTCGATCGTATCGCGCGTGGTTCCGGCGGTGTCGCTCACGATCGCTCGATCAAAGCCAAGCAGCACATTCAGCAAACTCGATTTGCCGACGTTGGGTGCTCCACAAATCACGGTGCGAACGCCTTCACGAAGGATTTTTCCTTGATCGGCGGTGGCGACGAGTTCGTCGACTTCGGCTCGGATGGTGCGGATTTTGGAGACAATTTCTTCGGACGATTCAGGATCGATATCCTCGTCTGGAAAATCAATGTAGGCCTCGACGTGCGCGACAACACCGATCAAATCCTGCCGCAATTCGAGCAGTCGGCTGCCGAGTCGGCCTGCGAGCTGTTCGTGAGCAGCTTTCAAAGCAAGGTCGGTCTGGGCAGAAATCAGATCCATCACGGCCTCGGCCTGAGTCAGATCCATTTTCCCATTCAAAAAGGCACGCTGGGAAAATTCGCCGGGCAAAGCGGCTCGGGCTCCGGCTTGGAAGATGCGTTCCAAGACGCGTTGCGTCACCAAGATCCCGCCGTGACAGGAGATTTCGAGGGTGTCTTCGCCAGTATAGCTTTGCGGATTGGCAAAAAACGTCAGCAACACTTCATCAATCGTCTCGCCTTTTGAATCGACAATTTTTCCAAAATTCTGGAGTCGGGGATTGAGCGCTTTGGTTCGTCCAGAAAACACCGTGTCGCCGATTTCACGAACCGTCGGCCCGCTGACGCGGATCAGCGAGATTGCGCCCTGTCCGGGCGGTGTGGCGATGGCGGCGATAGTCGGCATGAAATGGGGAGTTGACTGGAGTCTACAAAAAAGCCGCCACCAATCAAACAATCGGTAGCGGCTTTTTAAAAAGTCTGAAGTCTCAGATTGAGACTCTCAAAAATTACTTCGCGTCACCTACGGCGAATTTCGTGAAGACGACTGCTTCAGGATCGTTTGCGGAAGACTGAGCGCCTTTCTCGTAGATCGCGTAAACGGTTGTGCCATCGCTCGCTAGGTCGGAGTATCCGGAAACGCCCGAATCAATGACGTGCTTCTTAGGATACTTTTTGCCGCCGTCAGTGCTGACAAATGCAGTCAGTGACTTCCGCATGATCATATTGGCCGGGTTTGCAAAGACAACCGCGTTGCCCGCAGTCGTGATGCTGCCCTGACAGATTGGCTCCATGAGACCATCAACAAATGCCGCCTCGCTCCAACCGGTGGCACCGTCTTTGCTGGTTGCTTGAGCGCGCTGACCTTTGAGCGCTTTGTTACGAATGTTTACGATCACGGTGCCGTCGGCAGCCTGTGTAATGGCGGTTTCACCCGGCATTTCGAGTTCCGTGCCGGTCTTTGTTTTTTCGAGACCGAACTGCTTCGCGATGATCTCACCACGGTTCCAAGTCTTGCCGGCGTCGTCGGAGTAAATCGTTGCAACGGCTGCGTTCTGGAGGCCGATGCCCTGAGTTCCGTCAGAAATCCACACGGTGAAAACCAAACGACCGCTGTCTTTAATCTGAATTCCGTGACCGGTGCCAACCCCTGCAAGTTTCCAATCCACTTCTTCTTTGAATTTGTCGAGTGTCGCGGTGATCTCAACGGGATCGCTCGCGCCTTCGCCTTTATCGTCGGTTTTCACGTAGAAAATCCGGTTGTATTCAACGGCATAAACCCAGTGAACCGCGCCGTCTTTATCAGCGATGGCTGTAAGATTGTGAACACCGATCCGGCCTGCTTCCGCAGCACCGCTATCGAGAAGAATCTTGTTCTGAGCCGCATCTGCTGGCTTGTCTGCAAATTGTTTGGCTTCGCTCCATGTAGCACCTTTGTCGCTGGAAACGCGGATGAACGGGCGGGTCTCGCTCCAACGCATTGCAGCGTCTTTGCGGCCTTCGGCGAACGCGATCAAATTTCCAGTGGACGTCATGACGATGCCCGGAAAGCGATACATTTCAAAATCGTTGTCGCCTGCGCCAAAAAGTGGCGTTGGTTCCTGCGCGGTCGCGGCACTGCCAGCGGCCATCGCGAACGTGAGTAAAAGTGCGTTGAATTTCTTCATAAAAGTGGGCGAAACAACGGCGGAAATGACTGCGGTGCAAGTCACCTTTTCGAGTGACGGGTCGCACGAATGAACAGGGTGGTATTGTAATAGAAACGTCTTACGCAGGTCGGTACCGGCCAGACTCAGACCGCTGGCAAGCCAGCTTGTCGCCCTGTTGGCTCGTAACAAGGGCTATCTTCCGGTTCCGCTTCGCGAGAATCCTCAGACCGCTGGCAAGCCCGCCTTTGTTAAGTCGACTTCTGGATCAATAATGAGCTGATACGGTCGGCCATTGAGGGAGACAATCGCGGTAGCTCGAATCTCGACATCATTGATCCCCATTTCTTGAAAGGTGTCATCGAGCGCGTGGACATATTGCAAAATCATATGAGGGTTTTTAACCATCTTTTGAACGTGGGTTTTACCGATGTTTGGGCGCAGGTCGGATGCTTCAAGCAGCTTTTCAGCATCTGCAGGATTGAAGAAAAATTTTACATAGGCGTCCTTATCTCTAAGCATCATTCGCCACAAATAATAGTGGCCAACTTCGGACCAGCTCGGGTCTCCCCCATAGGTTAGGTTCCTGAATGGAAGTGAAACCTGAACGAACAAATAGATGATTACAAATGCGGTTATTCCCGGGGAAGGGAGTCTTTTTGTATTCCCCTCAACGACAGGGAGATCGCTCACTCGATTTTCCGAAGATTTCTTTTTCTTGAAACATGGCCAGTGAGGTTGGAAGAAGGGAATCAAGAGAGGAATTCTAATCAAAGGAAATAGACCAATTTTGAAAAGTGAATAATTAACCGTATGAAACATGATGACGCATGCGGCAGCCGGCCAAAATGTCTTTCGGTGCAACAATAAAAAGCCAACGCAAAGGTCAAATGCAAGTCTTCAGGACCTATTTGGTTCGGGACTTGGGAGATCTTATTCTCTGATCAGGAATAGCTAGAGAGCACCGGAAGCCCATGTGGGTGGAATCCAACCAGATCAACCAATCAGCTTCTTCAAATTGGCTTTGTAGATCTTGGAATCGGTCACGGTTTCGCTGACTTCGAGCGGGCGACCGATGATGATTCCTGCGTGGGATTTGAACGAGTTGAGGTAACCGGAAATTGACTTGTCGATGACGACCTTTTTGTAGTTCGTCGACGCATGCATGAGCCGCATCACGCCGTCGTTGGTGCGAACGGCGAGTCCGACGTGGGAGCAGAATCCGCCGTCGTGAACGGTTGCGATCCCGATGACGTCGCCGTCTTTCAGTTTAGGCTCGATCGCTGCGACTTTGTCTTTTGGCACGTAGCTGACGGGCATGTTGGCGACATAGTTCTCCCACTTTTTCATGGGGGTGCGCAGCTCGGGGTTATTTTTCAAATAGCGGTAGCTCTTCCACAGTACCGTCATTTCCTGAACTTTCCGACCGCTGATTTTCTTCGAGTTTCCGAAGCTATCCGTTATATGATCAATCGTTCCGCGAGCATCGTTTTCGAAATACCATTCAGCGAGGTAGTGAATCCGCTCAAGGTAATTTCCTCCGCAGTAGCCGGCGCGGTAGCGGGTGAATTCAATTTCACGGAGCAGGTCGGACGGTGTGTATTCGCTGCGCTCGTAGCCGATCATGCGGGCGAGACCGAGTGACATTTCGAAAAACGTCCAGCAATCGACGCCATCAAAATTCACCGAAGGCGATTCAATTTTATTGTCGATCTCCAGGGTGAAACTCTTGTAGGGCTTTCCATGCAGTTCACGGGCAAATTTGATGATCCGATCACCGATGGCCAATGCTTTCCAGTTCTCATCCGTGGCTTTCTTGACGATTTTTTTAAACGTCGCTTCGCCTTTGAAAATCGTGCTCATCGGGAGCTTCCGCTTTGCTGCGGCGCGGTCCTGTCCGAAAAGAGGGAGTCCGGCGGCGGAAATGAGGCCTGCGGTGCTCAGGGAAAGGGCGGATCGACGGGAGAGGGCGACAGTCGGCTTCATGGAGTTGATTTTAAGGGGTGTGGCTCGAATTTCCAGATTTATTTAGATAGCTTAAATAAAGCGTCGCGGGATTCAGTTCATGTCTGCGCTCTTGAATTGAGACGAATCGGCGTGAGGTTCCTTGGATGAAAAAAATTCTGTCCTCAGTTTGGTTGGTCCTGCGACTGATTTTCGGGGCGCTTTTTATCTGGAGTGGGGTCGCGAAGATCAAGAATCCGATCCGGTTCACCGAGGATGTGAGGAACTACGAGTTGATTGGAGACCCTTTTGCGGCTGCAGCTGCCCTCTTTATTCCGTGGGTCGAAGTCATCGCTGGAATCGCAGTAATGGCGGGGATTCTCTTTCGTGGCGGCGTATCGATTCTGGTCGCCAGTTTGGTGGTTTTTACCTCGGCAGTTGCGATTTCGTGGGCGAGGGGACTGGATATCACCTGCGGCTGTTTTGGTAGCGTTGAAGATTTGAATTATCCTGTGAAAATAGCTCAGAACCTCGGCCTGATATTGATCGGCTGGGTTCTTTGGAAAAGTGAATGTGATGGAAATGATCAACTTACACAGTCCTGATTTCGGGGTTTGTGATCGATTTCTGATTCAGGCGTAGGTTTTTTGATCTTGTTCTGAAAAGTGATTGAGGTTTCCCGCTGGCCGTCGGACGCTGTCGGCAATCGATGTCTTTCCCTCTGCTTCCCCAATCCACTTCGTCCGACGAAATCCTCGATGCGTTTCTCGGCTATCTTGTTGATGAAGGGATCGAACCCTATGATCACCAGGAGGAGGCGATTCTCGAGCTGTTTGCGGAGAACAATGTGATTCTCAATACTCCGACGGGCTCGGGCAAATCGCTGGTTGCGATGGCGTTGCAGTTTCGGGCGATCTGTCAGAAACGTCGCTCGTTCTACACCGTGCCGGTGAAGGCATTGGCGAACGAGAAGTTCCTCTCGCTATGCAAGACGTTTGGTCCTGAGAACGTCGGGATGATCACTGGCGACGCGACGGTTAATGCTGAGGCTCCGGTGATTTGTTGCACGGCAGAAATCCTTTCGAATCTGGCGTTGCGCGAGGGTGCGGCGGCGCGGGTGGACGACATCATCATGGACGAGTTTCACTATTACTCGGATCACAGCCGTGGCGTTGCCTGGCAGGTTCCTTTGCTGACCCTGCCGCAGGCTCAGTTTCTGCTGATGTCTGCTACTCTGGGGGAGCCATCGTTTTTTACGAAAGAACTGAATACGCTGACCGGTCGTGATACCGTGTTGGTTCAGTCGGACGACCGGCCGGTTCCGTTGGAATTTGATTACAGCGTGACTCCGCTGGAGGAGAAAGTCGAAGAACTCGTCGAAGCCGATCGGGCACCGATTTATCTGGTTCATTTCACCCAGCTTTCCTGTGCCAGAACTGCACAAAACCTGATGAGCCGAAACTTCTGCTCTAAGGAAGAAAAGAATCAGATCAACGAAGTGCTGATCGGGGCTGATTTCCGGAGCCCTTATGGAAAAGAGGTGAAAAAGCTGCTGCGTCACGGGTTGGGAATTCACCACGCGGGAATGCTGCCAAAATACCGGGTACTCGTCGAAAAGCTCGCCCAGAAAGGCCTTCTGAAAGTCATTTGCGGAACCGATACTCTCGGCGTCGGTGTGAACGTTCCGATCCGAACGGTGATGTTTACCCAGCTTTTCAAATATGGCGGGCAATCGACCAAAACCCTGGCGGTGCGTGATTTCAAACAGATCGCCGGAAGGGCAGGGCGCCGCGGTTTTGACACGATTGGCTACGTTGTGGCGCAGGCTCCTGAGCATGTCATCGACAACAAGAAGGCCGACGAAAAAGCTGCCGCCAAAGGGAAAAAGAGCAAGGCGATGAAGAAAAAGCCGCCCGAAAAAGGCTTTGTGATGTGGGATGAATCCACGTTTAGAAATCTGATCACGGCAGATTCGGAAGCCTTACGATCCAGTTTCATTGTTCATCATGCCATGCTGTTAAACGTTCTCAGCCGCAAAAATGAAGACGGCTGCGAAGAACTGCGCCGATTGATCCGGGTGAGTCACGAAACTCCGCTGAAAAAGCAAGGGTTGCGGAAAAAGGCCTTCTCTCTGTTTCGTGGATTGGTCGAGGGAAATGTGCTCAGTATCATTCCAAAAGCCGAGCGAACCGGCCCTGCCAAGATCGCGCTGAACATCGAGTTGCAGGAGGACTTTTCGCTGAATCAAGCACTGGGATTGTTTCTTCTCGAAGCCATTCCCAAGCTTGATCAGGAAGATCCGGCATACCCGCTGAACGTGTTGTCACTCGTTGAATCGATTCTCGAAGATCCAACCGCCGTAATTCGAAAGCAGGTCGATAAGGCGAAAGACGAGCTCGTCGCAGAGATGAAAGCCGAAGGCGTCGAATACGACGAGCGGATGGAGCGACTCGAAGGCGTTGAGAATCCTAAGCCCGGCAAAGATTTTATCTACGATAGCTACAACGAATTTGTGCTGACGAACCCGTGGGCCAAGGAAGCGGGGGTGCGCCCCAAATCGATTGCCCGCGAGATGTATCAGAATTGGAATTCGTTTGAGGATTACATCAAAGTCTACAAGCTGGAACGCAGTGAAGCCGTGCTGTTACGACATCTTTCCGAAGTCTACAAAGTCATGGCCCAAACCGTGCCGCCGGCCTTCAAAACTGAGGAAGTTCAGGAGGCCGAGTCGTTTTTCGAAACCCTGCTTCGTGGCGTTGATTCGAGTTTGCTCGACGAATGGGAGCGGCTCAAAAATCCGGATTTCGTCCGCGACGAAGTGGCAATGCCGGAACAGCTCGAGCGTGAAATCTTGTTCACACAGGACAAAGCCGCTTTCACCCGTGCCGTTCGTCTAGTTGTCTTTGATTTCATCAAAGAGCTCTCACGCAGCGAATTCGAAGCAGCGTTGGAATTCGTCAATCCGGGCGAATGGACCGTTCCCCAGCTCGTCGAAACCATGGCGGGTTACACCGACGAACATGGCTTGATTCGGCTCGATCCCGAAGCCCGCAACGCCAAGCATTTTCGAGTCGATGAAGATTCGGAAAAGCGGGTTTGGACTATCGAACAGACTCTCATTGATCAGGAAGATCTGAACGACTGGCAGGTGACGTTCGAAGTCGATTTGGCCGCGAGCGATGAGGAGAAACGGGCGGTGTTGATGCTGGTTGGGCTTGGTTCGGTTGAACTCGCTTGAACGAAGGTGCGAGCGTGAGCGAGCCACCTCTGCTGCTCGCTCACGCTCGCTGCTACATTTTTCTAACCAACTCTGTCTGTTCAATGAACGCACCCTGTTAATTCGTAGAAACACGAGCGAAAAAAGTCGAATTGCCGAATAATCTCCGGGGTGGGGCGAGTCGTCCCTGATGAGCCGCGTGGTCCGGGAACAGGTTGAAATTACCTTTCCGCTTCGCAGCGAAGTGAATGGCGCGAATCCGATTTTTCCGGACCACGCGGCTCAGCGGGACGCTTCGCCCCACCTCCAAACCTTTAGTGTGCCTGAATCTCGTGAAAACGCGAAATCACTTCTGAAAGCGCATGGAATAGAGATCGCCTTTTTCGACGACGAATCGGATGCGAATTGGCTTTTTGGCAATCGAAGAAAGGTCGCTTTTTCCATTCCAGGTGAGTTTCGCGTTTGTGGAGTCGCCTTCAAAGGGATCGCATTCGGCGAGTGAAAATCCGGGGATGGCTTTGCCGTCGGGGCCTTGCAGCTCGACTTTGAGTTTTCCGGCGCAGTTTACTTCGAGGGATTTTCCTCCGCAAACGATTGGCTTGGTGAGGACTTCGCCGCCGTTGCCTTCGGCATGAAGTGAGACAAATCCATCGAGCCGATAGGTAAAACGGCGGACGCGGCCGGGAACGGTTCCGTAGTAGGCTTCGGTGGCGTAAACGGAAATGATGTCGGGTTCGCTGGGCAGGGTAAACATTCCCCAGGTCATGTAGTTGCTGCGATTTCCGGCGCGGTCGGACGGGGCTGATTCAGGAACGACGGGCTCGGTGTAGTGTTTGAATTTCACGCCGTCGCGACTCATCATGAAAATTGGCTCGACGCGTTCGCCTTCGTCAGGGAGGTAGCGGGTAGGGAAGGCCACGAGCAGATGGGGCGCACGAAAGTAGGGCTGAACCGCGTTGGTGTAGAGCTGTTGGGGCTTGGTGCCTTTGTCATAGGTCGCGTTGGTGCCCGGTTCCCAATTGATGTAATCCTTCGAAGTCGATGTCCGGATTGCGCGAACGCCTTTCGGTTTCCACTCGCCGTTCTCAGTCCCGCCTTTGGAGAAAATCCGGTAGTAGGCTCGGTAGATCTTTGCGTGGGAATCCCAAAACGCGATGTTCTGCGAATCGAACGCCCCGTCGCTGATCACGGGCTTGTCGGTCATTTTTTTCCAATGAATCGCGTCAGATGATTGATAAACGCAAAGGCCGCCTTCCTTCTTCTCGCCGCCAATTCCTTTGTAACGGGCTTCGGGTGGGCAATTGGGATTGGTGTCTTTAAACGCCGCGAAGTTGTGAGTCGAAGGGTCGTCGAGAATGATGTTGTTAGCTTTTGATCCTTCCCATTCGACGAGTCCCAGCTTGGGTTTGGTAAAGGTGAGGCCGTCTTTGCTCTCGGCGTAGCAGGTAAATTCACGATGGAGCGACCGGACGGGTTTTTCGGGATTGTGAGCCCAGCCGCGATAAATCATGCGGATGAGATCATCGTCGCGCAACAAGGTGTAGTAACCGGAAGTGTTGCCTTCCCAACTGGCGTCGGCAGTGAAGACGACATCTTTTGGAGTGGGCTGATGAACCTTTTGGGAAAGGTCGCCGGTCAGGCTGTCGATCAAATAGTCATCAGCAAAAAGTTCGAGCCGGTCTCCAATTTCAAGTGGTTCGGCAAGCAACGAGTTGGCTGCGAAAATCAAAATGGGAGCGAGGGCGAATCGTTTCATATAGGCATCTTGGCAAGTTTTCGTGATCCTTGAAATTGCGCGATCAAGGTTTCGAAGCTGAATGAGCGTGGTGATTTTAATTGAATCAATCATTCAATCCCATCCTACGATGTGCCCATGAAATTTGGAGTGCAATCATGGCTGATCCAGAGCGAGCTTTGCTTTTTATTGGAACAACTTCCTGCTGACTACCGGAAAACGTATTCTCGAAACCTCTTGCCGACTATCATTCAAACAAAGGGAATTGAAGAAGCTTCCAACCTTTTCGATAGTGCATTCGCTCGAGCTTCTACGACTGAGGAGCAAGACAGCCAGCATTTGAAGCCGCTATTCGAGAGTCTGAAAAATCGACTTCTTGGAACGTCTGGCATTGATAACAAAGTTGAGTGGGCGAAAAAACATGTGGGCCAGCCTTACGCCGAGGATTCGTTTGCTGATTACGCGGCTGCCAAAATGGTTCGTAGGGATGTTAATCAGGTAATCGAATGGGTTGAGTATGCAGATCAGGAATATGGCCTGGAGAGCCCGAATGCTTTTAAAGCGTTGGCAAAAAACTGGATTTCTGGTCATGGAACCGAAAATCTTGCGAATTGGCTCAATACTAATTCCAGACACCTTGCATGGGAGCGAATTGCAGAAGGCCTTTACAGCAACGCTTCCTCAATGAAGCGGGACGAGATCTCCACGCTCTATGATCAACTCAACGATGCTGGCTTGAAGGCTCGTTTGGCGGAGAGGTTGCAAGAATTGGAAAATTAAAGGGTGAAAATTCGGAGTTGGCTCGATCTGATCGCAAAGCTAGCTGGTAAATTTCAAGATCAAGGCTTCGAGGTTGTGATTGTCGGAAAATTGCCGATTTTCGCGGGTGCCGATGAATCATGATCTCAGCGAAGCGTTTAAAACGACCGTCCTTTGCGCGACGGGCGCTTCGAGTCTGCGTGTTCTCGGCGTGATTCAGGAACTGTGGAGCGGCTATGGCAAGATTTTGCGTCTGGAGCTGCACGGCGCGGATGTTGAAACGGTCGTGGTGAAACACGTCACGGTGCCGTTGGCGGGGAATCACCCACGTGGGTGGAATTCGGATATTTCGCATCAGCGAAAAGTGGAGTCTTATCGCGTGGAAACGAATTGGTATAAGGATTGGAACGATCGTTGTGGGGCTGGCGTCAGAACGCCGAAGTTTCTCGCCTTTGATCGGGTAGGGGATGAGGTCCTGCTGGTGTTAGAGGATCTCGATGCGGCTGGATTTCCGGCTCGGTTGAATGGGCTGACGACGAACCAGATCGAAAACTGCCTGACGTGGCTGGCGAATTTTCACGCAACTTTCATGGGCGCGAAGCCAGGCGACTTGTGGGAAATCGGAACCTACTGGCATCTCGATACTCGCCCTGACGAACTTGAAGTGCTCGACGATCCGGCTTTGAAAAATGCAGCAAAGGCGATCGATATAAAACTAAACTCAGCGCAATTTAAGACGCTGGTTCACGGCGACGCGAAGCTGGCGAATTTCTGTTTTTCCGAAAATGGGGATGACGTGGCGATGCTTGATTTTCAATACGTCGGTGGCGGCTGTGGAATGAAGGACGTTGCGTATTTCATCGGCAGCTGTCTCGACGAACGCGCTTGCGAGGCGAGGGAATCGCCATTGTTAGATGCGTATTTTTCATCGCTGCGAGCTGCATTAGCGATTCATCATCCGGACATCAATCCAGACGAGGTCGAGGCTGAGTGGCGCGAACTTTTCCCGGTGGCGTGGACGGATTTTCATCGTTTTTTGAAGGGCTGGTGTCCCGGCCATTGGAAAATCACTGGGTACAGCGAACGTCTTGCCAGCCAGGTCATTGGGCGGTTGTGATTACACCGTTGAAAAATGATCAATTGTCCCTCAAATCTTTCGCGAACGGTTTGACCACAACGAGGTCTGCGGCTACGAGGACGGCACATGCAAAAATCGTCGAAAATTGATTTCTATACCGTTGAAATTACAGATTCAAAAGATCTCGAAACCGTTCTTCGGAATGTCCATGGAATTCCGGCTGATAGCGAAAAGCGGAATGTCGAAATCAATGATGATTGGATTCGCCTGACCCGAGGCAAGGTCAATGATGCCGGGTATCTCGGGGACATGATGCGGATTTCGATGGCTCCGGCGGGTTTTCGGGCCAATCTGACGGGTGAGATCACGGCGGTGAATCTCGACAAGAACGAGGGCATGGCGGAATGCTCAGCGTTCTACTATGATTTTGAGAGTGGGATTCTCGTGCTGCAACGGAATAGCAAAGCCGTTTCAGCCAAACAGATGGCGAGTTTCATCAAGCAGCAGGGCAGTATCGACGGCGATGTTGAGATTAAGCCGATCCTTCGCCCGACGGACTTGATGAAGATGAAAATTCTCCCCGTGATTCGCAAAATTCATATTTCGGCTGAAGTCATTGATGTGATGCCGACGTTGGAAAGCCTCGATGAAAACACGATGCGAGTCATTCAAAATGCAGCGCAAACTGAATCTCCCGGAATTGAGATCGTGATGAAATCGGCTCGCGAAAAAGGGGCAACGCTAAATCAGGCGGTCGCTGCAGCCACGCTGGAGTCGTGGCTGCGAATTCACGATGATTTTTCTGATGACGAGAATGAGATCGTCAAAAAGATTGTCGTTTCCGGTAAAGACGAATCCGGTACAACGGTGGAGTTCGACATGCTGAAAGATCGGATCTTCGCTGTGATGAATTACCAGTTGGAGCCCGATGACAGCGCGATGTGGGTGACTCGCCGCGATCACATTCAAAAGACCTGGGATCTCCACAAAGGCGAGTTGAAGCGGATTTTAGGGGCTCAGCTCGAAGGCGAGGAAGCGGAATCGTCTGAAGATGGGGCCGACGAGGCTGAATAACCTCGGGCGCTTCCGACCGCGTCGAGATGCGGCATTATTTGATCGCTTTTGGTTTTGCGGGCAACGGCTTTGCGATCGAAATTCCGTTCGGCAAAATAGGTTCGAGTAGCATTCCAACTTTCCCTTTAAGGAAGAATGTCGCGGTATCTCCCTTGGCGGGAACGGGTTGGTGACCTTGCAAACCGGGGACCTGTGGGATTCGCTTCACCGGCTTCCACACAGCGATTTCAATTTGATCACCGGATTTGACTCCCGCTCCCTTTTTGACTGTTGAAACCAGAATCTTGATCGTAAAGACTTCGTCGCGATGAAGACCCGGAGACGTTTCAATTTTCGATTTCCCGATTTTTGAGGTTATTGAAATCACCTTTCCAGTAACGACAAGGTCTGCCTGCTTTTCGAGTTTTTCCGGGCTTGCTGGTATTTTTGCTCCCCAAATGGCGATGGGAAAGCTAAGCAAGGCGATGATAAAGAGTGATTTAGCGGGTTTGTTTAATCTGAGTTTCATTGGGAGAAGAGTGTTTAAACGAATGCTTCGGTGATGCTGAGGGTAGCGACTTGGCGATTCGTTTGAGACTCTATTTCATGGTGAAAAGAGAATCACCGGTATCTTGGGAACGTTGTCAGGAGCTTGTAAAGAAGTCGCAATTTGTCTGTGAGGTAATTTTGCGATCGTCATTCTATTTCGTCCAAAACGGATTGCTCCCCGCAATCTCCAGAATCATCGATCGCAGTTTGAATTCTTCTGCTTTCAGCGCATTCAGAATGATTTCGACATCGTCAGCATCGGAAAATTCGTGAACCACGCGGGTCAGAACAGCGGGTGTTTGAGTTCTTACTGAATTGGCTCATAGCTAAGTAAAAGTTTCAGCTAATTAGCGGGCGCTCAGCGCTTTCATTGAATAGTTCTCTTTACGCTCGTTCTCAGGAACCATTTCGGGATAGCTCACGAGGTAATGATTTTCATCGATTAGATTGAAAACATAGTGAGTAGTTTTGCGGGGAAGCCGTGCCGTCACTTTGCCGCCGGCTTCGATGACGGCATCGATCCGATACCACTCCTCGTAGCGAGTGCCGCCGTTGTCGGTGTAAAGCAGATGAGTCTTGACTACTTTTGCGCCGTTTTCTTTGTAGGTCATCCACACTTTTTTTCCATCAATGCCGTGTTCAAGCGGCGTGCAGATTTTGGTTTTAGTTGCTGGGTTTGATTTAGCGATTGGATTCAAAAATGGCGGACTGCCTTTCATCTCGGTCAGCATCTCTTCGAGCAAATTGTTCAATTCCTTGGTCAATTCAGGGTTTTCGGGGGCAACATTTTTCGCCTCCTCAATGTCGACGCGCTTGCCGGAATCGTCGTAGAGTTCGAACAAATAGAGCCCACCTCCGTTTGTCTTAAAATACGGCAGCCAGTTGCGAATCAGTTTATAATTGCCCCGCCGAATGGTGGATTGCATCGCCACAGAATTTGGGAAATGCCACATCATTGTATCGCGCGCCTTTCCTGAAGCATCCGCAATTAGAGCATTGTCAGACAAGTCAGATTTCAAAAACGGAGCGAGGTCGAGCCCGTCGAGTTGCTGCTCAGCAGGTTTCTCTGTTCCCGTCCAGTTCATGATCGTTGGATAAAAATCGAGGCCGTTGACTATCGTATCTGTCTCTTTTCCAGCAGCAATTCCCGGACCGCGAATGATTAAGGGAACTCGGGTTCCGCCTTCTTTGGCGTTGATTTTACCTTTATCCAGCGGTGCATTAGTGGTGATGAATTCGCCCGGATGTGAAACAAAACCGCCGTTGTCGGAAGTGAAAATGACATACGTGTTTTCTGCGAGTTTATGCCCTGGCCAGCGCGGGTCCTCGGTTTCATCCAAGTATTTGATGACGTTGCCCACGTAGTAATCGAGCGCTTCAACCATCGCGCCATAGAACGGATTTTTTTGGCCTTCGATTTCCCACTTATCTGGGTCTGTGGGATAGGGCACGTCCATTTTTTCGCAGTATTTCTTTAGCAAGGCCTCGCTCCGCGTATGAATTGGTGAATGAACAAGCCAGGTGGGATGATAAAGAAAAAACGGTTTGTCATCGTTTTCGTGAAGAAACATTAGCGCGTCTTCTGCATTATGGTGAAAGGGAAATCCGTTTTCATCTAGACGATAGGGATCGTCTTCAGCAGTAGTCGAAAAGTTCGACAGCCGATCAGGCTTTGGTCTCGACGTGGCGCCGCGTTCCATCGTTGAAACATCAAACCCTTGATCCTTCGGCTGAGGGAAAGCGTTGTGTTCGATTGCACAATGCCATTTTCCGATACAACCCGTGATGTAGCCATTTGTTCTTAAAGCCTCTGCAATCGTGATTTCATCCATCTTCATTCGACCGCTATACCACGGCGATATCATCGGATTGTTCCTCGAAAACGGAGACGGAGGCGCTCCACCAACCACATGGGTTTTCTGGGCGCGTGCCGGATGTTTACCAGAAAGGATCGCGCACCGGCTAGGGGCACAGGTCGGGGAAGGGGAGTAAGCTTGCCAAAACTTCACGCCTTCCGTTGCGAGCCGATCGAGATTCGGCGTTTCATACGGGCAAGGTTCGTCAATGTCGTAACAACCGACGTCCTGCCAGCCAAGATCGTCAGCTAGCAAGAGAACGATATTCGGCTTTGCCGGGCGTGGTGCGGCTTGAGCGCTAGCGATCGAAGCCAGGCCGATGGCCAAAGCGACTATGGAAGTGAAAGTTGGACGAATATTCATGGAGACGAGATCCTTCCGGAATAACAGGATTCAGGGAGAATTTGGGGTTTCAGAAGTTTTTACCAAAAAACAGACAGGTGATACTCCCGCAGTCGCGGTGAGCTGATTAATCGCCAAAGCACGTGCCGACGAGGCGAGCAGTTTGGATAAGCGGATGATCGGTGGGAACAAGGTTTTTCCGACCGGCGATCTCTTCCAGCGGAACCGGAACGATCTCCGATCCGCGGACCGACATCATATCTCCATGACCGCCATCCGCCAAATACTGAGCGCAGGTTGCTCCAAGCTGAGTTGCCAGAACGCGATCAACCGGCGACGGGGTTCCGCCGCGTTGAATGTGTCCTAGAATCGTGAGGCGCGATTCGCAGCCAGTCAGTTCCTCTAGTGTAGCCGTTAGATCCTGCGTGTGGCGAACGTGTTCGCGATGAAAATCCGATAACTCCTGCGAGGCCTCCGCCTTCTCCTCTTTTGTCGACGCGTCTTCTTTCTGGGCGGACAATATCTCGATGCGCTTCGCTTGATCTATTGTCATGGCCCCTTCTGCGACCGCCACGATGCTGAAATGTTTCCCGGCACGACTCCGATCTTTGATTGCTTCGGCGATGATTTCAGGATCATAGGCGATCTCAGGAATCAAAACGACGTCCGCCCCGCCAGCGATTCCGGATTCCAACGCGAGCCATCCGGCGCGGTGCCCCATGATTTCGACAACGAGCACTCGATTGTGACTCGTTGCCGTTGAGTGAATTCGGTCAATCGCTTCCGTGGCGATTCCCAGAGCCGTATCAAATCCAAACGTCACGTCCGTTCCAAATACGTCATTGTCGATCGTCTTCGGAAGCGTCACCACATTTAGACCCGCGTTTTTCAAATGAAGCGCATTTTTCTGCGTTCCGCCGCCACCAAGGCAGACCAGCGCATCCAAGTGATGCCGCGCGTAGACACCGACAATCTCAGCCGTCATATCGCGCTTTTTACCGCCGACTGGCATTTTATTCGGCTTATCGCGACTCGTTCCCAGAATCGTTCCTCCATCCGTCAGAATTCCTGACAACATGCCAACGGCATCGTTTGGTCGTGGCACAGTCCATTGAATCCATTTTTAAAACCGAGAAACTTCATGTCGAAGTTGCCAATCCCCGCTTTCGCGACCCCGCGAATCGCGGCATTTAAGCCCGGACAATCGCCTCCGCTTGTGAGAATTCCGATGTGTTTTGTCATTCACATATCATAAAGCATTTCTCAAAACCTGCGCAAGCATTTCACGAACCAACAGGGGTGATTCGATGGCCGCATACGGTTAGATCGTTTCATCGTTTAGATCGGCTTTTCTCCCTTGAGAGGATGTTCTAAAAGATAGGGAGAAAATGGCTTCGAAACAACGCATGGCAGTCTACAAGTTCGCTATGAAGATTCACTTCCTGAGGAATTGATTCAAAGAATAGCTGAGCGTCGAGTGCTGGATGTGAGTGAGCGTGGGGACGATGGGTTTTGGTAGGGTTTCCGGAACGAAATTACACAAAAAAGCCCAGCTTCCGTAATAACTGAAACTGGGCTATTCGAATTTGGGGGGGAGGAATCAAGGAGCCACCGCAACGTGGCTTCAGGATTGAAAATTTAGGAAATCAATCAAGCGCATCTTCGACTTTATCTGCGGCGTCTTTGATCTTATCGCCAATTTTCTCGACGGCTTTTTCAGATTCTGACTTCTGTTCGCAGCTTGTGGTGAGCGCGATGCCAGCGGTCGCAGCACCGATGGTGAGGGGTTGGATCAATTTTTTCATGAGTAGATGATTTAGGTTCGCCGCTTTGGACGCGTCCTTTAATTCAATATTACCTCAACAGAAAAATAAAGAGTTTCACGAAGAGGGAGGGTAGATTCGATGAACCAACAGGGTTGGATCGAAAAATCTGGATTACCCCTCGGAGAACCAGCTTCGATCAGGCTGGGAATACGGACGGAACGTTTCGAGATAACCGGCTTGTTCGTTGTAAAACAGAGCTCTATTCAAGCCAAGAGTGCTCGCTTTGATGGTGTCGATCAGGCTCGCTGAATCGTTCGCGCTCATTTGGAAAAGGACCCGCATTTCGAATTCGGTGATAGCTTTGCGGCTCATGGCGCGGTTGAGATTGTTGAAGGTATCAATCGCGACGATCAGATGAATTCCAACGCCGGCGCCTTCGGTAATGATATCGTTCAGCGAGTTGCCGGGCTTGGCCTCGGCTACCTCGTCGTTATCGCTCATCGAAAAGCTGAAGTCGTCTTCGTAGCGGAGTTTTTTGAATTTCTGAAGCCCGTTGATGAAGCAGAAAATCGGGGACGCGGTGGTATCGTTTTCATCAACCCGACGATTCATTTCAATCGCGAGAGCGTTGATTGTGGTTCCGATGTCTGCTGGAGATGGACGCTCAATTTTTGCTGAAATCGTAGGCAAAATGGCATTGAGAAAATTGGCTTCGGAAGAACCTTCGGGGCTTCCGTCGATCAAGATGAGTTTTGCGTCGCCGTCGGCAAACTGATGTTTCAAACCAAGCAATCCAATGGCGATCATGCTGAGCACGGTTTCGTCACGTTGGCCGATGATCAGCACATTGTTGCCGCTCTGACGTTGCAGAATGATTTCGGTCGGGCCTTTGATTGAATTGGGCGCGCCGAGGAAGAGCCGAGCTGCGGGAGGGCGGGATTCGGGAGTGGTCGTTCGGAGCTTGGTGATGACGGAATTTTCGCAGACGTCCGCCGGAGCATTTCCTTCAAAGATCACCGCTTCGGAATGCCGGTTGTCGAAATTCGATTTTAACCCGTCCAATTTGGAGATCCATTCATCGCGATTTTCATCGCCAAGCCAGACCACTTGAAACGGGCTATTGCCTTCGATGGCGCCAGCACTGTCGTTGTAGATTCCTTCTCCCGGCCGCGTCAGCATCCGTGGTGCAGGATTGGAATCATCCATGATCAAATAGGCGTCGGCTTCGTTGCATTGCAGTGCGATCCGAATCACCATCTGCCCCAATGTCGCTCGGGCGAGGGTGAAAGCGCCTCCCAGAGTTTGCGAACCAAGGATGGCATGGATTCCAAAAGCACGGCCTTGACGAACGATTCGGTCAAGTAGGAGAGCTGCGTTTTGCGAAACGGAATCGTCTTCGATAAAAAATTCCTGAAACTCATCGATCAATAGTAGCGAACGCGGAACCGGTTCGGTGCCGCCAGCGCGTTTGTAGCCAGCCACGTCCTGAACACCCATTTTGCGGAACAGCTCACCACGCCGTTTCAATTCTTCATCAAGTCGTTGCAGCACGCTGAGACCGAACTCGCGGTCGGACTCAATTGCGATGACCCGGGCTTGAGGCAATTTGGCATCAGCGTAGCATTTGAATTCGACGCCTTTTTTGAAATCGATCAGGTAGAACTCGACCTGATCGGGATCGCACCACAAAGCCAGGTTGGTGATGATGACGTGAAACAAAGTCGATTTACCTGAGCCTGTTTTACCGGCGATGAGCGCGTGTTGGCAGGTGCCTTTTCCGATTTCGAGATACTGCAATTTTGTGGCTCCTGTTCGTCCAATCGGCACGCGGAGTTCGCTGCTGGTGTCAAGCGACCAAAACTCGGTATCCGTCAATGGAGCGATGTGAGAAAAGGGAACCTGAACGAGATTCGAGTCCTTGCTGGCTTTCCCAATTCGATTGACGAGATCAATCGCGAGAGCATCTGACGGCGGTGGATCGAGTGTCATTTTTGACGACGGCACCGGATTCCCCGGCAGGAAAAAACCGTCCCTGTTGGTTTTTAAACACACGCTCGATTTCCGCAAATCATCGCCCATAAAGCTGAGGGGCATCTGAGCCCGTTGATCCCAATGAATCAATGTATAAACGCCGCATCGCGCGCCCGTGTTGGCGATGCTGAGAAGCCGCTGGGCCGATTGTTCGGTGAATCCATGGGGAAAATCCGCCACGACCACGAAGTGATATTTCTCGGCAATGTTCCCCGCTTTCTCATTGTATTCGGTGATCGTCGCATACTCGTTTCGGAGATACATCTGGATCACTTTTTCCATGTACTCGCTGAGATCGGCCAGCTGCTGCTCGATCTGATTTGCCTGAGTCCAAATCCGCGACGAGATGAGAAATTCCTCGTGATCAGCAAGGTGCATGATGCCTGCAAAATTCTGCCCAAGCCCCACGGGATCGATGATCGTGAACTGGGCGCGGCCGGCAGGAGTGCCTGTAAAAATTCGCAGGATCAGATTGTTCAGCGCATCGATGGCTTCCTGATTTCCCGTGTTTTTGGTTTCAAACAAGATCGAACCGGATTCGGGAAACGAGAGGGCGAGGGGGAGTTCAAATTGAGTGTCAGCCGGTAGAGCCAGGCGCGGATCGCTCGGGAGCGTTTCGACGGCTTCGGTAAGATCAAAAGTGAGCGAGCCATATTTCGCCGTGTGTCGGAATTCTGCAGGAGCCGCCCAGCTTTCGACGGCTTCTTTGGTCCATGGCAAAAACTCCTGCGTCGCAACGGTTTGAGCGGTTGCCGCCTTCTCAAAAAGGGCGGGGATGGTGGCTTTACATTCATCTTCGAGGGCGGCCCATTGTCGCGCGTTTTCGTCGGAGAACTGAGAGCCGGTCGAGTCTGAATCGCCTGTCAGCGCATTGATCGATGCTTCGTTCTTGTCGCGAAGCGCCTGCATTTGCGTCGAAAGTTCAGCATCAACAGCAGCGGTCTGTTCGGCTTTTGCCGTTTCAATTCGTTCGGCAATTCGCACCGCTTTCTGCTCGATTGCTTCCGGTTCGGAAACACGCATGGCCCCTGCGGCGGCCGACGAAGCTTTCAAGTTGCCTTCAAATTCAGTGCGGGCGTCGTCAAATTCGGCGGTGATATTTTCGACCCGCGATTCGTGAGATGATGTGAAATGAATCGCCAAATTTTTTCGAATCGAACGGGCCTCTGCGAGTTGTTTGATTATGCCGTTCGCTTTCGGGGCGATAGCGCCGCGAGTGATGAAAAAGAGCGCAAGGAACAGAACGATCAAGCCGCCGCACGCCGCCCCCACATAAACGGAGGTCAGCGGTGATTCGATTTTTAGAAGGTCTAAAACCGGCACCAAACCGCCGCCGATGATCAACAGTAAAATGACAATGAGTGATACTGGAAAGGTGCCGAAAAACTGGGCGATGAACTGCTTCCGGATCGACTTCTGAACGGGGTGGGCTTCTTGAAAAATCGTGTTGAGCGCCGCCAGTTCCTCATCCGACACATTCCGGTCGTTTTTGGAAGCTGCCGCGAGATCGTTTTTAAGACGTTTTTCGAGCGAGCCAAATGCCCGAATTCCTTTGTGAGTTCCACTTTCGAGCTTCCCGAATTTCTTCTGCCAACTTGCCAATGCTTCACTTTTTTCAGCAAATTCGATTTCGGCCTGTTGCAGTTTTTGATCCCGGGTCCGCCCGCTATCGATCACGTGTTTTTGGCTTTCGTATTTTTCGTAGCCTTCTTTTTTCTGAATCCGATCCAGCAGTGCCTTCCGTGCGGATAATTGAGCCTTTGCCAGCTTAGATTTGCGGAAATCGAGGCGTTCCGTAATCCGCTCTTTTTCAGTCTCGGCGACTTGCGCCACCGCCGCGATCTGCCCTTGCGAATCCCGTTCGAGTTCCTCGATCTCTTCACGAAGACCCTGCTGCAAGTTCGATATCCTAAGCTTCAGGGCATAGTTGAGCTTGCCCTCGCGCTCCGCGAAGTCTTTGACCGTCGCGGTCAGCGTTCCGATGAGATCGAGAATCTCGTTAGTAGTCGGTAGTTTCAACATCGCAGTCTTCGCGGATTTTGGAGATGATTTTGTCGAGCCCATCAATGGCCGCGACGGCATGATCGACGGAGTCAAACAGCTCCTCGATGTAGCGATTTTTAAATTCAGTGGCCTTTTCGTCTCGCCATTGGTCTTTCAGGTCCAACCATTCACGTTTGAACGCTTTGGCTGTTCCAGCGAGACGGGTTCTGGGTTGGTGAAGGCTCATATCAAGATTCGGCTTCGGAGTCTTCCGTCAGCTCAGTTGTTGCTGCCACAGCTGCTTTTGGGACAGATTTCACTTCCGAATAGGCCTCTAAAATTTTTACGGATTTAGTTAGAAAAATCACGGCAGCTTTCATTTCGACATCGATCACGGATCGAAGTTTCTCGACCTTTTTCGCTACGGGTTCGACTTCGGAATCAAAATTGCGGGTGTATTTTTTCACCGTTCGCATCTTGTCCTCCAGATCGCGCAGCTGCTTCCGCTTTTTGTTCACCCGTTGCTGGTACCCCGTTTTTGTCTCATTCAGCGCCGACATCCGGGCCGTGTAGAGTTCCTGCTGAAACATGTCCAACTCCTTCATCCGCTGCTTCTGCATTCTGGCAATCAGCGGCCCCTGCTCGACTTGGAGCCAGATCCGTGTTCGCTTCACCTCCTCGCTCACTTCGTCGAGAACGAGCGTGGCTTTTTCGATAAAAATGAGAAGGGCCACTCGCAACTTATCGAGTGTCTCAATCGAGGTAACATGGGCTTTCTGTGCCATTCAAAAGGGGAGAGGGGGCGTCGAATCAACGCTGAGAAAGGTATTCCTCAATCTTCTGGGCTTTCCGCATCAGAAACGGCCCCTGGGCGTTGGAAGCCTCGATAAATTTCCGCAGCACTTTCATTGTGTCATGAAATTCGGCCGCGAATTTCTGATTCTCCTGATCCTGCCAAGTGTCGCCGAGCGCCGCAAAACGAGCTTGCAGCGCCGACATGTTGTTTTGTAAGTCACCATTGAACCGCTTCAATTCCTCTGCGAATCGGCGCACGTCCTCCGGATCCATGATTGCTTGAGCCATGCCCAATCATCAAAAATAACCATCGAATAAACAAGCCAAATCTCTTTTCTATCCGGCAATTTTGTTGGATATTTCAGTATTCCATTTTTGAAAGGAAAGCTCGCCCTGTTGGTCGCCGTTTTGGCGGGATCGATGGTTGCGCAGGATGACAAGAAACCTCAGGTCATTGCTCCCTTCGAAAAATCTGACATCTCAATGCGGGAGCTCATTGATTTCCTTCAGAAGAAAGGTGCTCCCTTGAATTTCGAAGAATACCCCGCGACGTGGGATGATGGAGTTTCGTATCAAAAAGTTCTCGATACCTTTGGCAAACAGAAGGTTGAGACTTTGAATGAGCGTGAGAAATGGTGGTTGGAGCTGGGACGGAAGACCGAGAAAGAGACGGCCAAACAGCTCGCAACGATTTTTCATTATTACGAAGTGCGGTTTGATCTGAAAACCGAAGAGCCGCTCGTTGTTCACGATCTCCTGAAAGTCGCCATCACCAAAGGCGCCCGCTACCGGATTTGGGAAGGCGATAACCGTCTTGGAGTGGTTCCCGCAACCAATGATTTTCGCGACAAAAACATGCTCATCATGCCGCCGACTGTGATTGGCGAAGCAATTTTCAAACTCGGGCCTGATGTCACTGAGCCAAACGGATTTGCTCACGCCATGGTCTACAGCGGGCCCGTTCGCGAAACCTATTTGTCGACGAAAAAAGAGATCTCACTCAGTCTGTTTGATATGCCCGTTTACGACGTAATGGATCGTTTTTCTGAAGCCATTTCAGCCTCCATGGAGTGCGACTACGTCTGGCGAATCGGCGGTTACATCGAGAGCCGGCACTTCAATTTTGTGCAGGTGAAGAAGGCTGAGTGAGGAAGGGTGTTCTACCTCCAGATCCTGTTCAACAGACGGATCTTCTATCGTCTGATATTGCCTTCTGTTTTTAGTTGGTCTAACTCATCTCCCTCTCGATCTTTCAGCGGTTGCCAATTCCAAGAAAACCAAAGGCGACAATTAGGCTGATACTCATTTCGCACTCCACATCACATTCGACCGAAGAGAGTAAATGACGGTATGCGGCCGGAGATCTCTCGTCCTGCCCGGCTTGACCTTAAAAATCACCCGTTCGGGGTCGGACTCGCCCACTGAGAGGTCCATCAGATCCTGACCGGAGCCGCGCCATGCAAAAATAAGGACGACCCGTTTTTTGAAATCGACAGCTTTGGTGAGCTTCGCCAGTTCGGCTTTGCTGAAATACTTTGCCGCATCGTCTGCTGATTTCAGGACAATCGGCTTGGTTCGAGTGGCATCGTCGAACACCGCTTTTTCTGCATTCGGTTCATCCAAGGCAGTGATTAGCGGATCAGCAGGGTTATTGGCCTTGAGCTCGGCGCTTAAAGTAAAAATGATTGCCGCTATGATCCAATTTGATTTCGAAACTTTTGTAGTCATCATGATAAAAGACACTTCACGCTGTGAATTCATAGGATAAATCTGAATCATTTTTCAATCGGGCGGGTATTTGGATCCGCGTCCCTGTCCTACGAACAAAGAGGGTCTGTTTATCGAATCAACAGGGTTGGATCGTGAAAAACGGGATGCAGCCATTTGTTGTGGAAATACGTGATCGGAAAGAATCGCGGTGAGAGTTTGCTTGATTTTTGATCTCAGAAAATGGCAGACTCCTGTTTATGTCCGTTGCAAAAAAATCCTCGATGGGGCTCTTCATCAATTTGAGCGTCATGATGTTCCTCCTGTTTTTCACTTGGGGAGCGTGGTTTGCTTCCGTCGGGATTTTCATGAATCAAGCGGGAATGGCCGAATTCATCGGCTGGGCTTATTCAACGACTCCGATCGCAGCGATCATTACGCCGTTTTTCATGGGCGTGTTTGCTGACCGGTTTATGAATGCAGAGCGGCTTCAGGGAATCTTGCTGATCCTGTCTGGAATTGCCATCGCGATTGCCCCGCAGTTTGCATCGGCAGAGACGCCCGAGATTTTCATCATCATCCTTTTGGTCCACGCGCTCTGTTTTATGCCGACCTTGGGACTTTCGAATACGATTTGTCTGAAGCATCTCGCAAATTCGGAGAAGGACTATCCGATCGTGCGGATTTTTGCGACCCTCGGTTGGATTGTCGCCGGGCTTTTCATTAGCAAAGGTCTCCAAGCTGACACGTCAGTAATTCAGTTTTACGTGGCCGGGATTGCCGCGGTTGTGGTGGGTGTGTATTCATTTTTCATGCCGAAAACGCCACCGGCAGGGAAGGGAGAGCCGTTGTCGGTTGGGGACATTTGCGGGGTGCAAACCTTTCCGTATTTTCGAAAGCCAGCGTTCGCATTTTTCATCATCGCTTCCTTTCTCGCTGCGATTGCAATGATGCCGTATTGGGCGAACGGCGGGACGTTTCTTGCTGAATCCGGAATCAAAGGCGCTGCCGGTTTTTTGACCTATGGACAAATGGCTGAACTCGTTGTGCTGGCGTTCATCTTACCGGTTTTTATCCGTAAATTCGGAATCAAATGGACCATGATCATCGGAATGAGCTGCTGGGTCATTCGCTATGTATTGTTCTCGTTCGCGGCGGGAGGAATGGCCGAAGGCGGGTTGGTTGCAGGTCAGTTGACCGAACCTTCATCGGCGGCATTTCCGTTGCTGTTCGGAGCTGTCATTCTGCATGGCTTCGCTTACGATTTCGTGTTTATCTCCGGCTATTTATATGTGGACAAAAACGTGGGCGAAAACGTCCGCGCGCAAGCTCAGGGGCTGCTCACCGTGGTGACTCAGGGAATCGGATTTTTAATCAGCTCCCAGCTTTTTGCGGGATACCTCTACAACAAAGCCATGACCGATGGCTCATCGTTTAGCGCCTGGAAGGGATTCTGGCTGATTCCGGCAGGCTACCTAGTTGTCGTGCTGGTGCTGTTCTGCCTGCTGTTCCGTCCCAAGAAAGCAGATCTTTGATCCGTTCCGGGACGAATCTCAGTTGGCTCCGATTATCTCAGGATCGAAACGAGTAATCGGGGTTTGCACCAGAAATTCAACAGCCTTCCACGTGTTATCACCCCAATAATCGTTGAGAGTCATCTCCTTCGCCGTCGTTCGAAAATAGAGATGATCGCGGTCAAAAAGCTGTTCGGGACTATATTCGGCTGCCGCGTCTTCAGCGCTGAGCAGCCGTACGTTCTTGCCGTCCTGAATCGTTGATTCCATCACATACTGCTTGTTGCCGACTTTCGCGACACACCACGCATGCTGACCAATTTGCGTATTCCAACCAACAGCGACACGAGCTTCAAATCCGGCTGAAATCAGGGAATCAACTAGCAAAATGGAGGTATCCTCGCAATCTCCGGCCCGTTCCAACCAGGTCTGATCCGGAGTCTTCCACGCTTCACGCTGAGCGGTGCGACTTGCATCATTCTGATATTCACAATGATTCACCACGGTCCGCCAAATGTGAAGCAGCAGCTTTTCAGAAGGCTTGCTCATTTCGTCTTCATCAATTCCAACAACATGGGGAAGTTTGAATCCGAGGAGGAAGTCATTTGCACGGTAGAATACTCCATGCGTATCGGCAGCAAGGACGTCGTAGGCCTGGTTGCAATCAGGGCAGGCCAAAACCAGCGTGCGCGACTTTTTCTTCAGCTCAACCGCATGGGTCAGCTTGCAATGCGGGCATCGATTGAAATACCGGCCCCCCAGCTTGTTGGCTGCGGTGACATTGAACTCAGGGAGGCGCTTTGCCAGAACTGAAATGCAACCGAGCCGGTGCCCGTTTACAAAAAGTACCGAGCTGATGGATTCGTAGTCTGAGCTCGTCACGTCCTCCCACATTGCGATCGATTCGATCAAGCCAACGTCGGTAAGGCTGTGCGAAACATTGGCTGAAAGAAATTGAGCGCCCGGAAAACGATCCTGGAGGTGAGTAAAGAGATCCTGCAAAACCAAATCATCGGGATCGTTCTGAAGATTTAACACATCAGTCAGCGCATCCTGAATATCCCGATCAATCGACATCGGTTTCAAGGAAAGTGGAGTTCTGAGCCGATTGACTTCCTGCAGGGTTTTCGCAAGAAACTTCTTTCGGTTGGGTTCAGTCAGCTCAAAACGGCCTCGCTCCACAGCCGCTGTGAGTTCGCGAAACAGATAGGGGAATCGCGAAGAAACCCCTATCAAAATCAGGCAAAGGATGCCCATAAAACCAAAAATACGCCCCATTTATAAATTTATGATAATTTTGGAATATAATTATAAATTTAAAATAAGACAGGAGTAAATTATATTTTTGAAGTGTTAATTTTTAATAAATTTAAAATTAAACTCTAAAGTATGCCAGTAACGCTCTACTCTTAAAAGCGTTGCTATGGCTTCATTTCCCAAAGAATTGGCTGGCGGTGAAGTTTTTAAAAATTCATTGAGCCGTGACGATGTAGTCGGAAGTCCGCTCGTTGGAAATTTTTAGAAATGAAGAGTGCTGAGCCGGGGCGGTTGGAGGTGCGCAATCTTGAACTGGAGGAAGGAATCCTTTCCGATTTCGGATTTCCTCCAAAATTAGGTGGAGGTGCGCGGCCGCGACCTTCTTCGAATCAGGAGTCTGACCTGTCTTGCTCACGAGGTGCTGATCCAATCGGGAGAGCCTTTGTCTCCGAAAATCGGCTCCACCACCGTCAAAGGCCGATTCAATTGCTTGAATTCACGAAGCACCCTGAAATCTGGTTAAGATTCCACGACATCACCCCCCGTGCAGCGGAACTTGCGAAAAGTTCCGCATCCACTCAACCAATCACTACTTCGCGGCTTTCCCGTTGCTCTTGCCCTTGCCTTTCCCTTTTGGCTGAGGCTTCTTCCTCTGTTTTGGGCCTCCAGGGCGCTCGGATGAGACGCTGCCGTCCGGTCGGATCAACTTTGCGGTAGGGCGCTTATTGGCCTCCAGTTCAGTCACATGCGCATCGTAAGCGGCTTGTAGTTTTGCCACTAATTCAGGATTTGTTTCCGCAACGTTCGTGGTTTCGCTGATATCTGCAATCGTATCGTAGAGCTGCACGGGGAATTCAGAGAAATTCTGGTCCTTCTTCTGATTTTTGCTGCTCCAATCGCGTTTGCTTTTTCCTTCCTGCCACGGGTAAAATTTCCATTTTCCGCTGCGAACGGTTCCGGGGCCATGCATCAGGACGTAGGCTTCATGTGGGCTTTTGGCGCCCTCAACACCGCTGATCAGTGGCCAGATGTCTTTGCCATCGATCTGGCGTTCCGGCATTTTCCCGCCGCTAAGGCCAACCAGTGTGGGCATGATGTCGATCGACGCGGCAACTTCAGAACAAACAGCTCCTGCAGGGATTTCCCCCGGCCACCACATCAGAGTTGGCTCGCGGATTCCGCCATCATAAACGCTGCCTTTTTTCGCGCGAAGGGGGAGAGATGAACCAACCGCTGCTCCATTGTCGCTAGTGAAAATGACGAGCGTGTTGTCAGAAATTCCAACGTCTTTCACGGTTTTTAGAATTTCACCGACTGACCAATCAACTTCTTCGATCGCATTGGTGATCAGTGTTTTGTTTGGGTCATTAAAAGCCTCCGACACCGCTAGCGGCAGGTGTACCATGGTGTGCGGGAGATATAGGAAAAACGGTTTGTCAGCGTCATCTCCGGTTTTGGTGATGAATTCGATCGCTTTTTCGGTGTAGCGCTTCGTAACCGTGGTCTGATCGGTAGGGTATTCGATCACTTCGTCATTTCGGAAAAGTGGGACGTCGTTCCTTTGGCGATGACCGGCTTTAACTTCTTCGAGCGTAAGTCCTTTGCGCAGGATGATGTCTGCGGCCAGTTTGTTGGCCGGATCGATCCACATATCGTTGCTGTAGGGAATTCCATAGTAAGACTCGAAGCCCTGATCAGTCGGTAAACACGGATGCAGGTGGCCCAGGTGCCATTTTCCGACACAGGCCGTCCGATACCCCGCTGCCTTGGTCATATCCGCAAGCGTGACTTCATCAGGGTGCAATCCATTTGAACTGTTGGGAAAAAGGACGGCCGGCATGCTGAGGCGTTGATAATGCGTGCCGGTCATCAGGGCTGTTCGCGATCCGCTGCAAACGGCACACCCGACGTAAAAATCAGTAAATTTCATTCCTTCAGCCGCCATCTGATCAAGATTCGGCGTTTTCGGAACGGTCGCGCCGTTGAATCCGACATCGCCGTAGCCCATGTCATCAATGAAAATAAGGATCACGTTGGGACGAACGGCATCCGCATTTGCAGAAAAGGGAAGGAAAAGGGCCGCGACGATTAGCGAAGCCAGAGTGATAGCGTGTTTCATGAGTCTGGTTTTTAGACGAAAACTCAGAATGTGGCTATCGCATTATCGGCAGATATAAAAAACGATCTAATGGAGGTTGTCGGAAAAATCACCGAAAGTCGTCGCAGAGCGACGCCTTTAACAAAATTTGCGCTCAGCTTGGTTTTTCCGACAGCCTCAATAGGGGCCGTTCGATGAACTTGCCCTTTTGGATCGTGAGGCCGTTTCGATCGAACAGGGTATGATCGGTAAATCAACCCTGTTCGATCGTAGAAGTGGAGCAATGCTACTTCGAATCACCGAAGCTTAGCTCAATCCGATCGAGCATCGGCTTGGACTTGTTTTCGGTCGTATCCGTCAGGCGGCACTCAAATTGAAATCCGAAACCTTCGGGAAGGCTTGAAACGTCGAGCTTTGCAGGAGTCGTGGCGACCTGTTTTGAGAATCCTTCGATATAGTCGTAGGACTCTTTTACAGTCTGCCAATCGGTCCACTCGTCGA
>CALAHF010000176.1 GCA_937891465.1 uncultured Verrucomicrobiales bacterium | reverse complement strand
GCACTTTTGGCTGAGCATCTTTTGCTACTTTCGCTTCGTCCTTCGTGATTGCCTTCTCGGCGACCATTCGATCCAACGTGTCGCGCATTTCTTCGAGCGCTGCGTCGTAGTGGCGATAGGGCGAAAACCGATTCGGAGCGCGGATAATTCCGGCAATCATTGCAGATTCCGGCAGATCGAGTGTCGCCGCAGATTTTCCGAAATAGCCCTGCGCCGCTTGCTCAATTCCGTTCAGACCCGTCCCGAAAAAGATCCGGTTCACATACAGCTCCAGAATTTCTTCTTTAGTAAAAGCAGCGTCCATCTTCCGCGCCAGTGCCATTTCAATGACCTTTCGGCGGATCGTTTTTTCCTCCATCCCGAACGTGTTCCTCGCCAATTGCATGGTCAGCGTGCTCGCTCCCTGAACCACTTCGCCGTCTTTGGTATTTCGCAGACCGGCACGCATCGCACCAATCATGTCAACGCCACCGTGCTTGTAAAAACGCTTATCCTCGCGAGCCAGCAACGCTTTTTGAAAATACGGCGACACCTTCGAAAGCGGAACCACGGTCCGGCCATCGCCATGAAGATACCCAATCACTTCGCCTCGAACATCGTAGACAGTCGATTCTTCAGGCATCACCGCAATTTGCCGAAGATCATAAGCACTCGCGAGTCGATCAAAATGCAAAAAAATCCCGAATAGAACGATCCCGAGAATGGCGAGAAGAAACGCCCCGATTCCCGCAACAAGCCGCAACCAGGGATGTTTTTCACACCACAGGGCAACGGGGGTAACAATGGCCCAGCCTGCCTTCGCGAGTCGCGAATCAGCAAGCTGTGGCCGCTTGGGAGCAGCAGATTTCATTCAGAGGAAAAACGAGGGGAAATTCGAATCCCCAGAATTAGTTAAGATATCTGAAATAATCAGAATTTCAACCACCTCAAATCAATCCACTTCTTCATCGAGGAAAAGCAGGCCATGCTCATCAAATCGGGCCTTGTCCGCCCCGACGATCCAACAGGGTTGAAGCAACGAATCGACAGGGTTTGCTTGCACCACAGGCAACCCAGTCTGCTCTGGCAAAATCGCTGAAGTTTCCCCTCGTTTTTTGCGAGCTTCCAGCACCTTTCGGGCGATCGAAACCGGAGCTCGAACGGACAACTCCCCAATTTTAAAGAGGCTCGCGTAATCCCGTTCAATCCGAGCCGAAAAGCCCGGCAAGAGCCTTCCGACTGACGCTGGATTGCATCCAATCTGCTTTTCAACAGGGCCAGGGGTATCATTGGGAACGTCTTCCGGATCCGGAAAGCTAAGCGATACAATTTGGCCAATGATCTTTGAACCCCACCCACGACACGCGGGCAGCCCGGTAATTTTCTCAATTTTCTCGACCGATCCCGCAGTAATTTCCCGACCAAAAACCAGGAAATTTCGAACAAAAACCGCTGCGCTTCCTCCCCAATTTTCCTCCAAATTCGTCAACTGATCGACGCCATCTTTGTTTATCGCAATCAGCGTTGCCTTGGCTTCAATCGCGACCGCTTCCATTAAGCTTGGGTCGAGTTTTTTAGCGAGCGAGCGGTTAATGATGCAGCCATTTCCGCTCAAAAGTGGAGCCCAGAGCGAAAGATGAGTTCCTTCAGGGGTATTGAGTGCCAGTTCGGACAAAATGCGATCGTTGGGCCGAATAAAATTCGTCGACATCGTTTGAGCCGCGTTTTTCTGGACCTCTGCTCCGGTGAGAAAAATAGCAGGCCGATTCACATCCGGCACCAATCCAACCGCTTCATCCGTCGTGGCATTCCGGGCACTCTCATTCAACCCTAAACGCCAACGAGTCACAAACGTAGGCTCAATATAAGCACGGATGCGTTCGCATAAAATTCGAACGGCCCCTGCCGCCTGCATCTCTCTCATCATGTCGATGAAACGTCCCTCGTCAGCCTCCCACACGTCCACAAGACGGGGAACAAACAGCTTCGACGTAATGATCGTCCGGACGCCCAATTCATTCAATGTCTTCGAAAATCCTGCAACGGCCAAATCATCATCAATCACTTCAAACGGCACATTCACCGGCGTTTTCCCGGCCAATAGGAGAGCCAGATTAATCATTGCCGGTGCAGGACCCGCCGGAAGTAGAACCGCGATCCGATCCACTTCGTCATCGAGCGGAACCTTTGTCCAACGTCGCGCCAGCGCAATCGCCGTTGCCAAAACCTGACTGCGCTTCAGCTCGCGCGTCGACTTGCCGTGCTCTGAATACATGATCTGCCACGGCCGTTTCTTCAAAGCCCGCACAAACGCAATCTCCAGCGGCTCTTTGCATTGAAACGAATGTCGTGCTTCAAATGCTACAACGGATGCATCCAGCAATGCCTCAAACGCCCAGTCAGGAGTGGCCTCCTTCGGCGATTGTGGTTCTCCGAACGCTACCGAAACCGGATACGGCAGACGATCCGGCCATTTTTTGATGAATTTGCCGCCCTCAAAAGAAAAAATCGATCCCCACAATCCGTCCATGTAAACCGGCATCACCGGATGGTCGGCCTGCCGGGCGATCAGTTGAAATCCGCGATGTAATTCATTCATCACGCCAGTTCGTGTGAGCTGGCCCTCCGGAAAAATACAAACCACGCCGCCATCCTTGACTGCCTGTGCCGTAATTTTGATGGCTTCTTTCGGCTTACTTTTGTCGATCGGAATCGCATTGAACAAACGCAAAAACCACACCACCGGCTTCGAACTCATATAGTGGTCTACGATCACAAAACGCACCGGCCGGGGACACGAGGCGTAAATGATGAATGCATCAATGTAGGTCACGTGATTCGCGATTAGCAGAACGCCTCCATGCCCAGGTACGTTCGTCGCATCGCTCACCCGAATCCGATAGATCGTTCGGATCAGCGGTAACAGTAGAAGTCGAAAAAATCCTCGGAGCAGGGAATTCATATCCAATCGTGACCTAAAACAATTCAGAAATTACGCAACCGGAAGCGATTTTTGGGCAAGTGTAATGAAAATACCAACCAAGACCGTTGGAACAACGAAGACCAGAACTTGCTGCGATGGCTCCAGTTTTAAATCTAAAACAATTCCGATCCCAGTGGCAATAACAGCCGCGATCGATGTCATTAAATTCATCGCAGATATAACTCGTCCGCGGCTTTCGGGGTCTGCCTGATCCTGTAAATGAGCGTTGAGAGGAACGATATAAAAGGCACTCGAAAATCCAATTACACCAAGGCAGCCATACCAGAGAGTGATTCCAGGTTCAACAATACCTACTGCAAGAAGACCAAGTGCCATGCCAAAAGCACCAAAAATGCACAGCTTCAAAATAATCCGTTTACGACTGATAAAAGACACCAAAAGACTTCCAATGATCAATCCGCCACCAACTGCGACCATCATTTCCCCGATTGCAGAAGACAGGCCAGCCTGTTGAACATTTGGATAAATCTTCTTGGCGAAAGCTACAAAGAAGAAGAACAACGAATTGGCGATAAACCAATACGCCGTGATAAAAAGTGCGGTTCTTCGTAAAATAGGCTGCTGAAAAAGCTGCCGAAGATGCACGAAGTGCCTCACCCAGATACTTCGAGAAAACTTCTCACTAGGATGCTCCGGTGTCTTTTGAATCATTTTCGTTCCGATCAATGCCGTCAGAGAAAATAATCCGATCCCCAAAATTGGGATCAAGGCCGCCTTCCAAACATTTTCGGAATTCACGCCACTCGCCTCGTTATATCCCCTCAGAAGATGGTCAAACCATCGACCCGAAAAAATCATTCCCGCCAAAATTCCCACCATCGTCAACATGGAAAGCAGCCCATTTGCAAAACCCAACTTTTGCGTTCCCACAATCTCTTTCAAAATCCCCTGCTTTGCGGGTGAAAAAATTGTCGACTGAACCGCAAGGAGAAAAAATCCCACAATGGCGAATTCAATCTGACGAAACCAGACACATCCACCAATAAAAACAAACAGCCCAAACTGAGCAACTGCGCACCACCAAATTACGGATTGCTTCGAAAACCGATCCGAAAAATATCCCGCAATTGGTGCCAACAGAATAAATGGAAGCGTAATCAAAATCGAGAGGATGAACTGAATTTTGTCCCCCAATACCGTGCCGCTCGCAACAGCCATCGCCAGTCCCATGAGAACAAAGCGCACGAAATTGTCGTTGAACGCATTTTGCGCCTGCACAAAAAGCACAGCTCCCAGCGAACGCATACCGCTGGGTTCGGATGATGATTTGTTACTATTCTCCATTCAGAACTACGGAGAATTTAACCGATTTCACTGTAGAAAGTAGTGAAATAACCACTTTTACGAAGCAACCCTATTGCTTCGAAATGGCAAAACGAACCAACAGGGTAAGGTCGGCGAACGCACCCTATTGGTTCGTGAAAATCTAAAATGGGGATTAACCCATTGCTTCGACAAGCGCGCTGCCCATTTCGGCAGGGGTCTCGGCGACTACGATTCCAGCTTCTTTCATCGCGCCTTTTTTCGCTTCGGCAGTTCCTTTTCCGCCGGAAATGATCGCACCCGCGTGACCCATGCGGCGTCCTGGAGGTGCTGTGGCACCGGCGATGAAACCTGCGATAGGCTTGTTGCAGTTGTCTGCGGCCCACTCGGCTGCTTCTTCCTCTGCAGTTCCGCCAATCTCACCAATCATGATGATTGCTTCGGTCTCTGGATCGTCGTTGAACATTTTTAAAACGTCGATGTGGGACGTTCCGTTGATTGGATCGCCACCGATTCCGACACAAGTGCTCTGACCGAGGCCGAGAGCTGAAAGCTGCCAAACCGCTTCGTAAGTGAGCGTTCCGCTTCGTGAAACCACACCTACTTTTCCACGCTTATGGATGTAACCCGGGGCAATCCCGATGCGGCAACCACCGTGAGAATTCTCACCCGTTCCAGGAGTAACAACGCCCGGGCAGTTTGGTCCGATAAGACGTGTTTTTGATCCTTCCATCGCTGAACGAACACGCATCATGTCAATCACAGGAATGCCTTCGGTAATTGCGATCGCAAGATCAACTCCGGCATCGACGGCTTCCAAAATTGCATCGGCAGCAAACGGAGGTGGAACGAAAATCGCAGAAACGGTCGCGCCTGTTTCAGAAACAGCTTCGTCGACGGTGTCATAAATAGGAACAACGTCAGAAAATTTCTGACCGCCTTTTCCAGGAGTCACACCCGCGACGACTTGCGTGCCATAGTCCAGGCTAAGTTGGGCGTGGCGTCCGCCAAATGATCCGGTGATGCCCTGAATGAGGACTTTGGTATTTTCGTCTACGAGAATGGCCATGGTTTCGAGTGATTAGTATTTAGTAAAATGGTATTAGTTTTCGGACCCAACAAATTCGTTAATCGAAAGATCCGGTCGGTTCCACCAATGTTCGGCGCCAGCGGCAACGACATCGGTAGCAAATGAAGGGCGGAAAAGAACCGCGTTGGTGGGCGTTTCCTGAATAGCAAGACGACTGCAGAAAAAATTGGGATTCTCTTCTGCAAGAAAAGCCGCCAGTTTTGCAGCATAACAAGCTGCGCGAAGTTCAGTGGTCGGATCCCCTGGTGTCACCAACAATTTGGGAATCAGGTGAGCCTCATTTTCTTTAAAATAAGTGATCAACGGATCTTTGTGACCGAGGTGAAAGCTGTGATCGACAGATTTATCAATCCACTGAAACCAGCGGCCTTTAATCCTCGAAAACTCAACCAGCATGTTGGTTTCCGGATCAAGACCTGCATTCGATTTCTCAGCCAACTCGACAGTAACGACCTCGTCATGCCCGTGAGGGACCTGACAATTCGGAGCAATCCCAGAATTCAATCGATGAGCCATGCTGTATCGCCGATTAAATTCGAGTGCAAATCCGTAGCCGTCTTCCGCCATCGTTTGAAAATTTACGCTGCGATCGCCTTAACTACTTTTTCAGCAGCATCAGCAAGATCATCACCTGTGATGAGATCAATTCCGGAAGTCTTGAGCGTTTCTCGTCCAGCCGCCACGTTATTTCCTTCGAGGCGAATGATCAGCGGGATGTTCATGTCAACTTCGCCGCATGCAGCAACGATGCCTTTTGCGATCACATCGCAATCCATGATTCCACCAAAAATGTTAACGAGGATTCCTTTTACGTTTGGGTCCGAAAGAATGATTTTAAACGCGTTTGCAACTTGCTCCTGAGTTGCGCCACCCCCTACGTCGAGAAAGTTTGCAGGATCACCACCGTAATGCTTGATGATGTCCATCGTCGACATTGCGAGGCCAGCTCCATTTACGAGACAGGCGATGTTTCCGTCGAGACCGATGTAGTTGAGACCGAATTTCGCAGCTTCAACTTCACGAGGATCTTCTTCCGTTGGGTCGTGCATCGCAGCAATTTCTGGCTGACGATAAAGCGCGTTGTCATCGAAATCGAACTTCGCATCAAGCGCGAGAACCTGACCGTCCGGAGTCGTCACGAGTGGATTAATTTCCACCATCGAACAATCACATTCGAGGAAGAGATTGAAGAGTGACTTGAGCAATTTTGCGAACTGTTTGGCCTGATCGCCTGCGAAACCGAGTTTCTTGCAAAGCTTGCGCACTTCATAGGGCTGAAGTCCTGCGAGTGGGTGAACTGCCTCGTTGTGAATCAACTCAGGTGTATTTTCAGCAACATCCTCGATATTTACGCCGCCTTCAGTCGAAATCACGATCACTGGGCTGCGGCTGTCGCGATCCATCAGAATCGCGAGGTAATATTCTTTCTCAATGTCGACCGCTTCAGCAATCAGCACCTTGGAAACAAGCTTTCCTTCTTCGCCGGTCTGGTGAGTCACCAACGTCTGGCCGATCATTTTCTCGGCGATTTCAGCAGCTTCATCAGCCGTTTTAACGAGGTGAACCCCGCCCTGAAAACCGTTTTTAAAAGTGCCTTTTCCGCGACCACCGGCGTGGACTTGAGCTTTCACCACGATCTGACCGCTGGTGATTGCTTCAGCCGCTGCGCGAGCTTCTTCAGGTGTGTTGGCGACAGTTCCCTTGGGAGAAGGAACATTGAATTTATCGAAAAGCTCTTTGGCTTGGTATTCGTGAATGTTCATCGGCAAAAAAGTCCGCGCTTTTCGCGGAGCGCGGCAACCTACGACCCCGTATTGGGGCGTCAAGGTAGGAATGGCTGCGAATGCCGTGAATCTGTTAATGAACAGAATCAATCCAACAGCTTCACTTCAATCGACTGATAATGAATTTCGCTATCAGGATCGTGGGCCTGCAATCCAAAGGTGCCTTCGGAAAGAATACGACCGGAGAAATTTTTCGCATTCGGGCCGCCTTTGGGCTCGGTATATTCCACCGTCGTCTCGCCGTTCACTTTGATCGTGATCTTCTTTCCTTTCACCGTGATGTGATACTCAAACCACTCGCCATCAGTGCTGGGTGCCTTTTTGCGAACATCATTGTCTCCTTTAGGCTCTTTTTGGCCTTCTTTAAGAACGATAATATTTTTGATTCCATAAAGCGAACCCGTTTTCTTGGGGTCTTTGTGAGTCGAATTGACTTGGCACTCATATCCCTTCGAAGGCCAGCCTTCGCCCTGCATCTCAGTGTGAATGTAAACCCCGCTGTTCGCACCAGGGAAAGTCTTGATCTTCAGCTTCAGCTCGAAATTCTTAAATTTTCCACCGTTCACATCACCCGTGTAAAACAGGTGACTGCGACCGCCTTTGACGACCAACTCACCGTCTTTGTTTACGGAATAGGAATCCGGATTTTCCTTCGATGGACTCCAGCCCGTCAGATCTTTTCCGTTAAAAAGCGGCACAAATCCTTTTTCCTGGGCAACAGCTGAAAGTCCAAGAGCAAGCACTGCAATTAGACAGCTGATTTTTGTAAATGGGTTCATCGTTTTCATAGCGCATGTTGTAGCGGATTTAAGCCGCAGTCCGCAAGCTCACAAACGCGCTATTTCAAAACTACATGGCTATACGCAACAACAGGGTTGATTCATCGAATCAACCCTGTTCCAACGTAAATTGATTATCTAAATCAAAGATCAGCAACACTCACCATCCGGCTCGCAGCAGTCTGAGGCTTCCGTCGTCACATCATAATCCATTCCCTTGGTCTCGCGTGGGTGACGTTCACGGGTGAACGAGCAATCAAACAAATCAGCTTTCTCAAGCGGAATATCTTCCTGCGGCTCGACGAGGTCGAATTGATCCGCGTAAGGCTCTTTTCCATAAATTTGGTAAAACTTATCGCAAACGGCGTAACGCTTGCCGCGCTCCATTGCGTGACCATCGTCATCGAGAACTCGCTTGAACGGGCCTTTGTAAATAACTGCCTGATTCCGCTCGTAGCACTCGCCTTCTTTTCCTTTGAAAGCTTCCACTGTCATGCTGCGGAATTCGAAGCCTTTTACGGTTTGCCATGGCTCTTTGTCGTATTTCAAAATACGAACGCCGTAGAAACCGACGTCTTCAAACGCCTGGAGGAAATCGTCTTCGCGAAACGCACCTGAGATGCAACCGCTCCACAATTCAGGATCGTCCTGCAATTCCTGTGGCACGTCTTCATCACTGACGATGTCAGAAATCACGGCACGTCCACCACGCTTCAGCACGCGGTAGATCTCCTCGAACATCTGGCGACGATTCGAATTGGAAACCAAATTGAGAACGCAGTTTGAAACAACCACATCGATGGAATCGCTCTCAACCAGCGGCTTCTTGATCCGAAGTTCATCAGCGAGTTCTTCCGCATCGAGGTAAGCATTTACGTCTCCAACCGGCTTCTTTTTGAGTTCATCATCAAGCGCCTGCAAATCAAGTTGGAGATCCTGAATCCGCCCTTTGCGGAATTCCACGTTGTCGTAACCGATTCGCTCAGCAATGATCGGCGCGTTTTCACGAGCCACATCGAGCATGTCATCCGTCATATCAACGCCGATGACTTTTCCTGTTGGGCCGACCACCTGACTCGCGATGAAACAGATCTTTCCAGTGCCGCTGCCGAGATCGAGAACGGTCTCGCCTTCTTTCACGTATTTACTGGGATCGCCGCAGCCATAATCTCGCTCAATTACTTCAGTTGGGATCACTTCGAGATATTTCTGGTCATACTCAACAGGACAGCAGAGAGCCGGAACCTGGACTTGGGCGCCTTCGGCGTAACGCTCTTTAACAACGGTGTCAGTCTTCATGATTTGGAAAAATTAATTAAGTAGGGGGGTAAGAAAATTGATTGAATTTTGGAAATTCATTCAGAAATCGCACCGCCACAGGAGCTTCCGCTTCCAGCCGTACAGCCGAAGCAGTGATTTCCGGTGCGAATCGGAACATTTTCAAAAGTCTCGTGATCGATGTCCCACAAATAGAGCTGCTCTTTTTGATCACCACCGTCAGCAGTGTGAAGCGGCAATTTCATCATTTGGTTGAAGTCGCAATCGAAGACTTCACCCAACCAGCTGACATTAATCGTGTTCTTACACATCAAACCGCCCACCGTAGCAGGATTGTAAGCGTCTTTCAGCGTCTCCATGTAGCTTTGCAGCTCATTGTTCCGCTTCAAATAACTGGCAAAACGCGCGATCGGCATGTTCGCGATACAGAACAACGAATTAAAATCGATGTCGAAATGCTCCTTCATTTCCTTTTTGTATTTCGCCTCGAGCGCAGTCTGCTCGGGCGGCAAAAAGCCTCCGTTTGGATTGTAAACGAAGTTCATGATCAGATTCGGATCGCGTCCGTAACCAAGCTCATTCAGCTGCTGGAACGCTGAAATGCTGCTATCAAAAACGCCGTCGCCACGCTGTTCGTTGACGTTTTCCGGCTCGTAGCACGGCATTGAAGCGATGATTTCCACTTGGTTCTCGGCAAGAAATTCAGGAACCCACTCGAATCCAGGCTCATTAATAATCGTCGCGTTCAGGCGATCCATCACCCGTCGCGGCTGATCAAATTCGCGAACGGTTTTCACCAGTCGCTTAAAATCTGGAATCATCTCCGGCGTTCCGCCCGTCATATCGAGAATCGGAATATCAGTTTTTTCGAACCACGTCAGCAACTTATCAATCGTATCGCCCGTTACGATTTCCTTCCGGCCTGGGCCTGCGTTGACATGACAATGAACGCACGTCAGATTGCAGAGCTTACCAACATTGAGCTGCAAAATTTCCGGGCGCGAACGAAGCAATGGCGAATTTGAATCGGCCAAAGCCTGGTCAAAATCGTTTTTAATGAGAAGATTCACCATGGGAATATTAGGGAGAAGAATGGGGTCCGACGAATCGAAAGGGGAGTCTTTACACTTTTTTGAAACAATCTTGAAGCATTAAATTCCTTCCCAATGTGCAACTTATATGACATCGGACCTGGCTCAGATCTAAAATTTTTCAATTGGCAACGCGGATTAAAATCCGCAATTGAAGCAGCCTCCAAGCCCTTTGGCGTCAGAAAAACCGATCCCGGAATCGTGGCCCGCTTCACCCCTGAAAAATCTTCCATCGAAGCCGTTTCAATGCGATGGGGATTCCACCGCCCATTCAATCCCGCGATCAACAATGCCCGATCCGACAAATTAAACGGCAGAATGTGGGACGATGCCTGGCGCGAAAAACGCCGCTGCGTGATTCCCGTTTCCACCTTTTACGAATGGACCGGACCGACTGGAGGAAAGCAAACTCACGCCTTTCAACGACTCGACGCCCCGTTTTTGATGGCCGGCTTGTGGGAGCTGAATCCCGATCCTGCCATCGGTCTCAGCTTCACGATGTTGACAACCGATGCATCCGATCAAGTTGAACGAATTCATCATCGGATGCCTTCCTTACTAAACGAAAGCGACATCCCCGAATTTCTCGAAACAGAAAACCCCATGCATCTCGTGCAGCCATTCAAAGGTGAATTGAAGATTTTTGACTGCGAAAACCCGCTCAAAATGAAGGCCTCCGATCACAAAGGACCCATCCCTATTTCGATGCTGCCTGGATTTTAGATTTCACGATCTAACAGGGTTGGTTCGTCGAACGGATACTATTAGATCGTGAAAGCACACACCCGCGCTGGTTGACCACCCGCTTCGGCTCAGTTACGATCTCAATCGATGTGGTCGGCGAATACTCTGCAAGCTGTGGGTCTCGTGATGTTCCGGTGGTTTTCCGGAATCATGATCGCCGCGCTGTTTGGGATTTCGACAGCAACGGCACAGAAAGAAGGTGAACCGACTCAAGTTGAGTGGACGGCCTCGGATACGAAGCTGGCGAACCACTACATCCTGCTGCTTCAGAAAAAGCCGGAGTTCGGCAATGTCCTCGACCTCCTCTGGGATCTTTACGATAAAAAAGGGCAGATTCCCCTCCTGCTCGAATACATCGGAAACGCAGCCAAAGCCGAAGGCGCGCCAGCGGTGACGCTGACCATTTACGCTCACCTGTTGCGGAAAAATGATGACCTCGATGGCGCGCGCGATTTTTACGGACAGGTTCTCGATTCGCAGCCAGAAGACCCAATCGCGCTGAAAGCCTCTGCAGAAATCGCCGATCAGCAGCGACGCGACGCCAAGGCGCTTTCTCTCTACACGAAAGCAATCAACGTCATCGGGATTGAAACTGAAGACGGGGTGAAAATTCGAATGCGAAAAGCAGCACTTCATCGCGATTTGAATCAAATTGAAGAGGCTGTCGTAATTTGGAACACCCTGCTCACGGCCTATCCGGCAAACGTGGAACTCCGAACCGAGGTCGTGGCGTTTTTGCTCCAAGTTGGGGAAACGGACACCGCCATCAAGGTGCTGCGCGATTTGGCGGATCGCGCGAAAGCAGGAGATCCGGAGCAGCGTTTGAGTGCACTAACGGAACTGAATCGGCTTTACGAATTTATCAACGATTTCGATGGGGCTCAGGCTGCTGCGCGGGAAGGACTTTCCCTGATCCATTTCAAAAATCACCAATTCGAAGGTTTGTTCACCAAATTGGTGAGACTTCATGAGCGTTTCGGGCGACTCAGTGAATTAGAGGCCGAACTCAAAGTCGAAGCTGATCAGGATCGCCCCTCGGAACAGGCCGTGGTGAAACTGACCGAATTTTATCGCTTAACCGCCGATCCCGAAGCTGAAGAAAAATGGGTAAAACGACTCACCGAATTGGTTCCGGCAAACACCGATTATCGTGTCCGCCATGCGCTGATTTGCATGGAGAACGACCGCTATGAAGAAGCCGCTGAAATTCTCGATTCACTTCTGGAGGAAAATCCAAATGCGCCCTTTCGATTCACCTTGCTGCGATGCCGAGTAGCTTTGAATTCCGAGGGCCGGGCAGCAGCCGAAACGATGTTGAGCCGTTATTTGGAAGAGAAAAATCCAGATGCCGACAATCGCTCCCAAGTCCTGGAATTCGCGAGAGAGCATTATTTGGACGGCATTGTCGAAAAAATGCTGCGCGGCCAAATCGACGATCCCGATATGGGATCGGCCCCGATCAAACTCGCCCGTTTTTTGCAGGAGCGAGGTCGGCGCGATCAGGCGATCGAAACGTTGAAGGGTTATGTGAAATCTGCCGGCGAAGCGAAAACCGATCGCGCGCGGCGGTTGCATGAGGTGAGCGTTGGCTTTCGCGACATGGAATTGCTGCCCGAAGCAATGCGAGCGATCGACGAAGCCATCTCGCTTTTTCCAAAACAAGCGAATTTCCATTTAGCGAAAGCCGAAATTCTGATGGATCAAAAGGCGCTCAACCCGACTTTAGATTCACTCGAGAAAGTTCGCGACTTGTCCATCGGTTTGGAAAAAAAATCGGAAATCGATCAGCGGATTTTCAGCCTGCTCCGAGGGATTGTTGACAAACCGGTCGAAGAAAATGCGACGCCTGCCTCAAATTCATCCGCCCTTCTGGAAAGCGTCGAGCAATATCGAAAAGCAGCGGCGGCGGCCTCGCGCGGACGGCGGGAAGCTGAGGAGCCTCCGCCGAAAAGACTGTTGGCCTACTTCAAAAACATCGTGAAAGAGGCCAATGAGAATCCGACTCAGGAAACTCGTTATCGCGCCGGTTGGTGGGCGTTTAAAATGCAGGACACGCAGGAGTGCTTTAATCAGCTATCAAAAGCAAAAGCCGAAGCAAAGGATCCTAGCGTTGAAGTCGAAAAGCTGCTTTTAGAAATGGCCGTTCAGCTGGAGCGCCCCACGTTTCAAGCACGGCATCTCAAAACGTTGTCTGAAATCGATCCCGCAAATCAAGATGAATACCTTCAGCAGTGGGCTGAAGTCCGCTTCCTGCTCGGGTTCGAAGACGAAGCCATTCGGACACTGAAAAAGCTGGCGGCCAAACCGGACGCTTCGCTTGGCACGCTGAAAACGTTGGCGAAATCCTATCAGCGATTGAGCAGTAATCAGCGACAAATTGACGTGTGGCGGGATGCTTATCGGCGTTCAAATTTATTTGAGAAGCGCCAGATCATCAAGCAGCTGACCACCGCACTGGTTGGCCAGCGGATGCCGGAAGAAGCGCTGAAAGTTCAGTTGAATTTAATTCAGCGCGACACCGATCCAATTCAAAAACGAAAACAATTCGATACGCAACTTACGCTCGCCCAACGTCATTTCCTGCTTCCCTGGCTTCGCGAAAAATACGAAGAACTGACTCGGGCAAAACCATTCGATCGATTTTTCCCTGAGGCTTTGGCAAAAATTCATCGCGCTGCCGGCAACGAAGATTTGGCCTTCGAAGCGATGAAAAAGGCCTACTACATGTCGGGCCACGATCGGGATTTATTGATCCAGCTCGGGGAAATGGCCGGAAATTCGGACGATCTGAAGGCGGCCATTTATTACCGACGTCAGTTGATCGCACACAGCGAAGAAGATGCCAGCATCGAAAGCTGGAAGTCTCTCATCACCATGTTGGAAAAGGATCTGCGACTGAAAGAAGCGGACTTAATTCGCCGTCGACTGGAATCGAAGTTCGGACAGGACGCTGATTTTCTGGAAGAAATGGCCACCTATTATCGCAAATCAGGGATCATCGATTCAGAAATTCGGGTACTTGAGAAACTCGTCGATTTGCGTCCGTGGGATTCCAAGAGCGCGCTCGCTCTTGCCTTGGAAAAATTTAATCATGCCGATTATGACGGAGCAATGAATGCCTGCGAAAAGGTTCTGAGCGCAGCCAACTCCACGACCCGCAAAGCGCTTAAAAATGCAAAATCAGGCGCTCTTCCCCTTTTACCAATCACAAATTCAGGCAACTTAGGATTGGATCGAATGCAAGGCATCATCGAGCGCTTTCCATTTTTAGAAGAAAATTTGCAGGAGGACCTCGTCGAACATCTTGAGAAAAACCATCCCGAGTTTGATCGCATTCCGACCGCTCCTGAATTAATTCACCTCCGGGCGATCGAAGTCGCGGCTGGCATCATTAGCCAACAATCGGAAGTTAAAAAAAGCGGATGGGTGAATCGCTGGAAACGGGATAAACAGGCTTCTCTTTCAGAAAAGTTGTGGGCTTTCCATTATGTGGGTGCAGGCAAGGAAACGCTCGATATTTTAACGCCATTGCTGATTGAAAAAGCGGCCGCAAATCCCATGGAGAAAGTTTGGTTCAGCTACTTTTCGATTCTGGGGAACCAAAAAGAAGACCTGCTGAAATGGATCAACGAAAACGTTGTCGAAAGGGAAATTTTTCCAATCACCGGACTTTTTCTGGTGATCGCTGACCAAGGCGAAGCACGCTTCTTCCCTATGGGCTACGACGATTATGTCCGTGACTTGTCGATCTCGGAAAACATCGGGAATCGGCTTTTCAAAGAGCTGCGCGAAAAGAACGATTTCGCAGGCGCGTTCCGGGTGGGAGAAATCCTCGGTAAGCGAAGCCTCTCAAGCAGCGGCGATTTTCATTATCTTGTTTCAGAAACGGCGGGCAAAATTGGGTTCGATGATCAACGAATGAAATGGCTGCGAAGCGCGCTCGATTTGGTGCACGACCGCGGCGCCATCTACTCGCTGCCAACTTACTACACGTCGACCGCGTCCGAGCTTTTTGAAGCTACGGAATCGGCCACAGAAAAACAGGCTCTGCTCGAAGAAATTCGAACGTGGATCGAGAGCAATCCAAATGCCGATCGCGGCGTAAATTTGCAACGCACCATTTATCTCGAAACGCTCGCAGGCCGGACCGATCAGGCAATCGAAGCGCTTTTTCCATTGTGGGAATACACTCTCAACGAAAGCATGCCCACCGGCAACATCGATACCGATGACGAAACCGAACGACTTCGATGGTCTCGATTACTTTCCAACCTTCGTTTTTCCGCGTCGCGTTTTCACCTTTCCCGAGATCAGGCCGCCCGGCTTTTTAAAGTTCTCGAAACGGGAACGCTCTCGCCAACGCTCTCAGATGACGGACAAACCGAACTCGAAGAATACGAAGCGGAACGAATTGCCTTGTATCTAGAGAGCCTATTGCCCGCAGACCGCCTTGCTCCCCTTCAGTTGATCGCAAATCGGATGGCCGATCCCAAAGGTCGAATGCTCCTCGCGAGAACGCTCGACCTTCGAGGATTCCGGCGCGAAGCGATGAATGTCTATCGCGCTGATGCCATCAAATATCCCGGCGACTACTCGATTTTACGGGGATTTCTCGATGCAGCAATTGCCGCTGGTGAGCCAAGTGCTGCACTCGAAATGATCGAGCGCTACCTTTCTCAAACGACCGCAATCCCAACCGGAATGGGCCTCGAAGACATCAAGCGCTATCACGCTGAGTTTCTCCTTCAATTGCGCGATGTCGAGCGTCTCAGCCAGCTCAGTCATCTGGAAAGCGCTACTCCGCCCTCAACTGCGGCTGCCGTTTATTCTTATCAAAGCGCTCTCGCGCGGGCCTATCAAAAGACCGGAAACGACGAGGCGCTTCTGCGGTTGCTCAAACACATGCGCGAACAAAAATCGGCGACGAAGATTCATTTCCTCGCGGGAGCAAAATTATTGAGCAATCGCGGTGACATGGAGGCAGCCCTGGAGTGGCTTCGCGAAATCAAACTCGATCAGAAATCACGCAACATTGAAGACGAAGCCATTTTGGAAATCGCTTCCCTCACTGAGAATGAAAAATCGCTCTCAGATCTCATTCGTCAGTCTGAGAAATACTTCGATCCTGAACTGACTGTCGAAGTCGCTAACAAATTATTTGCCGCTGGATTGGAAACTGAGGCTCGGAGTGCGCTATTGAATCAGGCTAGAAAGAACACCATTGCAGAGTCCGACGCTCGCTCGCAACTTCTCGCAGCTTCGCTGAGGCTCGATTTGGATTCGCAAACCATCCCGTTTTCTGAAATCGAATCGCCCCTCCGGCAACTTCTCGACAGCTTGCAAAACACGGCTCCGCGCACAAAAACGTTTCTCGGACTCGTCAAAAATCACGGAACCGAAGAATGGACCCCCGTTCTCGAAGCCTACCTGAATCGGCCCGATACCAAAGTCGCCACGAGGATTGGTTTAAGCTTTCTCAGCGGCTCGTTCGACCCTGAATTTGCCGCAACCCTTTCCGACCCCGAATTTGATCACCTTTTAGAGAGCCTTCTTCAATTCGGGGAAATCGGGAAATCGGCCGCATTTGATTTGATCAATGTTAGAAAACACTTCATCACCCGGACGTCTTTTCAAGGTGATCCCGAACGACAGATTAAGTTTTTTGCTGCGATCGATGATCGGCTGCGCCTCGCCGAAGTTCATGCTCGACTGATTGAAGAAGTCGGAGCCGACCGTTTTTCACAGGCCAGTCAATCCCCTCGCCTTCCGGTTTTCGGAGCGCGTTGGCATCTTGCGCGTAAATTTTCAGATGCCGATCAGACTGATTTTGCGGCAGCCTTGTTCCGCCGTTATTACGATTCCATTCGCCGAATCACCAATCGCCACACTCCGTTTTTGGAGGACTACGCTCGCTTCGCCATCGAACAAAAAGATCATTCTCTGGCTCAGGAAATCCTGAAACGTGGGTTCAGCAAATCCGTGTTAATGAGCATTTCGATTCTCGCCGAATTTAATGCCCAACTCCCCGAAAGTTTGGACTCCGATCAAATAGGATCACTTTTCTCCCTCAGCGAAGGCCAATTGATCGAATTTGAAGAATTTCGGAGACAACTTGCCGAAACCGGAAAAATACAGGACACTTCCACCCCTCTTTGAAGACAAACCCGTCCAGATTTCTTACGTTTACAATTTTCGCCGTTGCCGCAGCGATCTTCATTTCGTCATGCGCGACCAAGCGAACGGTCAAAGGAACTCGCCCCGGACAGATGAAATTTGCCGGTGACGAAAATGACGAAGACGAAATTCGCAGCAAGTTTACCAACCGCGGATATAAAATCGACGACAAGGGCAACATCAAAGCTAACAGCGGTGATCTCTACTCCGACCGAAACTCCCGCGAAGGAAGCAAAGCCTTTGGTGGGAAAAAAGACGCGCGACTTGGAGGTCGTAACCCGGTGAAGAAGGAATTCAAAACTCCCGAATATTTAAAACGAAAGAGCTTCAACGGCGCCAATGAAAACGCCCGCGAGGGCGGTATGTTTGCTCGCGAAGGCGGCAGTCGCGCCAGCGAGACCGGTCAGAGTTTTGCAAAAAAAGAATCCTGGTTCGGTCAGCAGAAAAGCCGACTTGGGAATCAGCAGTTCGGCGAAAATAAATCATTTGCTCGAACCTCCAATCGGCAGGGCAATCGCGCTCTCGCCAACTCGGCCACCGCAGATGGCCTTCGCAGAACCGCCGGATTTCTCGACGGCAGCAATACCAAAATGTCTGTCAGCGATGTGAAGAAAATGCTCAATCCCAACGCCTACGCCAACGCGAAGGGATTGTAGGAATCGGTCTCAGACCACTAGCATTTCGCGAACCACTTTCAGCGCATCGCAAAGCACATGGTTGCGGCCGCCACGCATCAATATCTCCGTCACCAGAACCGCGTCTGATCGATCCGGCATCGGAAGCAATTCAACGTTCGCAGGGCAATCCCCGATTTTTGAAGTCAATTCCCAAAAGCGATTGTTGTCTTTCCGATTCAGCGAGAAATGAGCATTGTTCGATTTCATATCGACCGAGCAAATCGCTTCACACCCCTCATCAACCGCCTTCAGATTCACTGTTAATCCACTGATCTCGCCCGAACTCCGGCGCCGAAACCGGAACGATTGCGTATCAGACTCATTCGCCAACAAATCGCATTTCAATCGCGTCGCGAGCCAAGCAGCCAAATACAACGCCGGCATCCGAAAGTTGGATCCATGCCGAATTTCCACCGAAGAAATTCGACTTGCCTCCTTCCGGGGCAACGGATCGTCAAAGCACCGCGCGATGGAGGAACGAATCGGGTTTAATCGCGTGAAACTCAAATCATGCGGGATAAACGACGCCTTTGCTTCCGCGGAGGCTTGTCTCAGCCGCAAAAACTGCGAACGAGGATCCGACCAGCTGCAACTGTCAAAAACCAATCGATCAATTCGTGTAAACAGGCGATCTGAAAAGGCCTCCGAAAATTCCCCGCGCCACCAAAAAACAAGCGGCAAATCAGAATCCAAATGCGCGAACACCGTATTGCGGGCCAACCCTGGAGTCGCCCCCGTCAATTGAAACGCCAACTGCTCGGTGCAGACCGTTTTGCGATAATCCCGCCCCAATATTTGGCAGTGCGCCTGAACCCAGGCTTTGGCCCCAGTTTCACCTTTTGTATCCGCCCCGATCAAAATCGAACGGCACGCCGCTTCCTGAACGATCTCGGCAACCGTTTCCGCAGCAACTTCGAGCGATTCCGGCCCCTCCTGATAAATCGCCAGATTGATCAGCGACGCTCGGGTAATCCCCGAATCCTGATCCTTCTCATCACCGGCAAACAAAGCCTGCAATTCATTCGTCACCTGACCAATCGGCACTTGCTGCCCCAAAAAGGAATGTTCGTTCGTTTCGATTGTGAATGCTAAATCGCTCTCTCCCTGACGACAACTATTTTGCACCGGAAACGAAACAACCCTATTGATTCGATGAACATACCCTATTCGATCGTAACCTTCTAAAAACCGCCTCCCCAACTCGTCACGTTCCCATGTTCGAAAATGCGTTCACCGATGCTTTTGAGGGCCTCCAGGTCAAACTGGCGGTTCCTGATTTGTGGCAGCAGGACGCGATTCGCGCGCTTGCAGCGGGCCAGGATGTCATCGTTGATGCACCGACTGGCGCAGGGAAAACCTTCATTTTTGAAAGCCTAATCAAAGCAGGGAAATTTCTTCACGACAATGAGCAAGCCGTTTACACCGTGCCTACTCGGGCACTGGCAAACGACAAATGGCGGGAATGGAAAAATGCCGGCTGGAAAACAGGAATCGCCACCGGTGATTTGGCGGTAAATCTGGATGCACCGGTTCTTGTGGCTACCTTAGAAACACAGCGCGAACGACTTCTGAAAGGGGAAGGTCCCAAGCTACTGGTGATCGACGAATATCAAATGATCGGCGATTTGCGACGTGGATTGAATTACGAACTCGCGGTCGCGTTGGCCCCGCCCAATACGCAGCTTCTATTGCTTTCGGGGAGTGTCGCGAACCCGAAAAAAGTCGCGGAATGGTTTGAGAAACTCGGCCGCGACGTCGCTGTGATTCGAACGGATCATCGCCCGGTTCCGCTGGAAGACATGCCCTTTCAGGCGATGCCAAATCGAGCACCTAAGAAGGTCAAAAATTTCTGGCAGCGAGTTGCCCAGGGAGCTTTGCTTTCAAACTACGGACCGCTCTTGATTTTTGCACCTCAGCGCCGAACCGCGGAAAAAATCGCCAAGAAGATCGCAGAATCCCTACCGGATGACGATCCGATCACTTTCGCCGATTCATCATTGGCTCAAGTTTGCGGGCCGGAATTAAAAAAGCTGCTTCGAAAACGAGTCGCGTGGCATCACAGCGGACTCACGTTTGGCGAGCGATCAGCCATCGTCGAACCGCTTGCAAAAGCCGGCCAGCTTCGCGTGATCGTAGCCACGATGGGATTGGCGTCAGGAATCAATTTTTCGGTTCGATCCGTGTTCGTGACAGACACGGTTTACCAGGACGGGCCGTTTCAGCGAACCGTTGCGCCCGATGAATTGCTACAAATGTTTGGCCGGGCTGGGCGTCGCGGGCTTGATGAAATTGGCTATGTCATTTCGGGAGACGACACCCCTCGACTCTCCGATGCGCGCGCCAATGAATTGCATCGCGCCAACGAAATCGATTGGCCCACCTTGCTGAGAGCGATGCATTTAGCAGACGAATCGCCATTCGATGCAGCGCGAAAAGTGATCGAGCGCTTGTTTTCAAAACAGAAAATTCACATCGGATTTCGTCAGCGAAAGGCCACAGATGAAAATGACAGCGGCGACGTTCCACTTTTCGGACTCGTGCCGACCCGTCGCGAATTTCTCGATTCCGCGCTCGAATGGAAGCCTGTCGATAAATTTCCAGAAACCGAAATCCCGCTGCGCGAGTCGATGATTTTTCAAAAAGGCCGTTACGTGCCAGCTGAATCAAGTAGCGAATTCATCAGCGCACGATTGCCGAAAAGCGCTCGCTTATGTCGGCTCGATGAAAAAACGGAGGCCGAGCGGCGCTACGGTTTGGAAATGGCAGTGGCGACGGAAACCGAGCGAGACGGCGGGATTTTTCGGCTCACTAAACAAACCCGAAAGCTGGCTGATTTTGCGAAAACTGACGGCCATTTTTCCCGCGAAGAAATCGAGACGCTGATCCCCGATTCCCTGTTCGAAAATATCGAGGGCGCTCGCTTTGCCCGATTAATTCAGCGCGGCCCGACGCTGAGTGTACTGGGTTCGTTCGATAAACATCCCCTGTTGGTTCGTGAAGATCCGCACGGAAAATTTCTTCACGAACCGGAAATTCAAACTGTCGAAATCAAAGCGGATACGCACTACCGCGATGAACTTGGTCAGAAAATTTCCCCAACGGCAGGTTCACCAGCGCAAGCGTGGCGAAAACTCGGGCTGATCGATGAAACAGGCAAACCAACCGAACGCGGCGTGATTTTTAGTTTTTTCCAACACGGCGAAGGGCTCGCCGTCGCGGCGGCTTTGGAAGATAAGCATTACCCGATTGATGAACTGATCTGGCACCTCGCGAACTTGCGCGCGGGCAACCGTTTCGAAATGGATGAATTACCCGACACAGGGGTCAGCGAACGCCTCGCTGCAGTTTGTCGCCAAGCCTACGGACCCGTTGATTTCGGCGGTTATCTTCGCTTGGGGTTACCCGTCGGTTACGGCGAAAATGCCTCCGAAGCAGTTCACGCCATGATAAATGGAAACATGGCCAGCCTGTTCGCGCAGTCCCGCAAACTCGAATTGGAATTCGGACCCGGCGATGTCGAGCGAGCCTCAATCGAATGGCTCAGTTTTCTTCGCCACATCAAATGCGCTCCTGAATTGGACGGCAACCTCCGTTGGTCTGAATTAAAAGCGGCGGCGGTATCTGAGCTTTCAAAACATGAGAAACGAAGTCCGGCCCACGATCTGCCTTTGCTTCCTGCGAGCATGTTGCAGAAACCTCCGCAACATCGCCTGAGCTATTCAAAGGTCGCGCACTATCGGGACTAACTTTTCAGAAGACGCTCGATTTCCTGGATCACAAAATCGACACTGATTCCGTTCATGCAGGCCATCGGCGATTCGCAATTTTGGCAGGCATTCACCGGCCCACTGACGGGATCGCACGGCTGACAACGCAAGTCTGGAACACGCAGGTTTGAGACGTGTTCACGATGCCAATAGGGGGCCCATTTTTCAGGAGACGGCCCACTGAAAATCACGCTGGGAATTCCGAGTGCATTGGCAAGGTTCATCGGCCCGGAATTGTTGTCGACGAACAGTTCTGCCGAAGCCAGATCATTCACGAACGACTTGAGATCCGATGGCGTTTTCTGAATAACGCTTGCCGGAAGTCGATTTTTATCATCGGTATTTTGGGTGATCCAAACAACTTCAAATCCCCGCGCTACCAGCTGCTCCGCGAGTTCTTCGAAACGAGAAAACGTCCACTGTTTGTAGGCGCGGCTGGCCCCGGGATGGATCAAAATTCGATGCACGATCGTTTTGGTTTCGGGCCTCACCAAATGAAATAAATCGGGCGCGGGTGGGAATTCGGAGACATCGGAAATATCAATTTCGGGAATTTCCTGAAGGATTCAAGCCAGAGCCCAATCCTGTTCCGCCATCGGTCGGGCCAGATCAGTTTTGAATAAATGATTGAGACAAAAGTTAGTTTTCGTTGCCGGATTCAAAACGCCAGCGCGGCATTTCACACCCGAAATGCGAGCCAACAATCGGGCAACATTCCCCTGATCGAAGGGCACCAAAACAAGATCTGGTTTCAGCTTTCGAACCTGGCGAATCAGTTTAAGAAAAGCTGCAGGCGACTTCCAAATGCTATTAAATTTCTCGCGAACAAAGTTGTGGAGATTGTTTTCCGGAATGAGGCCTTCGTACAAACCCGCAGCTATCGGTGTTGTAAAAACGTGAGTTTCGTCCGCACCAAACCGATCAACGATGAACTGAATCACCGGTATGGAAACCACATTGTCTCCGAGTTGATTGACTTTGAAAATCAGCGTTTACATCCAACGGGACATCGCCGAGTTTTTCAAATTCAGCAACGCTTTTACGATCAGCCTCTCGATTCGTGCGAGTTGTCGCGACCATCGGTTTCTGCAAAACTCCGCCATGAAACGATTTTTGCTCTCGCTGCTTCCGATCATTGCCTGCAGTCCCATTCTCGCCGATGAGGACGGCAACTGGCCGCGGCTTCGAGGTGAAAACGGCTCGGGAGTTGTAAATTCGGCCACGATTCCACCAGTGTGGAAGGACGAAAGTTTTGCATGGAAAACGACGTTGCCGGGCGCAGGAAACGGATCCCCCGTAGTTTGGGGTGATCGAATTTTTCTACTTTCCGCTAAACCAGCGGAATCCGCAAAGCCAGCTGCAGCAGCCGAGAAAGGCACCAAAAAGAAAAAGGCCAAGAAGCCGGCCACGCCTCAAGTCTGGATGCCGGTTTGTGTGGACGCGAAAGACGGCTCGATCCTCTGGTCGTACGAATTTTCTGACGGCGCTTTTAAAGGGCACAAATTCAACACCGCTGCTTCGTCAACTCCGGCAGTTGATTCGAAACGCGTCGTTTTCACGTGGGGAACTGCCGCAAAATTGACGATGATTGCGTTTTCTCACGCCGGAAAAAAGCTTTGGGAGAAAGATCTCGGCCCCGTGAATGGCGGTCACGGATTTGGGGCTTCGCCAACTCTAATCGGCGATTTGGTTGTGCTGAATAATGATCAGGAAAAAGGCGCCGGAAATTTATTGGCGGTGAACGCAAAAACGGGAGAATTAGCGTGGACTGTCGAACGCCGCAGCCAGCGGATCAGCTATTCAATTCCCTGCCTTTTCAAAAGCGGAGACCGCGAACTGCTAATGTTCACCAACTGGCAGCACGGTTTTACCGCGATTGATCCAAAAGACGGCTCGGTTGTCGCTGACAAGAGTGTTTTTAACGCCGACACAAACGAACGCGCCATTAGTTCGCCGATTCTTGCAGGAAATGGAATTGTCATTGGGACCTGCGGGTTCACCGCGAATCCCAAACACTGTGTCGCCATGAAACTAAACGGCAGCGAGCTGGAAGAAATTTGGCGAATCGAGCGGAATGTCCCCCACATTCCCAGCCCAATCGTCGTGGGCGAAAATGCCTATCTCTGGGACGACGCAGGAATCATCACCTGCGTGAAAGCCGCGACTGGCGAGGAATTCTGGAAAGCACGGCTCGAAGGTGCGGAAGGTAGTTTCTTCGGCTCACCTGTCAGCGATGGAAAATCCATTTTTTGCGCGGATGAAAGCGGAAACATCCACTCGATTGCAGTCTCAACCGAAGGATTAAAAGTTCTCGGGAAAAACAAAATCGCCGACGAATGCCGAACCACTCCAGCCATCGGAAAAAACGTGATGTTTGTCCGAGCAGGCGAATCGCTTGTCGCCGTGAACGGGCTTTAAGCCGAATCGATATAACGCCGAGCCACGGTATGCTTGACGTAATGCTTCACCGCGTCTTTCCACGAGCGCAATTTTTCGCCTGTCAGCGCCTCGTATTTTCGCTGCGAAAGCGAAGCGCGAACGGGACGAGGAGCGCGACTGGAATGGCCAAACATTTCCTGAAGCGTCGTTCCATCGACATGAATTGCCTTAATCGGAACTCCCAGCTCCACGGCGCAGTCGATCGAATACTGACCAAATTCCTGCCAGCTACAGGTGCCTTCGTTGGCGAGATGGAGAATCCCTTTTGCCTCAGGCACAAACAGCAGATCCATCACCGCTTCAGCAACATCGATTGTGTAACCGGGACTCGCCCAACAATCCGCAACAATTTTCATCGAATCAGCTTTCACGGCCTGCCGAATCGACCAATCAGGAGTCGCCTCGTTTTTTTCATCTCCAGGACCAAACAACCATGAAAGACGGACGACCAAATTGTCCTCCGAAACGCCGAGCACTTCCTGTTCGCCGAGCAATTTGCTACGCCCGTAATCGCTAATCGGCGCGACCGGATCAGTCTCGACGTATACTTCCGGATTGGTCCCATCAAAGACATAGTTGGTGCTGAAATGTATCAATCGAGCCCCCTTTTCTTTGCAAATCTGAGCTACAATCCCCGGACCCGTGCCGTTGATTTGATCCGCAATCGGATTGCCCTCGCACTTGTCGACATCGTTGAATGCTGCTGTGATGAGCACCAAATCGAATTCTTCTGGCTCCAAAATTGACCGAATCAACTCCTCCGGCCACGTCAGGTTCAAATCTGCGCTAATCAGAGGCAGAACCTGGTATCGTGACTCGCAGAACCCAAGAATCGCCCGTCCAAGACGACCGTTTGATCCGATAATAATAATTCGTTTCGACATTTCAAAAATAACCCGTGTAACCGCCTAAATTCTGCTCCACGCGCGTATGTAAAGGTCCGTTCAGACTGTGTCAAAAGCGAATCAAAAAATCGGTTTTCATATACGGATAAGGTTGGTTCGCACAACGGGAGGTTGCGAATTTTTCAAGAAGCAGGACGATAGCCCGTGAAATACGACGAGGCGATTGATTGGCTTTTTGGAACCCAGCTTTTTGGAATCAAGCTGGGGTTGGAAAATATGGAACGTCTTCTCAGCGAGACGGGCGTTTTTGCCGAACTGGCGGACCGCAAAATCATTCACATCGCCGGCACGAACGGAAAAGGTTCGGTCTGTGCGATGGCAGATTCGATTTTCCAGGAAGCGAAGGTGAACACAGGGCTTTTCACGTCGCCGCATTTGATCTCATTCGGCGAGCGAATTCGGGTGAACGGCGCGATGATTCCTAAATCTGAGACGGCGAAAATTTTAACTGAAATCCGTGAATTGGTTTGTGAATGGGATCCCCACCCGACTTTCTTTGAAATCACCTTGGCGCTCGCGATGCGGCATTTCATCAACGAAAACGTCGAAACGATTGTTCTCGAAACGGGGATGGGCGGTCGCCTCGATGCTACCAATGCCCTGAAAGCAAATGTGTCCGTAATCACTTCGATTTCGCCGGATCACACACAATGGCTCGGCGAAACCATTCGTGAAATTGCTGCGGAAAAGGCAGGGATCATCAAACGGGACACCCCGGTAATCGTCGCCGACGTTGTCCCCGAAGCCCGCGACGTGATCGGTCGCCGCGCCCTGACTTTGGGAGTGCCCTATATCGAATATCATCCCCTTCCCGCCGAGTGGCCGATTGGTTTACCGGGAATTCATCAGCGGGAAAACGCGGCGCTCGCAGTTGAGGCCGTTTGCCGTGTTTTTGATGATGGGCGAAAGCATCTGCGGATTACCAAAGAGAATATTCAGGACGGTCTAAAAAACGTGAAATGGCCGGCCCGCTTTCAGATTGTTGATGAAAAAATCGTCATCGACGGCGCACACAATTCCGATGCAATCACCGCCTTGGTGGAAACGTGGCAGGAAAAATTCGGCAACGAGAAAGCGAACGTCATTTTCGGAACGGTTGAATCGAAAGACGTCTCCGGCGTTTTGAGAATTCTCCGACCAATCGTTGGGTCACTCATTTTCTCTCCCGTAAGATCTCAACGCGGCCTTTCGCGCGAAGCACTTCATGCCGCTGCAACCAAGGCTGGATTGGGCGACAGGGTTGTCGAAAGCGAAATTGAACTGATCGACGCAATTTCGGATCTGAAATCGCAACCGGGCCTCGGATTGATCGCCGGTTCGCTTTTCCTCGCTGGCGAAGCGCTCTCAATTCTCGATGCGAGTAGCGATTTTCAAATCAGCGAGCAGTGAATTCACGCACAATCGCGATGTAGCTAAACCTTGCTCCAATCGCGAAATTACGGTTCTATCAGCGAACGAATGTTTCTCACTTTGTCATCCACCATCGTCTTTGCGAATGACAACTGGCTTTGGCTGGTCATCCTTTTCGCCGTCGGCGCGATCGTCTTCCTGTGGATGGGATACGCGAAAAGCCCGCTTCGCGGCTGGCCACGCGGATTTGCCATTACCCTGAAATTCCTGGGCCTCATGCTTCTTGCTCTGTGTTTGATGGAACCGATGCTGGTCGACGAGTCAGCGAAAAAAGGTGCCAACGATTTGGTTATCTTGGCGGATAATTCGCGAGGGCTCGCGATAAAAAATCCCGATGGCGATGGGAAAACTGCCGGAGAAGAAATGTCGGCTCTTATCAGCGGGGAATCCGGAGAGTTGCCGGAATGGATGGCCGAGTTGAACGATATGTTCCGGCTTCAGACCTACACGTTCGATAGCCGGGTAAAGCGGAGTGGTAACTTTTCCAATCTCGATTTTAAAGGCGATTCGTCAGCTATCCTGACTGCGGTAAGCAGCACCCGAAATCGCTACCAAAAACGCCCGCTCGTAGGGATGTTTGTTTTTTCTGATGGAAACGCAACCGATGCCGACATGCTGGAATCGATCCTCGCGGATTTGAAAAAGAACGGTGCAGGCCGCGACGAGCCGGTTCCGATTTTTCCAGTGATGGTCGGATCCGATCTTGGAGATGGAAAAGATCTTGGAATCAGCGGTGTGAGCGTCGCTCAATCGCCATTCGAAGACGCGCCCGTCACCATGACCGTTGGGGTGACTAGCGTGGGTAAGTTTTCGGAGGAAGCCGTCATCATCGTCACGAATGAACAGGGCAAAGAGATGGCCCGTGAGCCTGTCGCACTCTCAAAAAACGGCGTTGCCGGAACGTCTCAAAAACGGATTGAAATCACCAACGTCATTCCCGGAATTTCGTTCTTTACGGTTTCCGTTTACGAAAAATCAGTTGCTGATTCCGCAGATAAACCGGATGCGTTTGAGGAAAAATTTAAAGAACTGACCCGCGAAAACAATTCCCGACTCGTCGCGGTGGATCGTGGAAAAGGCCCGTATCGCGTGCTTTATGTCAGTGGGCGGCCGAACTGGGAATTCAAATTCATGCGCCGCTCGGTTCGGAACGATCCCGAAATCGATCTGGTCGGGCTGATTCGAATCGCCAAACGCGAACCCAAATTCGAGTGGCGTGGTCGCGAAGGCGAAATGAGCAATCCACTTTTCCGTGGTTTCGCGAGTGAGATCCCCGAAGAAGCTCAGGAATATGACGAGCCTGTGCTGATTCGGATAAATACCAAAGACGCCGAAGAACTCCGCGACGGGTTTCCTAAATCTGAAGAAGAGCTCTTTGCCAACTACCGCGCCATTATTTTGGATGATGTGGAGTCTGAATTTTTCACGGTGGAACAACAAAACTTGCTCGATCGGTTTGTCGCCACACGCGGCGGAACGGTTGTGATGCTGGGCGGGCAGGAAAGTTTCCAACAAGGAAAATGGAACAACACACCCGTCGGTCGTTTGCTGCCGGTTTACCTCGATCAAATTGCCCGCGGCGCTCCCGCGTTAGAGGCGACGTTTAATCTGACTCGTGAAGGCTGGCTGGAGCAATGGGTTCGGCTGCGAGCCAAGCAGGAAGAAGAGGAAATCAGGCTCGCCTACATGCCCGCATTTCACGTGGTTAATAAGATCAGCGCCATCAAACCCGGCTCGAGTTTGTTTGCGATGGCGAGTGATTCTCAGAAGCGTCAATTCCCATTTCTCGCTACCCAGCGATACGGCGACGGTCAATCAGCCGCGCTGATGGTCGGCGACATGTGGCGCTGGGGCATGAAAGATGCCGAGCAGCAGGAGGATCTCGCGCGTTTTTGGCGACAGCTGATTCGCTGGGCTGTCGTTGATGTCGATGACCGGATTGAAATGGAACTGACTCGAAATTCAGATGGCGCAGTGTCTTCGATCGATGTGAAAACACGAGTCGCTACCAAAGCCTTTTTACCTCAGGACGACGCTTCGGTGAAGTTCGAAATCACGGGTCCCGGCGACAAAAAATCAGGTCAATTCGGCGAGCCGAGTTTGGAGGAAGCTGGTTTGTTCTCCTCCGAATTTTATCCATCAGAAGCCGGCGGCTACCGCGTGAAAGCACTCGTCCGCGATTCGTCCGGCGAGCTGCTGGGCGAAAAAGAATCGGGCTGGGCATTGAATCCTGCAGCGGACGAATTTGCATCGCTCCAGCCCAACCGAAAGTTGATGCAGTCACTGGCTGATGCCTCTGGCGGAAAAGTGCTCGAGCTTTCCGAAGTCGAAGCCTTCATGAAAACGCTTTCTGAATTGAAGGCTCCCGTCACCGAAAAAATCTCGCGTCCGCTTTGGCATTTGCCATGGATCTTCCTACTCGCTCTGGCGTGTTTTGCGGGCGAATGGGCGATCCGTCGCTGGAAAGGAGTGTTATGAAAAACTGGTTTTCCAATTTCAACTTATGGCTTCTGGCTCTCGCTGCTTGTCTGCCGACGATCGTTTCCGCTGCTGATCTAACGGTGCTCGTAGTCGTGGGTGCTGAAGGCGCCGAAGAATACGGCGAAAAATTTAAGAAAGCCGCTGAAGACTGGAAAGCCGCTTGCGAAAAGGGCGAGGCCGAATGCGTCACGATCGGACTCGACGACGCCGGTGATGTTTCTGATCTCGAAAAACTGAAATCGGAAATCGAAAAGCAAAAAGAATCCGAACTCTGGATCGTTCTAATTGGCCACGGCACATTTGACGGACGCCAAACGAAATTCAATCTGCGCGGACCGGATTTCACTGATGAAGATCTAGCCGAGTGGCTCAAGGATTTCCCAAAACCACTCGCGGTGATGAATACGACATCTGCCAGCGCCCCATTTTTGAAAGCATTGTCGGGCGAAAACCGAGTCGTGATGACGGCCACAAAAAGCGCGAGTGAAATCAACTACGCCCGATTTGGAACTTACCTGGCCGAGGCGATTGGTGGTTTGGATGCGGCGGATTTGGACAATGACGATCAGGTATCACTTCTCGAATCGTTTTTGTATGCGGCCGCACAGGTGGCTGAATTTTATGAAAAAGAAGGGCGGCTCGCTTCCGAACACGCGCTGATTGATGACAACGGCGATGGCATGGGAACGCGACCCGATTGGTTCGAAGGCGTTTGTGCAACCAAAGTCGCACAAGATGATTCCGAACCTGACGGTGAACGCGCACTGCAACGGGTCCTCGTTCCAAACGAAGCCGAGCGCAGATTGCCTCTCGAGTTGCGTGAGAAGCGCGATGCTCTCGAATTGAAAGTGAAGTCACTCGTTCGAAAAAAATCGGAGTTAAAAGAAGATGCTTATTACGAGCAGCTCGAATTGTTGCTTCGCCAGATCGGAACGATTTATGAATCCGTTGAGGAAAAGGCCGCTGGTGAAAAATCGTGACCGAGCACTTTTTCGAACCAACAGGGTTGGTTCGCCGAACGTACCTTATTGGATCTTGAAATGAGATTGGATCGCTTAGTCGGACACCTGAGTGAACTTGGACGAAATGCGGTTCGCGAGAAGTTGGCGAGCGGCTCCATTTCTGTTGGCGGTGACGTGGAACGAAACGGTCAGCGTGATGTCAGCACCTTCGAAGCGGTGGCGATGGATAGTCAGGTTTTACAAGACCGGACAGTTCGCTATGTGTTGCTTCACAAGCCTGCCGGGATTTTGAGTGCGACTTCGGATCCGGTTCACAAAACGGTGATCGACCTGATTTCGGAATCGTGGGCCGATGAATTGCATCTGGCGGGACGGCTCGATCGAGCCACGACCGGACTTGTGATTTTGACAAATGACGGTGCTTTTTCGGAATCGCTAACCCAGCCCGGTGCAGTCGTCCCGAAGACCTATTTGGTAACGACCGACTTGCCGATTTCAGATGAAGTCATCACAGCGTTCGAAACGGGGATGCGTTTTGAAAAAGAGGATATTACGACGCAGGCAGCGATCGTGGAGCGGCTTGCGCCGTGCGAAACGCGGCTTACGATTTACGAAGGAAAACACCACCAGATAAAACGGATGTTCGCCCGGTTCGAAATTCGAGTGACAGCGCTGCATCGGGAATCGATTGGGGATTATCGACTGACGGATGATTTTTTGCCGGGAGACTATCGAACGTTCAAACCAGATGCCTGCGAAGAAAAATAAAGTCGACGTCGATAAACTGACGGGGAATGCGCTGATCAAAGAAGTGAATCGGCGGATTCGACTGGCACGCACGCAGTGGGATGCGCACAACAACGCCGCGACACGGCGTGAACGGGATCGGGCCATCGAACTCTATGAACAACTCAGCAAAGCGGAGCGGGAAAAAGTCCCTCAGGTGCTGCGCGTTTGGCTTCGCTACCGCAGCGAAAAGTATTTTGGAAAAGACAAGTGATCGAAGGAATGACGGGGGGGGGTGCCACTCTTTCCCGTAACCGGTTTTGCTCGCACGCCGAACAGAATATGCGACGCTAATTTTGTGAAAGCGCCTTTGAAACCCCTGTCCGTTCTCGTTTTTTTGATCTTCGCCACAAGTACGATGAACAACCTCTCCGCTGAAGACGATCATGAAGGCCACGTTCGGAAACCATTACCTCCAGCTGAGGTGATTAGAAAACTGCCAGCTGACGGGGGCGAGGAATTTAACCGACTGGTTTTCGAAAAAAGTCCGTATCTTCTCCAGCACGCGAGAAATGAAGTCGATTGGTGGCCATGGGGCGAGGCGGCATTTGCAGAAGCAGCGAAAACCGGAAAGCCGATTTTCTTGAGCATCGGCTATACGACTTGTCACTGGTGTCATGTGATGGAACATGAGTCATTCGAAGACAAAGAAGTCGGGGATTATTTAAACAAGCATTTCATTCCCGTGAAGGTGGATCGCGAAGAGCGACCTGATATCGACGAGGTTTATATGACCGTCACGCAAGCGCTCACCGGACGCGGCGGCTGGCCGATGACGGTTGTGATGACGCCAGAGAAAAAGCCATTTTTCGCCGGAACTTATTTCCCCCGAAAGCCGCGCGCAGGTTCACCGGGAGTGATGGATGTGCTCGAGCAGCTGGCTGATGCCTGGCAAAACGACAATGCGAAGGTGTTGAGTGTTGCGGGCGATTTGACATCGAAGTTGGCTGACCACATCAAAGTTGAGCCCGGCGAAGGGTTGAAGCCTGAAATTCTCGACGCGGCCTATCTCAAGTTTAAGGAGCGCTATGATCCTGAGCATGGTGGATTTGCAATGTCACCGAAATTTCCGGTGCCGCCGAATCTCATGTATTTAATGCGGCATCACAAACGAACGGGTGATCCGGAAGCGCTCGAAATGGTTGAGAAAACGCTCGTCGAAATGCGGCGTGGCGGAATTTTTGATCACGTGGGCTTTGGATTTCACCGCTATTCAACGGACCGCATTTGGCTGACTCCTCACTTTGAAAAGATGCTCTACGATCAGGCGCTGATTTCGATGGCGTATCTCGAAGCCTACCAGATCACCGGGAAGGAAACCTATGCGCAAACCGCGCGGGAAATTTTCACCTACGTCCTTCGCGACATGACGAGCGAGGAAGGCGGGTTTTATTCGGCCGAAGATGCTGACAGCGAAGGCGAGGAGGGAACTTTTTACATCTGGTCGAATGAAGAAGTCATCAAAGTCCTAGGCGAAGATGATGCTGATTTTTTCAATTCGAAGTTCAACGTCGTAAAGGGTGGAAATTTTAAAGATGAAGCGACCGGCGAGCGAGTGGGCGCAAGCATTCCGCATCTGCGACGAGACCTGACGGCTGAAGAGGCAACCCGCTATGAAGCAATCCGCCTGAAGCTCTGGGCACATCGGGAAAAGCGGATCCACCCACAAAAAGATGATAAAATCCTGACCGACTGGAATGGGCTGATGATTGCCGCTTTGGCCAAAGGAGCGCAGGTTCTTGGCGAACAGGAGTATCAGGACGCAGCGGTTAAAGCAGCGGATTTTGTGCTGGCTAAATTACGAACTGAAGATGGCAAATTACTGAAACGCTATCGCCTTGGCGATGCCGGACTGACGGCACACCTTGAAGATTATACGTTCATGAGCTGGGGCTTGCTGGAACTTTACGAAACCACGTTCGACACCAAGTATTTGGAAGAGTCTATTCAATTGACTGACCAAATCATCGCCAATTTTTGGGATGCAGAAGGCGGCGGCGGTTTTTATATGACGGCCAATGATTCGGAAACGCTGATCGTTCGTCCGAAAAAACTCTACGGCGGCGCGATTCCAAGCGGCAACTCCGTTTCGCTTTTGAATTTATCGAAACTCTATCGTCTCACGGGAGACAGTCGGTTTGCCGACAAAACCGATTTGTTGATCAAAGCGTTTTCGAATGAAATCGAGCGTGCGCCAAGCGTGGTGCCACTTGTGATGTGTGGCCTGGACTTTCACTTCGGACCGAGTTTTGAAGTGGTGGTTTCGAATGACAAAGCTGACTCAGACGATACCACAGCGATGATTGAAGCGCTGCGGAAGCCGTATATTCCGAACAAAGTCGTGATTTTGCGGACGGAGAAAACGAAAGACGCGATTGGAAAACTCGCTGAATATTCGGCCACAATGGCTCCTCAGAATGGCAAAGCGACTGCCTACGTTTGCGTGAAACAGGCGTGCGATCTACCGACGAACGACATCAAGAAGATGTTAGAATCGCTCGCGAAAAAGCCAGAGAAAAAGGCTCAGTAACGCGGCACCTCGGGATCGATATCCTGCGACCACCAATCGATCCCGCCGGCAAGACTCCAGACATCTTTGCGGCCACGCTGCTTCAACCACATCGTGGCATTGAGCGAACGCATGCCGTGATGACAATAAATCACGACGGGTTTGGATTCGTCTTTTAGCAGCGCGGGCCCACCTTTTTCAGCGAAAGACGACAACGGAAGCAACTCGGCCCCTTCAATTTTACAGATCCCAAACTCGTCGTCCTCGCGACAATCGATCAAGCGAACCGCTTCGGGATTCTCTTTCAACAACGCATCCAATTCGGCTGCAGTGATTTCGAACGAGTCGAGCGATGGCAAATCAGGCATTGCAAAAACGGCGTGAAACGGAATTCAGCGGACAACGCGAACCGGCGTGCTGTGGCGGACGTTTGCATAAAAAATCTTCGCCATTGGATATGGCATCCGAATGCAACCATGTGAAGCCGCGTAGCCCGGCAGAATCCCACCGTGCATTCCGATTCCGCCATTGAAACGCATGAAAAACGGCATGTCGGCACCATCGTAAATCGCGCCCGGAGGCTTGGGATGCTTTGTCACATCAACCTCTTTCTGAATGATTTGGCCATCCCGCGTTTTGTATTCGCCGTAGAGATTCGATTCGTGATCTTTGCTCTTCTGAGTAATTTTAAAATCTCCGGTCGGCGTAGCATGTTCAGCCGTTCCCGTCGAAACCTGCGAAATTCCCACCAACGTCTGACCTTTATAAAAATAAGCCCGCTGATGAGAAAGCGAAATGACGATTGATGGCGAACCAAAAACCCCGTCCCCCTCCCACACGGAAACGGTATCTTTTTTCATCACCAAGCTGGTTTCTTCCTCTGTCCGGCCTTGGCCGAGCGGATTTCCTTCACCTAGCGTTCCCGGTAGATACGGAATGCTGGTGGGAGTTGGATTCGATCCACACCCACCAAACGTTAAATGGAGGGCGAGAAGGATGAAAATTTTCAAAAAAGAACTCATTGTGGCAAAAATAGGAAAGATTTTTTAAAATTTAACTCATCTTAACTAAATTGTCCAATCTGTTTCCGGTGAAAAATGGGTTTGCTCGTTTCGTCTCCGAACGCATATTTGATAACCTAAAAATAATGCCTACCTACGAATACAAGTGCCTGAAGTGTGATCACCATTTTGATGCTTTCCAGTCCATGAGTGCTGGTCGGCTGACCGATTGTCCGGTTGAAGATTGTGGCGGTGAATTAAAGCGCCTCATCGGAACCGGAGCGGGCATCATTTTTAAAGGGTCGGGATTTTACGAAACCGACTATCGCAGTTCAGGCTACAAGGCCGCTGCCAAAGCCGATAAGAAGTCCTCCGAATCAAGTAGTAGTGGAAGCGATAAAAAGGCTAAATCGACGAAGAAAGAATCTTCGAAGCCGTCTACGCCCGCGCCAAAACCTTCAAAATCAGACTAATTCACCGTTTCAAGTCCCATGCCTGATCCACAAAACCCGAATCCTGAAGAGGAACATCGACCCGAGCCGGTTCCTCCAGCACAGCAAGAACCAGCGGAGCAGGCCCCCAATGTGGTTCCACCGGCTCAAACGGAAGAGGTTCACCAGCAAGAGCCAGTTCCCCCCGCGCAGGAAGCAGCCCCGGTGGAGCAAGTTTACGATTACACTCAAGGTGGAGATCAGCCCCAGGTTTACGAACAGCCTGCCGCCCCCATTGATCCTTACGCGAACGACTCCGTCCAGCAGTCCGTTCCTGCGGCAACTCCCGAGCCGGTGCCAGTCCCTGTTCCTGCCCCTTCGGCACCTTCACCAAGCGCGGCGATATCGCGCCCGAAAGGTGCCCCTCCCCGTCGAAGAGGTGCCCAGGCAAAAGTCGCAACCGCTGGTGGTGGACGCCCCGGATCTCGCGGTCGGCCCGGTCAGACTCATTACCAAGCCCCAACAGGAACGGGATTTTCGGTAATGTCCGTTTTGATGATGCTTGTTGCGTTAGTTTTATTGATCCTCGCCATCATGGTCATTAGTCCGTCCAACCTCAGCGGCATTAAAGGTTACGCTGGCGGTGCAAGCAGCCTCGATCAAAAAGAACCCCGCAACCTACTGAAAGAAGCTCAGCAGGTGATGCTCGGTGATGAAGAAATCAAATTCTCTGAGGAAGAAGTGAACCAATACCTTGCCGGTCGTTTAAAAGGAACTCAGACGGGTGCTTTCGGTTCAATGATGAAATTCAAAGGCGTCTGTGTTGATTTCAGTAATGGCGTTGCTGAAGTTTATGTCGAGCGCTCGTTCATCGGAATTCCTGTGACCATGAGCAGCCGGGTTCGATTGAACAAATCCGGAAACACGACCAATTGGCAAACTGCCGGCGGCCGCATCGGAAAGCTTGATCTCAACTTCGAAAAGCAATTTGCCCCGATTTTAGAAGCCTTTCTTCGCCTCGCCGCCACCTGCAAAGAGGAAGTCACTGTAATCGATTCGATGTCGAAGGTGAAGTTTGAAAACGATATGCTCGTCTTGGACTCGCGGTAGAATCGAAAAGGGACTCACCCTTTCACGAACCAACAGGGTCTATTCGATGAACATACCCTATTCGATCGTAAAATCTCACTTCCACGTTTCAGAAAAGAAACCGGTGGCGACGACTTCTCCAGCAGTCAGATCATTCGGGTTGGTTTCGAAATTGGTGACTGCCCAATCGGGTAACTTGGGATTTTGCAGAGAATTGGTGCGATCGTGGCCTTCGCGAAAGGTTAGGCCGCTGTTGATGACGATGTATCGATTCGGCGCAACTGGGTTTGGGTAAATGAATGACGGAACGTGGGTTTTTGGATCGAAGGTTTGTCCGCCAATTTTCAGGGTTTCATCGGTCCATTCGATGGGGAGTTGATCGATGATTTCAGCGATCATTAGGTTCGTCGAAGGAGTTCCCCAGAGAACTAAATTGGATTCGGAAACGTCAAGGCTGTCGAGCGCGCCTGAGTTTTCAAATGCATATTCACCCCGCATCAGCTCGATCCAGCGGTTTTTGAAGTGATTCATTTCAAAATCAATCCACGCATCAAATTTTTCGTTTTTGTCGACTGAGTCAGGTGGGACAACGATGAATTTGGAAAGAAAGGCGTCATCGATAGGCCCCTGAAGGTGACGCGTCTTCGTCAGGCCGGCGATTTCTCCCCAAGCCCACGTTCCATCTGCTGATCGATGGGCAAACAGCGATGTGATGGAAAATCCGGGGGATTCGGATTTCAGCTTTTGACCATCAATTTCGAGTTCGTATGCACCCAAATCGACTGTTTTCGAAGCATCAATCCGAAACGCCGTGATATTTTTTGAAGCGACAGAGATTTTTTTCGCGGCTTCATCCCACGTTGCGGATGCTCGACTGTCTTCCCAGTGCTTTTCGAGCCCCGTCGCGGTAAACCAGAACATTTTCCCATAACGCAGCGTCGCCGTTTGCAGCTCGATTTTTTTTGGAAAAGGATCGCGCCCGCCCTTGTCCCAGATGTCGTTGAGCCATGCCCAGATTTCTTTCGCGGAATCGTCGTGATACCTGTGCCCCATCCCGGGACCGATGATGTGTTTCAGGGTTTCGCCTTCGGCTTCAAATGCCTCTGCCATCAGGTCTGCCGCCTGCTTTTGTTTGTCGTCTTCGCCGGAATACGCCAGCACGGGGCCATTGAAAAAATTGCGCGTGTAGTTCGGGACATCGTAAAGGCTCCACAGTGTTTGCACATAATCGACCGGCAAATTCTCAGGTGTTAGCTTGTTGTAGAACTTCGTTTCAGCAAATCCTGCACCGGCATGAACGGCACAAAATTGATCGCGGTAATGCGCTCCGACGTGCCACGCCCCGGCGCCACCCATGGAAAATCCAGCTAAGGCGACTTTGTTGGGATCGATCGGGTATTCCGCTTTCACGGCATCGATCACTTCGAGAACGTCGATTTCTCCGGCGTATTTGAATCCCACACAGTGGCGCCCAAATGCATGCACGATGATGGCATTTTGCTGATCGGCGATTTTTCCGCCCAATGCCTGGGATTTTCCGAGACAACGATTGATGAAATGAAGGTCGGTTGTTTTGTCGCCACGGCCGTGAAGCCACACAAGCAACGGAACGGGTTTGGAGAGGTCCAGTTTTTCAGGAATTTCCAATCCGTAAGGCTGAACGGAATCATCAATCGATGATCGGTAGCCACGAACCAACATCCCGCGCTGATCTCGCCATGACGCGGTCGGCTCTTCTTTGGCACGCTCTTCGTAGCGAGCATCCGCCAAATCGAGCATTTTTGCGGGAAGCGAGAATTCCTTTTCAGAATAGAACTCGTTATTCCGAAGTGCGAAGCGAACGGCTTTTGCAAAAACCGCCACGTCGCCTTCGAACGGCTCGCCAGCCAATTCGTAGAGGCGATCTTCGTAATCAGAGAGCCGCGCTTCGATTTTCTCGCGCTCTTCAGTAGGAAACTCCAATTTGCTGACCGGCGGGATTTTCCGCTCGATCTCTGGAATTTGGGAGAAGCCGGCCGCCGCACCTAACAGGACGCCGCCGATGAGAGATAAAAGTCGTTTCATCAGATTCGTTGTCCGTTGGGATTGCTGTAAAAAATCAGAGTTTCTCGTCGCTGATTGGATCGATCCAACCCACAACCCTTCCTCCACGAAGAAGACATTTGTAATCCGCCGGGAATCTTCCAAAAATCGTTGAGACCTCGAAATGAACAGTCACGGTGTCATAGGAACCGGCCATTTCACCGCCGACTCGCTCGCTACCATTCCAGCGAAACGTTGTCGCCTCTTCCATCGTGACGCCTTGAACTTTTCCGCCAGCGATGCTGGCTTTCACGGGACCAAAACGCGGATCGCCAGTTTTATCCCACTTGCCTTCGTTGGCCACGAGTGACGCAAGCTTTTCTGAATTGGCCGACAGCGCTTTTTTCGCCTTTTCACGAGCAGTCTGTGTCTGAGTGCGCTTGAAATTGACAAAATCGACGTAGCGTTTGGTAACCCGATCTTTAAAATCGGTTTTATCGATTTGGATTTGATTCGTCATCGATTTGTTTGCCAAACTGGTGATGTAAAGCGTGCTTCCTTGGATGCGGGTCGGTGCCACTTCAGTCCCCGGAGCCGCAACACTGGCCATTTTATTTCCATTGATCGTCATTGAAAATGCGAGCTTTTCCTTGATTGCAACCACTCGCGGATAGGCGTTTCGCGGAACATTGTTCCAGTTGTCCACGATTTCCAAAAGCGGACGGATCTCTGGCATGGGGTATTTTTTAGCAACAATCTGATCGATTTTAGACATCGGAGGCGCCTCTTTCTTCGGGGCCGGAGCCGGAATATCGGTTTTCGTAACTAACTTATCAGGAACGGTTTTTGAAGAATTCACCTTCACCTTCACCGGGGCGGGCTCGGTTTTACCGCCTCCTTTGACAATCTTGCTGTCATCATCCCCAATCGCAGAATCCACAGCACCCGTAATTTTCTCAACCAACGGCCCGAGGTATGGTTTGAGATGGGGATCGTAAAAAAAGAATCCAGCGGCCCCGAGACCACCAACAACGAGGAGAAATAGCACAAATTTTTTCATGACGCAGAGAGTAAACTTAAACGCCAAGCTGTTTCGATTTCAAGCAAATCAAGGATTTACGCAAAGTGTAGGCAATTTTTGCGAGAAAAGGTCCGCGAAAGGGCGGTCATAACCGCCTTGCAATCGTTCTCAACCCTGCGATTATTGGTTACCTAATTGTTTTGGGAAAATTAACCTTTTGACGTGCGCTAGCGTATTCGGACCCGAATTGAACGCTGCGATTTTTCTTACCCCGTCTTTCTTTTTTTAATGAGCTCTTCAGACAAAACAACCCCCTCTTTGGAAGCCGACGCTAAGAAGGCAAAGCGTGCGGAAATCGCTGCGTGGAAAAAAATTGTTGCTCCTTATGAGCAGCCAAGCACGAAAAAGGCGATCTGGCAGATTATCAATTCGATGGGAGCTCTCATCGCTTTGTGGGTTCTCATGTTTTTCACCGTCGAGATCTCCTGGCTCCTGACAATTCCGATCGCCATCATCGCAGGTGGCCTTGTCGTTCGGACGTTCATCATTTTTCACGACTGCGGTCATGGATCTTTTCTTAAATCCAAACGCGCGAATAACATCATCGGCTACTGGGCCGGGGTTTTGACGCTAACTTCGTATAAGCATTGGCGTTGGGAGCACGCTCAGCACCACGCATCTTCCGGCGACCTTGACCGCCCCAGTCTGGGTGAAGTGTGGACCATGACTGTAAAGCAATACGACGAATCACCTAAGCTCACTCGAATCTGGTATCGTATTTTCCGAAATCCATTCGTCCTGTTCGGGATCATTCCCGTCATTCTTTTTGCGGTCCTCGAGCGTTTTTGGACCAAAGGAGCCAAGAAAAACGAAATCATCAGCATCATTTTGACGAATATTGGGATCGCTTTCGCGATTGCGGGATTGATCTATGCATTTGGATTCTGGAATTACTTTTTCATTCACCTGACCATCACCGCAGTTGCCTCCATGTCAGGTGTTTGGCTTTTTTATGTGCAACACCAGTTCGAAGACACTTATTTCGAACGCCATCACCACTGGGATTACACCTCAGCGGCTTTAGAAGGCAGTTCTTTTTACAAGCTCCCCCGGATCCTTCAGTGGTTCACTGGAAACATTGGATTTCACCACGTGCACCACCTCAGCTCCAAGATCCCAAACTACAACCTCGAAGCGTGCCACGACTCAAATGAGCTGTTCCACTCAGTGAAGCCCCTCACCCTGTTTTCGAGCCTCAAATCGGCTACGTTTCGCTTGTGGGACGAAGATGAGAAAAAGCTCGTGGGATTCAAGCGCGTTCGTGAATATCGGACCGAGAAAAAAGAGAACAAATTGCTCGAAGCAGTGGCAACCAAATTGGAAGACGCAACGAAGCCTGTCGGCCCTGCGGTCCGAACTCAAAGCTAGACAAAATTCTCTCAGTTTCCTGACAATTTTTTGAAAAGCCCGAGCAGCAATGCTTGGGCTTTTTCGTGTCCAGCGGTCGCGTTAGGCCTGACGCGATGGGAAACCGCTGCATTGCACATTTTCTTAAATATCAGCAAAGCCGTATTAATTTTTTGAGTTACTAGATCGAAGTTTCAAAATTTCTTCCCCGGATAAAAAAAGTATCGCTTTTTTGTTGGCAACACACCAGATGTGGGGTTAAACTTCAAATCAACCACTACATATTGTGGTTGTGACCCGCTTGCCCACAACTTGTTAAACAGGTTATTCACAATTTCAGCCGTTTCATCGGCTCTAGACTCAATTTTATTTAAGAAAACTTAATCATGGAAAAATCTTTCACAATTGGAGAAAAAACCTTCGTTTTGGATCAGGACAAAGCCGAGGCAGCCTTTGCTGGAAAGCGCATTATTAACGGTCGTAAAAGCGAGACGTTCAATTTGCTGCCACTAAAATATCAGTGGGCTTACGATCTTTACCGGACGATGAAAAATAACCACTGGGAGCCGGAAGATATCCAGATGCAGAAGGATATTCAGCAATGGCAGGGGACTGAACTGACTGATTCTGATCGCTGGATCATTCGCATGGGAATTGGCTACTTTTCAGCGGCTGAAGGCATCGTTGGTGACAACATCCTCCACGTGGTTCGTGAATTGGTAACTGCACCTGAGCTCAAGCTCGTTTTGGGGCGTCACGCTCACGAAGAGAATATCCACGCGGACAGCTTGCTTTACATGATTAGTAGCCTCGGGATCAATCCCCATGAGTGCGAAGCGATGTTTGAGCAGATTCCAACGATCGTTAAGAAAAATGAGTTCGTCACGCGCACCTCACACGATCTCCGTCGTGATCTCGACACCACACTTCCTGAGAACAAGAAGAAGCTCGCCCGGAACATCTTTGTTTTCGGACAGTGCATGGAAGGAACTCAGTTCTACGGCCTTTTCGGCATGATTCTGAGCCTTTACCGCCAGAATAAGTTTCCCGGCATCGGCCAAATGTTCCGCTACACCTTGCGTGATGAGTCCAATCACATCGAAGTTTTCCGGAACTTGTTCATGGATCTCGTTGGTGAAAACATGGAAATCTGGACGAACGATTTTAAAAACGAACTCGTAGATACCATGCGGGAAGCAGTTGCTCTTGAGAAAGAATTCATCAAAGACTGCCTGCCAGTCAGTTCCGTCGGACTCAGCGTTGAGGAATTCTGCAAATACATCGATTTCATCGCTGACCGCCGCCTTGAGGGCGTTGGCTTGAATCCAATCAATCCGGGTGTTCAGAACCCTTTCCCCTGGCTTGCCGAGACGATGGACATCAAAAAAGAAGCTAACTTCTTCGAACAAACCGTTACCGAATATCAGAAATCATCTGCCCTCGCATCGGCAGACGACGACGACCTTTGATCCCACTTTTACGAACCAACAGGGTGCGTTCATCGAACAGACCCTGTTGAATCGAAAATCACCTTCCTCTCCAACCAACCACTGACCGACCCACGTCCCCCTATCCATTTATGATTACGAGAGAGTTTATTGAACAAGACATGCAGTTGCAGCGCCTCGCTGCGACCCCTCAAGATATGAAGCCCCGTTTTGATTGGGCTGATGAAACTGATGATACTCATGAAGCTTCCGTTTCAGGGCGCGTCTACGTCCAGATCGGCGAAGAGCGAAAAAATTTCAATCGAGCGGAAATTGCTGATACCATCGGAACTGCGGTGACTGACCTTGCGCTTTCACGCAACGAGGAAGACATCTTCAATGACAACAATCGGAACCTCGTCGCTTCGATTTCGAAGTCGGTTACGAGTGAATTGCTTGAGCAGCTTGGCAACGAAGATTCGGATACGGTTTATACAGCGGCGGAGATCAGTGAGATCATTGAACGCGCGTTGATTCGTCACAATTCACATGACGTCGCGAAGAGTCTCATGATTCGCCGGAAGTCTATTGGATCCCGCAAACCGGGAGTCGTGAGCCATCATGCTCCGTCGGAACACGACCCCAACGGCAAGCCTCTCTGCAAGGTCATTCGCCGCAGCGGTGAAGTCGTTGCCTGGAACCCAAACAAGATCGAAGTGGCTGTTCGCAGTGCCTTTTTGTCGCTGGGAATGGATTCCACCCCGGCAAATAAAGTTTCCGAAGGGTTGACGGACGCCATCGCAAAGAGCGGTCACGAATACATCCGAATCGAGGACCTCCAGGATCGAGTTCAGGAAACACTCATGAAGATGGGTCACTTCAAGGTGGCTGAAGGATACATTTTGTATCGCGCACATCGCTCCCAGCAGCGACTTCAAGAGCGGCGGAATTCCAAAGACGTAAATGATGACGCTCAAGATTCGATGATCGTGGTCAAGCGCGCTGACGGTTCCAGCGATTTGTGGGACGGGGTCGATCTGAAAAAGCGGATCGAATTTGCTCAGATTGGACTTGAGCTCTGCATTTCCGCCGATGAAATTGAGCATGAACTTCGTAGGGCATTCTTCTCGGAAATGACGGAGGCGGACTTAAAAAAGACCATCATCCTCAACGCCAAGAGCCTAATCGAAAAGGACGCGGATTTCGCAAAGTTCGCCGGACGAATCCTCCTGACTTTTATTTACGAGGAAGTTCTCGGATGGTCCATCGTTCACGATGGCATCGAGCAACTTGGTCTGTTCCACCGCCGTGCTTTCAAAGCCAATCTGGTTCGTGGTGTTAAAATTGACCGGATTGCTCCACGCCTGCTCGATTACGATCTCGACAAACTCGCTGCGTCCATCGATCCGACGTCCGATCTCGATTTCGACTACCTCGGAATTCAGACACTTTATGATCGTTATCTGATCATCGACAAAACCAGCGAGAAACACGCTCGCCTCGAAACGCCTCAGCTTTTCTGGATGCGCGTTTCTATGGGACTCTTCGTTGCTGAAAAAGAGAACGCAGAAGATAAAATCGTCGATCTCTATCGTCTCTACAGCAGCCGTCGCTTTTGCTCGTCGACTCCGACGTTGTTCAATTCAGGCACGCTTCACAGCCAGCTTTCTTCCTGCTACCTCTACAAGGTGGATGATTCGATCGAGTCAATCATGCAGCGGGGTATTGCAGAAAACGCTTACCTTTCCAAGTGGGCAGGTGGCCTCGGCGGTTCGTGGACATCGGTTCGCGGAACGGGCGGTTATATTCAGGGAACCAATGGCGAAAGTCAGGGTGTTATCCCATTTTTAAAATTGCACAACGACCAGCTCGTTGCCGTGAACCAGGGCGGAAAGCGTCGCGGTTCCGGGTGTGCCTATCTCGAAAGCTGGCACAACGACATTTTCGATTTCCTCGAGCTTCGTAAAAACACAGGTGACGAGCGTCGCCGGACGCATGACATGAACACCGCGAACTGGATTCCGGACTTGCTCATGAAGCGGATGGAATCCCGTGACAGCTGGACCCTTTTCCGCAGCAACGAAGTTCCGGATTTGCACGACCTTTACGGCAAGGCATTCGAAGAGCGCTACGTTCAGTATGAGGCAAAAGCCGAAGCAGGTGAGATTTTCGGACGCGTCGTTCCGGCTCTCGATCTGTGGAAGTCAATGCTCCGCATGTTGTTCGAGACCGGTCACCCATGGATCACATTCAAAGATCCATGCAACGTCCGCAGTCCGCAGGACCACGAAGGCGTCATCCACAGCTCAAATCTTTGCACTGAGATTACGCTGAATACATCCGATGATGAAACCGCTGTTTGTAACCTCGGTTCGGTTGTTCTTGAGTCTCACCTCGATGAGAATGGACAGCTCGATCTCGTGAAACTGAAGGAAACGGTCAGCGTCGCAGTCCGCGCTCTCGACAACGTGATCGACATCAACTTCTACCCAACGGATGCGGCTAAAAACGCGAACTCCCGTCACCGTCCGGTTGGACTCGGCGTCATGGGACTTCAGAATGCGTTGTTCGCCCGCGACACTCCGTTTGGCAGCGATGAAGCGGTTGAATTCAACGACGAGTTCATGGAAGCAATTTGCTACTACGCCTACGAAGCATCGAGTGAGCTCGCTGCTGAGCGCGGCAGTTACTCATCTTTCGAAGGATCAAAATGGAGCCGCGGTTTGCTTCCACCAGATACCCTCGATATGCTCGAAGAAGAGCGTGGCCAGGCGATCGACGTTCCCCGCACCAGCCGGATGGATTGGGATGTGCTTCGTGAGAAGATCAAGAAGCAGGGCATGCGGAACTCGAACGTGATTGCGATTGCACCGACCGCGACCATCTCGAACATCATGGGCTCCACTCCATGTATCGAGCCAACCTTCAAGAACCTGTTTGTTAAAGGAAACCTTTCCGGTGACTTCATCGTCCTGAATCAGTATCTCGTTCGTGATCTCAAGAAATTGAATCTCTGGGGTCCTGAAATGGTTGAACGCCTCAAGTATTTCAATGGTGAGCTCGAAGACATTGACGAAATTCCGGCTGACTTGAAGCTGAAATACGCAACGGCATTCTCCGTCGGTTTCCAGTGGTTCATCGAAGCTGCCGGTCGTCGTCAGAAGTGGATTGATCAAAGTCAGTCCGTGAACTTGTTCCTCGCAAACCCGGAGATGAAAACGCTCTCTCACATGTATCGCGATGCATGGCACAAAGGCTTGAAGACCACTTACTACTTGCGCACTCAGCAAGCGTCCAACATCGAGCAGGCGACAACCAACGTGAAGAAGGAAGTTCGTCACCTCGGTGGAGAAAATGATCCTAATTCCAAGGAATTCACCGAAGCCGAACAGCAGGCATGTTCACTCGATGCACTCCTAAACGGTGAAGAATGTGAAGCGTGTCAGTGACTTTTTTTAAAAACGTAAGCCGATGAAAAAAGCGGAGTTTCCGAAAGGGGACTCCGCTTTTTCGTGCTCTGGTAAAAAACTGCATCCCACAGACACGCCTCACGCCAAAAAGACCAGTCGCCCGCAACCTGTGTAAATATGGTCCGAGTAATCGCAGCTTTTATTCTATCAACAACGGCATTTCTGACTGCTGCTGAACCAATCGATTTTGCCCGCGATATCCGCCCAATCCTGGCCGACCGTTGTTACAAATGCCACGGATTCGATGACAACGCTCGCGAGGCCGATCTCGGATTGCACAACTTTTCCTCCGCCACGCAGGACCTCGGCGGCTATCAGGCGATCACTCCCGGAGATCCTGAAAAGAGCGAAATCATCACCCGAATGCTCTCGGATGACGAAGACGAAGTCATGCCACCGCCCAATGCGAACAAGCCGAAGCTAACCCCCGCCGAGATTTCGACTTTCAAACAATGGATCAAAGAAGGCGCCAAATACGAGGCGCATTGGTCTTTCGTTCATCCGCGGAAATCAAACGTCATTCCTCCACGGTCAAAATTAGAAAATCCGATCGACGCCTTCGTTGAGAAACGACTCAAAGCAAAGAAGCTGAGTTTTTCTCCAGCGGCAAACTCCAACACGATGGTTCGGCGACTCTATCTCGATCTGATTGGTCTGCCGCCAACGCCCGAGCAAGTTGAGACATTTGCCCAACTCGCTACCGAAAAAAATCTTCCATCAGCCGTTTCCCAAACTGCCGATGAACTTCTCGCCAGTCCACAATACGGCGAAAAATGGTCCCGCGACTGGCTGGATCTCGCTCGCTACGCCGACACCAATGGCTACGAAAAAGACCGGCCGCGCTCTATCTGGCCGTATCGAGATTGGGTCATCAACGCGCTGAACGCCGACATGCCGTATGATCAATTCACCATCGAACAGCTCGCGGGTGACATGCTCCCGAACGCAACGATCGATCAAAAAATCGCGACCGGCTTTCACCGAAACACCATGCTCAACGAAGAGGGCGGCATCGATCCTCTTGAGTTTCGATTCAACGCCATGGCCGATCGTGTGGCCACCACCGGCACCGTTTGGATGGGGCTAACCACTGGGTGCGCGCAATGCCACACCCACAAATTCGATCCCATCACCCACACCGATTACTACGCGCTTTTTGCGTTGCTGAACAATGCTGAAGAACCTGAAATCGAAATTCCGGATCCGGAAATTATTGCTCAGCGCGAAAAAATTCAGGAGCAAATCCGATCTCTCGAAATCGCTGAAACCCAGAAAATCGACAAGGCGAAATTCACGAAATGGATTGCCCAAAATACTCGTCCCCTCGGAAATTGGACAGATATCAAGCCGCGCAAGTCGACTGCTGAAGGAATTCTGCTCGAAGTTGAAAATGAAAACGTGATTTACGCCAGCGGAGACTTCACTAAACGCCACGTTTACGATCTCGAATTCGACATCTCAGGAATCAAACCTCCCATCACTGGAATCCGGCTCGAAGCCCTCCCCGACGAAAGGCTTCCAGCGAACGGCCCCGGAACAGCCTACTACGAAGGCCGCAAAGGTGACTTCTTTCTCAGTGAATTCACTGCCACGGTAGACGACCAAAAAATAGGATTCAAAAATGCATCAATCAGCTTCGGCAAAATCGCCATCGGCAGTGGCAAGGTCACTCCCGAAGGCGTTTTTGATGGAAATGGCTCATCAGGCTGGTCAACAGCGACCGGAGAAGGAAAGCGGCACGAACTCATTTTAGAATTCGAACAACCCATTCAGGGAAAATCGCTCGACGTTTCCATGTTATTCGAGCGTCACTTTGTCGCTGCGTTAGGTAAATTTCGCATCGCAGTGACCACTGATGCAAAACCGGTTCCAGCCGATGCGAGCACGACTCCAAATCCAGCAGTATCATCAGACATCGACATGGAAACTGCCTACGTCAACATTGCGAAGGAATTCGCTGCATTTCAAAAGAAGGTGACATCACTTGAAAAATCGATCCCCGCGCTACCGACAACTCTTGTCATGCGCGAGCGGACTTCCAAAAACCCACGCGAAACGACGCGTCATCATCGGGGCGAATATTTAAGCGCCAAAGAATCTGTTGGACCTGCAGTGCCTGCAATTTTTGAATCGATCGACGGTGATCCCAATCGATTGAATCTCGCGAAATGGCTTGTTTCAGAAAAGAATCCTCTCGCCGCCCGCGTCGCCGTGAACCGTGCCTGGCGCGCCTTTTTCGGACGCGGAATCCTCTACACCGCTGGGGATTTCGGACTGCAATCCGAAACGCCGAGCCATCCCGAATTGCTCAATTGGCTCGCCGTGAAATTTATCGACGACGGTTGGTCGCTGAAAAAACTCCATCGCCAAATTGTCACCAGCCAAACCTACCAGCAGCAATCCGAATTGAATTCCGAACTCATGGTTGCCGATCCGCAAAACGTTCTGCTTTCCCGCGGTCCTCGTTTTCGCATGAGTGGGGAAGTTCTTCGCGATGCCGCACTCGCCAGCAGTGGTTTACTTTCCAAAAAAATCGGAGGCAAGAGCGTCTTTCCACCTCAACCTTCCACCGTCGCAGCAGCTGCCTATGGCGGCACCAAATGGAATGTTTCCAAAGGCGAAGACCGTTATCGCCGCAGTCTCTACACATTTTCAAAACGAACCGCCCCCTTCGCCGCTTACTTGACCTTTGATGGCCCTACCGGCGAAAGCTGCCTCGCACGCCGTGAAATCAGCAACACTCCCCTGCAGTCCTTGACGCTTCTCAACGACACCATGTTTCTCGAAGCCGCTCGCGCGCTTGCCGAATCAACCCTGTTGAATCATCAATCCAACCCTGTTGCTTCGAAAATCTTTCAACGCGTCCTTTCCCGCGAGCCTACAGAATCTGAACTCATTGATCTAACCAACTTCTACGAAGCGCAGCTCGCCCGATTGAAAAAAAATGAACTCGACGCTCAGAAAATTTCCGGAAAACCAGATCCCGAACTCGCTGCGTGGACGCTGACCGCACGAGTGATTTTGAATCTTGATGAGGCGGTTACGAAACAGTGAAACCAAATATTATGAATCTTCAAAACTCAACACGCCGTCAGTTTTTTGGAACCTGCGGCATTGGACTCGGGAAAATCGGTCTGGGCTCGATGATGGCTGGTGGCTTTGCGAATGCCGGAGATCTCTCTGATTTTGCGCCAAAGGCGAAGCGAGTGATTTATCTTTTCATGGCGGGTGCTCCCAGCCAGTTGGAGCTTTTTGATAACAAACCCCGCCTTCGCGAGTTTGATGGAAAACCCATTCCACCATCTGTGATCGCCGGCCAACGATATGCTTTCATTCAGCCGGACGCAGCCGTGCTTGCTCCCCGGTTTTCGTTTTCAAAACACGGGCAATCCGGTCAGGAAATCTCAGATTGCCTCCCCCATCTCGCAAAAGTGGCCGACGACATTGCGATTGTGAAATCCGTTCACACCAATCAATTCAATCACTCTCCCGCGCAAATTCTTGTGAATACCGGAGGCCCCATTCCAGGCCGCCCGGCGATGGGGTCATGGGTCAGTTATGGCATTGGAAATGAAACGGAAAACCTTCCCGGATTTGTCGTTCTGAAATCGGGCGGCAATTTGAGTGGCGGCGCTGCGATGTGGAGCCCGGGATTTTTGCCCGGCAAACACGCAGGTGTTCCGTTTAGGCAATCGGGAGATCCCATTCTACACGTTTCGAATCCTGCAGGCGTCGACAATCAGGCTCAACGCGACTCGCTCGATCTGATTCGAAAAATGAACGAACGCCGCTTCGATGTCGTTGGCGATCCGGAAATCGAAACCCGCATCAATAGCTACGAAATGGCGTGGCGCATGCAATCAGCCGCACCGGAGTTGATCGACCTTTCAAAAGAACCGGAGGCGATCACTGAAATGTATGGCCCAGGCGATTTCGCAAAAAATTGCCTGCTCGCTCGGCGACTGGTTGAGCGGGGAACCCGATTTGTTCAAGTTTATCATTCCGGATGGGATCACCACAGTCAGGTTGAAAAAGGCGTAACCGCACAGGCGAAAAATGTGGATCAAGCCTCAGCTGCATTGATTCAAGATCTGAAAATGCGCGGCCTTCTTGAAGACACTCTTGTGGTGTGGGGTGGCGAATTTGGACGAACCCCAATGGTCGAAGCCAGCGCCGCCCTGGGCCGAAGCCAAGGCCGAGATCATCACCCGCAAGCGTTTTCGATGTGGTTCGCCGGCGGAGGAATCAAACCGGGGGTGACGATTGGAAAAACCGACGAATTTGGATTTAACGTGATCGAAGATGGCGTTCATGTTCACGATGTTCAGGCGACAATTCTGCACCTGTTAGGCTTGCAACACGAGAAGCTGACCTATCGCTACCAAGGCCGTGATTTTCGACTGACCGATGTTCACGGTCATGTGGTTGAGAAATTGTTGGCTTAAAACGAATTTCAGTTCGTCCAACAGTGGATGATTTTCTCTGATCAAATCGACGCCGAAGTTCTACGTTCCTGTTTGAATACCGGAACGGGCCGTGGCGTTTCTGTTGGCATTTTGGATTCGGGTGTCTCCTGCCAGCTACCGATTTTAGAAGGTTGTGTGGAAGGCAATTTCGAAGTCGATCAGATTGGTGACAGCGATGAATATCGCGTGAAGCAGGTTCCGCTTGGCGAGGACACCATCGCTCACGGTACGGCCTGCGCGCACATCATTCATTCTCATGCAGCCGCAGCAGCGCTTTTCAGCATGCAAGTGATCGGCAGCACGCATTCAGCTCCGACTCCAAAGCTCGTCGCCGCTCTGGAATTCGCGGTCGATCAGAAATGGGATATCCTGAATATCAGCCTCGGAAACGAAATGCTGACGCCGGAGATTGCGGAGCTGGCAGATCGCGCATTTTACAACGGCACGCTCGTGATTGCAGCGAAGGATAACAAGCCAGGGAAGATCGGGTATCCGGCAGCCTGCGCGTCCGTTTTGGCCGTCGATATGGATTTCTTCGACGAGCCACTGAAGTTTCGATTCCACGAAAACAATCCCGTCGAAGTCGAAGGAAGCGGAGTCTACATCGATTGCCCGCTTCCCAATGGCACGATGCAAAGCTACACCGGTTCGAGTTTTGCCTGCCCTCACATCACTGCGATTGCCGCACGACTGCGAGAACACTTTCCGCAGATGACGATGGATCAGTTTCGTGCGGCGCTGCGGGTGTTGGGCGAAACGTGAAAACTTGAAGAGGTCGCACAGAGGCGCAGAGCACACAGAGCCGATGCACTGCAGTTTTTTTTATTTTTTCAAGTCTCTGTGTGCTCCGTGTCTCTGTGCGACAAACGGATCAACCACTGAATTGAACCAATAAAGTTGACTCATCGATCAGACCCTGTTGATTCGTAAAATGGCGCGAAGCACTCTTTTTAAGGCCCGTTTATATGGAATTCTCGACCTCGGATATTGCGAGCCGAAGAACGCGGAATCGGTCTGCGAAAAAATGATCGAAGGCGGGGTTGGCGTGATTCAACTCCGTGCAAAAAAGGCGTCTTTGGATGAAATCCGAGATCTTGGAGCCAAAATTTTACCGATTTGTCGAAATGGCGGCGTGCCATTTGTGATCAACGATTTCTCGGAAATCGCCACGGAATTGAAGACGGATGGCGTTCACGTTGGACAAGATGACATGGCGATGGACGGCGTTCGCGCAATCGTCGGTGATGAGATGCTAGTCGGTCGATCTTCCCACAGCGTCGAGCAAGCAGCCCTTGCCGCATCTGACCCGAGAACGGATTGCATTGGGTTTGGGCCATTATTTTCGACCCCGACAAAGCCGGATTACACACCGATTGGAACGAAAGAAATCCACGCGGTTCACGAGGCTCATCCTGATCTACCGATTTTCTGCATTGGAGGGATCAAACGCGAAAATGTCGACCAGGTCCTCGATGCTGGCGCAAAACGTGTCGTGATCGTATCAGGAATCTTGCAAGCAGACGATATCACTGCTTATGTCCGCGACGTTTGCGATCGCCTCGAGGCAGTTGCCCTTTAATCCAATTTATCCTATCTACCCCATTTTATGAGTGTCCTTATTGCTGGTTCCGTTGCGCTTGATCGCGTAAAAACTCCGAAAGATGAACACGGCGATCTGCTTGGCGGATCGGCTTCGTATGCGGCGATCGCAGCGAGCTTCTTTTCTCCAGCTGCTCTTGTAGCCGTGGTTGGTAAAGATTTTCCTGAAGAGCATGTCGAGCTTTTTAAAGATCAGAACGTCGATTTGACCGGCCTCGAATACACCGACGGCGAAACGTTTCGCTGGTCGGGTGAGTATCACGAAGACATGAATTCGCGCGACACACTCGACGTGGCGTTGAATGTCCTCGAAGCATGGGAACCAAAAATTCCGGCGGAGCTGGTGGCCTCAACCAAAATCGCAGTGCTTGCCAATGCGCATCCTGAAAATCAGCACGCCGTAATCGATCAGCTCGGCGACAATACGAAGCTGACGATTGCGGACACGATGGATCTCTGGATCACGATTGCTCGCGACCGCCTCGACGATCTTTTAAAGCGGATTGATTTGTTGGTTCTAAACGATGGAGAAGCCAAGCAGATGATGGAGACTACCAATCTCATCACTGCAGGCCACAAGTTGCTCGAAATGGGACCACGCTACGTGATCATCAAGAAAGGCGAGCACGGCGCCATGCTTTTTGGCAAAGAAAAGGGAGAGTTTTTCTCAACTGGAGCATTCCCACTTCACGAAGTTTTTGATCCAACGGGTGCAGGCGATTCTTTCATCGGTGGATTTGCTGGCTACTTGGCAAGCCTCGATCGTCCGGGCGACTACGAATTCTCAGATCTCACGGCAGCAGTCGTTCGCGGATCAATCGTTGCAGGTTACACCTGCGAAAGTTTCAGCACTCACAAGCTCCAGGCTTTGACTCAGGAAGAATTTGATGCTCGTCTTGCGGAATTTCGTGGGATGACGACATTTTCGTGATTGGCATTTTCGATTTCAATTCTTAGCATCAAGGAATTATGGAGTGGTTTTACGCAAACGAGAACGACGAACAGATTCCTATTGGCGAGGAAGATCTAGAGAAGCTAATCCGACAGGGTGTCATGAAACCTGACACTCTGGTCTGGAATGAATCGATGAGTGATTGGACCGCCTGCAACAAGGCGCTCCCTGATTTATTCCAATCGAGCTTTGTTAAGCCCACCGAGGAAACAGTCACCCCGTCAGCTCCAGCCAGTTTTTCACCAGCGCCTCCCGCACAAGCGCCCGTTCAAATCCCTGGAGAACCACCTCCGCTAATGATGGCCACCCAACGCGTCCCCGGTCCAGCGGACGGTCTTGCCATAGCGAGTTTGGTTTGCGGAATCATTGGAATCGTCGGCTCTCTTTGTAGCTGGGGAATCATGATTCCCGTCTCGATTGCCGCAGTTATTTGTGGCCACATTGGTCGCAAAAGACTCCGCGACATGGACCTCCCGAAAGAGCACGGCCAACTCACCGCCGGACTGGTTTGTGGTTGGGTTGGCATTGGTTTGAGTGTTTTGCTTTTCGCTCTTTTTATTGTGCTGGTCGTGACTGGCGCGCTCGACGCTTAGTAACGCTTGGCATTTTTTCACAAGAATTTTACCTGAGCTAATTATGGAGTGGATTTACGCAACCGAAAATGACGAGCAAATCCCTATAGCAGAGGCAGATATTAAAAGCCTTGTCGACGAGGGAGTCATCAAGCGAAAAACTCTGATGTGGAATGAGTCCATGAGCGACTGGACCGCCTGTGAAGTTGTTCTACCGGATTTGTTTCCGACGAATTTCGTAGAACCTGCGGCCCCCATAGCATCAGGACCGCCACAGACGCAACCACCTGGCGGGGGGCCACCGGCATTCGCGGTCGCACCGGTCCGGCCTCGGGGCCCTGCTGACGGCTTAGCTACCACCAGCCTGGTCTGTGGAATCGTTGGAGTCGTCGGACTTTTTTGCGCTTCCGGCTTTCTACTTCCCGTGTCTATCGCTTCAGTCATCTGCGGCCACGTGGGACGGAAGAAATTGCGCGAAGCAAACCTTCCTCTAGAACACGGTCAATTGACCGCCGGAATCATTCTTGGATGGATCGGCGTTGGCTTCAGCATTTTGTGCCTCATCGGAATTTTGGTCTATTTTTTGATGATGGGCGCCTTCATTGCGACCGAAGCTGGAAATTCAGTATTGTAATTCGGCGCCCTGATCTGCGGTTGCGACCGGCCGTTTCGCCGGTATCTTCCGCGCCACTATGCATTCGTTTGGTTATCAAAACGGGTCACTTCACTGTGAAGCGACCGATCTTCAGGCTCTCGCCTCGGAACACGGAACTCCGCTCTTCGTGTATTCGAAAAAAACGATCCTCGACAACTACCAGCGCCTCGCTTCAGCAATGAGCGAACTGGATTGTCAGATCTGTTTCGCCACGAAAGCGAATTCTAATATCGCCGTGCTGAATCAGTTAGCCAAAGCCGGAGCCGGTTTCGATGTGGTATCCAGCGGTGAAATTTTTCGTGTTGAAAAAGCAGGCGGCGATCCAGGGAAATGCACTTTCGCTGGCGTTGCCAAAACCCGTGCCGAAATCGAACACGGCCTCAAGGCGGGTATCTATTCCTTCAACGCGGAAAGTGAAGCAGAACTTGTTTTAATCGATAAAGTTGCAGGCGAAATGGGCGTAAAAGCCCCTGTCGCGCTCCGTCTGAATCCCAACGTGGATGCGAAAACGCATGCGAAAATCACCACCGGAAAAAGCGGAAATAAATTTGGAATCGACTTCGACTTCATCCGCGATGCCTATGCTCGCGCTTCGAAATTGCCGAATCTGAACATTCGCGGCCTGCAAATGCACATCGGTTCCCAACTCACGACCGCAGCGCCATTCATTGAAGCTGTGGAAAAAGTCGTGCCGCTCGTCGAAGAGCTCAAAGCTGCTTATGGAATCGAGTTTTTCAGTATTGGGGGAGGAATCGGTATCGTTTACGAAGACTCCCTTGCTAGCGGTGATCCCGCCTGGTGGGAAACCAGCGACGCATTGACGCCTGAAGAATATGCCGCAAAGCTCGTTCCTTCACTCAAGCCACTTGCGTTAAAAATCATTCTCGAACCCGGTCGTTACATGGTTGGGAACGCCGGCGTGTTGCTCACCGAAGTCATTTACGAAAAGCAGGGCACCACCAAGCTTTTTAAAATCGTCGACGCGGGCATGAACGATCTCATTCGCCCAACCCTATACGAAGGGCATCACGACATCGTCCCGCTTCAGGAGTCCGACGGCGAAACGGAAGTCGTCGACGTGGTCGGGCCCGTTTGTGAAAGCGGAGATTACTTTGCGACCAATCGTGAACTGGCCAAAGTCGAAGAAGGCGACGTCATCGCCGTTCTCAGCGCAGGCGCGTACGGATTTGTCATGGCCTCGAATTACAATTCGCGTCCTTATCCTGCCGAGATCCTTGTCGACGGAGAAACCGCACACGTCATCCGCCAGCGTCAATCGATGGACGACCTAATTGCCGGAGAAACCATCGTCGAATAAACTCGGTTGATTCATCTTACAGACCCTGTTTAATCGGGGAAACCAATACTCGACCACCCAATTACCAAAAACATGAGCACTCGCAAAAACATCATCGCCGCCAACTGGAAAATGAACGTTACGCCTTCCGAGGCTGATTCTTATCTCACGACTTTTCTCGGAACCTTTCCTGAAGCAACTTCCGTCGACATCGTCATTGGCGCTTCTTTCGTAACGCTCGCAAAAGCATCTGAGCACATTTCAGGTTCAGCTTCCGTTGATCTTGCGGCCCAGAACATGCACCCCGAAGCAGGTGGTGCGTTCACCGGCGAGACCAACGCAGCGATGCTCAACGAAGTGAAGTGCGACTACGTGATCCTCGGCCACAGCGAGCGCCGCGCGATTTTTGGTGAGACCGACGCGTTCATCAACGAAAAAGTTCACGCCGTTCT
>CALAHF010000175.1 GCA_937891465.1 uncultured Verrucomicrobiales bacterium | reverse complement strand
TGTGGGCATTGGCGAAAGATTACGGAAAAGACCTGCCGTATTCCGGCCCTCTTTTGAAAAGCGTCGCGATAGAAAGCAACACTGCCCGGGTGACCTTCGCTCATGCCAGCGGCCTCAAATCAAGGGACGGCAAACCCTTGAGCGAATTCAAAGTCGCCGGTGCCGACGGCACGTTCGTCGAAGCCACCGCCGAGATTGATGGCGAAACCGTAATCGTCAAAGCCGAAGGTGTGACACCGGTGACGGTTCAGTTCGGTTGGCACAAACTTACCAACCCTAATCTTGTCAATGGAGCCGGCCTTCCTGCTGCTCCATTTCAGAGCAACAACTGGACCGGCGGAACGGGCGAGTAGAATTAATTTATTGGTTCGGGCACGCTCGACAGAATTGGGGAAGTGTCCCCGGAGTATTTCATTATGAGGCCTTTCAGCGTTTCCTTATCGACCTGCATGATTCTGCAGGTCTTCGTTCTCTGTTGGCATGCGCAAGGTGCCGAGAAAGTCACGTTGCCCCCGCATACGTTTACGATTCCTGACGGCTATGTCCTGAAGCGTGTCGCCGCGCCGCCACTCGTGCAGCGGCCGATCCACATGAGTTTCGATGAGGAGGGTGTGCTCTATGTCACCGACAGCTCCGGGAACACCGACAAGGCGCCGGCTCAACTCAAAGACCCAAAGCACCGCGTGTTGAGGTTGGTCGACCGCGACGGGGATGGCGTCTTTGATGCCTCAACGGTCTTCGCCGAAGGCCTGCCTTTTCCGGAAGGCATTCTCATACACGAGGGAGCCGTCTATGTGGGAGCCCCACCGCACATTTGGAAACTCCGCGATACCGATGGCGATCACGTGGCCGATGAACGGACGGTCTGGTTCGACGGCGGCTCGATCGAGGGTTGCGGCAATGACATGCACGGTCCCTACATCGGCACAGACGGATACATCTACTGGTGCAAGGGGGCATTCGCACCACAGAGCCACGTGCTCGGCACTGGGGAGACGTTTAAGTCGAACGCTGCTCATATCTACCGCGCCAGGCCCGACGGCAGCGAGCTGGAAGTGGTGATCACCGGGGGGATGAACAATCCCGTCGGACTCACATTTAGCGACACGGGGGAGCGATTTTTGAGCGGGACTTTTTTTGATCTCTCCGGGCCCGGTAAACGGGATGGGATTCTGCATGCCATTTATGGCGGGATGTACGGCAAGAAGAACGACCGCGTTCTGGCGCCGCACCCAACCACTGGCGGTCTGCTGCCGATCCTGACCCAGATGGGACCCGCTGCTCCTTCAGGGATCGTGATGCCCAGGAACGATGCGCACGGACTTCGCGGCGATCTGTTTTGCTCCGACTTCAACCTGCGGCGCATCTCGAGACACCAGCTAAGCCGGAACGGGTCGAGTTACAGCGCGGTGACGAGCAGCTTTCTCGAAAGCGATCAGAGTGATTTTCATCCCACCGATGTGATCGAAGATGCTGACGGCAGCCTGCTGGTGGCGGATACGGGCAGCTGGTACATGATTTGTTGTCCGACCTCAAAGGTCGCCAAGCCCCATATTCTTGGCGCCATTTATCGGATTCAAAAAGCGGATCCGCCGGTAAGCAACGATCCTCGCGGCCTCGATCTTGATTGGGGAGCGGCCAAAATCAATTGGCTGTCCGATGCGCGACCCGCAGTGGTCAAGCGAGCGATCGACGCCCTCGCGGAAGAAGATAACATAGCGGCGCTCCGCTCGGCCAAGGCCCGCGTCCCCGCGCTGTGGGCGCTCCATCGTATCCCGGGGGACGCGTCTCGCTCGGCGACACGAGGTTTTCTAAGCGATGAAAGTGCGGATGTTCGCGCAGCGACAATCCACAGCGTCGGCCTGTGGCGCGATCCAGACGCGGTGGAACCGTTGATCAAACTGCTCTCTGCTGATGACGAGCAGCAAAATCGACTGGCGGCCATGGCGCTGGGGAGAATCGGTGATCGCAGAGCGGTGAAGCCACTGCTGGAAGCGGGGTCGGAAAAAGTGGATGCGTTTTTGAGGCACGCCATCATCTATGCGCTGTATGAGATTGGCGACACCCAGAACCTTTCCGAGAACGGTCCACTGGGAAAACAGGTTCGCCTAATGCACGAGGTGGCCCAGCGCAACGCGCCACCGCACGCCATGCCCGAGATCCAACTGGCGGATGCGGTAGTGCCGGACGCTGAAAAGCTGGCCCAACAAAAGATCCGCCTGAAAGCGCTTACCGCCTTGTTGCCCGAGGGAGATCCTGAACGCGGTAAAAAGCTTTTCCACAATGCTGCCAAGTCCTTGTGCATCACCTGTCATGTCATGGGTGATCAGGGAGTGAAATTTGGACCCGACCTAACTGGCATCGGCTCCATCCGCAGCGCGCAGGATTTACTGGAGGCCATCGTCTATCCCAGTTCGTCCATTGCCCGATACCACGAGTTGGTGATGATGCAGACTCAGAAAGGGGAGACCGCAGGCCTGATTATTCGGGATACGGTCGATCAAATGGTGCTCTCATCGGCTCCGGGAATGGAGCAGGCGATCCCTATTAAAGAAATCAAATCCGCAAAATATTCCAACGTCTCGCTGATGCCCGAGGTTTTCGACGCCTTGTTGAAGCCAGGAGAAATTGCCGATCTGGTGGCCTACTTGCTATCAGTAAAACTACCGGGCACGACTACTCCCGACGCGGGCACCCCATCCGGGCCACAAGAGATCCCCGCCCATCAACCGGTGGACTTGCCCGGTCTGCACGCTTACGCGCAAAAGAGTATCGCCGCGGGCGAGGAGATCGAATTCCGGGTCAGCAGCAGCGTCCCCTACGATTTGAGCGTCGTGCAACTGGGGGAGGATCCTGAGAACCGGGATAAGGATCCGGTGCTGGAAACGTTCCGCGTCGAGAAGCCGAAGTCACAACCAATCCATCCGGGTTCGTACGTGCACGTGAACAACGGCCTGCCCGATGAGAGGCGGCTGAGCCAACTCACCTTGGAATGCTGGATCCGCCCGTTCAACTTGGCGGGCTGGCAGGGCTTGATCACCCAGCATGACTATCCGGACCGTTGCGGAGTCGGCTTGTTTCTTAGCGGCGACCGGATCGCTTTCATGACTGGAACTGGCGGTGCCCACGATCCGGCCTCGCTTCACCAAACCAAGCCCGGGCTAATTGAAGCACAACGTTGGCACCACATCGCAGCGAGCTGGGACGGGAAGAAAAAACGCATTTATATCGACGGGAAACTGGCGGCCGAATTCCCATTTGCCGGCGTGGTGCGACCTGGGAAGACCGCGATACGAATCGGCGCTTACGGAAGCGATGGTGTGGCGGCGAATTTTTACAACGGCGACATCGCGATGTGTGCCATGCACGGACGGGCGCTCGATGAAGCGCAGATCCAGAAACGCGTCGCCGATCGTGGTCTGACAGTCCCAGAAGGGGAAACCGTCCTCGGCTGCTGGCCGTTCAACGAGGAACACGGCACGCGCGTCGCCGATGCAGGATCGGACGGACGCGACGGGCAGATGATCAACCGTGGAACCTGGATGATCGGCGGCCCGAGCTTTGATGCTGCGGCTGTGGGTCGACACGATATGAAATACGATCCGACTACAGATCCGCAACGCGGACACGGGCTGAGACTGGCTGCGGACGAACTCTACAACGCCCGTTGGGAGGTCAACCATCGGTTCCGCGTTCCGGTCAATACCAAGTCCGGGGTTTACGCGGGACGTTTCGATTTCAAGATCAACGGCAATCCGATGCGCTACCACACCACGTTCATCGTGCGCCGCCCCGAATCGCGACCCAAGGCACCATTGCTCGTCCTCGTTTCCTCCAATACCTGGCTGGCCTACAACTCGACCCCGTTCCCGGTCAACCACGGCCCCGGGCTGATCAACATGGGCACGGGAGGATTGGGCAGCAGTCATCCGGGCGCTCCCAGATACAGCTGTTACAGCGATCACCACAACGGTCAGCCAACCTACAAAATAGGAATGAAGGTGCCCTGGCCGGCCGCTGGGCCAAACAAGACTTACATCGGTGGAGGCTATAGCCATCTGCTGCGCGGCGAGCGCTTTTTGCACCTGTGGTTGGACAAGCACGGATACGATTACGACGTCATCACCGACCACGATCTGGATCGAAATCCTGAAGTGTTGAAGGGCTACAAGGCGGTCTGCATGAACGGGCACAGCGAGTATTGGTCGGCCCGCGCCTACGACGGACTCGACAACTATCTTAAAGCCGGTGGCGCGGCCGTGGTGATGTCTGGAAACACGATGTTCTGGCGGGTGAGCTTCGACGAGACCGGTGAGGTGATGGAGTGCCGCAAGTTCGGCAAAAGTATCGGCGGTCGGGGGCGTGCCAAAGTAGGCGAACTTTACCATAGCCACGATTTCAAGCGCGGCAGCCTGATGCGCTTTTGCGGATACCCTGCATGGAAGCTGGTCGGTTTGGAATGCATCGGATGGGGCGGCGGGAACTTTGCTCACTACCAGATGGATTTGCCGGATCACTTCCTGTTCAACGAACCCAACAAGATAGAGCTGAAAAAGGGAGAGGCGTTCGGGTTCGCCAACAAGACGATGGGCGCGGTCGGACACGAATACGATGTGCGGCTCTCGACCTTGCTGAGGGCGACCGAAAACCCGGCGCTGAAAGGCCTGGTCGAGCCCGAGGGGATAACCACCTTGGCTCGCAGCCACGACAAGCGAGGCGTTCTCGACTTCAACGCCGAGGCACACAAAGCGCGGTCGGGCGATGAGCAGACCATCGCGGAGATCATTTACTGGGAACGCCCCGAAGGCGGCCGCGTGTTTCATACAGGGTCGATCGCCACTGCCTGGGGAATGTATTACGACGAAAAATTGAGCCTGCTGGTCAAGAACGTGCTGCACCGTTTCGGAGTGGAAGAGAAGACTCCAAGCAAATGAGAAGGATCGCTTTACACCTCAGTCTAATGCGTTTTGGAATTCCCGGAGTTGGGCAATCCGAAGATCAGCAGAGGGCCAAACCTGCTACTGTTTCCAAGAAATGATCAACCAATCTAAAACCGTATCCGCTTTAGTCGCCCTGACGATCGCTGGACTCGTATTCACCGCCACTGCTGAGGGCAAACCCCTGAAGGTTTACATCCTGGCCGGACAGTCCAATATGCAGGGATCGGCGCATCAGAGCACGTTTGCGGCCATTGGCGACGACCCGAAAACTGCGCCACTTCTCAACGAGATTCTCGATAAGAACGGCAACCCGGTCGTCTGCGACAACGCCTGGATCACTTACCTGACAGGACGCGGCGATGACGATACCGTTCTGCACAGCAAGGTGAAAGTGGGATACGGCTTTGACGAAAACCGCATTGGCCCCGAATTCGCGTTTGGAATTACGATGGACAAGGCGCTTGAAGAACCGGTCCTGATCATCAAGACCGCATGGGGCGGAAAATCACTAGCGGTGGACTTTCGCCCGCCGAGTGCGGGGCCTTATAACCCCAGTGCGAAAGAAAAAGAGAGTGATCGTGTTCCTGAAAAGGAACAGGTCGGCCACTACTATCGCGAGATGATCCAGTTCGTTCAGACGACACTGGCTGACGCTGAGAGCATCAGGAAAGTAGTTCCAGATTACGACGCAGCGCAGGGATACGAACTTGCCGGGTTCGTCTGGTTTCAGGGATGGAACGATATGTGCAACCGGCACCACATCGAGCAATACACCGGGAACATGATCCATTTCATCAGCGATGTTCGCAAGGAACTCGATGCCCCGAATCTACCCTTCATCGTGGGCGTTTTGGGAGTCTACGGCACAGACCCGGACAGCCGGCTGTTCGACAAAGGGCTGCCGGTCTCCGATTTTCGCAAGACCCAGTTCGCCGCAGTAGAGCACTATGATGAGAAGGCGCCGGCCCGCTATCGCGGCAATGTAATCGCAGTCGACAGCGGCCCTTATTACGAACTACCGCTCAGCGATATTTACTGGAAACGGCGGATGACCAGCGGCTGGAAGCGGCGTGTGGAAAAGGGTGAGATGACGTCGGAGAAGTTTACAGAGGAATCCGCCCGCTACGGTTTTGGCGACGGCGAACTGACCGCAGCGGAGCAGAGCACCTGGGATCGGTGCGCATCGAATGCTGAATACCACTACCTGGGCAGCGGCAAGACCTTTGTTCGGTTTGGGAAGGCGCTTGCTGAAGCTATGCTGGAGATGGAGAAGAATTAAGTTTTCGACAACGGACTATCGCTCCGCTTTAGGACCCTCTCATTTTTGGGATGGCGCGATCTAATCTCCGTTCGGGAGTAACACCCCGAAGTAGACTTTCCCATTGGCGTCTACCGCTTGAAAATAGTTGAAGGCATCGGAAAGGGCGGCGGTATCGTAGGCCCAAAGTTTGATTGTCTTGGGCCCAAGGATTTCCAGTTTGGAAACTCTCCCGTAGTGGAGTGTCAGGGTCCCTTTTTTATCAAAAGTCATCTGATACTCTTCATCTCCGGCGGTGGAGCCGTAGCGAATACTCCAAGTTGTCCCATGGAGAAATCCCCTTAACTCCTCCATGCTCGTGGGATGCTTTTTTCCAATGATCTCCGAAGCAGGAAGTGCCAGTTTTTTGAACGGCAGCACCTTCACATGATCTATTTCGGCAACTTGGAGTTTCCACTTTTGACGATCCGTCTCTGCTTTCTTTGATTGCACCAACCCGTCACCATGCGAGCCATTGATTTTGGAAGCACCCATCCAGAGCTTACTGGTTCGGTTCACAAGTCGGACAAAACCATCGCTATCGGAAACGACGTTCCAGTGGGTGCTTTCGTTTTTAGGACTAGAATCTCCCTGGATGATCGGGTTCTGCGCAGCGTCTCGAACCGTCAACGCTCTGCCGGAGTGGCGGGCAATCAGCTGAAACCACTCCCCATCGACCGGCTTCAGTTGCCACTGCTGCTCATGGGTAAGCTCTGAAGTCCATTCAATTGCCACCGATCCATTTGTCTTTTCCGCCGAACTGATAGCCACGGCGTTCCCAGAAGACTTCGAAAGCAGGGAGTAATAAATAATCGGAACCATACGAGCCTTGACTTTCTTACCCTTCTTTTCTTTCCCCTTGGATGGTTCAACAATGAGTGATTTTTCAAATGACTCAGCTGGAGGCTTGGGACGCTTTGCGTTCTCTTGAGCCTGAAGGCCCAAGACGGGAACAAGCGCTAAAATCAGAAGAGTCGAATATGCATTCATGATTGGCAGGGTTCTCATTTTGCTAACAGACAGACAAACAAATCTTTCGTCGTCAGCATTGGAGTTTACCAAGGATCATAACGAAAGTGTCAGAGGAATGTAAAAAATATTACCGACGAATCTGTCGGCAACGACGACGAAGGGCGCATTGTCTATGCTGCGGGGCCTGTGGGGTGGGCTCCCACCCGCGTCACTCAGGATCACCTCTTTCCGATGCTTCTGCCTTCCCTCAGATATTTTTTGAGCAAAGCATGCATTTCCTTCACCATCTCCGGATGGTCGCGAGACACATCGGCGGTCTCTTCGACGTCATTGCTCAGGTCATGAAGCACGAAGGAAGATACGGGAAACTTGTCATCCAAAACCTGCGCGGCGGTTTTCGGCCCGTTGACGGTGAGCTTGAACGCACCCTTGCGGATGGCGAAAGTGCCGTTGCTGCGATTGTGCACGATCGCCTCGTGAAATGACTCAGGCCTCGCTTCTCCCGTCAACGCTTTGTAGAAACTCTCGCCGTCTTCGGCGGTGTGGTTGTCCAGGTCGAGATTCAACATCTCCGCCATTGTTGGGATGACATCATTGAACACGATCGTTGTTGAACAGGTCCCACCCTGTTTGATCTTCCCGGGCCAGCGGACAAAAAACGGCACGCGATGTCCGCCCTCCTCCAGGCCCGATTTCCAGCCACTGAACGGCCCGTTGCTGTCGTGCCCGTATATGCCGGTGTCACCTCGGACCCACTTTTCGTGATACCCCTTGGTACGATTGACTGGTCCGTTGTCGCTAGTAAAAAAGACGATTGTGTTCTTTTCGATTCCGAGTTCGACCAACTTGTCCATCAACTTGCCAACATGATGATCGAGCTCGACAACGAAATCTCCGTAAGTGCCGGCGCGGCTTGTGCCGACAAATTCCGGATTCGGGATGATCGGGTTGTGCGGAGTCGTCATCGCGTAGTAGAGAAAAAATGGCTGATTAGGCTTGGTGCGGGTTGCTGTTTCGACGAATTCGCAGGCCTTGTCCGACAGCGTCGGGACGAGGCGGTCCATCGTATAGCCTTTGGCAATAATGTTGTCATCCCGGCCAAACCATTCGCCGTTTTTCTCCTTTGCCTCTTCTGATGAGAAGGTAGGGATAACCGCGGCCCGATTGTTTTCGATGAAGGTGGCGGGGTTCATCTCCGCCGATCCGGCGGTGCCAAATGAATGGTCGAATCCGAAGTCCTTTGGACCTTTCAAAGCAGGTGAAGCGAAGTCGATGTTTCGAAAATTCTGGTAATTGGGATTCACCCGGATGTCTTCCCGCGCGCTTTCATCGTGCAGCTGCCAATCGATTCCCTGATGCCACTTTCCAACCAATCCGGTGAAATATCCCGAGTCACGCAGCAGATCTGCGAGCGTCTTTCGTCCCGGCTCGATCAAAGTGCCGGCAAGATTGGCGAGGTTGCCTCCCGATCCCAACCGCGTGCGCCACATGTAACGCCCCGTCAACAGACCATAGCGGGAAGGAACGCAATAGGAACCCGAGGAATGCGCGTCTGTGAAAACCAAGCCTTCTCCTGCGAGTTGGTCGAGGTGGGGCGTGGGGATTCTACTATCGCGGTTGAGAATGCCGACATCGCCATAACCCATGTCATCAGCGAGGATGATCAGGATGTTCGGGCGGAGCGACTTCTCACTCGGCGCTGCCGAAATGTTTTTCTGTGTCGAGGTAAGAGCCAGCGCCAACCAGCAGGCCAATGTAAAATAATTCAATCTCATCGCGTTAACGAGCATCCGGCGCTCCACTAACTAAACAAAGCAACAATCGGATTCCCGCGATCGGTGATCGGCACGGGACGATCACCATCATAGAGATTTTTTCGATAGTTCACTCCCACTGCGGCACAGATCGTGGCAAAGAAATCAGGCACACCGACCGGATCTGAAACTGGGTTTTTGGACAGTTCGTCGGTCTCTCCAAAGGCACCTTTGTGGGAAAGACCCCCGCCAGCTAACACGCAACTGAATGCCTTGCCCTGATGAGCGCGACCGCCGCGAGCGTCGAACTCAGGTGGTCGACCGAACTCGGTCGTAATCACGATGAGCGTCTTGTCGAGAAGGCTCTTCGCTTTCAGATCGGTGATCAGCGCTGAGACGGCAGTGTCCAGTTCGCGGATTAGTTCGTGCTGATCAAGGATTCCTTCGTGATGGACATCCCAGCCGGCTCCATTCATGAAGTTCAGATTGTGCGCCACCTCGATAAATCGAACGCCCCGTTCGACGAGACGGCGACTGAGCAGGCAACGCTGACCGAATTCGCCGCCATACTGATTTCGCAGATCCGCTGGCTCTTCTCCGACTTCGAAGGCACGATTGAACTCGGGACCGCTGAGTCGGAGGCTTTCTTCAATGGCTGCATCGTAGTTTAGCAAGCGAGATTCTTCCGTCGGCCTCGCGTTTTTCTGCAGGACCGAGAGAAACTGTTCCCGTCTCGATTGACGGCCGGGGGTGATGCCATCCGCGCGAGACAATCCAGCAGGCCCTTGACTGGTATTGGTCGTATACAGGTATCCCGCCTTTGGCCCGAGGAAGCCCGGCCCCCTAGTGACATTGGGGTAACCAATCAAAACGTAGGGCGGTGCATTTTCGCTGGCCGCGCCACGCTCGTGGGAAATGATCGATCCGATCGAGGGATAGGTGACGGTTCCGCTAATGGTGCGCCCCGTGTGCATCCGATTCGTCGCGGCGGCGTGCTCGTCGATGACGGTGTGGTTCACGGTGCGAACGGCTGTGACGTGTTCCATCAGCGGAGCAAGTTTTGCGAAGTGCTCGCTCAACTGGACACCCGGAACCGCTGTATCAATCGAGTCGTAATAACTACCCGGCTTTCGCGTTTTGGGATCACCTTTTCGCTTCGGGTCAAAGGTATCGATCTGTCCCATGCCTCCGCCCAGCCAAATCGAGATGACGTGTTCGGCTTTGCCCTGAATCAACGCCTCTGCCGGATCGGCGAAAGCGGGAAGCGCAACTCCTCCTGCGGCGGCGGTTGCGCTGCTGATAAACTGGCGACGATTTAGATTTACGGAATCCATACGAACTCCCGATGATTGATTAAACTCCATATCATGTCTTCAAATTTCTCCCGCCATACGGGGCGTAATCGGGGGTCGGCTGGCGAACCTTTCTGCACTCGGCGTGCAACCGCATTCTGAACTTTCGTTGCTTCGTGTCGCTGATGATTGAACCAGGTAATTTGCGGTAGCGGTTCTGGATTCACAATTGGCCGAACCTCGACGGCTGGAATTACACGGTCGGCGAATCCGGTTTCAAGAGCGGCCGAGAACTGCTTCTGCTCTTCGGCGGTCGGTCTTCGGGCGAGAACTCGCAGAAACATGGTCTCGACCAATTCGTCTGGAGAGGCGGCGTTCACTGCCAATTCGGCCAAATCACTTTGGTTTGATGCACGCGACAGTCCGGCCACCAGCGTGCCGTTTGCGAGAATGCCGGGCTGAAGAACGTTCGGATCCAAGTTGCGCTGCATGATCGGTTGCTGGCGCGCACCTTTCCATCCAAATGCCTCGAGGACATCTGTGATCGTTCGCGCAGCAGGCAGCGCAAGGCTCGGTCGATCCCGTTCGTTGTTGAGATCCGCTAACATCCAGGCCCGCCGTGGAAAGCCTAACGTTTGGCGATTGCTGAGTGGGCGCTTGCCGTCGTGAACAAACGTTAGCTCGCCGATGTCCAACTGATTCCCCGTCGCCGCAAAAAGTGAGTCGACGACTTGCTCAGCAGTCAAGCGACGACGTTCCGGCCCGCTGAAGAATCGAAGTTCGGGCGATGCAGCCAGATTTCCTTCGATGGCCTGGCGCTGATACGCATCCGAAGTCAGGATCAAACCGATAATGTAATTGGCATTAAAATCATTAGCGACAAATTGATGAGCCAACCATTCGAGCAACTCGGGGTGGCTGGCTTTTTTGCCTTCCCAGTCATGAATGGGCTCCACCATGCCAACACCCATGAACCGCTTCCAAATCCGATTAACCACCACCTGAGCGAAGCGCTGATTCCCCGGAGCAGTGATCAAGGTCGCCATGCGCTCGCGGGAATCTTTCGGATCATCCATCAAACGATCGACCGCACCTCCGTCAGCCATCCCAGTCATCTTGCCGAAGCGCCATTTTGGCTCAACCTTTTCACCGGGTTTCAGCGTCACTTTGATGAGAGCCTTCCGATCGCGGTTTTCAAAGAAGCCGGCCGGAACCTGACTGGTCTTGGGCGCGCCGACCGGTTTGCGTTCAAACATTGCCGCCAACGAAAAGAGATCACGCTGCGTGGTGCTGTGATAAGGCGAGTCGTGACAGCGCGCACATTGCAGTTCGATTCCGAGAAAAGCAGACGCCACGATGTGGCCTTTCGCCGCGAACGGAGCATCATTTTCTGCTGCCATTCCGAACCCGGCACTGCCGCCTTCATATTTTCCGCCCTTCAGCAGAATCAGTTCCGTGACCATCTGATCCAGCGGTTTGTTGTCGCGGAGAGAGTCGTGAATAAAAAAGCGAAACGGCCCGGTCGATCCCTGAGATTGATTCAACAGCGCAGGATTCTCCGCCAACATATCCTGCCAATAGCCGACCCAATTGTCAGCGCCCCGTTCGTCTTTTAGTAGACGATTGATGAGGCGCTCGCGTTTGTTTTGGCTCTTGTCGGCGAGAAACGCATCCGCTTCGGCAAAGGTCGGCGGCACTCCCACCGTATCCAAATAAACCCGCCGCAGAAACGCGGCATCACTGATTAAAGGGCGTTCAGCAATCTCAGCCGCATCGACTGGCGGACTCGGCCACGCGGTGCCTTGCTCGATCCATTTCTCCAATAATGCGATCTCGTTTTTGGCGATCGGTTCACCCGTTGGCGGCATCCGTTCGTCCTCATCATCGCTGTGGAGACGGTAAATCAGCTCACTGTCCTTTGGGTCACCGGGCGTCACCGCTTCCAGGAGGCGTTCCCGGGAATCCAGTTTCAATCCACCTTTCTCCTTCTCGCCATGACAGCGGAAGCAGTTCTCGCTCAGGAGCGGCAGGATCTTTCCGTGAAAATGCTCGGCCTGTTTTAGATCAGTGCCCGCACTTGCCGCCACCGCTCGAAAAATCTTTGCCCGCACAAAGGCATCGATCGGATGACTGATGCCTTTGATTTTAGGAACGGGCGGGGCCGGATTCGCACTGGCCCATTCTTTCGCTGCGGCGTGTCGCTTTTCCCGGAAATCCTTTCGACTGGACGCCGCCCGGCGACGATTCAGGTCATCAAGCTCCGCAATTGATTCTTCAATGCCAGCCAGGACGGGTTCAACTGCCTCGTCTGTTAAAGGAAAGCCTTCGCGCTCTCCCGCCTGCAGAACCGAATACGATTCTCCGTCCTCGGTTTGAATCGCAACGCAGAGTTCACCGGTCTCGGGTCGTAAGTTTTTTCCGCCGACGACTAATTCCAAAATCACCCGCGACGTTTTTCCTTCTTCAATCGTCACTTCACCAAATACTTCCTGCTGGTGATACCCGGCGCGGCGCAGTCCCGGCAGCGTTGGCTCCCGAACGGGTGTCACCGGCTCTTCTCCATTCGGCGGCTGCACCGTGATCGCTTTGGTTCGGGCTACCAATTGGCCGTCAATCCACAAGCGCCCCAACGCCCGCGCGCGCAGCATGATCTTCTGTTTTCCGGGCGGCAATTTCACATCGGCGACCATCCGCACGAGCATGGGCACTTTCCAGCTTTGGCGAATCCCCCAGTCGTCGTGTCGCAGAGGAATGCGTGGCAACATAAAATCATCGCCGACCCAGCGCATAAACTCTTTGTCATGAGTCTCGCCTTCATTCATCCACCGCGTCTCCGAGGGAAATCCTTCCGCCATGGTGAACAACACGCGATCAGCAGGGACATCGTCTATCTTAGGCATCACTTCCGGAGCCAGCTTGGGCTGTGGTTTCGGCGTGACCACTCGCGGACCACCCACTCGTTTGAACCGCGCCGCCATCATCTTGTCATCCAACACCGCCCGATGCACCGCCACCGCATCCAGCCATCCCTGAAAGCTGTTACCACTCGATCCATTCAGCGCCGAGCCGATCCACACCGCATCATCGTCGACCATGGGCTTCGCACCTGCCTCCCCCCCCAAATCCCATCGTCCATCACCCGGCTTGCCGTCGATCCATCCACGGATCGATTTCGGATCCCCGAAACGAAAAGCCAACGCGATATGATGCCAGCCGTCGTCTCCGGCGAACCCCGCGTTCGAAGTCCACCGATGCCACGGCGCTGTACTGCTGCCCGGCTCGGTCGCAAAAAGAAAGCTCAACTGCATCGGTCCACTGCCGCTGGAAATCACCCGCAGCGACCAGTTCTGATTGTCTTTGTCGAATTTCGGATCCCCCGTCCGCCCCTTGCCGATGATATACATGGGTGCCCCAGATTTATGTCCATCGAGGTTCACCCAGGCTTCCAACGTGATAGGATCACCCTTGCGGAATTTGAAACGGCTGTCCTTCCCCGTATCGGCCAGCATCAGCCGAGCGCCTTTTCCATCCAATCGGATGGCTTTGTTCCCCTTAGGCAGATCCGGAAACTCCGGTGCCATCGGCCCCACTTCGCCGGTTATCACACCGCCATGGGTAACGAGGTCGATCGGGTCATCGCCATCAAAATCCCAGTGAGCCACCAGCGGCGAGTCAGCCGCGACGACCGCCACCGCATTCAAGAAAAGAACGCAGACGATGTTTCTACAGTATTTCACTATGCCTGTCCGATTGATCGTCCACTTAACTTTCGTTGTTTCATACAATGCTTAATTTACAGGACGACTCAGATCTCCGACCAGATCCCGGGAACAGGAACGGGATACTGCCCGTTCGCGTCGGCGGTAAAGGGCGCTTTGCTGTCCATCGTCAGCGTGTCGGTATCCGGGTTGAACTGATGCTCCGAAGCCATCGCTTCGTCCCAACTGATGTTGCGTCCCATGTGAACAGCGGCCCGGCCCATGATCGCTGTCAGGTTCGACTTGGCCGCCCGCTCTCCCTGATTAAAAGGAGTATCTTCGCGAATCGCTTTGGTAAAATCAATCCACTGCTGCTGCCAGGCGGTGAGTTTTTCCTTCGGTGCCTCCCAGGCAATGTTGTCCGGCTCACAACGTTGATCCTTAAAAATCTTCACGTCGCCAGCATGGATATTGCCGGAGAACTGAGCCGCGCATTTCGTGCCGTGGACGTAGGTCGCAAACTCATTGTAACACTTCGGTGTGTAGCGCACGACATCGTATGCCTTCACGCCTGTGGGAAAAGTCCACTCCACCGAATAGGAATCGAGGTTCTGCCCGAGGTCCGTATTGTTGAAAGCACGACCTCCGACCCCATGAGCGTTGACCGGATAGGTGTCACCTTGCAACCAGCAAAGTTCATCGATCTGATGAATATCCATCTCCGACCAAAGTCCGCCCGACACCCAGAAAAATTTGGTGAAATTGCGAAGCTGCCACTCGAGATCCGTCTTGTCCTCAGGCTTTGGACGAAGCGGCCCGGACGGTCCCATCCGATAAGCACGAATACTCTGGATGTCACCGAGCTCACCATCATTGATACGATTCATCAGCTCCTGCCGATTCCGCGAGTGCCGACACATCAGACCAGCAGCGATCTTGACGCCATTTTGTTCAGCCTTCCTCGACGCTTCGATCACTCGCCGCACTCCTGGGGGATCCGCCGCGAACGACTTTTCCATAAATACATTGATGCCGCGCGAGACTGCGTACTTGAGTTGCTGAGGACGAAAGCCCGCGTAGCCAGTGATCATTGCAACGTCGCCTGAATTCGGGCGCAACGAATCAATCGCCTGTTTGAAGGCTTCGAAGCCGAGGTAACGCCGGTCAGAAGGAACCTCCACGCGACCTTTAAAATTTTTCTCCAACACTTGGCGCGAACGATCCAGGCGGTCCTCGAATAAATCCGCCATCGCCGTGAGTTGAATACCGTCGTCCGCTTCAATAGCATTCCCGACCGCACCGCTGCCACGTCCGCCACAACCGATCAGGGCGAGCTGAATTTTATCACTTCCCGCTGCGTGCACCGCCGGGATAGAGACGCCCGCAAGCACCGAAGTACCGGCGGCAATTTTTCCGGATTGAGAAAGAAAGCGACGCCGGGTTGGGTCGTTAGAAGATTGGGATTCGCTCATTATAGTGGATGGGGGACAGTTTCTGTTCGGTTCCCTTCTATCGGAAATTTCTTCGCCCGCACAGCAAACTCAAGTTACCGATTTGCGGGCGGCAACGATCTGGTAGGCGCAGTCTCCGCCGATGCTGAACGTTATTCCAATTTCGCGGGAGAACGTTCGATTAAGCCATTACCCCTACGAACCAACAGGGTGGGTTCGATGAACCAACCCTGTTGGTTCGTGAAACTCAGTCTGTGATTTCGAGACGGCCAGTTGTCAGACCATTGATCACCGTTCCGAACACTCCATCCTGTTTTTGGTGAATCACTCCCCCGAAGGTTCGTTTCGGCTTCCCGTTGTTTCGGTCCCACCAAAACCCCGATACAAATCCAGAGTTTTTTGAAACTTTCACGCTGAGGATTTCTTTGCCAACTCGAACGTAGGTGAATCGATTGTTCTGCGCCCAGGTGATCGATTTGTTCTCGGACAAATCGAGTCCCTCCAAACTGACAAAGGCGGCGCCGGTTGCAGCTTCTATACTTGGAAGAAGCCAACCACTGGCAGGAACGGAATTGTAGGCGCTTCCAACAAAAGCGACGGGACCGGAAAATCCTTTCGAGTAACGAGTGGCTCGCGAATTCGCCGGGCGATTCCACATCAAATCACCATCGACGTCGCTGATCCCAGCTTCGTCCCGGAATGTAACCACTCCGCTCAATCTCGCATCGTAGAGCTGAATTTGAGCATCTTCGGAGACAAATCCGGAGATCGTAAGTTTCGATCCATTCGCTAGAACGAGGTTCATTTTTGTGGCTCCTGATGTGGATACGGCGAATCCACCATACCCATGCCCGCCGGGGTAGACCTGATAAACTTCTGCCGTCGCTGGCAGGACAGTCGTGTAACGGCCGGCCATTGGAGCTGGATTTCTCGTTTTGTGAAAGCGATTTGGATCAGCGACAAAATTGTAGGTTTCCCCAGTGTCTTCATTGGTGAGTAAACCAACGATTTGGGTCGTTCCTCCCGCTGTTTCCTGCACTTGAATTGTCGGCGTCCAAATCGGCGCGGCAGACTTCAAGAAATCACCCGCGAAGCTTCCATCTGCGATAATCTCCCCTTTCAGCGAAAGCCTCTTCCCATCGACGATGACCGTTCCGCTCAACACACCGAATCCTGTGGTTTTGTTCGAACTCATTTTAAGCGACGTAATTCCACTCACTGGATTCCCTGCAATGTTTTGATTGATCAGCCCTCTGAAGGTTCCGTTTTGAAGACTGTCGTACACGGCCGCGGTCGAACTCGTCAATTCCAGGGAATTTGCAGGAGAAACCGCATTTGAACCTGGCAGACTTTCTTTCCCAAGCCCTCCTATTCCGGCAATCGCATTTCCTGTTAGCAAAATCTCAAACGGATTGTCGGTTTCGTCGTTGGTAAGAATTTTTAAGGTAGCTGTCTCGGCTCCAATCGCCTGTGGCTGGAATCGAACGCGGATCAGTGTCCGCTCTCCCGGAGCAAGAAAACCGGAATTGCTGAATGAAACAGCAAAGTCTTCAGGCGAAGTGGTCACAATTTCAGGAACACTTCGAAGGTGGAGACTTCCGATTCCGTCGTTCTGGATGAAAAATCCGATCTCACCAAAGCCGCCCTCGAAGCCGGTATCACCGAAGGCAAATGAGTCGCCATTGGTGACGGCGGCTGCCGGGGTGGCTCGAGTCACGTTGAGATCAGGCGCCCCGTTCGGGGTGATCTGAAAATATCCCGTACGACCCGTGCCTGGAAAATTGCCCACGACGCGATCCTGTTCTTGAAAGGCAATCCCGTAGAATTTTGCGGTCACTCCAGCCGCTTTATCGACGTATGAACCAGTAACCAAGCCTGTCGATGCCCTAACTTTTGGCTTGAGAACCTCTTTTCTGATTCGCGAATCGAGAGTGATCCGATTTTTGCGGCTCCAAGTAACTCCGAGCGCTCCAATATTGTAATTCAGGTTTCCGCCAGTGAGGTAGAGAATCGCATTTCCAGTTCCGTCTCGAAGATCGCTGATCAGAAATTCCTGCGCTCTTGCATTAGGTGCTGTGTAGGTTGAAACGACAGCTCCTTGCTGAAGATCAAATCCGTCGGCGTATCGGGTCTGCCTGGTATCAGCGCCTTTGAACCACTGAAACATTCCGTCCACCGAGCTGACATTATCGACATCGTTCAACCTTAACATTCCGCCGACCCAACCGGTTGCGTCCCGGTTGTATAGTTTGCGGTAAGCCGCGATTTCACCGTCTGCACTTAGGAACGTAGACAACGAAAGTTTAGCGCCATCTCCAAGCACACCTACGGCTCGAACCCGCCCATCGATGCCAACAGTTGTCGCTCCAACGCCATCTCCGCCCGGAACGAGTGAATGATCGGCACCTTCATCATGAGGCATTACCATGGTGTATCGCCCGGCGTCTTCAGATTTATTTTTGGTCCGATGAAAGACGAGTTTATAGAAATTCAGGACTCCGGTCTCACCGTCTCCTGTGATCGTTCCGATCAATTTTGATCCTAAATCAGAGTCCACCAATTGCAGGGTCAACGTCATCGGCGTTTTTGCTTCATCCCGCTTGGTAAAGCCAATAGTCGCGCTCCCATCAGCCAGGAATGGAGCCTTCAATTTGTAGGTGCCTCCCTGGTATATCAGAGTTGTTGACGCTGTGCCTGAATCTGTTTTCGTGCTATGCGAAATCGAAATTCTTCCATTGCCGAACAGTTTCACCTCATCACCGGTCGCACTATCATCGTTGATCAATCCGGTGAACGTGCCTTTAGCTTCGGCAGCATAAATGGCGTTGGTTTCTCCCGGACCGGGTGTCGGTGCACCAGACTGAACCACTCCTTCTGGAAGAACATACAAACGTGTTCCAGAGACAGATGACGAAAAGGCAGACTCCCCGCCGTGATCGTTCACTGCAGTTATAAAGTAGGCATAGGAAAGACCCGGATTAACGCTGATATCCGTGTATGAAGTTTCCGTTCCATTTAATTCCGCGATAAGGATCGCTCCTGATACATCATTGGACGCGCCATTCCGGTAAACTCGATGGTTGTCGACAGGAAATACCGGCGGATCCCATATGATGTCAATTTGGTTTGGGTTACTCGACGTAGCCGTAACCCCTGTGGGAGCTGGCGCTCGTCTCGCGCCGACGTCCGACGTTGAAGCAGGTCCATCACCAGCGATGTTTGAAGCCACTACCGTGTAATAATACAGGATGCCGGGGATCGCTGTCGCGTCAGAAAACGAGTTTGAAGTTTTTGATCGAGTCGTAAGAACTGTCGGCGGTGTATTGACGTTGTCAGTGCGATACAACGTATACAGATCAACGAGCCCGGGAACAAAATTCCACTGGATATCAACACGATCTGAGAGAGTCGCATTGGTCGCAGATATTTGGGTGCTGGCTGCTGGCAAATCCGGGGCTGCAAATCCGTCGTCCCCGGAATCGGTTGGCCCCAGCCCTGCGGAATTTTCTGCACGAACAAAGTAGTAATACTGTGTTCCTCGAACCGCTGTAGAATCGCCGTATTCAGGAAGTGTTGACGTGCCAATTTCGGTGGCTTGTCCCGAATCATCGACCGTCGCACGGTAAATGATGTATTGATCAACTGATTCTGTTGGAGGTGTCCACGTGACTGTAACGAAGTGATCAAAATCGCCATCAGTCGCTGATGTCCCGGTAACAGCTGAAGGAAATGGTATTACTTCGACCGAATCAATCCATCCAGCGTCTGCATTTTCGGCGGTACCCAAGTCTTTTTCATAGCGAAACTCCACACTATGAGAGCCTTCGCCGAGCAGAATATTCTTTCTAGCCCAATCCTGAATCCCGCTAATCCTGCTATTTTCGACTCCATCGATAAAAACGATCAAATCGTCTTGAGCTTCGCTACTGACTTTCCAATAGAAAATAAAGTCTGACGGCCCCTCCACGCGAGTGAAAAGCGAAGACGCCTCTAAATCGCCTATGTTACCGCTTTGAACGGCCTGACCATCTCTACTAATCGCGTTTTGAATAAACCAATTTGAATCACCACTAGTCCCCCAACTCAGGTCGCTTCCAACCGCATTCGTCATCCCGGGCAGAGCAGCTGAAACTACCAAAGCGAGCGTAGACGTTTCGGTGACGCCACCTTCGGTTGCAGAGAGCGCGACGGTGAAACTTCCAATCTCTGTCGGAATTCCTGAAATCAGGCCCGTGCCGGGGTTAAGACTCAATCCCGCTGGCAACCCTGTCGCAGTAAACGAACTTGCAGGTTGGGTGGTTTCGATCTGGTAGGAATAATTAGAATTTCCAATTGCTTGATCCGACGTGCTGCTGGTAATAATCGGATTCGTCGACGAAGAAGCGAGAAAAAGCTTGTCGACGTATCCTGCGTCAGCGCCTTCAGATGTGTCGGAATCCTTCAGATATCGAAATTGGTAAGTCGCGGTTCCAGCTGGAACCTCTATCACCTCGCGAGTCCAATCAACATCACCGCTGATCTCGCGAAGAGTTTCTCCGGTTTTCCGCAATTGGAAAAAATCAAAGCCTGCTTCCGAAGAAACTTTCCAATCAAAGACCAGATGATCTGGCCCCGTCACCGTAAACTGGATGACTGACTCCTCCAAATGAGTAATAGCGCCGCTCTGAGCAGCATCCACTCCATCGCTAGTCACGACAGCTTGCGCGTTCCACGGCAGAGCTCCTGAAGTTGAAAATGGAATCGCCGTATTATCCAAGGCATTGCCGATACTGTTTTCTGCAATCGTAACGGTTACGGTTTGATCTCCCATTCCTGCGGGGCTCGTTGCCCTCACCTCAAACTGAAACGGTCCAAACACTGATGGCGTCCATGAAACCAACCCGTTGGAATCGACTGTCATTCCAGCTGGGGGAGTCGCCGCAAAAGCAAAGCCATTTGGAAAATTCGAAGCTTCAATTTGATAGGTGAACAAAGAATCCTGAAGTCCCTCTGCAGTAGCTGGGCTTGTAATTACAGGCGGGGCAAAGAAGTCGTCATTGGTGATTGTTGCCGTCCCCTCACCGTCTCCAATTTCGGCGGAACTTGGATTACTCAAAATAACTGAAAACGTTTCATTGTCTTCCTGAGCAACATCTCCATTCACTTGCACCGTCACGGTTTTAGAATCCTCTTCGGGAAGAAAGTTGACGCTTCCATCAATCACGGTGAAATCATTTCCAGCTGACGTTGCCGTTCCGTCCTGAGTACTCCATTGAGCGGACACCGTATCATTTGATCGACGGATCAGTGACACGGTAAACGTAGCTGCAACCGTTCCCGAATCTCCTTCCGTGACCGTGACATCGTCGATTGAAAGCACATCGTCCTGATCGATACCATCCACGGTAACGGACCCAACCCCACTGGGATCCAGCCAATTTGAAAGCTGTGTTTCTGCGGTTCCACCGCCGGTCCATGAACTCGAGAAACGACCGTACCAGTCGGCTAAGTCATTCCCACAAGCAGAATCTCCTCCGAAAAGTTGCCCGACAACCCGGCCATTTTCATTGAACAGTCCTGAGCCGGAAGAACCGCCTTCAGTCGTCCCGTGGTCCCAGTCGATGATTCTAAAATAGCCTGCATTAGAATTCACGTCAGCCGAATCAGCATCAGTAATCGTAGGCGAATCCAGATCAAAACTGATCCGTTTTTCAGCGACCGCCGGGTGATGAATTCCCGTCGACATCGTTGGAACCGCTATTGAATTATCCCATCCTGCGAAATGCAAATTGTAGATTGGATCTGGATCGTCATCTAATTCGACAAGACAGAAGTCAGTCGCCGCGTCTGCTGCCCGAAAAATCGCTCCAGTGTTAAATTGACTCAAATCGCCATCGCCAACCTGGCCGCTCGCTGCAGACCCCGGCGTTCGACAGGTGCTGTTTTCAAAATTCCAGTAGACCACCATGGAAGCAGCATTCGCGACCGTCACATCACAGTGCGCCGCAGTCAGGAAATAGGGAACAAGGTCTCCGTTCACATTGTTGAGCAAAGTCCCGGAACACGCATCAACTCCACCCAAGGTATATGCACCAACGGACCGAATCTGATCCCGCATTCCATCAATCAAAGCTCCAACTCCACCTGGAAGCGTCGTGCCATCGCAAATCACATCGATATTACAAGAAGCTGACGTGTCTCCGCCAATTTTGGTATCCTTCGCGGACTTTGGCCTGAATCCACGAAATCCGTGACTCACCTGAGCCAACTCAAGTTTTAAATCATCAACCGCTTCTGTCGGAATAATTGCCTCAATAACGATCTCATCGCCTCGAACGATTGGCGTCCAGAGCTGCTGATGCGCTTTGTTATCCCTAGAAGTAAAGGCTCGATACGTCGGAGTAGCCTCGTTTTCAGGAGCAAAAATTCGCAACTGACCTCCATTCGGCATCACATACTTCGAGAATCCCAAGTTCAGCGAAACCGCTTCAGGGGATGTGATCTGAAGCCTCCATTTTTGAACCGTCCCAAGGTCTTCCCATTTTCCTGAATTTTTGGGCGACAAATTGACTCTCTCGCCCGTGGCAAAACGGAAAACTCCCGCAGGAACGGCTTTATCGGCCTTTTCCGAAAGCTCCTCGATGGAAGAAACTTGTTTTGGCAAAATGATCGACTCCCTGCCCGCTTCAACCCGCGGTGTCTTTGCTGAACCCACACTGGAATTAACCATCGTATCGCCTGCAAAATCAGGTTTCTGATCTGCCTGAGACATATCCGTCGCCTGCTGATCAGCGCCATTGGGAGCAGTAACAGTCTTCGTCAGATCGCCCCCAACAAATACCCAGCCAATCGCAATAGCCAAAACAGCTACAATGCTCCCTAAGATCAAAATTCGAATTCGTGTCATATCTCGTGTTTCAGCACCTCGCCTTCCCGCAGGGAGCTACTGTTGTGAATTGTCGTAATTCCCCTGCTTGTGACAGGAGAAAGCGGTGATTCTTATCAACTTGGACGAGAAAGTCGACCCTCTTTGTCACAGTCCGGAAACAATCGCTCAAGATCGAACCGGATTCTGGGTTTGAAGCAGAAATTGACTTGGTGTGGCAACAACGAAACTGCAATGGTTTCGCATTGATGCTGGATTTCTGATTCCAAAAATGAAACGATCAGCCCATTCAACTGCCTATGAAAACGCGCCGCCAATTCCTCGCTTCATCCACAACAACCACCGCCGCTGCGCTTGGTTTAACCGGTTGCCAAAAGCCTGATGAACCAGGATTCATTGATGCGCATGTCCACGTGTGGACACCGGACACCAAGCGATATCCGATCGCTCAAAAATACACCGTTGAGCAAATGAAGCCGCCGAGCTTCACTCCGGAAGAGTTGTTTGCCCATTCGAAGCCTGCTGGAGTTTCACGAGTCGTTTTGATTCAAATGAGCTTTTACGGGTTCGATAATTCCTACATGCTGGACGCAATGGCGGCGTATCCCGGAGTGTTTGGGGGTGTCGCTGTGATCGATGAAAATGCTCCCGATGTTAAGGCGACGATGCTGGAACTTGCCAAGTCGGGCGTGCGCGGGTTTCGAATTCGGTCGACCCGGGCCAGTGCCGAAACCTGGCCCGACTCAAAAGGCACGGTCGAAATGTGGGAAACGGGAGCCGAGCACAATCTATCGATGTGCCTTCTTGCTGATCCGGACTCTCTACCCGCTGTCCTCGAAATGAGCCGGAAGTTTCCCGAAACACCAATCGTGATTGATCATTGCGCGAGAATCGGCGTCAGCGGCTCCATCGAACAAAGTGATTTGGACGCGCTGCTCAAATTGTCCGATCAGGAAAACGTCAGCGTCAAGACCTCGGCCTTTTATGCCCTTGGAAAGAAAGCGGCTCCTTACGAAGATTTAGGGCCGATGATCAAGCAGCTGCGAGACGCCTACGGAGCGAACCGTTTGATGTGGGCAAGCGATTGTCCGTATCAAGTGGTCCGCGGGCATACCTACGAAAATGCCATCGCGCTCGTTCGGGATCGTCTCGATTTCCTGACCGCCGAAGATCGCGAATGGATGCTGCGCAAAACTGCGGAATCCATTTTCTTTTAATGCTTATCGTCTTTTAATGCTTATCGAAAATTCATGACGACTTCGCGATAGAATTCCGCCGCGAATTCGACCTGATCGATCTCGACAAATTCAATCGCAGCGTGCGCTTGATCGATCGAGCCAGGTCCGAAAATGATACTGGGGATTCCTGCGCGCGACAGCTTCGTGGCGTCACAGCCAAATGGAACGCCAACCGTTTCGGGATTGCCTCCCAACTCTCCCAACGTCATTTTTGACGCTTGGACAATGGCTTCGCTTTCGGCCGTTTCCATTCCTTCATCGACCAAATCCGGTGACTCCATCGAAGCATCGAGTCCTGTAAAAAGCTCACGATATTCAGCGAGAACCGCTTCTCCCGTTTCCCCCGGCTGCATTCGCCGGTCGAGGGTAATCTGACAACGGTCCGGCACAATATTGACCTGAGTTCCACCCTCGATCGTCCCGACACAACACGTTGCCGGGCCTACCAATGGATGACTATTTTCAGCGAGTCGTAAGTTATCTTTTTCAATCAAATCCAACACTCTCGCCATCTCATGAATCGCACTTTCCCCCAAGTGAGGCTTCGCGCTATGAGCCGCCTTTCCATGAGTCGTAATTCGCCATCGAAGGACCCCTTTGTTTGCCCGGACAATTAGATTCTCTGTTGGCTCGGCCACAATCGCCGCGTGGGCTTCCGGCAATTCATCGATCAAACTTAGCACCCCGCGATAGGCATTTTCCTCATCAATAACAGCCGCCAACCAGACTTCGCACGGCGGGTTCTCAATTCGCGAGACCGCATCCATCATCGCCGCGAGGCCACACTTCACATCGACCGCTCCCCTGCCGAATAATTTGCCGTCACGAATAACCGGATCAAACGGTTCTACTGTCATTCCCCCAGTTGCCACCGTATCCATGTGGGCTTCCAACACGATCCTTCGATTGGGATTCTGGCCAGGTATTCGTGCAATCACATTCGGCCGACCCGGTAAAACTTCGTTCTCCCACACGTCGATATTCCGCTCTTCAAAAAAACGCCGGACCCACGTCGCGACATCCCTTTCACCCGGCCCACCCCACTCGGGATTGACGCTATTGATCCGAACCAATTCGGAAAGAATATCAATCACGCCCATTTTTTCAGAATCGTTACGAGGTTATCAATGTCACTCATTTGATTGTATCCATGAACCGCCACGCGCAAACGACCGGCTTGGCGCATCACGTGAATATCCTCCGCGAGCAAAGCCTCGCTAATCTCCTCGTCTCGCTCGTGTTGGAAAGCAACGATGCCAGCAGGATTATCCGATTGAAAAGGAGTCATCGTTTTTATCCCTAGTACTTTTAATTGCGAATGAAGTTCAGCGACGATCGGATCCGCATGGCTGGCAATCTTATCGATCCCAACGCCATTCAGATAATCCATCCCCGCTCGCAGCGCATAGATCGCGGGAAAGTTCGGCATTCCCACCGCAAAACTCGCCGCACCCGACACCGGGTCAGCAGTTTCAAAACGATCATTATCAAACGCGTTTTTGATATGAAACCATCCGCCCGCATGAGTTGTCAGCCGTGCCGCCGACTTCTCAGAAACAGACACCACACAGCCCCCATGAATGCCAAGAATCCATTTGTGAGTGCTCGAAATCAGACAATCAGCATCGAGACAATCCAACTCAACTCGCCCAAAACACTGCGTCACATCCACTGAGAGAATCGCATTTGGAGCCCGTTCCCGAACCCGATCCCGGAAAGACGCCCACGGAATTCGATAGCCATTTAGAAAACTCACCAACGACACCTGAACCAATTTCGTTTTTTCCGATAGTAAGCCGATCAGGCGATCCAATTCCAAAACGCCATCGTCGTTCTCCCACAGCCGAACTGATGGACCATCCGGGGAGCTGATCCACGGCGTTGCCCCTGCCGGGAAATCCAAATCAGATATCACCACTTCATCTGCGGCGTTGAGCTGAAGAGCAGAGGCCAGAAGATTGTAGGCTTCCGAAGAACAGGAACAAAACGCAACCTCCTCCGGAGTCCGCTTCAACATCCCGGCCGCCACTTCCCGGCATTTCTCCAACTCGGAAAAGTGAAAATCGCGGCCTTTCATCCCCATCGATTTATCCCTCCAATACGTTTCCAGCGCTTCATGAACCGCAACGGGGGGAATACTCTCAGCCGCGGAATTCAGATAGACCTTGTTTTCCAGCGACGGAAAATCTTTGCGACGACTTTCAGATGAGAGCATGAGGTAATCTGATCTGGGTGGTCATGGTTTGCAAATTACGAATCCCAACGCAATAGGCTTCAACAAGACAGATTCCCGCCATTGGATTTGAAAGAAAATCCGATAGTTTCCCACATGCCTCCCATTCGTACTTTTCTGTTTGCCGCTATCGTTTCCAGCCAGTTCTGCCTGGCAGATGAAAACTGGCCGGTCTGGCGTGGGCCCCGCGGAGATGGGACGGTTGAAAACGCTCCCAATCTACCAACCGCCTTCGACATCACGACGGATACGGTTTGGAAAACTCCCATCGACGGAATTGGCCACGCGTCGCCAATCATTTGGGAAAACCGGATTTTTCTCGTGTCCGCAAATGAAGAAAAAGAAACGCGCTCACTGATTTGCCTTGAACGCACATCCGGAAAAATACTGTGGGAAAAGGTGGCTCTGAAAACACCCTTCGAGGGCATTCATCGTTTGAACTCCCGGTCTTCCAGCACCCCCGTCACGGATGGAAAAACAGTGTTTGTCAGCTTCCTCGATGAATCAGAGATGTATGTCGCCGCCTTTGATTTCGAGGGCAAAAAGTTGTGGGAGAAACGCCCTGGAGTTTTCTCGAGCAAACACGGCTACTGCTCGTGTCCCATTTTGTGGAACGGAAAAGTCATCATCAATGGCGATCACGACGGCGATGCCTACATCGTCGCGCTCGATCAAAAAACCGGTGACGAAATCTGGAAAACCGATCGCCCTAACAAAACCCGAAGTTACTGCACTCCCATTATTCGGAAAATCGGAGATCGCACTCAGATGATTCTTTCCGGTAGCATGTCCGTTGCCAGTTACGATCCCGACACTGGGAAACAGCATTGGGTCATTGATGGCCCGACCGAACAGTATGTCGCCTCACTGGTCTACAATGAGCAGCTGAATCTGCTCTTTCTTACTTGCGGTTTTCCCGAGAAACACATGCTGGCGATTGACCCGTCCGGAAGCGGAAACGTAACGGATACGCACGTGAAATGGCGTCACACCGCGGGTGCCAGCTACGTTCCCAGCCCGATTGCGATTGGCGACTATTTTCTCGTAGTGGCTGATAATGGTGTGGCGAGTTGCTTTGATGCAAAAACCGGCGAGCGCTTTTGGCGCGAACGCCTCCTCCCGAAAGAAGCGGGTGACCCCGGACACAGCGCTTCGATGATTTCCGCAAATGGACTCGCTTATTTCACGGCAGACTCAGGCTACATCACCGTGGTAAAGCCGGGACCCGAACTCGAAATCGTAGCGCAAAGCCAGATCGGCGAGGAAGTCTATGCATCGCCAGCCATCTTCGGAAACCAACTCTTCATCCGCGGCGAAGAAAACTTGTTTTGCATCGGAAAATAGAAGTCCCATTATTCAACGTTATGAAAAATTCAAGTTCCCCATTGATGGCCACGTTTCATCGATTTTTCGAACGTACCCTATTGGTTCATCGAACCTACCCTATTGGATCGAAAATTTCCGGCCGCGCGCTTTTGCTGATGACCGGCGCAGTGATGCTTTTCACGGCTTTAGCAGAAAAAGCTCGTTCAGCTGAGAAACCAAATATCATTTTAATTCTGGCGGACGACATGGGGCCGGGAGAACCCAGCTACGCAGGTGGACTCGTTCCAACCCCCGCCCTGGACTCCATGGTTAAAGAAGGCATGAATTTTACAGATGCTCACACGAGTTCATCCGTTTGTACGCCAACTCGTTACGGAATTCTCACGGGAAGATACAACTGGCGAAGCAGGCTCAAAAAAAGCGTTCTGATTTCCGTAGACGCACCTGCACTGATGGATCCCAATCGATTGAACTTGCCTCAGTTCATGCGTGATTCCGGCTATAACACAGCCTGCATTGGCAAGTGGCATCTCGGTGCTGACTGGGTCGCAAAAGAAAGGAAAAGTGATTCAGACAAAAAGAAAAAAGACTTTGGATCGTGGAGCGTCGACTATACCAAGCCCTTCAAAAACGGGCCTCTCGATGTCGGGTTTGATGAAGCTTTCTTCATTCTTTCCTCTCTCGATATGCCTCCCTACACATATCTTCGGAACAACAAGACGGTAACGATTCCGACGATCGACCGTGGTTTTCCTCACAACGAATACAACGATTACCAGCGTATCGGCGCTGCTGCTGAAAACTTTGATGCCAGCGAATGCCTCGCTGATTGGGCATCCGAATCGCGCGCCTATATCAAAAAACAAGCTGCTGAAGAATCCGCCAAACCATTTTTCCTCTACCTCCCCCTAACATCGCCACACACGCCCATCACTCCGGGCAAAAAATTTAAGGATCGTTACAAGGAATACAGCTGGTATGCCGATTTCATGGCTGAGACCGACTGGGTGGTCGCCGAGGTTTTGGAACAGCTCAAAGCATCTGGAGTCGATGAGAACACGCTTGTTATTTTCACGTCAGATAACGGCTTTGCTCCTTATGTCGAGATCCCCAAAATGTTCGACGCTGGCTACAAACCGTCCGGCCCCTACCGTGGTTCAAAAGCCACAATCTACGAAGGCGGCCATCGCGTTCCATTTCTGGTGCGCTGGCCTGCAAAAGTTGAAGCAGGTAGCGAATGCGACACGACCATTTGCACCACTGATTTCTTCGCCAGCTTCGCCGACATTCTCGGACGTTCTGAAGAAATCCCTGCAGATGCGGCAGAAGATTCGTTTTCATTTTTTCCATCAATGAAAGGTGAAACGGGCGCCATCCGCCCCTTCACGATTCATCATTCGATCTCCGGAAAATTCTCCATTCGAAAAGGCGACTGGAAGCTGCTGCTTTCAAAAAATGCTGGCGGAGGCTGGGCACTGCCCTATGAAAAATCTCTCAAAACGCCTGCGGACCTTGTTCAACTCTTCAATTTGAAAGACGATGTTGGAGAACGAAACAACCTCGAGAAAACGCACCCTGAAAAAGTAGAGGAGCTGGTCAATGATCTGGCCGGTGCTCTTCGAAATGGTCGCACCACTCCGGGGGAAAATCAGTCCAACGAAGGCTGGCCGTTTCTCGATAAACCGATCATGGAAGTATTTCCTCAACTCGCCGAATAATGCCTCGCGCGATGTCTTTGCCAGTGAAACCAATGAACATCCGATTTCTGCTTCCCCTGCTGGCAATTGCAGCCTGCGCCGAAGACACCATCGACAAGCCGCTACCTCCCGAAGAAGCAGCCGCATCAATGATCGTTCCGGAAGGGTTTTCCGTAACTCTGTTCGCAGGAGAACCGGATGTTGTCCAACCGATCGATTTTTGTATCGATGACCGAGGACGTTTGTGGGTCTGTGAGGCTCTAAGTTATCCAAAACACACGGATCAACCCGCCGGCGATCGGATCACGATTTTTGAAGACACCGACAATGACGGAAAACACGACAAGCGCACCGTTTTCTACGATAAGCTGAACTACGTGACAGGCATTGAAGTCGGCTTTGGCGGGGCGTGGGTCATGTCGCCACCTCACTTTTATTTCATCCCCGACAAAGACGGCGATGACATTCCCGACGGCAAGCCGGAAGTGGTGCTCGATGGATTTGGAAACCATGCCAATTCGCACAATCTCGCAAACGGTTTCGAATGGGGGCCGGACGGCTGGCTCTACGGAACTCACGGCCGCACCAATTGGTCGATGATTGGAAAGCCCGGCACACCGGAATCAGAACGAACTCGATTTGATGGCGGCGTGTGGCGGTTTGATCCGGTAACGCGTGAATGGGAATCCTTTTGTGATGGAACAACCAACCCGTGGGGAATCGACTGGGATGAAAGTGGCGAAGCTTTCATGACGAATTGTGTGAACCCGCATTTGTTTCACGCCATTCAAGGCGCCCATTACGAACCGTGGCGTGGAAGACAATCAAGCCAACACGCTTACCAACGAATCGAGACGATCGCGGATCATCTGCATTACGCTGGAGAAAACCACGCGAAATTTGATTCCGATGAAACCCGCGACCTCGGTGGCGGTCATGCGCACTGCGGTGTTCTGGTTTATCCGAAAACCGGCCCCTGGCCCGAACCGTTTCGGGGCACGGTTTTCATGAATAACATTCACGGTGATCGGATCAATGTGGATCTGTTATCGCGAAAAGGCAGCGGCTACACCGCGAGTCACGGTCCGGATTTAATGAAATCGAAAGACCCGTGGTTCATGGGTGTCGCTCTTCAGCTCGCACCAGATGGTTCCGTTTACGTGAGCGATTGGTCGGACACGGGAGAATGTCACAGCACTCGAAACACGCAGAAAGCGACCGGCCGGATTTTTAAAATTAGCTACGGAAAACCTGAGATGCCGCAGCTTGAACTGAATGACAGGTCCACGCCGATACTTACAAAGTTGGCTGTCTCTGACAATCGGTTCATCGAACGTCACGCACGTAGAATATTGTGGGAACGATCCGAAGGATTTGGCAATCAAACAGAATCTGATCGCCGAACCAATCCTGTCGAATTGCTAAAAACGAAATTTGAGTCAGCAAATTCAGAGGCAGAAAAACTCAGAGCACTGTGGGCGTTACGCTGCGGCGGCCGTGTGGATGATGAATTCTTATTTACGCTTCTTTCATCCGAATTCGATTCGATCAGAGCGTGGTCGATCCGACTTTTGTGCGAAACGAACGATCGTGGGCCGCTGAATGAAGGACACCTCAACAATGCAATTCGAAATCAATTACTTTGGATTGCAGGACACGAAGAATCTGACCGAGTGATTCTCAGCCTAATTTCTGGAGCGATGAGAATGCCGATCGACGATCGTTGGGAGATTTTTGAAGAATTCGCATGGCGTGAGTTGAATCCTGAAGATCAAAATCTGTTGCTCATGCTGTGGTATGGGATTGAAGGCATGTTCCAAGAAGCGCCCGAATCGTTTAGCAATTTTGCAGCCTCTCCAAATCCGTTGATTCGGCAATTCGTTTCGCGGAGAGTTGCGTCCGAGCTCGGTTTACGCACGGAGCTCAACAAACTTTTGCGCCTTCATATGAGAAGCGGATATGGGGAGCAAAAAGCCGTTTTCGAAGGGATTTTGGAAGGCCTTGAAGGAGTCCGGAATGTGGAAGCCCCTGAAGATTGGGAAATGATTAAGGACTTTGCATCGAGAGATCCTGATCCCGATGTGATGAAGAAAGCTATTCAATTGGCTTTGATTTTTGATGACCCTAAAGCGCTCAAAAGCCTAAAATCCAATGTGAACAATTCTGAAATTCCAGATGAATCCAGAATCGATGATTTGAATTTATTGCTTCAGAATCGACCTGACGATTTGGATCAATTGCTATTGGAGCTAATTGAAGATCCAGCAGTTCAAGCCACCGCCATTCGCGGGCTCGCAAATTTCAAAAATCCTGACACGCCTGTCAAAATCCTCGAAATTTATCCGATTTTAAAATCGAAACAGGATGCATTACAGACGCTGGCATCGCGTGCGAACTGGGCTTCGCAGCTGCTCGACGCGGTCGAATCGGGAGACATACCGCGCACGGATCTAACTGCTTTCACCGCGCGGCAAATCGTGAATTTGAAAGATGAAACGCTTACGAAACGGATCGCTAAACTCTGGGGTGAATTGAAATCGTCTTCGGCTGAAAAGAAAAAACAAATGGCGGCGTTTCGGAAAAAGCTGACACCGGAATCGATTAAGAAGTCTGATCCAAAAGCGGGGCGCGGGCACTTTCAAAAACTGTGCGCGAGCTGCCACCAACTTTTCGGTGAAGGTGGTGAAGTTGGACCTGAATTGACGGGATCGCAGCGGAACAATCTGGATTACTTGCTGGAAAATTTGATCGACCCAAGTGCATCGGTTTCGAAGGATTTTCAAATGCAGATAATCGAAACAGTGGACGGTCGGCTTGTCTCGGGTTTTGCGGAATCGGAGAATGAAACAGCGGTGACGATCCGTTCGATCAACGAGAAAATCGTCATTCCGCAAAATGAAATCAAAACTCGCACGGTTTCCGGGGTTTCAATCATGCCCGAAGGTTTGCTAACGGTGCTTTCAACGGACGAAATCCGCGAGTTGATGGCCTATTTAGCAAGTCCGACGCAGGTGAAATAATAGCGGCAATTGATTGGTGAAATGAAACAAGGCCTTTATTTGCACCTTTTCTAATCGCCAATCGCCCATTACAAATTTCTCCCCAAAAATGCCCGCCTTCATCTTCGCCATCTTCCTCAGTGCGTTCCTGCTTTTTCAGGTTCAGCCAATCATTGCACGCTATATTTTGCCTTGGTATGGCGGCTCTCCTGCAGTGTGGACGACATGCATGCTGTGTTTTCAAGTCGGGCTTTTGGCAGGGTATGGTTACGCGCATTTACTGGTTTCAAAATTCCGCGACAAACCCAAAACACAGGTGATCATTCACCTTTCTCTGTTAGCTATTTCGTTTTTACTGCTGCCGATCACGCCCTCGGAAGCCCTCAAACCAACGGGTTCCGGGAACCCCATTGGCGGGATTGTTTTGCTGGTCGCAACGACGGTTGGTTTGCCGTATTTGGTGATTTCTGCATCAGGGCCGCTGCTTCAATCATGGTTTGGCCTCGCGAGCGGCGGCAAGTCTCCGTATCGACTTTACGCCATTTCAAACTTGGGGTCGCTGCTGGGATTAATCAGCTACCCGTTTCTTTTTGAACCCCTGCTGGGCCTGTTTCAGCAAACAACCGCGTGGTCGATCGGCTACGGGTTTTACGGATTATTGGCAGCACTGTGCGGTTGGATTTTGTGGAAAAAAGTGCCGGCGCTGGAAGTCAAAGCAGCCGAAAAATCAGACCCGCCTCCATTGAAAAGGCCGCTTTTTTCGGATCGGTTTTTATGGGCGGCCTTCGCTGCATGCGGATCCGTCGCATTGCTCGCAATCACGAACCAAATGTGCCAGGACGTGGCAGTGATTCCGTTTCTATGGGTCTTACCGTTGAGCCTTTATTTGACCACTTTCATCATCGCGTTCGACGCCTCGCGCTGGTATTGGCGCCCATTCTGGATTCCTGCCATGATCATTGCCGTGGGCGGCCTGGTGTGGCTGATCAATCAAGACTACGCCGACGGAGAAGTGCATTTGATTTTCCAAATCGGAATCTATTGTGCTGCTCTTTTCACCTGTTGCATGGTTTGTCACGGCGAGATGGTGCGGCTAAAACCAGACCCACATTACCTGACTGCATTTTACCTGGCGGTTGCGCTGGGCGGAGCCATTGGCGGCCTTTTCGTCAGCTTCGTCGCACCGGCGATTTTTAATGCCTACCACGAACTCCATTTCATTTTACTCCTCATTTTCAGCCTGCTTGCGTGGGTACTTTTTCGAAGTAAAAAATCGACGAATGAGCCGCGAGAAACGCACCTCGGGTTCCTACCCGGTTGGATCATTGTGATGCTGTTGCTCGCCGGAGGTTTGGCGAAACACGTGATTATCCAGAAGGAGGGAACCATTAATTCACGACGTGGATTTTACGGAGTGCTTACCGTAGGCGAAGGCGGTGTCGCTGAAGATAGCGAAACTGACCACTACAAGCAGCTTTACCACGGAAGAATCAGCCATGGGCGCCAGTTCATGGACGAGCCCTGGATCGATTGGCCCATCACCTATTACACAAAAGGCAGTGGTCCGGACACGGTTTTCAAATTTCACCCGGCACGAGCAAAACCCCCGACCGAGCCGATGAAATTTGGATTTGTCGGACTGGGCGTCGGGACGATGGCGGCCTTCGCGGAGAAGGGAGATACGGTCCGCGTTTATGAAATCAATCCCCAGGTGGAAGACATCGCCCGGGAACATTTTTTCTACCTCGACCACACCGAAAAACGAACTGGGAAAGCACCGGAAGTCGTTCTCGGTGATGCTCGAATTATGTTGGAACAGGAATTCGCCAACGACGACATTCAAAATTACGATGCGCTGTTTGTCGATGCGTTCAGCGGTGATTCCGTCCCCATCCACCTGCTTACGGAAGAAGCCTTCATGCTTTATTTTAAGCACTTGAAACCCGATGGCGTCCTCGGCATTCACATTACGAATTTACACCTCGATCTCAGTGATCCCGTCCGGGTGTTGGCTGAAAAATTCGGCTACGAAGCTCATCTCGTCGTAGAAGATTCAGGCGACTTCCACACCAACTATTCGGAGTGGGTTTTGATCTCAAAGAATCAGGAATTCCTCACCAACGCGATGGTCGCGGGATTGTTTTACGAGTGGAATAGGGAAGAGCCGAAGCCAATTCTTTGGACCGATGATTACAGCAATCTGGCTCAGGTCGTCATGTGGGGCGAAGTCGGAGACGCCTTCAAAAAAATATTCAGTTGGGATAAAGCATCGGCAGAATAAATTCTCACCACATGACTTTTTCAAGGCTGGCACGAGACTCTGAATCCAGTGCTGCCATCGAATCGATTTCGTAGCGATTGCCCATGCTGTCGCGAATGACGAGGCGATCTCCGCCGTCCAGAACGGTCACATTCTTACCTGGCTCTTTGAGATTGAAGAAACGGTCTCCGCGATTCGTTTTGACCTTCAGATGACGGTGCCCATGGCTCACAAAACTATCGTCGACCGCTTCAATTGGATTGATCTGATACCGCATCGCCAAGGCATCGCGAGCGACCTCACGCAAGGCGTCATCAAGAGCGGGGTCTTCAATTGAATTCAGCCAGCCGATTTCATCTTTAGATTTCAAATCGAGAATCGAGATTTCACTCTCCCGTGCGGAAACCGGCCGTGCATCCGCAAGCCGAACCTCAACGGGTTCAGCATCATCGACCGTCGCAAAAACGGAATCTTGTTGGCGGGAAAGTATGATCATTTTTCGGTCGCCACGAACATACCCTATTGATTCGTTCCGCAATGGTCGCAAGCTCCGGCCTTCGTCCAGCAAGCTGGACAGGCCCACGAATCAATCGGGAACAACTTCGCAAACTCGTTTTTCCAGTTTGGTTCGTGAAGCTCGCACGATCAAACCCTGTTGATTCGTTGACTCAACCCTATTGGAACGTGAAACTCGGACATGCGCTTGATTCTATTTTTACTCGGGATGATTCCGGCTTTTGTGTTCGCTGCGGACAAACCAAATGTCATCTTTTTCATGGCCGATGACATGGGGATGGGAGATACGAGCGCGTATCAGGATTTCACAGGGAATGCGGATGACGTGCAGATCGCGACGCCAAGCATGGAACGGCTCGCGGCGATGGGAATGCGCTTTACGGATGCTCACACGCCTGCTTCACGCTGCTCACCGACGCGCTACGGATTGATGACCGGTCGTTATCCGTGGCGTAACCGACTGAAATACTGGGTGCTTTTTGGGGTGCAAGGCGACCCGATGATTGAGCGAGATCGCCCGACTTTGGGAACGCTTTTTCAGGACAATGGATATGCCACCGGGATGTTCGGAAAATGGCATGTAGGGCTGCGCTATCGGAATTCCGAAGGAAAACCAGCAGATGGCTGGGAAGACGCGGATTTGACGCAACCCATGTTCGATACCCCGGCAGATCACGGTTTTGAAGTGGTGAAATTTACGTCGCGATCGCATGGGACGTCGGGACCTTCACTGAAAGGGAAATCGAAGAATGGGCCGACGCAAAATCGGGGACCAGGGCACATTGATGGTCGGAAAATCGTCGGCGCAACGGGAAATGGCAAGGAGCTCGTTTCAGAGGGGCCGGATGTTTATGATCTGAACGAGCTGGGTGGGCGGCATTCGGACAATGCGATGGCGTTTTTGAAAGAGTCGGTGGCGAAATCGAAGCCGTTCTTTTTGTATTATCCATCGAATTCAAATCACGGTCCCTACACGCCAGATTCCGAAATTGGCGGCGTCCCCGTCGCAGGTGCGGCGAAGAATAAAGCGGGGGTTTTGATGAATGTTCGGTCGGATTATATTTATGAAAACGATGTCGCGCTCGGACGCTTGCTGGACTTTCTCGAAGCGGAAGACGACCCGCGAAATCATGGCAAGAAGCTGATTGCAAATACGATTGTTGTTTTCACAAGTGACAACGGAGCGGAGATCAAAGCCAAGTTTGCGACGGGTCCCTTTCGCAGCCATAAAGGCTCGTGTTATGAAGGCGGGCATCGGGTTCCTTTTCTTGTGTCGTGGCCCGATGGCGGGATTCCAGCGGGGAAAACGAACGATTCACTGATTGGCCTGATCGACATGTTTGCGACGCTTTCTGAGGTGACCGAGTCGAAGATGCCGGATTTATCAGCTGGTAAAAAAGGCGGCGAAGACAGCGGCTCGGTGCTGGCTGCATGGAAAGGTCAAACGATCGCGGGGCGACCGCAGTTTTACAGCGATCACAACGAAGCGAAGAAAACAGACCCTGCGGTTTTGGCGTTCCGGTTGGACGACGAAAACGGGAAATGGAAGGGATTTTTTGATGCGGCACTCGTTCGCCACGGCAAGGTAAACGTGATGGAACTCTATGATTTGGCGACCGATTCGAAGGAGGAAAATAATCGGGTGAGCGATCCCAAATTAGCGGAATTGATTTCCAAAATAAAAGCAGCGGCGCTGCATCATCGAAATTCAGGCGGCCACCGAATGACGGCGATTTCGGGTGATGAACGAGAGGAGATCCGATTTGATGGCGAGACCGGCCTGACGACAAAGTTCTCGGGAATTTCGAAATCAAAATTCAACCGTGGCGGCGTGACAGTGACGATTGAATCGAGCACGGGCAAAAATTTCTCTCCCAATGAACGCGGCCTTGGAATTGAAGGCGGAACATTCAATCAAGTCGATGATGGCGAAGCGATTCTAATCTCCTTCGATCAGGATGTAATAGTGGATTCAGTCGGCATCACCGCAGGGATCGGCGTTTGCGGCGGGTTTTACAGAGTGGGAGAAAAAGGTGCGCCATTGGCAATCTATTGCACCGATGCCGACATCGACGAAAAAGACCAAAGCGGTGTCTTGAGTGATATCGGCGTTCTGAAAAAGGGCACCGTTTTGAGACTGGATTCAAGTCCGCACTACGGGGTGGAAGTCGGCGGAAAATGGCGCCTGAGCAGTTTAGCCTTTCGACGGGTGGTGAAGTGAATCGGCTTCCTACTTCGATTCCACAATGCTATCGGCAATCGAACGCAAGTTTGCCAGCACGTCTTCCTTCAGCGGATCCACGCTGAGGACGGTGCCGCCGATGGCTTCGGCAATTGCTTTGGCCGCAGTTTGATCGAATTGCGGCTGGACGAATATCATCTTCACGTTTTCGGATTTCGCTTTTGCGATGATCTCGGTGAGTCGCTTTGGCTCGGGGCTCTTGCCGCCGAGCTGGATTGACTCCTGGGTGAGCCCGTAAGCGTTGGCGAAATAACCAAATGCTCCGTGATACACGTAAAATGACTGGCCTTTGAGCGGCTTGAGTTTCAGGGCCAAATCGTAGTCGAGCAATGTAATTTCAGTTTCGAGCGCTTCGGCATTTTTGTGAACGGCTCCGGAGTGATCCTCCCCCGCAACTCCCTCGAGAACGGCGTGAAAGATTTTCACCTGATTCATCAATAGCTCAGGCGAAAGCCAAATGTGGGGATCACTCTCGCCGGGCGCGTGGTTGTGACCTTCGTGATCGGCGTGAGAATCTAACTCCTCAGCGGCAGGTTTTTCGACGACAGGTTTTTCATCTTCATGTGCCGCATGGTCATGGCCTTCATGATCACCATGGTCATGGACGCAACTGAATTCGAGGAGTTCAATACCTTTGGTCAAATCAATCACCTTGAGATTCGGAGCACTGGTTTTCAGCGAGGCGATGAGGTCGGCTTCAAACGGCATTCCGACAGTAAAATAGACAGCGGCTTGATTGATGCGGGCAACTTGTTTCGGAGTGGGTGAGAAAAAATGGGGATCTTTCCCGACTCCAACGAGCGTTTCAATTTCAACGGCATCCCCAGCGATTCTTTTGACCAGACCGGTGTAGGGCGGCACGGGAACTACAACGAGCGGCTTTTCGGCGTGGTCATGCCCGTGCTCGGCATGCTCCTTTTCTCCGCAACCATTGAAAGACATGGCAACGACAAGGGCGAGACTGGCAGATTGAATTTTCATTTCGTAAACGCAATAAACTCGCAACAAGATCCGCCAAAAGCAATGCGAATATGAATGGCGTTCCTAAATAAGGTCTGTCAGCATCTACGGCGATGAGAAATATAATCGGACTCCTATTTTGCCAGGCGGCCGCAACAACCCACGGCAAAGACAATCGCTCGCTATGAGGGAACCGGTACCGCTACATCCGATACGCGGACGCTTCTGAAGAAGCATCGTATGACCACGATTCTGATCTGGGAAAATTTTCAGAAATTTTTGCCTGAAGAAAACGCAGCCCCTTCCCCTCAACCTTCAAAATCGAAAAAATAATTATGAGTTTTGCGGATATGACAAATTTTCTGCTTTGCTTTTGTGTCAAATTTACTCGCAAATATACCGCCTTCAGAATTCTCACATTTTTGGCATTTTTTTCTCGTCAGTCATCACGCAATCCCGTAAAATGGCACATTCATCTTTTTAAAATTAAAAACTCCATGCCCTCCCGATCACGTTTCCTTTCACCGAAATTCATTTCTTTGCTTTCTATTGGGCTCCTGGGCCTGTTTCAAGCAAATTCAATCGCCCAGGATATCAGCCTTCCCGGAGACGAAACTCCCACTGCGGCACCGACTGCTACTGACGAAGATGCTGCTCCTAAAAAGCAAAATCTAATTGGTCTCATCATGCAGGGCGGATGGGCGATGTTCCCTCTCTTTGCGATGCTTTTTGCAGTGATTGCCCTCGCTGTGTATCTCTTTATGGATATTTCCGCTAAAAACTTCAATCCCCCGGAATTAGTCGCCCGATTGGATCAAAGCATGTCCGAAGCCGATTTAGAAGGCACCTTGGCCACGGCAGAGGTCAGCCCAACCTGCCTTGGTCAGGTAACGCATGCTACGGTTGAGTACATCTGGGACCGTGGATACGAAACCCTCGATGGTGACACCATCTTCGATCTGATGGCAGATGCCTCTCAGGAATTCAACCGCAAGCGGGCTTCCGTTATCAACTGGTTCTCAGTTATTTCACAGGCCGCTCCAATGGTTGGACTTCTCGGAACCGTTTCCGGTATGATTAAGGCGTTCGGCACTTTGGCGAGCGGCGGTATGGGTGATCCATCCCTTCTTGCAGGTAACATTTCGGAGGCCCTGGTAACAACGGCCAGTGGTCTGGTGATCGCGATCCCGGCAATTTTTGGATACTTTTTCTTCCGCGACAAGTTGACTGGTGAAGTAGCAGCTGTTGAGAAAAACCTCAGCCGGATGCTCAACCATCTCCGTCGCCGAGTGGTTGAGATGGAAGGTGAAGAAGAAGCCCCTGAAGCAGGTGCTCCTCCAGCCCTCTAAAACAAAAATTACGAATCAATAGGGTTGGTTCATCGAACAAACCCTGTTGGATCGTGGAACTAAAAATCACCCTTTAAAATTTATGGCCCGAAAAGCTCGCAAAAGCGTGATAGGAACAGCAGATCCCAAGCTCGACATGTCTCCCATGATTGACTTGGTTTTCCTGTTGCTGATCTTTTTCATGATCGCGTCGACGATGATCACCTTCAAAAAAGATCCGAAGATCGTCATCCCGATCGCATCAGCGAGTATCAAGGCGAAGTTGGTTCTTCACCGGGTGATCGTAAATGTCTACGAAGACGGTTCGATTGGCGACGTGAATAGTAATCCTATGACGTTGGATGAACTCGAACAGAGAATGAGTCAAATGAAGGGCAAGCACGCAGATACCAAGCTGCATTTACGCTCTGACCAACGTGTGCCGCACAAGGCGGTGAAGGAGGTGATCGCAGCTTCAGCCCGCGGCGGAGTGAGTGAGGTCATTTTCTCCACTTACGTGAGGCCTTAATTTCTATTTTATAATTTCATGGGACGACGCAAATCCAGCAATCCATTCGCCGAAGAATCTGAGCCTGAACTCAGCATGTCACCGCTGATTGACGTCGGCTTCCTGCTATTGATTTACTTTTTGGTTACAACCACCCTTTCCAAACAGGAACTCGATTTGAACCTGCTCCTTCCGGGAGTTGCCAGCGTGGAAAGTGAACCGGTTAAAGTTGATCAGATGATGATCAAAATCGGGGGTGACTCGACCATTTCCATAAATGAAGAAGTGGTGGCTTCGAATCCCCTAGACCGTGAGCTAAAAGCTCTTTCGGATCGCTTAGCGAGCTACGCCGGCACCGCAAAACTCGCTGGTTCTGAAGCGATGGTTGTGATTGCTTGCTCCGATGAAGCCCCTGAGCAACGTTTTGTGGATGTCTTAAATTCCTGCGCAAAAGCAGGATTAAAAAACATCAGCCTCACTGAGTGACGCCTTAATAAGTAGAATTTTCTTTTTCAATCCCCCGAAATCCAATAACCCAAAAATATCATGCTTCTCACAGACCCTACCGTAGAAGAAAAAAACGGAAGCAAAAAGACAGTCGCAATCACGGTTGCCGTGGTTGTTCATGTCGTATTGCTTCTCATTTTTGCACTGATCGCAATCGTCGTTAATACCGAAGAAGAACCGGAGTTGATTGCCAAGGTGGTCGCCATCGGCCCTGAAGAGCAGCCGAAGATGAAGAAAAAGACGGTGATGAAGCAGGTAAAGCAAGCTTCGGCGGCCTCGGCGGCCTCACCAATTGCGAAAATGCTACGTGCCAACACCACCGCACGAATTGTAGCACCAAAGGTTACCCGCGTGAGCGATGGCCCACTTGGTTTGGGTGAAGGTGATTTCGGCGACGGATTCGGCGCAGGTAGTGGCGGAATGGGATCCGGAGCGTCATTTTTCGGAATGAAGACGTCCGGAAAACGATTCATGTTTGTGTTGGACCATTCAGCATCAATGTCCGGTCAACAGATCGAATTGCGTGACCGTGAGTTGGAAAAAGCGTTGAAGGCCCTTCCCGCGACGGTTCAATACAACGTCATTCTTTTCGCAGGCGGCTGCCTGTATGCGGAAAAAGGATGGGGACTGACCAATGGCGGCGGCGGATTGAATTACTCGGTCACAGGACCAGGCGACAAAAGTTACCCGTTCAAAGGTAAGAGCGCTGGTGATTTTGAATTCGACGGACCAGATTCAGGATTGCCTAAATCAAAGTGGCTTCCTGCAACAAAACTGAATGTGAAGCACACGATGGAATTCATCAAAGGCATCAAAAAATTCTTCGGAACTGACTGGGGGCTGGCCCTGAAGACGGCGATGAATATCGAACCCGCTCCGGACACCATCTTCTTCATGAGTGACGGAACCGGCGGAAATTCTCCTGCCCCGATTTTGAGCTACAACAAGAAAATGGGGAGCGCAAAAATCAATACGTTTGCGATGCAGACCAAACAGGGCGCGGCGCAGTTCAACGAGATTGCTGAGAAGTCGGGCGGAAAATTTATGATCGTCACCAAAGATGGCGACGCAATCGACGGAGCAAAGTACTTGAAGGATCCGGGCAAATTTGCCGGAAAACTTTAATTCTCCCCACTCTTTTTCTTCACAATGATTCAAATGACATTGAGGCAGCGCACTCTCTCGTTTTTCGTGGCGTCTATTTTGTTCGCCATCGGAATTCCAAAGCCTTTTTCTCAGGCTCAAGAAGGGGCGCTCGATATCGCGACCGCTTATGACACGGGCGTCCGTGCGATGGAGAATGGCAAATATGACATTGGCCTGCAAGCGGTCGATGACGTAATTTCTACCTATGGGTCGAGTGGTATGGCTGATTTTGGTCCTGTCTTTGGTCACTTCTATTACCTGAAAGGGATGCTCCACATTAAGAGCAAGCAGTATGCGGCTGCGATTCCGCCTCTCAAGACGTGTATTGAGAAGTTCAAGAATGATAAAATAAAGGCCGCAAATGAAGACGCTCCATTCTTGCCTAACCGATTCAGGGTAAACGCCATGTTCCAGTGGGGAAATGCCCTGATGGCACTGAAAAAATTCAAGGAGGCGGCAGACAAGTTTGATGAAACCCTGAAGCAAACCGAGGCCTTCGAGCCTTATATCCCACGCCTGCAGTGCCAGATCAATTTGGCGCAGTGTTACATCAATTCAGATCAAGTCGATAAAGGGAAGGATTTCCTCGTTACCCTTATAGACGGCGACAAGGTGACCGATTCAGTGAAGCGGTCCTTGTTCATGATTTTAGCCAATGACTGGTCGATCAAAGTGAAGTTTGAAGAACTCCGACCCATCATCCATAAGTATCGGGATCTGATGTATCGGGAATCCGTGATTGATCGTTATCGCAAACGCAATCGGGCTTTTCACGGACTTGCTTCGAAATCGATGGAAGACGAAGAGCCGATTCGCTCCCTGCTTTGGTATAGTATGATGGTTCACCCGGGAGATGTGAGCAAATATTACTCAGACCGGATTCTAGAGCTTGATGGCCGCGTAAAGGCAGAAGAAGCGAAACCAGAAAAAGATCGAAATCCAAAGTACATCGAGGAGACAAAGAAACAGATTAAAGACCTCGAGCCGGAGATTGATAACCAACGCACCCAGCTTTCCAATATGCTACTGGGTATCGGTGCTGCTCATTACGTGATGGGCAGTCTTTCAGGAGCTCGCTCCGCATATCTGGAACTTGCTGAACAATTCCCTCAGCATAAGCAACGCCCTGTCATTCTTCACAACCTGGTGATCACGGCGGTGAACCTTTCCCTTTGGAAAGAGGGATACAAATACGGACTTCGCTTTTTTGACGAGTTCCCCGATCACGAATTGAAGGGATCCGTGGCCCGAGTCCTCGTAGAGGTAATTTTCCTTCAGGCCGAGTATCAGGAAGCTTATGATATTTCAGTCGACGTCAGGGAAGACATGCCGGTTGGCGACAAAGATCGCGACATCCCTGATTTTGTCACCGGTGGCTCGCTGTATCATTTGGGTAGATTTGAGGAGGCTGAATTTGAACTCGAGGCCTATCTCAAAAACTACCCCGCTCCTCAGCGCAAAGAACCTGCCATGTTTTACATCGGCGGGACCAAAGTAAATTTGCAGAAATGGGGGGAAGCAGCCGTCAGTCTGGATGCATTTTTGGAGGAGTTCCCAAATTCCTCGCTCAGACCAACAGCACTCTACCTTGCCGGTTTAAGTCACTTGGTGCTTGAAGATTACAACCATGCCTATGCGCGGATTGCCGAGCTTCAGGCAAAACATCCCCAGGCTGAGGAAGTTCCGGCTTCATGGAACGTGAAAGGTGATATTTTGTCAGGTCAGGAAGAAGACTTTGATAAAATTGTCGCCTGCTACATCGAAGCCAATCGCATGTGGGAAGAAGTAAAACGTGGCGACAAAGAGGTTGCCGGGTACGCCCACCGACAACTGGTAACCGAGAATTCAGGGGCTGAAAAATGGGAGGACGCCGCAAAATATTTTGATCACTTCAAGGCCAATTACGATGACACCTCGTGGAAGGTTGATGTGAATATCGCTGCCGTGAAACCGCTTTCTGAAGTTGGTCGGAAAGACGAAGCCAAAGCGATTTTGGAGCAATTTGTAAATGAGTTCGGCGCAAATCCAGGCACTACGGAACTGGACGAAATGTTCGGTGCCTATGCTTCTTTTCTTGGGGACAATTACACGATCGAAGAGACCCGGAAGGCATTTCAAGCGTTTCCTTCAACGATCACGCCACCGCCTCCAGCGCTTCGCGCCTGGCTCATCATGGGAGAAATCGAAGCGATGGAAGGTTCCGATCCCAAAGGATTTGCAGATGATATCAAGCAGGCATTTTTCCGCCTGAATGCACTCTACAACAGCAATGGAAACGATCTGAGCAACTACACTCTGGTTCGCCTCGCTCGCTTCAACCTCAAAGAACTTGGCAAGAAAGCCGAAGCTCGAAAAGTTTACGATTTCATTCTCAACGAACGTCCGATCGGTGATGCTATTGCCTACGCTTTGATTGATACCGCGAAAATGGACGCAGAAGCCGACACCGCGCAAGCGTGGCAAGGGGCTCTCACAAAATTCAACCGGGTCCTCAATGAAATCGACAATCCCAAGATGTTTGAAGAAGCCGTCCTAGGCATCGCTCGCATTTACGAAAAGCAGGAAAAATGGGATGAAGCCCAAGCTGAATGGGAGAAATATCTCGAAAACGGCGGATGGCGAATTGCTCGCCCTGAAGCGAATTTTGGCTATGCAAATGGTCTCGAAAAACGCGGCAAACAGGCGGAAGCCCTCAAAGCATACGTCAATGTTTACGCGAATTTCCCGGGCCATCTGGACTGGTCTACTCAAGCTTATCTTCGAACCGCTCAAATCATGAGAGATCGGGGTTCAGAGCTCGATTCTCTTAAAGTGCTCCAGGACATGCTTAAGCGCATGGGCCACCTCGAACACCCCGGTGTAGTGGAAGCCAATGTAAACTTCCAAAAGTGGCGTGCTGAATACGTCGCAAAAAATCCGGCAAAATAAGACCTCCTGTTTAATTTAAACTTTTCAAAACGTGAAAACACCAAACATCCCGGTCAGCGCACTCCTTGCTCTTGTTGGTCTGATTGCAGGCCTTTGCAGCACCACTGCAAATGCGCAGCAAACGGTTCCCGTGACCCTTAAAAACGGCCAACTCATTGAAGTTGTGATTGTTTCTCTCGGCGGAGATCACATCAATTGGCGGTATGCGGGCGGCGGAAACGTTTCCAAGCTTCCCTTCAAAGAGATTGACGGCATCGAATTTCCTCCTACCGAGGCATGGGCAGCAGCCATAGCTGATTTCGACGGGGGGAATTACAAAGACGCGGCTGAAAAATTTAAGAAGCTGTCACTCACCAAAGGACCTTCCACTTATTATCCTGCACCGGGAAATTTTACGAATCTCGCACAACGGAGGTTAATCGACTGCTATCGCCGCCTCCGTAATGCGGAGGACATCAACCTTCTGCGTTCAAAAATCGAGTGGGATAAGATTTCATCGAGCGAACGGAAAATCGGAGGTGTTGTCGCCTGTTGGGGAGTCGCCGGATCAGATGATCACGAAGGGGCACTCAACATGATTGAAGCCGAATCAAAAAAACTCGATTGGACCGATCCACTTAGGGGCGAGTTGGCTTACATTCGGGCGATCGTCCACAAACGCATGGGTGACGAGCCTTTGGCAGCAGTTGCATTTGGTGAGGCCTATGGTGCTTACCCCGGCGTTGATCCCTCCCTCTCGGCCGACGCCATGAAGCAGGCCGTGACGATTCTTTCGCAATACCCGGATCGGAAAGAAGAAATGAACGCGGTGATTCACATGTATGCCGGAATGTATGGGGATGGGAAAGTTTGGGACGATGCTCCTGACGACATCGTTGCTGTTTTGAGTAAGGAAATCGAAATGCTCGGCATCAGCGGACCTGGTAAAAATAAGAACACAAATAAAATCGCCCGCGGTCGCTTTGTTCGGATCGAACTTCTCGGAAAGCCACTTTCTCTTGTTGAAGTGGAAGTGTTTGCCGATGGCAAAAACATCGCGAGTAAAGGAACGCCCACTCAAATCAACGCAAAAGCCGGAATGGGACCTGACCGCGCAATTGATGGAAATACAGATGGAGCTGCAGACGGAAAGAGCTACACCATGACCAACCCTGCTGAATCAGACAGTCAGAAGCTGTGGTGGGAACTGGATCTGAAAGAATCCGCCATTATTGATAAAATCGTTGTCTGGGGTCGTGAAGGCAAAAATGCAAAAGGCATTTTGGAAGGATTCGATATCATGGTTTTCAGCGAAGGCCGAAAAGAAACAATTTTTGAAAAACGGGACAACAAAAAGGTGGCTCGTAAAACAGAATTCATCCTTAACGAAGCCAAAGTCCTCGAGGAACAAAAGAAAGCGGCAGGAAAATCAGTAAAACCGGCAGCAGAAGCCGACGCAGAAAAACCAGAAAAAGACGAATGAACAGGGTCCGTTCATCGATCTAACCCTACCAAATCGCGTCAGGGCTAAGTCGTTGAATGTCAGTGATAATGTTTTCGCGAATTGATGGGGACCAAACAGGCGTCTACCGGACGTTTTCTGCTGTTAAATCGCAGGGAAAAAAAGCCGGAATCAGAGTTGCCATTCGCGGTAGTTTACTGATAGGATAGCGCCCATTCCATTAATATGTCTCAACAATGAGACTCATATATTAATAATTAAGGTATGCGAAATAACCGTCACCACAGCATCTTTATCGCTGCATGCGCAATTACCGCCACTTTGTTGAGCGGGTCGTTTGCGTTTGCCCAGGATGCTCAGGCGGAAAGCGGCGGCGTCGCAGGTGTCGCTTCGCGTGCGGTCCTGCGGATGCAAGAGACTGTCAAAAAGGCAGATACCCTTGCAACACAAGGCGCCCAGCTCCAAACCAATGGAATGAACAAGGAGGCCATGGAGGCCTACCAACAGGCTTTCGAAATAATCCCGGGGGTTCCCGCTACCGAGCAGCGCCGCCTTGCTTACTTTCAACGCTACCAAAGTGCATCTGCGGCATATGCGCAAACGCTGGTGGATCAAGCGGAGTATGAGAAAGCACAGACCGTTTTGACGAATGTTTATCGTTCCGCGGGTCAAACGAGCGACATTCCTCCAACCGCGATCAGCGGTGAAGTTTCTTCATTGCTCAAAAAGCTAAAGGACGACCACTTCAATCGTGCAATGACTCCCGGACACCTAAAACGGGTTTCAGACGTGGAAAGGTTACTCAAAACAGCACAAGGGGCCATTGATCTGGGCGACTACGACAAAGCCGAAACTCTCTTCAATCAAGTTTTGGCAACTGATCCGTATAACTCGGCATCGCGACGCGGACTTGAAACTGTCGAACGCCTTCGATTGAAGTATCATGACGCATCGAGGGATTACACCCGTTCAAAAATGCTTGGCGAAGTCTCCAAAGGATGGGTTTTGCCCGTCCCGGTGGACCTTTCTGAAGGAGTTGATTCGTTTAAATACTCAGACGCGCTTTTGGGGTCAAACAAAGCCAGTATTGAGGTGAAATTGAAAAACCTCGATATTCCCAGAGTGGAATTTCAAGAGGCGAGGCTGGCTGATGTCTTAACTTTCCTGACCCAAAAATCTCAAGAGCTCGATGTATCAGAGCGTGATCCTGGAAAAAGAGGCGTGAATTTCATCGTGAACGGAGCGGAGGACGCAGACGAACGCCTTGTGACGATTCAATTATCCAATATCCCACTCGGAGCAGCCCTGACCTACATTGGCCAAAAAGTGGGCATGAAATATCGTGTGGATGAATTTGCGGTGACACTGATTCCAATTAATTCGACGGAAGACGAAGCCATGGTGAACCGAACTTACACGGTGCCGCCGGACTTTCTGAGCAGTGGCAGTGGTGATGGCGCAGGTGCAGGTGTAGCCGATGATCCCTTTGCAGATCCCTCACCAGCAGGAGGAGGAGCAACTCCTGTTTCCCGCCTTTCCGCACAGGAGTTTTTAGAGCAGTCTGGAGTCAACTTTGATACCGGATCGTCCGCTAGTTTTAACCCACGAACCAGTGTCCTCACGGTTCGCAATCGCCCCAGCCAGTTGGAAATTGTAGAAGCCCTGGTCGCTTCTTCGCGAGAGTCGGTTCCAAAAATCATCCAAATCGATTTCAGGATGATCTCAATTTCCACTTCCGGGGCCACTGAACTGGGATTCAATTGGTTGCTCGGTCCGTCAAACGTCGGGAGCACTCCTAAATTATTTACCAGTGGAGGAACGGCATCGAATGCAAGCCAGAACCGAAACGCAAGTGACTTCCCATTCGTTGATCCATCAACTGGACTCCCAATAGGTGGAAATCCGATTACAGCAGGTCTGCGAAGTGGCAATACTCGCGGAAATCTCTCCATTGATGACGTCATCGCTCGTGCGGCTCCGACAGACCCAACGCGGCCCGTTCCTCCTGCACCCGCGGTATTCGGCATTTCGGGAGTGTTCACTGATCCTCAGTTTCAGACAGTTATCAGGGCGTTGAATCAATCCAAGGCGACCGACCGACTCTGTGAAGCCAGTGTCGTAGTTCGCCCGGGTGAACGCGCCAGCATTCGTCAAATTCGCGAGTTCATTTATCCAACTGAATACGATCCACCGGAACTTCCTAACTCCGTTGGAATCGTCCAGGCCAACGTCAATGGGCAACAAGGTGGCATTGATACGGGAGTTGGAAATTCCTTCCCTGTAACCCCGGCCACACCAACTGCGTTTGAAACCCGTGAACTGGGTAAAATAATTGAAGTGGAACCCGTTGTCGGGCCTGATAATCAGACCGTCAGCCTGAATATAGCGACAGAGATCTCAGATTTTGTAGGATTTGTGAATTACGGAACCCCAATTTCGACAATTGGTGTTGGTGCACTTGGACCTGAAGCGGTGGTAATCACCGAGAACCGGATCTTAATGCCAGTATTTGACGCCGTGAAGGAGAACACCAACGTCACCGTTTGGGACAGTCAAACCATTGCAATCGGTGGACTGGTTCAGGATGATATCGATGAGATTGAAGACAAAGTTCCCTTCTTAGGCGATATCCCGCTTATTGGGCGCGCATTTCGCTCAAAGGTTACTGACAGGAAGAAAAGAGGAATGGTCATGTTCGTAACCGTTCGTATTCTTGATCCGTCTGGCTTGCCAGTTAATCAGGCGGTTGGAACAAACCAACTTCCTAATCAGTAATTTCCGTTTTTTCCTAAACTTTATTCGTTTCATCAATTTAATGGACAAGCCGAAAGCCACCGCCTTTAAACCAAAAGTAATGGAAGTCGAAGCAGGCGAGTATTGGTGGTGTGCCTGTGGCCTCTCAAACAATCAACCCTTTTGTGACGGATCTCACAAGGGCACGAATTTCGCTCCGCAGAAATTCATCGTGGACGAGAAAAAGACCTTGGCGTTTTGCCAATGCAGGGCTTCAAAAAGTCAGCCGTTTTGCGATGGCTCACACAGCGCTGAAAAAGGCGAATAGACGGTCTGTAGTTCTGACCATCCAAACAAAGAAAGACTCCTTTTCAATAGAGGGACCTACTGGCGCCTCAATTAAAGGCGCGGAGCTACCTCACCTTCAGTTCACAACGAAGATGACTTTGGCTTCCTACCTTCCGCAGCAATCTCCAATGCTTTGAGCGCCTGCTTCGGGCTGATCAATTCCGGCATCATGATCAACGGTTGATCAGGATCTGCTGGAACAATCACGTTCACGGGCAAATTACTCCGGTTAAACCGAAAGAGATCATAATCGATTGCCTCGCTCGGTTTGGTGGCGTCCGCCTTGATCAAGACCACATTCAGCTCTTTTAATTTGTCGACTACCTTCTGATTTGAGAAGACACGCTTCTCATTTGTTTTGCAAGTTAGTCACCACTCAGCCGTATAATCAATCCAGGCGATCCGTTTCTTCGATCGCGAGAGCTCCATTGCTCCGGGAAACCATTGCTTCCAATCATCTCCCCCCGCAAGAATCGGCGCCTCTTTCTTCACCGCGATACTGGTCATTTTGATTCCGAGCAAGGCGACCAATATGGTCAGCCCGTATCCAATCCCCATGCGGATTTTCTTTGACTGCATCGGCGTTGACCACGTTCCGTAAATCCACGCGGCAAATGCAATCACAACCAACGCAAACAGCAGCCACGAAAGGCCATCGTATCCCGTTTGATTAGCGAATGATCTCAGGAAAAATGCCACCGTCGCGAATAGAGCGAACGACATTCCCTTTTTAAAGTGCTCCATCCATGCGCCTGGCCGAGGCAGCTTGTTGATCAACTTCGGGAAAAACGAAAGCACAATGTAAGGTGAAGCAATTCCCAATGCGAACATCGTAAAGACCAACAGCGCGATTGGAGCCTTCTCAGCCAGTGCAAACCCCATCACAGCGCCGAGAAACGGGCCAGAACAAGGGGTCGCAATCAAAGTCGTCAGAACTCCGGAAAAGAATGACCCTGAATACCCCTTCTTGGACTGTAGTTCTCCACCGACGGACGTCATCGCTGTCCCGAACTCAAATACGCCCGCCAAATTCAATCCCATCAGAAAGAGTAGAATGATGATTCCCGCCACGAAAATCGGTGATGTCAGCTGAGCTCCCCAGGTTTCACCCGCAGCGATAATCAGTCCCGACAAAATCCACATCGAAACCAACACTCCCAATCCAAACACCATCCCGTGCTTCTTCACCTTACTTTCGTCTTCACCAGCTTGCTGGACAAAGCTCATGATTTTCAATCCCAGAACCGGAAACACACACGGCATCAAGTTCAGCAGCAGTCCACCAACAAAAACCAGCCCCAAAGCCGGCAGCAACGTCAATTTCTTCTCTTCACTTCCATCCAGTAGCTCAAACTTCGGACGATCATCCGTACTGTATAGCGCCGCCCCTTCCGCAATTTCCTCTTCCGTCCACTGGCTTGAAAAACCCTTAGCTTCGGGTTCGGCAACTTCCTCCTCTGTTTGTGGCTCTTCCGAAACAGCGATTTCTTCACCCCCGTCAAACGCTCCGCTCACTTGATAAGCAAATTCGCTTCCGCCTGCCTTAATAACCACAATTCCATCGAGACTCGCTAATTTGGGACCGGCCTCGATAAAATTCGCCTCATCCCCTAAATTCCGCTTCAAGGAGAATACCGCTTTGCCGTCTTTGAAAGATACTGATTGTTTCTGCTGAGCATCAATCTGCCGGTCTGACGAATAAAAATAGGCAGTCTTCGGATTTTCAACTTCCGCTGGAAGATCGGCAGTTACGATAATCCCCGCATCCGTTTCGGAAATCGATAACGGGATATCCTTTCCCGCTTTCGGAAGATGCTCCCGAGCTTCTTCAATCAAAACCACGCCATCTGGATTTGGCACCGTCTTTTCAGAAATGGTGATCGAATCATTAAAAGTCACTCGCTCCTGGTTACAGCCGCGATCATTGCAGACCAACCACATGGCTCCCACTTCGAAATCGATCTCCGAGCCGATTTCCGCATTCTCAGGCACCGTCACGTCCGCCAAAAATACGTTCCGGCCCTCGTATCCATAAAAGGTCACGTCGCCCTCAGCACCCGGCACAGAGGCTTTATGAGGCGTTGGAAAAATCACATCTCCTCCGCCGAACCCTTCCGGCAACTTCCATGTCAACGAAAGCGGCATTCCAACCCCACCCGGATTCTTATAGTATGAGTGCCACTCTGGAGCATGCGTTAACTCAACCGCCACCGTGAACGTTTCGCCAGGCGCAACCGACGTCACTCCCACGACCAGCGACGACTCCGTTTCAGGCGCTCCAAACTGGGCGTTCGCCGAAATAGCGAAACAGAGAAACAGAGCCGTGAAGATAGACAGAGGTCGCATCTTGCTACAGTCGCTCAATATTCAAAAGAATTACAGCCTTCCGTTCAGGAAAATCGTGTCACCCAGACTACTTTTTCTTCTCAAAAACCGCGATATGGCGATCAATCGATTTCCCGACCGTCGACAATTCGCGCGATTCCGCATTCTCCTCAGTTACAATCAATTTTCCGCCCAAACGCTGAATCGCCTCCAGTGCCAACTCGTGCTCTTTATCAAAGTAACTCGTGATCACCAGCCTGCCGTTATCCGCCAACTTCTTCATCCCCTGATCAAAAATCTCTTCCCACGTCCGCTGCCCATTCCAGTAATTTTGATGCCGCATAAAAACCACATCAAAATCCTCTCCCAACTCCCGATGCCCCTCTAGCTTTGTGGCGTCTCCCGTTAAAAACTCGAACTCGCGCCCATCTTTCATCTTGTCGAAACGCAGCTGCGCATCCGCAATTTCACGCGCTCGCACATCAATTCCAGTGAGCTTCACCGCTGGCCCCGCCGAGTCGACATCCACTGGAGCATCACCATTCTTGAGTTCCGCCAGCACATCCGACAACGTCTCCGCCTCGATACACGCTCCGCACGCCACGTCCAAAATCCGCGCTTCATCTCCCGATTGCAAAGCTCTGCGTGCGCCCTCATCATCAGCGAGCACCTTCTTTAAAAGGCCCCGCAACCGTCGCATGTCGGTTTTTAAACGTTCTTCAGATTTCATCTTAAATTAAATCGCTGATCGATCCATAATCCGCATCGAATAGCCGTTTGTAGGTCCGGTTCGCCACCCCATCCGTCATCCGCGCAATCCCATCGCACACGATCCGCGCCTTTTCTGATTCAAATTCCGCTGCTAAAATTCGCTCCTCTTGCGCCTCCGGCAACAGCCTAAATTTTCCAGTTTTCGAAGACGTCACATAATTGTCAGCCAACACCTCAAACAACCGCGTCAGCACAAAATCAGCCTTTCGATCCAACTGCTGCAGCTGATGACTCCGAAATACCAGTTGATACAGCAGCTTTTTGTAAAGCTTACATTCCGCCAGCACATCCTCTTCAATCACCAGTCGGAAACCATGCCGGTTCGTCAGGTCCGACATAAATCCCTCTTCCTTCACCAAACTCGCCGCTGCGATAAACGTTCCGATTTTCCGGCCCATCAACGACTCCACCCTCCCCCGCCGAATCGCATTCAACAGCGCGTCCAAATGCTCGCCCTCGGCCCACGAATTGTCAGCTGCCCACCGCTCTATTTTTTCCACGGTCAAAAAACCCGCATGAACCCCGTCCGCCACATCGTTCAGCGAATAAGCCGTGTCATCCGCCCAATCCATGATCTGACACTCGATCGCTTTAAAACTATTTCGCTCATCACCCGGCGTCAGCTCCGCTGGAAAATCGCGCCCATCCAGTACGAAATCCAAATACTTCGCCTGATCATTGTAGATAAAATGATGCTCCGCGTCCGGCGTCTCTCCATACAGCGTCTTGTATTTCAGCACCCCGTCCATCAGCGCCCGCGTCGGCAACATTCCCCGAGTTTCCGAAAAAATCGTCTCCGTCAGCATTCGCAGCGTCTGCCCATTCCCTTCAAAGCCACCCCACTCCCGCATCAACCGATGCAAGGTTCGCTCCCCCGTATGCCCAAAGGGCGGATGCCCGATGTCGTGAGAAAGACACGCCGCCTCCACCAATTCCGGATCCACATAAAAATCATCCCCCAATAGCGGGCTGGTGTGCTTCAGGCGATCACAAATCCCCCGTCCGATCTGCGACACCTCAATCGAGTGCGTCAGCCGCGTCCGGTAAAAATCATATTCGCCCGAGAGAAACACCTGAGTTTTACTCTGCATCCGCCGAAAAGCAGACGTGTGAATGATCCGATCCCGATCCACCTGAAACGGCGTTCGGTAGTCATCCCCACGGGCAGGCACCCCCCCCAACTGATCGCGGTCAAAATCGCAGTAAAAAGTATTCTCCAGCATTACAAATCGGGTACCACGAAGCACCCCTGCTTGCAACGTCCTATATTTCGCAACTTCAACTCAATCCCGCCCCTTCAGCAACCGCTCCACTAAGGCACGAAGCTCTCTATTCTCCGCTTCCAAACGTCGCAGGCGCTCCAAAAATTCTTTGTCACCATCGCGCCCTCGCTCAGGCGCAACGTCTCGCCGCCCCCGGTTCTCGACTGCAGTTCTTTCCGCCGGCCGATCACGATCGACTTCTCGGTCCATTTCCGGACGGTCCTGCGGAACATCGCGCCGCTGTTCGGGGCGATCCCCATCGCGTTCCTTCAACGCCACTTTTCCGCCAGCCTTTGCGCGATACTCCGCCGCTTCGCGAGTCAGCCCCAGTTTTTCAAGACGTTCAGCCGTCTCCAATAACCGTTTCGTTCCTGAAGTCACCGTCACCCGCTCGGACTTCACTTGCGCCCGCTCCGGCTTTTTATCCGTTTCATCATCCGCCGTCGCCGACGTAAATGTTCCCAAGCATAAAGTTGCCACCACACCAGCCATCGCCAGCATTCCTAATTTTGAAGTTTTCTTTGGATTTACAATCATTTGAATTCGATCTTTTAAGTTTGAATTTTCATTAAAAAAAGGAGCCACCAACACCGTCATTCGTCCCGCAGGATTTGTTACCATCTCGGCCACCCGCAACAACGCACGCCCATAATTCGGCCGCTCTTCGGATTTCATTTTTCTCAGAACCGTCGCGTCGCAGGCCAATTCCAAGTCTTGCCGAAAACCACGGGCGACGATCCAAACCAGTGGATTCATCCAGTGCAATGCCGTGACAAAAAACGTCAGCCCGCTCCACAAAAGATCACCCCGTTTCAAGTGAGCCAATTCGTGAAGCAAAATCGCATGGCGCTCTGACCGTGAATAGGCGCTCGCAAAATTCGAAGGCAAAATCAGTCGTGGTCGGAGCAAACCAGCAATCGCAGGACCACTCATCATTGAAGAAGCATACGCCGGAAGCGGATTCCGCCGCCGCATGCCCAGCTGCTCAAAACACAACACCTGCTCCTCATTCCAACTTTCAGCGGATATTTTCAGGCCACGATTTAATCGAACCTGACGAATCACTGCCACACCGAGAATCAAAAACACACCGCCCAACCAAACGACCGATCCCACGACCGGCCATGAAATTTCAAAACGCGGCTTTTCCACAATGGGGTTTTCGCGAACCAATAGGGTTGGTTCATCGAGCGTACCCTGTTCGATCGCGCCGTGCCCGGCTTGCCGGGTTAGCGGCTGGAGCTTCGCGACCTCTTTGAATCGAACCAATAGGGTTGGTTCGTCGAACATACCCTGTTGCTTCGTAAAAGTCGTTTTTTCCTCCCACAGATTAAAAATCGAGAATCGGCTCTCCGGTGCAAACGGAACTAACAAGCGCACAAAAACAATCGCGGTGAGGAGGATTTTCCAGCCAGGACCAAGTTTTCGAAACACGAAGAGCAGTCCCAAAACGAGTCCGATCAGCACACTGGCCCGAAGCGATGTCTGCCAAACCGTGGCAAACAAAGATTCCAAAACCGAAGCTGAAAATAACGAACTCATTTTGTTGCTCTAGAATAATTTAGCGGCGCTCAGGTTGATCACGTTTTCTGTCACTGTCACCACCACGGCGTGCATCACCTTCACGAGCGTTTGGAGCCCGCCGATTACTCATCAGCACGTGCCATTCGGCGAGATCGAGGACCCCATCATCGTTGCGATCCGCTTTTTTAATTTCTTCCCGCATCTGCCGCTTTTGGTCGGAATCAAGTTTGCCTTCGCGCATCGCCGCCATCTCATCTTCCGTCACCGTTCCCGATTTATCTTTGTCGTAGGCCACAAAAATCCTGGCTTCTTTTTGCAATTCACGGTTCACCGCAGCGCCGGGTTTTTTAACATCACGACGACCGTCTTTTTTCGCTTCAGGGTTATCGCGCGGTCCTTCTTTGCGTTCCGGATTGTCTCGTGGACCTGCTTTCTTTTCAGGATTGTCTCGCTTGTCATCAGCCACCGCTGATCCCGCAGCAAATGTCGCCGCCACTAACAATGTAATGATTTTCTTCATGAATTTTGGGTTTTAGGTTTCGTTTCGTTCTCGTCTAAAATCTTCCGCAGCTCCGCAATTTGATCCGCACTTAGATTTTCATTTTCGACAAAGCTCGCCAAAAACGGAGCCAGCTGACCATCAAAAACACGGCCCAGAAAATTAGAAGTCGCGGCGTGTTCGCATTCGCGCTCAGCAACAGTTGAGCCGTAAACAAACTCGCGGCCATTTTTGGAAACCACGTCGATGGCCCCTTTTTTGTGGAGTCGCCGAATCAATGTCTGAATCGTCTTCGAACTCCAATTCGTCGATTTTTCGAGAACGGAAATGACATCGCCGGTCGAACAATTCCCGCCTTCCCAAAATACCCGCATGACCGACCATTCGGCATCTGAAATTTGCGGGACATTACGTTTTGAGCTTGTCATCGTTAAATACTACAACTGTAACTCTTAACTATTACAAGCGTAATCTTTAACTTTATTTTGCGCCACCCACTTTGTGTGATTGCTCAATCCGGCAAACCATCCAATTATTCGACCATGAAAAACCGTTTCTTTTTCGGCCTGATTGCCCTTTTTTCGCTCACCACGATCGGACGGGCTCAGGAATCGCGTCCCAACATTTTACTCATCACGATCGATGACTTAAACGACTGGATAGGCTGTCTTGGCGGGCATCCCCAAGCGCGAACTCCCAACATGGATCGCCTCGCGGAACGCGGTGTCCTGTTCACAAACGCCCATTGCAACGCGCCCATCTGCGGGCCGTCGCGAACAAGTTTGATGACGGGAATGCGACCATCGACCACGGGTTGCTACGACAATAATCATGTGTTCTCGGCTTCAAGAATGGCTAAACACGATTTGCTGCTGCCCCGTCATTTTTCAGCGAACGGCTACGAAACTGTTGGGTGTGGAAAGTTGTTTCATGGCTCAAAGGGAACGCAGTA
>CALAHF010000174.1 GCA_937891465.1 uncultured Verrucomicrobiales bacterium | reverse complement strand
CGAGTCGGAGAAATTGCGCCCCGCATGAACGAAGTGGTTTCGAGCCTGCGTGACCGTGGCGTTTTTGTGATTCATGCGCCCAGCAGTTGTCTCGATTTTTACAAAGATCATCCGGCCAGAAAACGGGCTGGCGAATCTCCCAAAGCCGCGAATTTACCCGGGGATATCGAGAATTGGTGCAAGTCAATTCCAGGCGAGGAGATGGAGCATTATCCGATTGATCAATCCGATGGTGGTGAGGATGACGATCTTGGAATTCACGAAAAATGGGCGGCCCACTTGGATTCAATCGGAAGAAATCCGAAAGCCCCGTGGAAGCGCCAGATCGAAACGATCGAGATTGATGAGAGCAAAGATATCATCAGCGACAAAGGCGACGAGATTTGGAATTCGATGGAAGCGCGCGGTATTAAAAACGTGCTGCTCGTGGGAGTTCACACCAATATGTGCGTGTTAGGCCGGCCGTTTGGGCTTCGCCAAATGGCGCAGAACGGAAAGAACGTGGCGCTCGTTCGCGACATGACAGACACGATGTACAACCCAACAATGTCGCCGTTCGTGTCGCATTACAAAGGCACCGAATTGATCATTGAACACATTGAGAAATACGTCGCTCCGACAATCACCAGCGATCAAATCCTTGGAGGGAACCCCTTCCTTTTTAAGTGGGACGTGCCCACCCGCGTGGTGATTGCGATTGCTGAACCCGGTTACAAAACGTGGGAAACACTCCCCGCTTTGGCCAAAAAAATCTGGACCGCTGACCAAGGATATAACACCGAAATCATCATAGGTGACCCGAAAGAACACAATTTCCCCGGTCTCACCAAAGCGCTCAAAAATGCCGATGTTCTTGTGCTCAGTGTGCGCCGTCAGGCCTTGCCGGCGGATCAATTGCAGGCGATTCGAGATCACCTCGCGGCTGGGAAACCATTGCTGGCGATTCGCACCTCCAGCCATGGCCTGACCGCAGTTGGAAAAGGCCCCAAAGGAAATCCCGAGTGGCCGGATTTTGACAAAGAAGTGTTGGGAGCCGCCTATGAAACCCACGCCGGCCATAAACTCATTGCCGAATTCACCGCAGCCGCAGGAGCGAAAGCTCACCCGATTCTTGAAGGGGTCGAGTTGCCATTTCAATCAGGCGGTGGCTTCTACTTTTCGTCCGACCTAGCCAAGACCGCGACGCCGATTTTGATCGGGAAAATGGAGGGTATGGAACTCGAGCCGATCGCATGGACCAATTCTTACGGAAAAAGCCGCGTCTTCTACACCTGCCTTGGACAAGAGGAGGAATTTGCGCTGCCTGCTTTTCAAAAGCTGATGGGGAATGCGATGGAATGGCTGCGCGTTTTGCCCAGTGATATTCCTAATGCTGAAGGGTATTAGGGCAAAGGATACCTACCGAATTTGGTCAGAGGTTTGGAATATTACCGCCGATCCGAAAACTCTTTGATCGATTTTTTGAGCCGGAAAATAAAGTGCATTCAAGAATTTTTCGAATCCCACGTCAATTTCGAGCCCTGGATCATAATAGTATGAGTTTGCGGACATTGTTTTCATATCGAAGTCGTCGCTCCAATACGTCACTCTTGATTTCATCGAAAGTTGAGATCCTTTCCAAGGGTCAGAGGGTATAAATTCCTCGCTTGAGCATTTGTATCTCAGAAACAAGTAACCTCCCGTGTAGGTGAGTGAGAATAGCACGATGAACCAAATCAAAGTTGTTGTGAGCGTTTTTTTCACTGCTTTCAATTTTTGCTAAAACTAACAAGTGGTTGTGCAACGTTTGCAAATTTCGTCGAACGTTAAATCTACGACATCGGCGGTCATGGTAGCAAGAAAAACGGAGGCCGGCCCAACGGGCCACTTCTACGCCACCAACCAAGATGGCTATAGTAATTTGGTTGATAACTACTTACAAAACAGAACTTCAATTGTAATAGTTGGATAGAGTTTTTTGGTCAAAATCGGAAGATGATCCATTTATCTTCTCGCCACTCTTTAATAGTCATTATCGCCGCAGCCGGGTTTATGGCTTTCGCAACTCAACTGTCGGCGGAATCAGCTCCCCAAGAGCCGCTAGAAAAAAAGGTGACCTTTCAAGACGGAACCACGCTCACTGGGATTTGCACCGACATCGACAGTCAGGGCTTTTTCACGATTCGCCATGACGGCGGAGTTCGGCGAGCGAATGTGAATCAAGTCACCGAGCCGATGCGCACTCAATTCATCGAGGAAGCAAATCGAGAGAAGCTGATCTATCTGAAAGACATCAACGGAGTTTCGGAGGCTGCTCCGAATGGCCTCGTTGGATTATTTGGAGATCTTTTAATTACCAAGCCGCAACTTCATTTCATTTGGATTGCTTGCGCTTGCATCATCATTTCGGGCCTGTTGATGCTGATCGCGTCGTTCGCGGAATCTCCCGTTTGGGGCCTCTGTTTTCTGATGTTCGGGATCAGCTGGATACCGTTTTTATTCCTCCATCCGAGGAGAGCGTGGAAACCAACGCTGCTGTCATTCATTGGAATTGGGCTATTTGTCGTTTTTGCTTATTCGCAAGGAGGTGAAATTTCCATCGCTGAAGAAGCTGTCCTTCCCTAAAAAATCGTCGATTCGCCCAAATTGGCTCGAATGAGTGAATGACATCGGGGCGGCGATTGTTAGGATTCCGTCATGGGAAGAAATTTTGGATTGTTGGCGATTGTTGGGATGTTGGTTGGCTCGATTGCGATCGGCCAACAGCGTTCTAGCGAAGGGCTGCGTGTCTTGTATGATTTTGCGGATGCGAAGGGTGATGTCGTCAAAGATCGGGCGGGTGATTTGGATCTGAAGGTCTCGAAGACGTCCGGCGTGAAGCGTTCTGCGGGAGCGTTGGAGATTCATGGCCCGACGCTCATTCGTTCGGTAAAACCGGCGCAGAAAATGACGGAAGTTGCGAAGGCGACTCAGGCAATGACGATTGAGGCATGGATTAAGCCTTCGAATACAAGTCAGGAAGGGCCGGCGCGGATCGTGACCTTGTCGTATGATTCCACGAACCGAAATTTTACGCTGGGTCAGGAAAAAGATGTTTTTGATGTGCGATTTCGGACTTCGAAAACGAGCAAGAATGGAATGCCATCAGTGATGACGAAGGCGGTGAAAACCGAACTGACGCATGTGGTCTACACCTTCGATAAATCGGGGAAGGCGCTGCTTTTTGTGAATGGAAAACAGCGAAGTGATGAAAATGTAGGGGCTGATTTGAACTCGTGGGATGGAAAGTATCACCTCGCGCTGGGAGACGAAATGGTTGGCTCGCGACTTTGGAAGGGAACGTATTTTCTCGTGGCGATTTTTGATCGAGCGCTGGCCGCGAAAGAAATCGAGCAGCATTTTAAAGCGGGAATCGATGTGGAAATTCCGGCTCCGACGATTACAAAAATTGAGCCCAAGCCGGAGCCAAAACCTGAAACGGTGAAGCATTCGGGCAAAGCGGAATTGCCGATTTCGAATCCAAATTATTCGCGGACGGGGAAGGGATTGCAGGTTCTTTACGATTTTTCTGAGCCGACTGGAGTTCTGATTTGCGATCGCTCTGGCGCAGCTGAGCCGTTGGATTTGAAAATTGAAACGCCGCGTGAAGTCGAGCGTGGTCCGCGAACATTAACAATCACGGGGAAGGCGAAAATTCAGTCTCAGAAACCAGCGACGCGTTTGACAAATGCGCTTCAGAAAAGCAACGCAGTCACGATCGAAACGTGGGTGCGGCCTGAGAATTTGAAGCAAGAGGGCCCAGCCCGAATCGTGACACTTTCGCCGAATACGGGATCGCGAAGTTTTACGATTGGTCAGGAAAAAACGGCGTTTGAGGTGCGATTTCGAACATCGAAGACGGATTCGAACGGCGCGAATCGTGCGTTGGTTACTCCGAAAAAAGTAGCCGAAACCAAACTCACTCACATCGTTTACACGCGTGAAAAAAGCGGTTTATCTCGGCTTTATGTGAATGGGCGCGAGCGGGCGAAGGAAAAAATCGAAGGCGGTTTGGAGCCGTGGGATCCGACTTTAAAGCTTTCGCTAGGAAATGAAATGACGGGTGATCGTCCGTGGAAAGGTTCACTTCATCTTGTCGCAATTTTTAATCGGGCGTTGTCGATTGGCGAAATCGGGCAGAATTTTCGGGCGGGGCCGGGTGCTCTTGGAGTTGGGCCGGCGTTAATCACAAAATCGGAAAACGAGCTGCTTTTTGAAAACAAAATTGCGCCGCTGATTTCGAATCATTGTCTCGAATGTCACGACTCGGCAAATCGTGAGGGGAAGCTGGATTTGACGAAAAAGGCGCTCGCGTTTGCCGGCGGAAAGCGAGATGGCCATGGTGTTGTCGCGGGGAAGGCGGAAGAAAGTGCGATTTGGAAATCAGTCGTCGAAGATGAAATGCCGGAAGATCGTGATCCGCTGTCGGATGAAGAAAAGGCGGCGTTGAAACAGTGGATCGAAGGCGGGGCGTCGTGGACGATTTCGCAAATTGATCCGGCGGTTTATGTTCATGGCGGCGGCGAAAAGGCTAACAAAATTTGGGTGCAGCGGCTCACAGTTCCCGAATACGGCGCCACGGTAAAAGCAGCCACGGGCGTCGACATTTCGAAGGAAGCGCGCGAGCTGTTGCCGCCTGAACTGAGAGCCGATGGGTTTTCCAACACGGCTTATAATTTAAACGTCGATCTCAAGCACGTCGGGGCCTATGCGCGATTGGCGGAGCTGATTGTCGAGCGAATGGATGCGGAGAAATTCGTGAAACAATATTCGAATTCGAAAAGTCTCGCGGATGACGATGCAATGGAGCTTTTTGTGCAAGACATGGGCACGTGGTTGCTACGGGGGCCGCTCTCACAGGACGAATTGTATGCCTTTCGCGGCGTGCTTTCGACGGTGGCTTCGGCTCAGGGTGAGTTTGATGAAGCTGCTCGGTTTTTGATCGAAGCGATGCTGCAATCGCCCCGATTTATTTACCGGATTGAAACTCAGCAGGGTGACGGAACGGCCTGGCCGGTGACAGATTACGAATTGGCGTCGCGGTTAAGTTATTTGATTTGGGGAGCGTCTCCGGATGAAAAATTGATGCGGGCGGCGGAAAATGGTGAGCTTTCTGATACCGCAAAAATGGGCGTGGAAATTTCGCGAATGCTGGCTGATCCGCGGGCAATTGAGCGATCACAGCAATTTGCGTCGGAATGGCTGAATCTCGGTCGATTGGCGAATCTAGCGCCGAATCCAAAACACTTTCCGGATTGGAACCCTGAGCTTGCGACAGATATGAAAGCGGAGACACTGGCGTTTTTCAGAACGGTTGTCTGGGATGAGAAGCGGCCACTTTCCGATTTGCTGAGCGCTCAGGTGACGCATGCGAGTCCGCGTTTGGCGAAATTTTATGGTCTGCCGTCGAAAGAAGGCGAGGGGATGGCGAAATACGACCTCTCCGAAAATTCAGGGCGTGGCGGGTTGTTGACTCAGGCCAGTATTTTGACGGTTGGCGGTGATGAAGCGTCGATGGTGTCGCGCGGCCTTTTTGTGATGCACGATTTGCTTCGTGGCGTGGTGAAAGATCCTCCGCCGTGTGTTGATGTGACGCCGATTTCATCGGAACCGGGACTGACGCAGCGCGGGATCGCCGAAAATCGGATTGAAAACGCGAGCTGTGGCGGGTGTCATCAAAAATTCGAGCCACTTGCTTTCGGCTTGGAAAAATTCGATGGCATCGGTGCCTTTCACGAAAAAGATGAGCATGAAAACAAGCTCCGCGACGACGGCCAGATTTTATTTCCCGGCGAGTCGGAATCGATAGATTACAAAAATTCTGCCGAGTTGATGGCCTTGCTAGCGGGAAGCAAGCGCGTGAAGGAAACGATCACCTGGAAGCTCACGCAGTTTGCGATGGGCCGACCCATGACGGCGCAGGATGCAACCACCGTTGAGAAAATAAATGCCGAGGCGCAGAAAAACGGCGGGACTTATTCAGCCACAATCAAGGCCATCGCGGCGAGTGATTTGGTTCGGATGACTCCGACGGAACGTTAGTTTGGATCAATCGTGAGGGAACCAACTTCCGTCGTGCGATAGCGGTAAGACACGCCGGAGATCACGCTCTGTTTCTGAAAAGCGACGCCGTAAAAGCGAAAATTAAGCGCGGGGCTGACTGATTTATCGACATAAGATCCGCCGATGTAACCGGTCTTGCGATTCGCAGAAATTTTCAGGCGTTGGCCATCACGAAGATAACTGGTGAACCGATTATCGTTGCCCCAATTCGTGTAAATCGTGCCGGGATTTGAATTATAATCGCCGAGGAAGGTGATCGCGGTATTTTGCCAGCCGCCGACGATACTGGAAACCAAACGACCTTCGGTGACGAGCTCAAATTCCGAACCGATTGCGGGAAGGGTGACGGCAAATCCTTCAGGGTAAAACCGTTCGCGCGTATGGGCTCGTTTTGACCAACTCAACACGCCGTCAAAATCACTTTCGGGAATATCGCGAAAAGTCAGTCTACCGGCGACGCGACCCAGCTTGCGACTGCTGTAAATCAAAGAAAGCGGCCATTCGCCATCGACCGAGAGATAGGTTGAATCGCTTGCGCCAGCCATGTCGCCGAGGCGGAATTTTGCAGTCACTTTTCCGCTGGTCGCGACGGTGACCAACGCATATCCGTCGCCGCCGGGAGAGTCCTCCGTTTTCGGCAACAGCATTGTGTAACGCCCCGCCCACGGTGCTGGATTGAGTTTTTTGTGAAAGCTCGCGCGATGGCTGTTGATGATGCCGGCGAGTCCAGAAGCTCCGTCGATCGTGCCGTTGATTTTCAATCCGCCGCTGCCGTCGGTAGTTGCCAATTGCAGTGCAAGGTTGAGCGGTTCGATCGCATCACGTGAATTCAGCTCGGCGGCGTAAATTCCGTTTTCATCAAAGCGGCCTCTTAGTTTGTAGGCAACCCGGTTCACTATAATGCGGCCCGAAAAACTGCCTGCTTTTCCGATTTTAACAGAGATTTCACCGAGGTCGGCATTCGTGGTAATTTTGTTTACGAGCCCGACATAAGTTCCGCGAAATTCGTCGCCCAAAACGGAAGTCGTCGTTTCAGGCCCATCGGCTGGTCCTGTAGGATCGCCAATGCGCTCGGGCAACTCTTGTCCGGTGAAAACGCCGATTCCAACTAACCCAGTTGCGATGCCGGTAGTGCCGTCAAAATCTCCTCCGCCGGGCGCATCAGTCGTGATGGTGGCGATGGTTTCGTGTTTGCGAAAATCGGGCGCGAAAAATCCAATCGTGCCACCGCTGGTGCCGACAGGATCTCGACGGAATGAGCCGTAGCGCATCCATTTCCCGAGTTTGTCGCCCGGTTTGTTGTCGGGGAACCAATAGAATTTTAACGGCGCTCCAGCGGGGACGCGATCTTGCCATTTGAATTTGTTGACCAGGCCGGTGAAACCCGTTTTTCCGGGGCTGAATCCTGAATCGGTCGCGGTGAATACGGCAATGATCCGATCGTCAGAATCCAATGGGCCGATGCTTTCGTTTTCCACGAGCTTCACACCGATCATCTCGCTTTCGTCGGGTTCGAGAAATCCATTGTTGGATTCATCAGCGACGAGAATTCCCACCGAACCTGTGGGCACGTCGTCGAGGCCGCCGAAGTAAAATTGCACGGCTGAATCAGAGGCGAAAGCTGTTCCTGAGATCAGACCAAAAAACGCAAGAAAACGAAGCAGCAGGGTATGTTCGTTGAACGAATAGGGTGTTTTCAAAGGGCTATCTTCGTTATAGCCCTGTTTGTTCATAAAATTCATCATTCGGTCGCTCCCTCCTCTTGAAGATGAACGGGGGTGTAGACCCATTTGTGAAACCAGGTTCGGTTTTTCTTAAACGAAAATGCGGTGCCGGGCTGAATTTCGACATCGTCGGAAACGGGGTAGGTCGTTCCGTTGTCGAGGTGCCATTGACCGGCGACGCGGAAGTAGGTGGCGGACGGCTCTTTGTTCAATTCGGCAATCGCTCCGTCGAAAACCAGGAGTTCGGCCGCGCGATCGGCTTCGTCAAAGGTCTCGCTGTCTCCGAAAATGTTGTGTCGGGTCGGCAGTTGAAGGTCGGCGAGTCTGGTTGGGACGAAAACGGGGGCTGGTGTGGGAATTTCGACGCGCTCGTTCAAAATGCCACGAGCTGGCGTGTGGACGGGGAATTTTGGAAGTAAACCAGTGGTCACAAATTCGGTATCGCCAAGGCCGGTTTTGTTGCGAATAACCATCGCCGTCCATGGCTTGAGCATGACGTTGTTTGCAGGTTGAATTCCGGCTGAGGTAACCTGCTGCCAACCATCTGCAGTCACGAAAAAACTGGTCGGCGGTGTTGGCGTGGAATTTGAGGGATCGTCTTCAAAAATGAGCAGCTCGGTTTTTCGCTGAAGCGGAAGAACACCATCCGATTCCTGAAAGGTCGTTTGGGAATCGGGTGGAAAAATATCGGTGACGGTTGGGTAGGGGACGACTTCGATTTCGTGCCCGCGAGTGAAGTCTTCTTTCGGAAAGTGATCTTCGTATTCCACGACGATTAAAGTCCTTCTGACGGATTGAATTTTGTAGGGACGCCCAGCCCACTCATGGTTGCCGGCGATGCGAACGTAATGGGTGCCAACGAATTGATTTTTGGTCCACGGTTGTTTCCGCAGTAGGTAAAAAACTGCAATGTGGCGGCTGGAAATCACGCGTGGGCGACTTTTCAACTCGACGCTGGCATCCGCTTTGACGTGCTCGAACGGAGTTCCGATCCAAGTGTCGGAGCCTTCAGGGCAAGTTTGGCGGACAAATCCAATGGGGCGCGTCGCGTCGTCTTCGACCTGGGCGAAGCAGAATCCGGTTGAAACCAGAACTAGGAAAAAAGAGAAGAGAGGTTTCATCAGGTTAACTTTGTTGAGACGGCGTTCCGATTTTGATGTCGTCTTCGGTGAAAAGGGTGCCGTCGGGACCGGCGGAGCGGATTTCGAAAACGCCGCGAGCGAGCGCGTGAAAGTGAAGCGGATTTTTCCAGCGATCGATCAACTCGCCGCGTTCGTCGATGGCCGGATGATCAGCGGGAATCCAGGCCCTGCTCATGGGATTGTGACCGGCGAGGACGCGGGTGATTTCGCGATTGTTGCCCATGGGGAAACGGCTGGATTGATCTTTTGCGATGAGAAAAAATTGCCGAATCAAGCGATCGATGATTTTTAGATCGTCGGTTGTGGTTTTGGATTCGGCAGCGTAATCGGCGAAGGCGCGTTTTGAAACGGTGGCGGCAGAGACGTCTTTTGCAGTCGGCAAATCGGGATTGATGGCTGGTTTCTCAGGGATGGGTTTCTCCACCGTTTTTTTTTCTAAAAGCCACCATCCAGTGCCGAACAATACCGCGAACAAAATCGCAAGCGGCAGAGTTTTCAAAAATCGGCGGAAGGTGTCTTTCATTTGATAAAAAAAGATGCGGAGAAATCAGGTATTGCTCATGAACCCGATGGGCGCGGACGGGCCGCTATGGAAGCGGGATAAATTGGGAAGCACGCTCGGCAAATCGCTTTGAGAAACGCCGAACCACATGGCGAGATCGGCGAAATATTCGTCGCACGAGATTGTTGGAATCAGTCGACCGCGCCCGGTGTCGAGGCTGCTGCCTTCGGCGAGGCTGGGGTAGTCGCCGTAGATCTGATTTCCGTTCACGGCGCCGCCCATCACAAGGTGATTGCCACCCCAGGCATGGTCGGAACCGCGTCCGTTCGAGGTGAGAGTTCGTGCAAAATCCGATGCGGTAAACGTGGTGACCTGATCCGTCACGCCCATTTCGTTGAGTGATGCCCAGAACTCGGTCATGGCGGCATTTACGCCGGTGAGCTGGCCCTGCATGTTGTTGATGACTTCGTCGTGATGATCCCAACCGCCGATTAGAATAAAGAATGTTTGGCGGCGGACGTTGAGGGTTTCGCGGGCGGCGATGGTTTTGGCAACGGTGCGGAACAGCTGCGAGTAGTAGCCGGGGCTGAAGGGCGTGGTGAGATCGACCTGTCCGAGCGCGGCGGCAAAATTGTCGTTGTCGTCGAGGGAGCTTTTCAGCGAGTTGACGTAGGTTTTTTTGAAAAGCGACTGGTACTGCTCGTCGAGTAAATTGGTAATTGCTGCGTTGCGGAACTGTGAAAGATACTCCTCGTCGTTTTTAAAATCGTAGAGCTGATTCCCGTCTTCATTGCCGAACACGCTGGCTGAAAAGGGAACGGCGGTATTGCCGGCTTGGAAAATGTTGTTCCCTGACACCGAAATATTCATCGAGATGTCCTGATTTTCATTCGCCGCCTGCATGAAATCGGCGATACGCCCGCCCCAGCCGGTCGCAGTCCGGGAGTCGGGCAGCGAGGTTTGCCATTGGGCGATTTGATCGGCGTGAGAAAACAGGCCGAACGGCAATTTGGCGGCGCCATTTTGGTAGCGGGCCAGAGTGGTGTTTGGTTCCACGAGAGTGCCGACGTTTGAAACCATCGCGGCGTTGCCCTGGTTGATTAAATCGGCCATGCCGGACATCGCGGGGTGCAGGCCAAAGGTGCGGCCATCGCCAACGGGCGTGTTGATCGCGGTGAGTGAATTTTGGGCCAAAGCGAGATCGGACCGGATGCCAGCGTATTCGGAGTATTCGGAATTTCCGCGGGGAACCAGCAAGTTGAACGTGTCCATTCCGCCGGCGAAAAATACGCAGACGAGTGCTTTGTAATCATCGTCGGCAGCTTCCTGGGCGGAGGCGACGTTGGCCATTTGCAGTTGGAAAAGCGACGAAAACAGTGACGCGGAGCCGACGCCTGCGCAACTCGCCTGCCCGAGGAAGCGGCGACGGCTCAAGGCATCGGGCGATGCGTTTTTCGATTGGGAAGAAAGCTGGTTGCTCATCGCAAAATATTGAAATCGGGGGAGGTCGTGAGGGCGGTGATGGCAAAGCGAACGATGATTCCGGGTTCTTCTTCGTCTTGAATCAGCTGGGTGAGTTCGGCGACAATTGTGCGGTAGGTTTCATCAGAAATTTCGCCCTGACCGAGCAGGAGACTGAGCCGATCTATTAGGGTGACGGGATCATCAGCGAGGGCAATTTCGTCGGAATAATCGAAGACGACTTGGCGACCGCGCTCGTTGTAGAGGTCGTCAAACATGACCGCTTCGTAGATCAGGTTATGAATAGAGATTGCGGTCTGCGAGTTCATGATTTGAAATTCCGGGCCGACCAGATTGTTGTCCGCCAGAGGCCCGTTCGGTTGAAAATCGGGAGAGTAGAAATTGAAAACACTCGGTGAGCGGAGTGGGTATTGTTGGAGCATCTCATTCACGTATTCGCCATCGAAATTCCAACCATAGCGGCTCGGAGTTGCATTGAAAGCACGCAGCACATTCATGAAACGCAGCAGTGGTTCTCGGAGTTTTCCTGATTCGGAATCTGCGAGGGCGGCGTTGCGATTTCGCGCTTCTGGGTCCATTAAAATTGCTTTCACCACAGCGCCGAGATTGCCACGGGTGCCTTCGCCGTCATCGTCCCACACGGCGGAAATCCGGGCGATGTAGGCTGGGGAGGGATTTGATTTTATAAGACGCTGAATCAATTTATGGCCGATGTAGGGGCCGACGTTGTCGTGATCTGCTAGAATCCCGATGGCGGCATAAATGTTGTCCGACGGATCGTCCTCGTCGATGACTTCGGTTCCGAAAATCGTTTTTGGTCCCGGCTCGTGCCAAAAGTCATACATGTCCATCGGGGCGTCGAGAACCCAGTCAAGTTCGAAGAAAATTTCCGGTTCCTCCTCGAAATCTTCGTAAACCCAATCGTCCTGATTTCCGTAATTGAGACCGGTGAAAATTTTGGCCATCTCGGTGATATCGACATTGGTATACGTCGGGATGTCTTCGCCGCCGGCTTGTTTCCGCGAGCCGTCTGCGTTGAGTTCGTAGAGGCCAATGGAGAAAAGCTGCATGATTTCGCGAGCGTAGTTTTCATCGGGGAAAATGTTTTGGGACTCGTCCGTTTTGCGATTTCCCAGATGACTGAGGTAGAAGCCCATGATGGGAGAAAATGTGATGTCAGCGAGCAGTTCTTCGTAATTTCCAAAAGCGTGTTCGAGAAGCAGATCGTAGTAGGCAGCCGTCCCGACGGGGGAATCAAAAATGTCATCGGAGCGATCTGAAATTACAAAAATTTCGCTCAGCGCAAAGGCAACGCGCTGTCGCAAAACGTCGTCAGCCGTCATCGTCCGGTGCCACCATGCGCGGGAGCGGGTAACGCCCCAGCCTTCGGATTCTTCGTTGAGCGGGGCGGTGTATTGCTCGACGAGCGGTCGGTGAAATTCCGGCTCGCTGTCCATTTGTTGGTCGATCCAGGTTTCGATTCCCAGATCAGTCACCTCATTAATTAGCTCCCAACTCGCCCCGAAAGTTGCTTGGGTTAGAAATCGTGCCGAATCAATCTGAGTAGGCGTTAAACTGAGGCCGCCTTGGCCAAATTCCCCGGTTTGCAAAATGTGACGACGCGCAAATTCGAGATCGCTTATTGCGCCGGGATCGGTGTTGCTGATGCCGCTGGAATCGCTCAGGCCAAGCAGTAATTCTTCATAAGCGGATACTCCGTCGTCGTCGGCGTCGATTTGAACGACCCGTATGCGGGCGAAACCGGATGCACCCTGTAGGGCGGTGATTCCAGAACCGTCGAAAACGTGAGCGATCGAATTTCCGTCTCCCGTGATTGGTGTTCCCACGGATTCCCACGGACCTACAGGGCTGGCTGAGACTTGAACTTGATAGCCAATTCCCGGGACGGTATCCCAGTTCAAAGTCCACATGCCTGCGGTCGATCCCGCAGTCAGTTTCGTCGGTTCGAGAAAGCTGGAGTCATCGTCTGGATTCGTTCCCGAAAGGGACTCGAAGCCATTGATGGATTCGTCCCCGTCGTCATCAATATCAAATTGCAGATCGAACGCGTCATGCTCGATTTGCCAGAGGTCGAGAAACCCATCGCGATTAAGATCCAGCTGCGCGTTGACCTTCACGCTTCCCGTGAGCAGGACGGCGAGTGTGAAAATTAAGGCAGGAAATTTAGAAGCGAGCATGTTCAACGGTGGTTTCCACAGACTCAAACGAATGAATGGTGAAGCCGTTTTATTTTCAAGAATACGAAATAGTGTGCCATATTTGGGGCGATTTAGCACTAAAATAAAAGCGGGGCTCATTCAGCAAGGTTGATGCTGAAAGTGAGGGGTTTACGCCGAGGCACTTTCGCTGACGGAAGCGAAGGAATGCGGGATTCGATTTTTTCGAACGGACAGGGTTGGTTCGATGAACCAATAGGGTGCGTTCGTTTAGCCGTTTCGAATCAATAGAGTGTGTTCGATGAACTTACCCTGTTGGATCGTGGCAAGGGCTCCTCAGAGCTTTTAGCAAGGTCGGCTACAGCACGGGCAGAATGAGATTTGTAGAAAGGAGCGTGGGCATTCCTGCCCACGCGAGGCTTCTTGGGCCCTTGGAAAGAGACGCCTGCCTGTTTCTCAATACTCGCGGTCTTTTTTGATGCCGGGCTCTGGGATCGCGTAGCGTCCGTCGCCGTCAGGCATGATTGGTGAATCGCTGTCGAGCGTGAGTTTTGTGACATCAGGACACATCTCGTGCTCGCTGTTGAGCATCATGTCGTAGGTGATTTCCTGTCCGGTGTGAGCGGCCATGCGGCCCATCGAGGTAACCACGGAGGCTGCGACGCCTCGATCGACTTCGTTATGCTCGGTGTTGTTACGGATGGCTTCGAGAAGCACTTCCCACTCAATGTCGTAAGGATTTCCTTCGCTGTGTCCACCACGCTTGGTACTGGTGTTTGGAAAGGCCCATTGCAGATTTGCCGGGGTTGCGCGGATGTTGTAATCGATGTTTTGATCGTTATAAATCCGTGAAGAAGCCGGCACGTGGCTTTTTGACGAAATGACGGCGGATCCCTTGGTGCCGTGGGCGTAGGCGGCGAACTCCTGTTTGCAGCCTTTCATGTTACGACCGTCGAAAGTGGCAATGGTGCCGTCTTCGAAGGTGTATTCGACGCCGTAGCTATCGAAGTTTTGATCAACGGCTTCGACCTGCTCGCCATTGATTTCGATAGTTTTGTAATGGCGTCCGCCAACGGATTTGGCTTTTACGGGGAAAGCTCCTTTGATCATGCACATCTCATCGATTCCATGAATGAAGAAATCGCTGTAAGCGCCGCCACTCAGCCAAATGAAGCTGTGGAAGTTTTTGATCTGATACATCAGCTCGCTCAGTTTTCCGTCGTTCTTCGGAGTGAAACATGACCCGATGGGGCCCTGCATCCGGTAAGAGCGCATGGAGGTGATTTCGCCAATGGCTCCGTCGTCGATGCGTTTTTTCAGCTCGTTCCGTGATTTGCAGTGACGACACATGAGGCCGACGCCGACTTTGAGGTTTTTCTCTTTGGCCTTTTTGTTGATTTCCAACAACTTGCGAGCGGAGAAACCATCTGCGCAGAGGGGTTTTTCCATGAAAACGTTGAGTCCTTTTTCAACGGCGTATTCAAACATGGGCCAGCGGAATGCACAGGGAGTTGTCAGAATGGCGATATCGCCAGCTTTCATAGAATCCATGGCTTTTTTGTAGCCATCGAAGCCGATGAAGCGTCGTTCGGGATCAACGTCAATTTTATCGCCGACGTTGGGATCTTTTTTCAGCGTTTCGTAGCTGCGATCCATTTTGTCCTGAAACACATCGGCCATCGCATGCAATTTGATGGGGCCGAGCGCACCTGAAACGGAAAGGGCGTTTTTTACAGCTCCGGTTCCGCGACCGCCGGCTCCAATGAGGGCGACTTTGACCTCCTCATTTACCTGAGCGAATACGTTAGGAATTGAGGCTCCTGCGAGAACGGAAGCGCCGGCAGCAGTTTTAAGAGCGCTGCGGCGGGTGGTGAATTGTGATTTTGAAGAATCGGTTTGGTGATCGTTTGCCATGTTATAGATAGCGTTTCAGAAAGTGCGATTGTTGCCAAGCTCCGAATACGTGTGAGGCGGAAAGCCTTATTTTATTTAGGATATCTTAACTATTAAGATTCGATTTGGGTGTGAAAACGGTTGACCGGAATTTTTCCTGTGTTGAAGTGTCGGCGATTCAATTCATGGCCGATTCTGCAAATCTATCCTCTTCATCAAAACCTGTTTCTGTCGTCACCGGCGGGGCAGGGTTTTTGGGTTCTCATTTGACAGACTTGCTGTTGTCAAAGGGGCATCGGGTGATTGCTGTGGATAATTTGATCACCGGTTCGTTGGATAATATCGCGCATTTGGCGGACAATCCGGACCACTCGGTTATTGAGCATGATGTTTCGAAGTACATCGAGATCGAGGGGGATGTTGACTTTGTATTTCATTTGGCCAGCCCGGCAAGTCCGATTGATTACCTTGAGCTGCCGATTCAAACCCTGAAAGTGGGTTCTTTGGGAACGCACAATGCGCTCGGTTTGGCTAAAGCGAAGGGCGCGACGTTTTTAATCGCTTCAACTTCGGAAGTTTATGGAGATCCGCTGATTCATCCGCAAACAGAAGATTACTGGGGAAACGTGAATCCAATTGGACCTCGTGGCGTTTACGACGAGGCAAAGCGTTTTGCGGAAGCGATCACGATGGCGTATCACCGAACGCACGGTGTCGATACGAAGATCGTGCGGATTTTTAATACCTACGGTCCCCGGATGCGGTTGATGGACGGTCGGGTTGTGCCTGCATTTATCGGACAGGCATTAAATGGAACGCCGATCACGGTTTTTGGTGATGGAAGCCAAACGCGAAGTTTCTGTTTCGTAAAGGACTTGGTAGAAGGCATTTACCGATTGTCACAAAGTGATTCGACAGGGCCGGTGAATATCGGCAATCCCGTTGAAATGACGATTTTGCAGTTCGCTGAAAAAATTACCGAGATGATTGAGACCAGTTCGCCGATCGAATTTCGCGATCTTCCCGAGGATGATCCCAAGGTTCGTCAGCCGGATATCTCGTTGGCGAAGAGCTTGTTAGATTGGGAGCCCAAGGTTAACTTTAATGAAGGAATCGCCGAAACTATTGAATATTTCCGAGGTCGAGTCGGATAAGTGAAAAATCTCTGCGAAATTTAGTTGCCAAACTGCTTCCAAAATTGTTAAAACACGTTCGTTGAAGTGAATTCAGACTCATAAACATGATGAAAAACTTTTTTAAAATCTTTAGCCTGACGATTTTCGCGTCAGTTATCGCCCATGGTCAATCTCAAGTGCAGGTGAAAGCCGGCTCAGGGATTGATATCAAAAAAATCGAGATTCAGGCTCAGCCGACTCCGATTTTTCAAGCTGGTGGAGTGAAGGACAAAAAGTTCAAGCCACGTGATTGGCTCGAGGTTGAGGTGACTTTTGAAGCGAAAGACGTTGCGCCACGTGATGCGGTGGTTCCGGAACTGCTGTTCCGTTATTACATCGGCATGATGGATGAGGAAGGAAAAGTTGTTGTGATGACAACTGATATTACCCACCTTAATGTTGAGGCTGGCGAAGAAACTTTTTCTGCCGTTTATGTTTCCCCATCAACTTTGGGAAAGCTGACGGGAGATTTCCGGTCCTTTAATCCAAACGTGATTAAAGGTGTCGGTGTTGAAGTTTATTATAATGGAGTGCTCGTAGGTGGCGGCGTTGAGCTGACCAGTAAAAAGTTTTGGGAGGGGCAAAACCCTACCGCTGGGGTTCTTTCACGTTCAGAGACTCCCTTTGGGATACTTTGGATCGACCGTTACGCTGACGAGAAGAAGAAGTAATAATGCTTCGATAGGGAACTGGGAACCTCTGGAAAGAAACGAAAGAGGTGAGTGGTATTTCTGAAAGATTTTAATTTTTCATTATGGCAGACGATAGAATTTATTCTGTGAATCTTGGGTCACAACATGTGTCAGGGGCGGTTTTCAAGCCGACGCCTGATGGTGGGTTGATTCTCGAGAAATACGAGCGTTCTGATTTGGTCGGGGATCCGACTGAAGATGATCGCAGGAATGCGCAAACCAGAATGGCTCTGAAGCAGGTTTCGAGCTCGCTTAAGGCAAAGGGGCAGACCGTCCCCTATGTGACTTCATCATTCCCGGTGTTTACCCGATTTGTGGCTCTGCCGCAGCTTGACGGTGAGCAAGTTGAGGAGATTGTTAAATTCGAGGCTCAACAGCAAGTGCCATACGATATCAATGATGTTGTGTGGGATTATCAGCTCATCGGTGATGAAGACGATATTGAAGTCGAGGTTTTGTTGGCCGCTGTGAAGAAGGATGAGTTGAACGAGATTGACGAGCTAGTCGAAGGCGCTGGTTTTACTTCAGGTGGTGTGGAGATCGCTCCGCTTGCTTTGTATAACGCGTTTCGGTTTAACTATCCTGATTTAGATCAGACGACAGTTGTCATCGATATCGGTGCACGAACGACCAATCTGATTTTTGCTGAAGGTAAGAAGGTTTTTGTCCGAACCATCAAAATTGGTGGAGCTGATATTTCGAAGGCGATTGCGAAAGAGTTCTCCGTTTCTTACGAAGAGGCTGATGTTCGCAAGGCGGTCGATGGCTTTGTCGCTCTGGGTGGGCCATACGCCGACCACGAAGATCCGGTGATTGCCGGGATTTCCAAGGTGATTCGGAATTCACTGACCCGATTGCATTCGGAAGTGATGCGAACGACGAATTTTTATCGGAGTCAGCAAGGGGGAAGTGCACCTAAGTTGGCATTGTTGAATGGTGCGACCGCGGCTTTGCCATTTATTCGCGAATTCTTTGCGGAAAAACTCAATTTGCCGATCGATTATTTTAACGCGCTCCGGAATGTCCGTATAGGGTCGGGAGTGGATCGGGATCACGTTGCTTCTCATGCTCACAATTTGGGCGAGCTCGTTGGTTCAGCTGTTCGTCAGAGCGGTCCTACGCCAATGTCTGTTGTTTTGGTTCCGGATTCTGTGAAGGCAGTTCAGGATTTGAAGAAGCGAAAGCCGGCGTTGGTGATGGCGATGGTTTCACTGGCTGCGCTCCTGGCTGGGCTGGGCTTTTTCTTTACTCAAGGACAGACTATCGCGGCTGAAAATGCTTCAGAAATCGAAGGAGAGGCGAATGCGCTTGATGATCATGCGAAGTCAATCGACAAGATTGAAGATGAGCTGAAGGTTGTCAGTTTGAAGAAAGAGCCGTTTCGAAACGTGGTGATTCATCGGGTTTATTGGACGCAGGTCTTTGATTATCTGAGCTACATGATGCAGAGCGACTTTATGTTTATCACCAGTTTTGAGCCAACTTCAGGAGGGGTTGTTTTGGTTAATCCGGAAATTCCCGGACTGCCAACGGGCGGTGGTGAAGAGAAAATAATCGACGGATTCCGTATCGAGGGACTGTGGCGCGAGAATCGTCCGAAAGGCGCCAAGGTGGTCTACGAGTATTTCGATGTGTTAAAAAAAGATGCGATTGATAATCCGGATACTGCATTCTTTGATTTGAAGGATGTAGATGCGCAGACTGCGATTGAGCAGGTGGATGCAGGAAACGGAACGAAATACGCATATCGCTGGATTATGAGCCTTCCAGTGCCGAAGCAGTATCAGGTGAAATACACAAACTGATTTTCAAAACGATTTTTTATGAAACCGAAGATTTGGTTAGCTACATTTGGAGTGATTTCACTGCTGCTTATTGGTGGGGCAGGCTTTTTCTGCTTGAAGGCAAAAAGCGGCTATGATGAAGCAATGGGGAGCTGGGGCGATAAGTTGACCCAAATAGAGAGCCTCTCTAAGCGGGTGCCGTTTCCCAGCCCCGAAAATACCAAGAAGCTTGAAGGGAATCTGAAGACTTACAAGGCTGATGTGGATGCGCTCTATCAGAATCTCAATCAGTTTCAAACCCCGTTGAACGAGGCCATTCGCGACACTGAATTCCAGCAATTGGTGCGGACAAAGGTAGACGCATTGAAAGCGGTGGCGAAAGAAAGTGATTTCTTAATCGTAGGCGAAGAAGACTTTTATTTAGGCTTCGACACCTACAAGGGGAAAATTCCGGCACCTGATGTGGTGCCCACTCTTGATTTCGAGTTGGGGGCAATTGATCACCTGATTCGAGCAATTATTGAATCTAATGCAACGTCGCTTCTCAGTCTTACCAGGGATCTGATCCCGGGAGAAGAGGGGGCATCGAGCAATAAACACGCAGACGGACTGGTTCATAAGTATCCCGTGAGACTCCGATTCACAGGAAGTCACCAGTCATTTCAGACTTTTTTGAATCGAATTGCCAATGATAAGAAGTTTTTCTACATTGTGAGAGTGATGAAAGTCACCAACAGCAGTCCTGATCCTCCTGCAAAATTAATTGCGGTTGCTGGCAGTGATGTTCCGCGGTACAAAAACCCTGACACAGAGGAGGTTGCGATGATTTCACAGCTTGAAGAAGCAGGGTGGCCAACGGCATCTGAGTCAGAAGTTATAGCAAATATGAAATTGCAGGGCTATGAGCCTGCTGATGAGGACGCGAAAGTGCTGATGGGACAGGAGAGTTTGGAAGTCTACATGATTGTCGATGTGGTAAGATTTCTTGACCCTTCAAGCAAGGAAGCCAAGGAAGTGAAAGACGATTCCGGACGCAAGTAAGTCTGGTGAGGGGAATTGAGTGATACAGAAACTAATTTGAAAACTAATTTATGAACAGCGCATGGGATAAATTTGTATTGATCGGGGCTGCCGCAGTGGTTCTCGCTGTGAGTGGGCTTTTCGCTTTTAAAGCGTTTTCGTTTCCAAACCAGTTTATGCGCGATCCGATTGTGAAAGATGATACGATTGCTGAGAACGATGTGAACCGGGTCAAAGAGGCGAACGCAATTGTAAAGGCAAATGCACAGTGGGAACTTCCAATGAAGGGGGATCCACCTAAGCCACTCCCTCTTTTTAAGTCGATTACGATTGTCGAGGTGAATGGGAATTTGATCGATATGATGAATCCAACGTCGGAGTTGGTACGACCTCCTGTTTCCAACCAATGGTTGATTGAGCATAACTTACCGTTTTTGAACGCTGCTGTGCTCTCTCAGGACTCCGATAATGACGGATTTTCGAATATCGAGGAGTGGGAAGTAAAAACCGGCCCTAAAGACCCCAATGCTCACCCTCCTTACACTGGGAAGCTTTATGTGAAGGAAAGGAAATCAAAGGGATACAAGCTGAAATTTGCGGCCAAACCTGATGCGGAGCGATTTCAGATTATCCGGGAACCAACCGCAGCTTGGCAGCGGCGTGAAACTTTTATCATGAGGATCGGAGAGATCTCGAGTGATCAGCAATTTCGTATCGATGCGTATGAAGAAATCGAGAAAGAAATAAATGGAATTAAGAAGGATGTTTCAGAACTCAAAATCACGTATATGCCGTCTGCAGAAAAACAAGTGATTCAGAAGAGTATTTCAAAAATTATACCCACTTATTTTGGAGAATTGACTTATGATTTAGGGACTGTTGAGCCTCAAAACATTAAGGAAGGTGATACATTCACTTTATCAAACGATCAGAAAAACAAATACCGACTTCTCAAAATTGAGGAGGATTCAGCCAAAATATCCGTAGAATCAGACACCGGACAAAAAAAAGACATCGAAATCTCGAAGAAAAGTTGACATTTGTCCCATTTTCATCTTTTCAATAAGGTTTAGTCAAAATGAGACGATTCTTGAAAACGGCAATCGCTTAAAAGAATACCATTGCATGAGAACATCCCTTAAATTCAAACAAATTCACACCGCACTTGTTTGCGCGCTCTCCCTCGCGTCGGTTGGAGTTTGTAATTCTGTTTACGCCGAAGCTGGCGGCAGTGCCGCTGGAGGAGAGGGCGGCGTGCCCGGAGTTGCCAGTCGTTACGTGATTCGTCTGCAAGAACGGGTGAAGAAAGCTGATGAGGCTGCTCTGCGTGGTTCTCAGTTAATGGCTGATGAAGATTACCAAGGTGCGATTGAGCAGTATAAGTCAGCACTTGATTTGCTTCCAGATGCCGAGATGACAGAATCTCGCAAAGCTGCTTACACCAAGCAGTATGCCAATGCGAGTGTGAAGCTTGCCGAACAGCGTGCAGTCGAAGCTCGATACCCCGAAGCGACTGTGCTTCTTCAAGATGTTTTGCAGCCGTCAATGGATCCAGACAATCTTGAGGCAAAGCGCCTTCTTGAGCGTCTTCAGGATCCAGAATGGTATTCTCCAGCGCTTACTCCAGATCATCTGGATAAGGTGAGAAAAGTCGAATATGCCCTCAAGGTTGCGCAGGGACACCTTGATTTAGGCGATTATGACGGTGCAGAGGCTCGTTACAATGAAGCGTTGACCCAGGACCCTTATAACAGAGCTGCGCGTCAGAGCTTGGAGAAGGTCGAGCAGGAACGCCTGAAGTATTACGATACAGCGAGGGATCAAACCCGTGCGACGTTCATGCGCAAGATTGCTGAGGGATGGGAAATGCCTGTTCCTGTTGGCTCGAATCCAATTGATGCAATTGTAGGGAAGACCGATACTGAGACTGATCGAATCCTCTTGAATGAGCAGAAGTTGAAAAAGATCATTCTGCCAAGTGTTGAGTTTGTGGATACACCGCTCACCGAGGCTCTTCAGTTTCTCCAGCAGAGAAGTGTTGAGCTGGATGTGGAGGAAAATGACCCAACTCGCAAAGGAGTAAACTTTATCCTTGATGCAGGTGTTGGCGGCGGCGGTGCTGCTCCTGCTGACCCGGCTGGTGGCGATGGCTTTGATGGAGGCGGTTTTGATGCGCCTGCTGGTGCTGGTGCTGGTGGTGGCGGATTTGGAGTTGATGGTGGCGTTGGTGCAACTCGTATCACATTGCGACTCCAGAATGTCCCTCTTGTTGAGGCGCTTCGCTACACGACTTCGCTTGCTCAGATGAAGTATAAGGTCGAGCCAAACGCGGTCCTGATCGTTCCTTTGTCTCGTCCTGATGATAAGCTTTACACAAATACTTACACAGTTCCTCCGACATTCCTGACTGCAGGCGGTGGCGGTGGCGGTGGCGGTGGCGGTGGCGGTGCCGCAGCAGATCCTTTTGCTGACCCTGTTGAGAATAGTGGCGGTGGAGGTTCTGGTCGAATGACGGCCCGCGAAGTTCTGGAAGCCTCAGGTGTGACATTCCCTCCTGGTGGTAGTGCTTCGTTCAACCCGCGAACTTCGCAGTTGATTGTCAGAACTACACAGGATCAGATGGAATTGGCAGAGATCTTTCTGGATACACTGACTTCAGGAGTCGAGAAGCAAATCTTCATCACTTCACGCTTCATTGAGATTTCTCAGGAAGACGGGAAAGAGCTTGGTTTTGATTGGCTCCTCGGACCATTCAATATTGGAACGGCTCCAAAGGTTTTTGGTAGCGGCGGGGTTCCGTCAAATGCCGGAAACCTCACTGCTACTGACTTCGCATTTAGTAATCCGGATGGGACAACGATTGCAGGCAATCCAGTTACTGCGGGTCTTCGTAGTGGTGGTAATGCGCTGAGTGCAGATTCTATCGATGGATTGATTTCTGATGCTGCTGGTAGCACTCAGGATTTGTCGGCCGTAGCTCCTTCAATCTTCGGAATTGCAGGCGTGTTTACCGATCCACAGTTCCAAGTAATGATCCGTGCGCTTCGCCAGAAGAAAGGCGTTGATCTGATGACTGCTCCGTCCGTCATGGCTCGAAGTGGTCAGCGCGCGAAAATCGAAGTTATTCGTGAGTTCATCTACCCAACTGAGTATGATCCACCAGAGATTCCAAACCAGGTCGGAACGACTGGTATTACAGGTGGTGACGGTTCTTCGACCGGAACCTTCCCGGTAACGCCTGCGACGCCTACTGCGTTCGAAACACGGAACACAGGGGTCACGCTCGAAGTTGATCCAGTGCTTGGTGCTGATAACTTCACAATCGATCTTAACCTCTCTCCTGAGGTTGTTGAATTCGAAGGATTTATTAACTATGGAAGCCCAATTTCATCGGCTGGATTTAACGCTCTTGGTCAGGCACAGCAAGTTGTCATCACCGAGAACCGGATTGAAATGCCAGTTTTTAATACTCGGAAGGTAACAACGCAGGTCACCATTTGGGACCAACAGACCGTTGCTCTTGGTGGATTGATTCGTGAAGATGTTCAAGACGTTGAAGATAAGGTTCCTTTCCTTGGTGACCTTCCTATCTTTGGTCGCCTCTTTCGAAACAACGTTGAGCTGCACCTCAAGCGGAACCTCACAATCTTCGTCCGTGCCGAAATTCAGGATCCTGCTGGATTGAAGATCAACAATCGTTTCATTGGTACTGATGTTCCTGAGGGCGTTGATGCAACTGCTCCAGCTCCTTGATAGGAGTCCAAGGTAAATCATAGCTATTCTGGATTTAAATTCTTAAAAGGCGTGGTTCACTACCACGCCTTTTTTATTATTTGCGATGAAGACGATTGCAATCACCGGTGGAATCGCGACAGGAAAATCAACCGTGGTCAAACGACTGATAGAGCTGTTTGGGGTCAAGCTTACTGTGCTATTTGATTGCGATGCCGAGGCCCACAATCTGTTGACAAAGCCGGAGATCATTGCGACAATCAGCGAAGAGTTTGGAAACGAAGTCTTAAATCCAGACGGAGGCGTCAATCGTTCAGCGCTAAGACAAATCGTTTTTGAGGAAGAATCCCGTAGATTAACACTCGAAGGAATTTTGCACCCTCAAATTCTGAACTCTGCAAACAAGGCACTGCTTCAGGCTGCTTCGGTTGACGAACGACCAGAACTATTCGTTTTGGAAGTTCCTCTATTATACGAAGTGGATTTTCCCGTAAAAAGGGATCTAGATGTGGTCATTGCCGCCTCAAAAAAAACGCAATCGCAACGACTTTCAGAAAACAGAAACCTTGATCAAGCGACCATAGAGTCCCTTCTCAACTCCCAACTTCCCATTTCAGATAAAATTGAAAACGCGGATGTTGTCATTTGGAACGACGGAAGTTCCTCAGAGTTGGAGTTCCAGACCAATTTATTGAGTGAGACGCTCAAAGCAGAAAATTTGTTACCCTCATGAATACAGAGGAAAAAGAAATTCAAATACCACCTGAAGTCCCTGTCTCTGAGAATAGCTCAGATTCGACCGACGATTCAGTTCAACAAACTGAAGCTGAGCCGGTTAAGGTAGAATCAGAAGAAAAATCGGATGCCCCGAAGAAGAAGGAGCCGAAAGAATCTCCTCCGCCCCCGGAAGTTCCTGAATTTATTGATCTCAATGAGTTCCAACAGGAGCCGCTTGCCAAACTGCATGCTTTGGCTCAGGAAGCAGGTTTGAGAGTTGCCGGAGTCCGGTCAAAACATCAGCTAGTGTTCGAAATCCTGCAGTATTACGGAAAGCACGGGACCCGATTGGAAGCCGAAGGTTTTCTAGAGCACAATGGTGATAAATTTGGATTTCTTCGTTGGCCTCGCCTGAGTTTTTCTCCAAATGCTGATGATGTTCACATCACTTCTGACTATATCAGAAAATATGATCTAAAATCGGGGCAGCGAGTCCGGTGTCATATTCGCCAGCCTCGCGATCGTGAGAAATTTTTATCAGTCGAAGAAATTCTAACGATTGAGGGAAAACCTGCAGACGAATGGGAGTCTGGGCGACCATTCGATAGCCTCACCGCTTTATTTCCTGACGAGCGAATTATCTTGGAATACGAAGGAGCTGAGAGCCCTTCTTCCCGTTCGATTGATATGATTGCACCGCTTGGCAAAGGACAGCGTGGTTTGATCGTGGCTCCTCCCCGGGGCGGGAAAACGATCCTTCTCAAGAATATTGCGATTTCGATTCACAAAAATCATCCTGAAGTCGAGTTGATTGTACTCCTATTGGATGAGCGTCCTGAGGAAGTCACTGATTTTAAAGAAACTGTCGATGCTGAAGTATTCAGTTCAACTTTTGATGAGAGTCCTCAGCGTCACGTCCAAGTATCGGATATGGTGCTTGATCGGGCAAAACGAATGGTCGAAGAAGGTAAGCACGTTGTTGTTTTGCTGGATAGTTTGACTCGTTTGGCGCGAGCCCACAACTCGAACGCTCAAAGCGGCGGAGGCGGCAACAAACGTGGCCGTGGAGGTCGTGGGGGAGGCGGGGGCGGAGGTCCGATTGGTTCTGGCGGTATTTCACCAAAAGCTCTTGAGAGGTCCCGTAAGTTCTTTGGAGCTGCACGAAATGTTGAAGAAGGCGGAAGTCTCACAATTCTGGCCACCTGTCTCATTGAGACCGACAGCCGGATGGATGACATTATTTTTGAGGAATTTAAGGGAACAGGAAATATGGAGATCACTCTGGATCGTGAAATGGCCGAATCTCGCATTTGGCCTGCGATTCACACGTTGAAATCGGGAACTCGTAAAGATGAACTTCTTTACCACCCTGATGAATACCAGCGCATTACCACACTCCGTAAGCAAATGGCCCAGCGACCTGCCGGCGAGGCCATGGAAGCGCTCATTAAGAATATCTCCGTCACGAACTCTAACGCCGAACTGCTTTTACGCGGCCTTCAGTGATCTTGTATGACTTTAACGGAAACGACGAACGACCCGCGATTCTCTCAGCCTGAGCACTACATCGAAACACCCGGCGAACTTGCCGCCTATTTCGATGAATTGATTGCGGCAAATAACGGGGTCCCAAAGTGGTGCACGGTTGATACCGAGGCTGATTCGATGCACTCGTATGAGACAAAATTGTGTCTTATTCAGTTTGCTGTTGAAGGTTCGATGGCAATTATCGACCCGCTTGCCATCGACCAGGATGGTATGAAACCGTTTATCGATTTTCTCGATGCATCCGACGTCGTTTGGATGCACGGAGCCGACTATGACATGTCGATGTTCCGACGGACCTACGGCTGGATTCCTAAAACGGTCTGGGACACCCAAACCGCGGCCCGATTGCTTGGGATTGAAACTTTTGGGTTGGCCAGTCTTCTCGAACAGAATTTTGGGATCAAACTTTCCAAACAATCCCAGAAAGCGGATTGGAGTCGGCGTCCGTTGACCGAAAAAATGCAGGCGTATGCCTACAACGATGTTCGTTACCTTATTCAGCTGGCCGAAGGGTTTGTTGAGCAACTGAAAGAAAAGAGGAAGTTCGATTGGTTTGTCGAATCCTGTGAGGGCGCTCGAACAGTTTCTCTTGAGCGGGAAGAAAAGAGCGGAGAAGATCAGTGGCGCGTCAATGGTTGGGGAAAACTTGATCCTCACGGCCTTAGTTTTTTGAAAGCACTTTGGGGGTGGCGCGATGATGAATGTCGTCGTCTCGATCGCCCGGCGTTTAAGCTGATTGGAAATCAGGAAATTCTCAATCTTGCCGAAGCCCTTCAGCTTGGAGAACGCGTTGAGCCACCGCATTATTTGCGTCCGCAGATCGCTCGCCGGTTGGTCAAAGCAATTGCGGAGGCGCGTGAGGTTCCTGAATCTGATTACCCCAAGAAGTTTCGTCGAACTGGAGGAATGCGTCTTCAGATTGACGAAGATCTTTTGAAGGTTCTTAAAAAACAACGCAACGACGCGGCAGGACGAGTGGGGATTGATCCGACTTTGATTGCACCGCGCGTGGTGTTGGAAAAATTGGCGGCAACCAATATCGACGAAGCAGATCGCCAGAACTTGTTGCTTAAGTGGCAGCGGGATTTGATGGAGTCCTAATCAAAACGATTTTTACGATCAAACAGGGTATGATCGATGAATCAACCCTGTTGGATCGTGGGAGAAAGTTCACTTCCCTGAGATGGCGATAACTCGACCGTCTTTGGTTGAAAGCAGCAATTTGCCGTCGGCGGCAGCCATTCCATCCCAAATCGGAAGGGCGGGCAATTTGATTTCCGAGAGTGTTTCTCCCGTGTCAGCGTCAAATGCACGAAGCAATCCGCCCTGGGCACCGGCCATTGCGGCGTCCTGTTCTGCGAGGATTTTTTGAACGGTTTCATCGTCGGCTGCGAGTTGTTTGAATGTCTCGACTTCATTGAAAAGGTCCGGTGGACCGGCGACAAACAAAGTCTTGTCAGCCAAAACCATGGCGCGTGCGAGTAGTGGGATGTCCTGCGTCCAATAAGGTTTCACGAGTGATCCGCCCTGTTTTCCTCCGCCGTAGGCAGCTGATTTACCGGTGAACTCGAGTGCACCACCATTCTTTCCTTTGGCTGATTTTTTAACGCCGACGAGCGATCCGCTGTTTGAATTTCCGGAAAAATCAGTCGCGTCGCCTTTGTCGAAGTCAGTGAACAAAACGATACTGGCATTATCGGGTTGTGCGGTCGCCCCGGGATTTTTAAATCGATCGGCGACTTCCTCGGCAGAAAGTGTTCCGTGAAAGACAGAAAATTCATCAATCAACCCGCTGAAGGGAAGGGGGGATTTGTAAGTGCCGACTGCGGAGCCCATATCACTCGCAACCTGAAGGCCCTGGGCTGGTTCTTGTGTAATGAATCCATCTGCTTTTCCAGTCGCCGCGAGCTTTCCGTTCACAAACAGTTGAAGCTTTTTGTCGGCTGTGATTTGACCCACGAGATGAGTCCATACGCCCTGCGGGATTGGATTTTTTGCAACTGCACCGAGAAGCTTTTCGGGATCGTTTCGATAGATGAAACAAGGGATTCCTTTTCGCATAGTGATTGCATATCCAGCGTGCGGACCACCATGAGCTGCGATGACGCCCTCTTTTGTATCAGGCTTCACCCAGGCTTCGATACCAAGGGGATGGCCGATGGGGCTGAGAGTTTTGGTGGAGCCAAATTCAACATACGACCCACTCTGGGCTCCTTGTTTGGCTTTCGCTTTCCCTTTTCCCTTGGACTCCCCTTTTGGGGGCTCTGCTTTTCCACGTCGTAAATCGGCATCATCAACGACGGTCAGCGCGCCTTCGGGAGCATTTCGGCTAGCTGAGAAAAGCTGGTGCTCAAGCGTCGTTGTCCATTTCAGATACTCGGGTTTACGACCAAATCCAAAAACGTCTTTGTCGTTGAAAACCAGAATTCGCCCGGACGGTGTGTTTTTCCCAGCCTGATAATAGCCGTTGTGACCACCCGCGAAACTCTTTCCAAAAACCCAATAAGAGCGGTGGAACCATGTGTCATCGAGAAAGCTCATCGGTGCAAAAAGGTGTTCGCCTTCGCGTTGAACGGCGCCCTGGGTCGCGGCGTCGCCGGAATGAGGGCCGATCTCAAGTCGCTCACCGCTCAGGTCCATCTTCTGCGAGCGCATGTAAATGTAGCCGCCCGACGCGCTAAGGATGTCGGGAAGACCTGCCGGCATCTGCAGGGTCTGAATTTTTTCCTGAATGTTATTGCCTGTTTCAGGATTGATTTCGTTGATAATTTTTTCGCTTACGACTTTCCCGGTGTCGACATCGAGGCCATAAAACCGGAGGCCACCGTCGAGAAAGTTGGATCGTCCCGCCACAAAATAGGCATGGTCATTTTTCACCAGAACAGAGCCGTGAACCGGCCAGACAGATTCCAGCTGCTCGAATGCCATGTGTCGCTCGATTGAAGGAGCGGCTTTGAATTTCCAGGCAAGCTCACCGTCTTCCGCACGCAGGCAGTAGACGTTTCCGTCGGCACAACCGAAGATCACCGCACCCTTATGAATTGTTGGAGGTGAATCGACCCGCCCGCCGGTTGTGAACGCCCACAAGGGTTTGCCGGAGTTCGTGTCGAGAGCGTGAACGGTATGTTGATCGATTTGAGAAACGAAGAGTTTTCCATTTGCAGAAACGATCGCACTTAGGCGACCTCCCAAATCCGTCTCCCATTCGGTGGTCAGGTTTTTTCCGGCAATGGATTGAGATGTGAATCCGCTCCGTTGTTCATCTGCCCGGAAGGTTGGCCAGTCGGATTCAGCTGGAACAGCGGCTACAACCTTTCCAAAAGCGGGTCCTTTTTCGAGCCTGTCTTTTGAAGGATTGTCCGGACGAGGGCCGGTTGCGGAAAGGGCGTTGAATCCGTAGAGTTTAGTTTCGGGATAACACGCGCAGTTGTGAGGCGGAGCGTAAGTTAATCCGTTCGCAGGCATGACACCGTAGAGACAGCCTCCGCGGACCCAGTGATTGATGTCCCAATTCTCCTTCTCTGGATCGACGAACTCGATTCCAGTTCGGGAGGGCATCAGGAAATTCTCCGTTGCTTTCGCAATGTAACAACGGTGGTGAAACCAATAGGTATCGACATTGGGAGAGAATTCTTTTTCGATTTCTCCAGTCAGTAAATTCCGGCCCGTATAAGTTCCTGAGTCTTTTCCGCTAGTGAGCGGAGCGCTCCAAACGGTGTTTTTGAGCACGAGCAAATCTTCTGGCGACTGATAGCCGCCGCGAGCATGAGGAGCGCTCCAAATTTCTTCGCCGGTTTTTGCATCATAGGTATGCATCTGACGATCGCCTCCAGCAAAAAGCACTTTGCCTCCAACGACCACGAGTTTTGGTCCAAAGTTGAAAGTCACCTGATCGCGACGGTCGGCCTTTTCTCCGGTCCACATTTCAGAGCCGTCTTTTCCGTTTAGTGCGACCACTTTGTCGCCATCGTGGTAAAAGAAATTTCCCTCCGAAGCGGAAATGGTGAGTGGCGAGACCCGGCTAATATGCTTCCACAGTTGCTTTCCGGTCGTGGTATCGAACGCCATGATTTTACGTGGCAATTCATTCCACTTCCATCGTTTCGCCACAGTTCCCTGGTCACCTGAAGCCCCGCTTGCGGGCAAATAATCCGCTAATTCATGCTCACCTTCCATTGAGATGAGATAGAGGGTTTTCCCTTCTACGATCAGTTCTTCGGTTCCTTCGCTGCCTTCGAAAACCCGTGTGGTTTCGCCGGTTGCGGCATCCATCATTGATACCGGTGACGTGATGCCGAGGGTTGCATAGACGTGATCTCCCGTTGCTACGAGTCTTCGCGCCAGTTGAGTCGGCCCGGATTTCAGTGGCCACAAGTGAGTGTGCCATTCAGGGATATCGCGTCGCCAAAGGATCACTCCATTGAAAGCATCGCGGCCAACGAGTTCCCATTTTGAAGGAAGCTGAATCGAGATTCGGCTTCCTTCATCCATGATGTAGAAAAGCCGCCCGTCGTTTGAAACCAATGCGCTCATGCTCGCCATGCGATCGTGGTGACGTGACCACTTCGGCGAACCCACCCATTTCATGTGCCGAGGTGGGCCGACCTCCGAATCTTTCGCGACAGCATTGCCACCGGCGTTGTGGAAAAAGTGGGTCCAATCATCGATCGAATCGCGCCAAGGTTTTAATGTCTTCGCCCATCCATTTTTTCCATCGCGTTTTAAGGCCACTCCACCCGGGCGAAGCACCCGCATGACTTCTTTGTCCGTGATCTCTCCTGGATTATCCACCACGACCAAATTTACAATTCCTTCAAGGTAGGGCAGGGCAGTTCCTGAAAAGTGTTCAATCGAGACATTGCCGTAATTTCCTGTTTTTAAAATCGCCGCCCGGGCAGCGTCCACAGCCTGTTTGTCGGGTTCCAATCCATGAACGATGATCGATTCCCGATTTCCTCGTAAAGCTTCAGTGACGGCTCCGTCGCCTGCGCCCAGGTGAACCACAAGGCCGCCCGTAACCCCTGAGGTTTTTAAGATTTCGGCAGCCTTTTTCTGTGGAGTTGCCGAATGACTGCTAACGGAAAAAATGAGAGCGAGCGTCGCTAGAATACACTTGTGCATATCGCGATGGTATCGCTTTTCAGGCTTCTGAGAAGCACACGATTGTGGTCGACTCTAATTCTTCATGGGACCGAACATTTACGCAGCCGTTACGTCTTCTTGTGACATATGCACATCCATTTGGGGAAACGGGAACTCAAGTCCAGCAGCATCAAAGGTGACCTTTATCTTTTCAGTGAGGTCGCATTTCACTTTAAAATAATCCACGGTTTTCACCCAGGGTCGGACGAGAAGGTCAACACTACTTGCGCTAAGGTCACCCACTGCGATGAAAGGTTCCGGTTCATCCAATATCAGTTCGTGGTCTTTTAAAATCTGCTCAAGAGTTGCTTTGGCTTTTGGAATGTCATCTCCATACCCGATTCCGACAGTTAGATCGATCCGACGAGTCTCTCGAGCGCTGTCGTTCGTGATCACCCCACCAAAGATTTCGCCGTTCGGAACGGTCAATTCACGATTGTCGGGTGTTCGTAGCGTGGAACTGAAAATTCGAATCTCTTCGACAACACCTTCGGTTCCGGCTGCATGAATGAAGTCTCCCGTTCGGAAAGGGCGAAAGAGAATTAGCATCACACCCGCAGCGAAATTCGAGAGCGAGTCTTTCAGGGAAAAACCAACAGCGACTCCGGCAGCACCAAGCAAAGCAACGAAGGAGGTCGTGTCGACTCCCAGTTGATTTAATGTCGCTACGAAAATGAAAAGCAACAACGTCCAGCTGAGAATGTTGATCACGAATTGAATCAGCATCGGATCCACTTTCCCTCTGCCCATTGCCTTGCGGGCAATCCAGACAATCCATTTTGCGACCATTCGTCCAATGACGAAAATCAACAGAGCAAATACGATGTTTTTTACCCACGGAATGGCCGAATCGTGAATGAATTTAGTGGAGTCAAAGCTCTCGATCAATTTTTGGTAGTCCATATCTGAATTACGAATTTAGGACGTTTGGAGCCCATAAATCTGTCTCTCGAAATCAAAAACAAATGCTAATTCTAACTTCGATAAAATTCCGAAATTTTATTTGAAAAGCTCTTTTCCGCTTAGCCGTAATCACTCTTTCGCAACCGGAGTAAGAACGATGTTCTTGTATTTCACAGCCGTGTGATCGCCCTGCAAATAGATCGGGCCCGGCGCAGAAGGGTCGGTATAAATCGCGCCACCAGTTGGCCCAATCACCGGTTGGTTATCGATCACTTTTTCTCCGTTTAAAATCACCGTGACATGCCGATCAACGAGGGTGATGTCATAGCTCTGCCATTCTCCACCGGGTTTTCCCGCGTTTTTGGAAGGAGCAATTCGGCTGAAAATTGAACCGACGCCCCGAAGCCCTTGCATTCGGCTATCGCGATCGACCACCTGAGCTTCATAAATTCCCCGCAAGTAGACGCCGCTGTTGCGTTGAGCCTCAATAAGAAAATCAATCTGTATTCGAAAGTCTTCGAACTCAGCGACCGTCCTAAGATTGGCATGAGCACCGGTCGCGCTGAAATCGGTCTTCGGCGTTTTGTTCACCAGCATTCCATCCTCAGCGCCCCACCCGTTAATTTTGTCATCTTCATAAGTTTTCCAGCCAGTCATGTCTTTGCCATTGAAAAGCTGAATGGGTTTTCCAAATTTCACCTTCGAAAGATCCGGCGCGGTCTTCGGCATCGGCGGAATTTTCTTCCCCGTAAATTTTACCACCTTGGCTTCCCCATCACCGAGCGGCGTCCGGACGAGCTTGCCATCCAGCTTTCCGTCGACGATCCCCACATCAACTTTCGTTTCGATTTGAGCCTTCTTCTTTCTGGCCGTTCGTGTGAAATGAATCCGCCCATCTCTGATTTCATCAATCGGATACGGACCTTCCGGGCCGATATAGACCCGCAATTTCACATGCTGTTTTCCTTCTACTTCTGAAACGCTCATCCAGGCCGGTTCGCCGGTTTCGAGATCAAGCGACCAGTCGCCCATCAAATTTTTCGGAATGTCTTCTGCGTGAACTGGAAGACCCGCACCTAGAATGAGCAGGGGTGAAAAGAGAGTGAAAAGCGGTGAAGTCTTTTTTTTGTTTGGAGTCGTCATTGTCGAGAAGTGGTTGGGTTTAAAAGCCTGATTTTTACTTTTTCAAAAGCTGCTTATCGAACCACTTTAGAAAATGGGCCTCGTCTTTGATCCGATCCGGCCAGCCGTGTTCGCCTCCTTTTTTCACGATCAATTCAATCGGGACGCCTTTTGATTCAGCGATTTTTTTGAAACTCTCAGCCTGAAAAAGCGGAACGACCGGATCTGCATCGCCATGAATAATCAGAACTGGCGGCGTCTTTTCACTGATGTGATAAACCGAAGACATCGCTCGTCCGAGATTTTGTCGGCCCTCAGCGGTTTTGGATTCGTCTCCAAACGCAGGCTGCCACTTTTCCTGCTTCCCGATTCCCACGGCATCGTCGCCAGGCTCGCTCCAATTCAAATAATCCGTCGGCGGATAAAAACACGCCACGGCCTGAACTAAACTGCTTGCGCGATCTACCGGGTCTTTCGCTTTCGGTTTTCCAGGTCCACCCGTCGTTGCTAGAATGAGGCTGAGATGCCCGCCCGCACTGGCGCCGGTGACACCAATTCTATCCGGATCAATTTTCCACCGTTCTGCATTTGTCCGAATGAATCTCACCGAGCGATGCATGAACTCCATGATGTCGCGAACTTTGTAGCGAGGCTGCGACCCATGAACGACCGCAAAAACGGTGTAACCGTGATCGGTGTAGGGACTCCCGTATTCCTCGGTCACATTCTGATGCCTCGACTTCCAACCGCCGCTGACGATTTTTATAATGCCGATTCCATTTGGTTTTTCCGGATTAAAAACATCCATCGTCAGGGCGACGCCTTCGGTGCGATGGTAAATGACATCCCGTTCGCGGGTCACCTGAGCCTGAAGAAGCTGAGACGAGCCAAGCAAAACGGCGAGAAGGGGGAGCAATTTTATCATTAGTTTTCGATCCTAAATGCGGTTTCGAGTTTGGGGCACCGCACCATTGGATTACAAGGCTTGAACCGCTTTTCACGAACAGACGAATTGAGCCAAAATGGATGACACCCGAGATTGTTTTGTGAAGAGCAGTTGAAG
>CALAHF010000173.1 GCA_937891465.1 uncultured Verrucomicrobiales bacterium | reverse complement strand
ATTTTTAACAATTTTATCAAAATTTAAAATTACCTGAGCGCGAGGCGATCCACTCAGGAATTTTCCTTACGACACAGCTCCAATTACAGACGGTTTGGAAATTACAGCAAGAGCTACCGAGGCAGGCGATTTGACCGACGTCCGTCACTTCTAACGTGACGCCTCAAAAAAACCACCCGCATCCCCCTGGCCAACTGGGTGTTGCCTGACTTTTTACACTTATTTGGACGGCTGTGTGCTGGCAGCTACAGGATGGCAATGTCCACCGGCGGATCAAGCGGATAGCCCCATTCATCAAAAGCGAACCGCCATTCTTCGCGGATTCGCGCAGCGTGTTCGGGAGAAATGGTGTGAACATTCCGCTTGTAGCTATTCATCGATTCCGCGTATTCCTGAATCGGAACTAATCCGGCTTCTTTATTAGGAATCTCAAGTTGATCATAAATCCTGCCAATTTCAGCGATCGGATCTGCCGTGATCTTTTCGTAGCTGGTCTCAACAAGATCGGATGGTGGTAAATCCAGAGCGTCCCGATCGTGCAAGTAACGCTGCATCAGATCTTTATAATTCCGAATCGTAAAATCAGCGTAATCAATTTGATCAAAATCCTGCCACGCGAACGCGTTCAGCATTCGGGGGAATTTTCCCATGCTGGAACTGAAAACCGGCCATGGATTGCGGACGATATTGATGAATTTAGCATTGGGAAAAAGTCGCTTAAGCATGGCGACCCGCGAGGTGCTCGCCGGATTTTTAAACAGGAGCTGCTTCCCTTCTTTTGCGTAATTCATCTTTCGAACAATGAAGCGGTAGGAGTCTTCGAACTGCTCAATCTCCTCAGGTGTCGCCTCCTCCATCAGGAGTGAGCGCTTCTGTTCAATCTCCATCATCTGAGGGAAATAATAGACGTTGTAGTAGCAAATAGAGTTGAGATTCCCGAGTGCCATCTCCTCTTCCTGGGGTTCGCTGAGATCGAGTTTTACGTTGTCGTAACCCCGCGTTTTCGGGAGGGTTTTGTCGATAATGCTTCGCGCGAACTCGACTTTTTTGCCCAGCATATTCATCGGCAGCGCAGTTTCGCCAAAAGTCATAAATCCGAACTGCGGATCGCGGCTCATCAGGTTATGAAGGTGAGTCGTGCCGCTTCTCCAGTGTCCGATGAGAAACAAAACCGGTTTCTCAGGATCGACGTCCGCAAATTTTGATTTCCAACGCAGGCTTTCATACCAGGCAAAGGGATTTCTCCCCAACTGGGCGGCAAGACTGACGGCCCGCTGGACTCGACTCCTCTTCGAAAGGCCAGACGTTAATAGCGTTCGTTTCGCAAAAAGTGGCGTCCGGGCACCTGCGAGCGGGTGCAATGCGGGCCCCCGTTTGGCAGCGGCTGATTCAAGTGTCCAACGTTCTCCCATAGGCAGTTTCGAAATGTAGACAGAAGATTCATTTATGCGAGGCGTTTTGGGAACTTTCTATTTCGTTTTCGGCTCGTTTTTTGTCGTCTGCAACTAAGCGATTCGATTTTTCTTGCTCCATGGTTCCGAATTTGGCAAAAAGAAGCCGAGCAACGCTCTTCACACCATGTTTTCTCCCAATTCAACTCGCCTGGTCTACTGGGCCAACATTGAGTTTTCCTATGAAGCAGGATCAAAATACCATGGAGAATTTGAAGGCGGGTTCGTCTATTGCTTCGTTCAAGCCGTGGATGCACGGGATGCCCTTGATCAGTTTGACCTTGAGTTTAAAAGCAGAAATCTCGGGATTCGGTTCATTGAATTCATCAATCTTTATGCCGAAGTGCCGTGGCAATCAATCGAAGATCAAGGTCACTACGACGGGATCGCAACCCGGGCTTCCAACTCAGAAGAAGTGATGTTCGACAGCTTCGAGATTTACGAACGACGCTGAGAATTCGGTTCGAGCGCGTTTTGCGGTTAGACTTTTCGGTAATTATTTCTTATGATGCTCCGAGCGACCTCTCTTGGAACCTTCGCCCTTCTACCATGTCTGTTTTTACTGATTCAAACGAAACTCCATCGTCGTCCCGCCGTATGAACGCGAGCGACTTGTGGGTTTTTCTCCTCCGGTTTTTCACCGGATTCCCTATGGTCTATTATCAAGCATGGAAACATGCCAATCTGGGTTGGGAATACATGTGGGCAAAGAAAGAGTGGAGCGTCGTCGATCAAATGGCTGCCTTAAATTACAGTTCTCCCGGACCGATGGCGGTGGCGCTGGTCTTTTTCCTCCTTGTCAGCGCATTTGGGATTCTGATCGGATTTTTGACTCGAATCAATGCGGCGATTCTTCTTATTTGTCTCGGCGTAGTTTTGGTGGCTCCGATTGAACTTCGGGAGAATTCATTGACCCCGCAGACTCTGCTCATTTACATCGGCTTATGCATCACTCTGCTGCTTTCTGGTGGCGGTTTATTCTCACTCGATACTTTGATGACTAAACGCCGTGGTAAAAAGAAAAAAGCACCCAGCCGTTTCGCTTGATTCTTCATCAGGCTAAATAATCTTCACATTCTTCAGATCCGCGCATTTTTCCCTTGCAACCGGATTGCGTAACCTCCTTTGTCCACCATGTCATCTTTTGCAGATCTCGGGTTATCCCGACCCGTCCTTCGTGCCGTTGAAGAATCCGGTTACACGACCGCTACGCCTATTCAGGCGCAGGCAATACCCGAGTGTTTAAAAGGAAATGACATCGTTGGAGCCTCTCAAACTGGAACGGGTAAAACTGCTGCGTTTGGACTTCCTATCGTTTCGCTGCTCACGCCGGGAACACAGCCACAGTGCTTGATCCTTGAGCCGACTCGAGAATTGGCCGCGCAGGTGGAAGATCAGATGCGGAATTTTGGATTTTTTCGTCCGATGAACGTTGTCCTCCTTCACGGCGGAGTTGGATACGGACCTCAAAACGAAGGTCTTGCGACAAAACCTGATGTGGTTATTGCAACTCCTGGACGATTGATTGATCACATGGAGCGCGGCTCATTGAAGCTCGACCAGATCAAACACCTAGTTCTCGATGAAGTTGATCGGATGCTCGACATGGGATTTCTCCCTGACGTGAAGCGGATTATCGATCGCTGCCCGAAAGATCGGCAAACTCAATTTTACTCAGCAACTATGCCGGGAGCGATTCAGACGCTCGCAAACTGGGCTCTGAAAGATCCTGTGGAAATTGAGGTAGGTGAACGCCGCTCTCCTGCCGAAACGGTTTCTCACGCTTTTTACCCGGTCGCAATGGATCAGCGCGATGAACTGGTTCTCGGTCTTGTTCGTGAGACACATTTCGAGAGTCTCATGATTTTCACGCGGACGAAAAAAGAGGCCGATGCGCTACTGGCTAAAATTTCTGAACTCGAAGGCGCCCGTCCTGCTGCTCTTCACTCAGATATCAAGCAATCCGACCGGACTAAGGCACTCAATGGTTTTCGTGATGGCACGTTCAATGTTGTTGTCGCAACCGATGTCGCCGCTCGTGGACTCGATATCACCGGCGTTACACATGTGATTAACTATCGCGTCCCTGAAAACCCGGAAGATTACGTTCATCGTATTGGACGGACCGGTCGCGCTCAGAAAGAGGGCGATGCCTTTACCATTTTGTCTGCAGATGAACTAGATAACGCTAAAGCGGTTGAACATTTTGTTGAGCAAAAAATCGACCGTAAGAAACTCGAAGGCTTCGATTACATTTACACCGCGCTTTTGGACGAAAATCAGAAACCGCTCCGCAAAAAGCGCCCTGCGCCGAAGCGCCGCAAGTAAGTTGAGGTTTATTCCTTCAGCCAAACCGTTATAGCAACGCCTCGAATTGTTGCGTGACTTAGCGACTGCCTTGCGAGTTCGCCATTACGATTTCTTCGAATGGTTGAATGACCACGAGGCCGTCGCCTTTGAATTCCATCTGAAAGGATTCACCACCGCCCCGGCCCATGAAGGTCCGCAGCGAAATATCGCTTTTGAAGGTGGGCTCAAGATTTCCTGACCAGGCGATTGTTGCATTCGGGTCCGTGTAAACCGGAGCATCGGGTGTCACTCGAAGCGTGATAGGCTCGTAATGCGAGGTAAAAGCAATCATTCCCGTTCCGCGGAGGCGCACATTGAAAAGTCCGCCGGCCAACATCGCACCGAGCTTTTTCATCATCTTGATTTCGTATTCAATCGACGGCTCAAACGCGAGCAAGTCGTTACCGTTCACAATGATTTCCTCGCCATGCAGTTGAATGATGATCACTTTTTTTCCAGCATCCGCCAAGTAAACCTGATCCTGCCCTTCCGCTTTCGAAAGGCTCGCCCCGCTCAACTGTCATCGCTTTTTTCAAAAGGTTCCCGACGCCGCGATTCATCATTCCTTCGCGAACAAACTTCACGTCCCCCGATAGGCGACCATTGACCCCAATTTGGTCCAAATGGTCCCGTTCAAATTTAGCTCGAGGAGTCGAGGTGTTTCCAATTCAAAAACTCCCTGCCCGAGATCTCGTTAAGCGGATGCCTGCAAGAATTCTCCGAGAGAATAGCGAGCTTGAGGTTCAGAAAACGACGATAGCGGTGGTGGTGTTTGATCCATAAGAAAGGATTCTACACGAACCGTCAAATCACGCAGATACATGATCACTCGCTTTTTGCAATCAAATAGAGCATTGTTCAACGAAGCCCCTCTTTTGAATCGACAAATCACTCAACTGCCGCAGGAACTGCCGCATGCCGTTTCAAAAACTCCTCGGCCAATTGGCGATAAGCGGTAGCGCCGGCGCTGCTTGGAGCGTATTCCAAAATGGTCTGCGAAAAGCTGGGTGCTTCGCTCAGACTAATGTTGCGGGGAATGACCGTTTGGTAAGTCACGTCACCAAATACCCCGCGAACGTCATTGATGACGCTAGTGGAAAGATTGGTCCGGCTATCTGCCATCGTAAAAACAATACCTTCGAGAATCACATTCAAATCAGCTCCGGAATTCCGAATCTGTTCGTGAAGATCGACGATTTTGGCAACTCCTTCGAGGCCGAAGTATTCGCATTGCAGCGGAATCAAAAGCTCGTCAGCGGCCGCCAGTGCGGATGTCATCATCACGCCGAGCGAAGGCGGACAATCCATAAACACATAATCAGCCACGTTCGAATGGCGAAAATCTTCTAAAATCCCCTTTAATCGGATCAACCGGTCGCCTTCAGATGCCATTTCGATCTCACAACCGGCCAAATCCTGCTCGGAGGGAATGATGCTTAAGTTCTTATATTGAGTCGGAAGCACAAGATCCGCGATGTCCGCATCCCCCGTTAGAGCCGCGTAAACGCTGTCATGCTCACCAGGCGTGTATCCAAAGGAACTCGTAGAGTTCGCCTGGGGGTCGAGGTCGAGAATGAGAGTGCGAACTCCGCGTTCGGCGAGACAGGCTCCGAGATTAACCGCCGTGGTGGTCTTCCCGACGCCGCCTTTTTGATTGGCAATGGCGATGAATTTCATCCGTCTTTTATAAAGGCCCACACTCTGACAGACTCTTGGAATCGGGAAAGCGGAAAGATTAAGATTTTACCTTATTCTCATGCCGGATTAGCGTAAAAAACGTCACAATGGATATCGAGATCGAAGAACCCACTGAAGAACAACGGATTGAAGCCGTTATGGGGCAAGCTGTGAGAATGGCTGGCCGGGCTGCATGGGATACTGAGATCATCGCTTATCTCGTATCTCAGAGTATGCCGAAAAAAAAGGCAAAATCCCTGATTCCTGAAATAAGAGAGCGCGGAGGCCCACTCAAACGCCGTTATTTCGCCCGAAAACGCCTCATCGGCTATATTCTGGTGCTTTCAGCAGCTGCGATTTGTGTTGGTGTCTTCTTTACCGAAGGAAGAAAGCTCACGGTCCCGGTGATCGTCGTGAGCATCATTCCGCTCTTTGCCGGATTGAATCAAATCTTCGCTTCCCGCACTCCGAAAGACGAAGAGCTGGGGCTACCTGAAAAGGAAGAGTCCAGTGATGATGAGAAAGACTGAAATTGATTTCAGAATCTCAACGATACCCTGTATGAGTTTAGTCAGCATGACTGCGATTTGATGAGTGAGCCAACAATTGATCCGGATACCAGTTCCACAACTGCGATTCCCGAAAAGCCCGAAGTCGGGAGCAAACGCGCTTTTTTGAAAGCGTTTCTTCGCAACACGGGCCAGGTTGGTGCCGTCGCGCCCAGCTCGCCGGCATTGGCTCAATTGATGGTCGAGTGGTTTGAATGGGATTCGATCAAGCACGTTGTTGAATACGGCCCCGGGACCGGAGTTTTCACAGAGCGCATTCAGGCTTGTCGACAAAAGGACTCGACGTTTTTCGCGATCGAAATGGATCCCAAACTGGCAGAAATCACCCAACGCCGTTGTCCGGATGTCACGGTCCACATCGATAGCGTCACCAATGTTGCTGCGCTGTGCGAAGGCGCCAACGTAGAATCAGTCGATGCCATCCTCAGCGGCTTGCCATGGGCAGCTTTCCCTGAATCGCTTCAGGATGAATGCCTTGATACCATGTTTTCAATTCTGAAACCGGGCGGACAATTCGCGACCTTTGCCTACTGGCAGGGGCTGATGATGCCGGCTGGACAACGGTTCCTCAAGAAGCTAAAAGAACGCTTTAGCGAAGTCGAATTCAGCAAAACTGCGTGGAGCAACCTTCCGCCAGCCCTTGTTTACCGATGCGTTCGCTGAATTGCCTCAGGAAACGCGCACAACGTATCCGCCTGACTTTTCATCGGCGTGAAGCTGGATCAGCCCCCGTTTCTGGGCTTCCTCCAGCATCGAGTTGAACCCGCGAAATCCGTAATAGCCTTCGTTGAAGCCCGGCTTCAAGCGCTTGATCGCTTGTTTCACCATTGATCCCCAAACCGGAGCATCGCCTTTCCGCTCGTCCTCCAGCGTTTCAATGGTTTCGACAACCAACTCAATCCCTTCATCCCGTTTTCCCCCGCTTTTCTGACCATTCGCGGCAGTCTTCTTTTTGCTCGTCGTTTTCCGGACCTTTGGCTTCGATTTGCGAACCAAATCATCGTAGAAAATAAAACTGTCGCAGATTTCCACGAACAAATTCGAAGTCGATTGCTTCACCCCGACTCCGATCACTGTTTTGTTGTTCTCGCGAAGCTTACTCACCAACGGCGAGAAATCTGAGTCACCACTGATGATTACAAACGTGTTCAAATGCGGTTTCGTGTAACAGAGATCCAGCGCATCGACCACCATTCGAATATCGGCCGAGTTTTTACCCGATTGGCTGACGTGCGGAATCTCGATCAATTCAAAATTCGCTTCGTGCATCGGTTTTTTGAACGCCTTGTAGCGATCCCAGTCGCAGTAGGCCTTGCGAACCATGATGTTCCCCGTGACCAAAAGCCGCTCCAGCACCGTTTCGATGTCGAATTTAGAATATTTGGCCTGCTGAGCACCAATCGCGACGTTTTCGAAATCGGCGAACACCGCCATGTTCAGAGTTTCCGGTTCATTCGGCATGCTGAAAACCTAACCGAAAATTTCTACGATCCAATAGGGTTTATTCATCGAACATACCCTGTTGGTTCGTGACAATAAGGTTTGAAGGACAACTTTCCACGCAACGACTTTTGGTTAGCTGTGTTTATTTGGGTAGTTCCAACTATGAAACAGCTCTCCTCCGCCAATTTTCAGTCATTTTTCATACTTATATTGCTTTCAGGAGCCTCATTCAGTTCGGTAAAGGCCGCAGAACCGGGCACGCTCGATCTGGCGAACCTCCAAAACTACGCGAATCAACCTGTGCCGAAATACATCAACGCGACGCCGGGGAAAGTGAAAGACAACACGGGTGAAAATCCCATCACTGACATAGGGGCCACGTTGGGGCGAGTCCTCTTTTATGACAAAAATTTATCGACTACCAACACCGTATCATGTGCGAGTTGTCATCAGCAGGAGAAAGCGTTTTCGGACCCCGCGCAAAAAAGTCAGGGCGTCGCAGGACAAACGGCCCGGCATTCACCTCGATTGATCAATGCTCGATTCTCGGAGGAAACGCGCTTCCGCTGGGATGAAGCGGCGGGAACTCTGGAAGAACAGATGACGACTCCGGTTCGGAATCCAGTCGAGATTGGATACAGCGGCGCTGATGGCAATCCGACTTTCAAGGAGCTCATCACGAAGCTGGAAGGAGTGAAATATTATGCGGCGCTCTTCAATCTGGCATTTGGTGATCCCGAAATCACGGAAAAACGGATGCAGCTTGCACTTGCTTAATTTGTTAGAAGCATCCAGTCCTTCGATTCTAAATACGATGTCGGTCGAGCCAAGGTCGAGAAACACATTGATGATTTCCCTAATTTTAGCGTGGCCGAAAACGCGGGGAAGCGCCTTTTTACCGAGGATTTCAAATTTGAGCTGGGCGAAGTGGACGTCAAAAGATTCCGTGGAACCTCAAAAATGGATGTCGCCAAGCGGATCAGCGGCGGTCTGAACTGCGCGACCTGCCACCAGCCACCTGAATTTGATATTGATCCAAAGTCTCTGAACAACGGCTTTGATCGTGGTTCAGGTTCTCGTCGAACACGGGATTACTCAGTAACTCGTTCTCCGCCGTTGCGAGACTTAACGGGGCCGACGGGCGAAATGAACGGCCCTATGTTCCACGGAGGCACCGCAGGCAACATCATTGGGATTAAAGCGCGCTACAATTTTCGTGAGTTTGATGCGCGGAACACAAATCTCGATCCACGGATGGTGCCCGGTGGAAAGCCGCAGTTCCTCGATATTACCGCCGAAGAGCAACGCCAACTTTTTGCATTTCTGCAGACACTGACGGGATCCGACGTTTATGTGAACGAAAAATGGTCTGATCCCTTTGATAAGGACGGGAAGTTGGTGCTTTTGCCAGTCAAGGCCGGCCGCTGAGTCTCAAAAACTCAATACTTCAGCGGCACGCCGATCTTCGCAAACGCGGCCGCAACTTGATCGGAGAATTCAATAAGCGTTCGGCCGGGATGTAGATGCGGCAGGACTTTGGCGAGGGCTTCATTTGAAACACCACCACTGGTGACTTCGTTTGTTTCAGATGGCATGACCGGAGCAACAGGAGGTGTCGGCATTTTGGGCTTCTCCCCGACCACGACTCGCTGAATTTCAGGAAGACCCGCTGCGACCTGCGAATTAAATTTTCGGACCCGATCATTGTATGCCGCGGTTTCGTCTTTGAATTTGTTGATCGCATTGTTGTAGGCCTCAACCTCTTTGTTAAACGAAGCTCGCTTTCGCTCGTAATTTGCCGCTGCACTTTCCGGAGTTTGAAGAACTGCGGCAGCCTCTTCGCGCATCGCACGGACGCTTTCAAGCACCTGCGCAACGGGCACACCAGGGGACGCGGATTCGTCGAGATACATCAAGAAATACACCAAAAGCATAGCTCCCGCGCGGTTTTGGACGGTTGGAGTCCACGGCTTGGCACTCTTATCAAGCAGCTTAAATGGGCTGGTAACTGCAATACTCCTTGGATCGAGTTCAAACCGAGTCACCAAAAACTGTTTGAGCCCAGCTTCGTGATTCGCAAGTTGGACTTCGTTTCTGACAGCCGGAATCGAAGCGATGTTGCTGGCAAGGCCATCAAAAAACCATTCTGGAAGAACAGGCTTCCAACGGATTAGCGCCAAAGCCGCGCCCTCGTGATCGATTTCGGCTTGCTTTTGCGGGGTTAGCTTATCTGCTCGAATGTTGGAATAATTCACAAACATCGAAACTTCATCGAGGATGAAAGCAGCGTTCATTTGCAGATTGGGATCCATTTTCTTACTGCTTAGAAACGAGCGAAACCCCGCGCTGTCAGCGTATTGGATCGAGAACTTATCCTGATCTGGTCCCGGCTTAAGATCCAGATTAAAGGGAAGGGCCGAAGCGGCTGCATATGAATTTTCGAACCTTTGATCGAACTCGGGCCCCATTTCCCCCTGCCCTGTTATCGCGAAATGCGACCCACCAGGTGAACTTTGAACCGATTTCGGGAAAGGCGGCACAACTAGATTCAGCTCTTTCAATTCATCGATGAAATTCTGATCGGGCTTAGACAACGACGCAACAGGAACTCGCGCAACAGTGCCATTGGCCATCTTTAATTCAGCGGTGAGTTCGTTGACGTGAACTAAGACCGCTTCGAGAGACTTCCCCTCAGCGTTTGTCCACGTCCGCACCGCACCGCTTTCCTGTGCGTTCGCGAAAAATGCCGTCGCGAGCATCACACAGCCGATTCCCCATTGTTTCAATCCAACCATCATCTTTAGGACTTTTGCCCATCTTTTCAGTGGTGCAATGGACGCGTTTGGAATGGGCTACTTTTTTACATTTCTCTGACGTTTCAGCAAGAATCGCAATGCGCTGCCCAATCCAGCGAACTTGAAGCTCGAATCGACATAATTGGTGATTACATAAAAGGCGAAATGGTAACTGCGACAGAAGGCCCAGACGCAAATCGACAGAAAACCGAGCCGCCGCCACCACTCTCCAGTTTCAAAGACCACGAGAGCGCCTGCAATCAGCCCTAATATTAAGAAAAGCAGACCTTTCGCGATGATTAACTTCTTCGACTGGATATCACCAAAATTCATGCTTCTAAAAAACGCCATGGCTCCAACGGCCATCAGGGAAAACGGGCTTCGATTCGGCCTGATTTTCTCTCTTGCCATTCCTGTTTTTCATCCTAGGTTTGCCGCCCCCGACCGGAATGCAGGCGCTCCACGATTTTGGCCGGGTTCATCTTTGGAGCACTATCGGAAGTCCGATTAACCAAGTAAACAACCAAAACCAAAAAAATGCTGCAGGTCGCTTGCGACCGTGTAGCGCGTGAACTTGTTCACGCCAGCGGCAGCATTTTTTTTCAAATACTACCCTATTATGTCCACCGACCTCATCGAGGGCACCAATCCTGAATTGGCAGCACTCATTGACAACAACTTCATCGCCTATCGAGAAAACTCGATTGTAAACGGCAAGATCCTTGAAGTTAGCAAGCAAGTCGTCATCGTCGATATCGGCGCGAAATCCGAGGGAATCATCCCCGTTTCAGAATTTGAAGACGAAGACTTCGCCGTAGGCGACGAAATTGAGGTGCTCCTCGAAAAACTCGAAAACGACGAGGGCATGGTTGTTCTCTCGAAAGAGAAAGCAGCACACAAGCAAAACTGGGACAAGATTGTCAAAGTTTACGAAGATGGCGGCCTTGTTAAAGGTAAGGTCAAATCTGTTGTTAAAGGTGGCCTCATGGTCAACGTCGGTGTTGAGGCTTTCCTTCCCGGTTCGCAGATCGACGTCATCCCACCAAAAGACCTCAATGAATACGTTGGCAAGGTTTACGAATTTAAGATCGTTAAGGTCAATGACATCCGGAAGAACATCGTTCTTTCACGTCGTGAAGTTATCGAAGCTGAGCGCGCAGAGCAGCGTCAGCAGTTCCTCGAGGAAGTTCAAATCGGCGACACGGTCGACGGAATGGTCAAGAACATCACCGATTTCGGTGCGTTCGTCGATCTCCAAGGCATGGACGGATTGCTTCACATCACGGACATGAGCTGGGGCCGTATCAATCACCCGAGCGAAATGCTCATGATTGGTCAGACGCTTACTGTTCAGATCCTCGAAGTGGATCAGGAGAAAGAGCGTGTTTCGCTCGGTCTCAAGCAGCTTCTCAACAACCCTTGGGATGGCATCGAGAGCAAGTATGCAATCGGAACAGAAGTTGCCGGTGCGATTACGAAATTGGTTCCTTACGGAGCATTTGTCGAAATCGAGCAAGGCGTCGAAGGTCTCATCCACGTTTCCGAACTGTCCTGGACCAAGCGTATTACACGCCCAAGCGACGTTCTCGAAGTCAATCAGGAAGTCAAAGCGGTTGTCCTCTCGATCAACAAGGAAGAGCAGAAAATCTCCCTCGGGGTTCGCCAGCTCGAGCCAAATCCTTGGGACGAAGTCGAGTCACGCTACCCGATCGGTTCAACGATCAAGGGCGAGATCCGCAACCTCACTGCCTATGGTGCGTTTGTAGAACTCGAAGACGGCATCGACGGTATGATTCACGTTTCCGACCTCAGTTGGACACGGAAGATCAATCACCCAAGCGAAATCCTCAAGAAGGGCGAAGAGCTCGAAGCACAGGTCATCGACATCGACAAGACCAACCAGCGCATCAGCCTTGGTATCAAGCAGCTTGAGAATGACCCATGGAATGAAATCGACGGCCGCTTCAAGGTTGGAGATCTCGTTAAAGGTCAGGTCGCTAAGATCGCAAGCTTCGGAGCTTTCGTTCAGTTGGAAGACGACATCGACGGTTTGGTTCACATCTCGCAATTGAGCGAAGAGCACGTGGCCAAGGTGAAGGACGTTCTCAAAGTCGGAGACGACGTCGAGGCACGCGTCATCAAAGTCGACCGCGTCGAGCGCCGCATTGGTCTTTCGATCAAAGCTGCAGAATACAGCGAGGAAGATCTCAAGAAAGAGACTGCCGCATTCGAAGCCTTGCGTCCAAGCAGCGACCTTGTTGGACTCGAGCAGGCGTTCAACCTCGCAAGCGACGAATGGCGTCCAAGCGAAGAAGGTGCAGAAACCGAAGAGAAATCAGAGGAAAAGTCAGAGGAAAAATCGGAAGACTGATACCTCTCACCTCACCTTGCGTTTTCTGTTCTTCGGATAGAAAACAATCAAGAATTACAAGACGGCCGGGCGAAAGCTCGGCCGTTTTTGTGTTTGGCGATCGGGGGACCACATTTTTGAAAGCCGGTCTGTGATCTTGTTTCAATTCCTATTCCATGGCATCTTCGCCGCATGCTACCGCGCTTCTCAATCGCTCTTTTGCTTCTCAGCTTTTGTCTGCCCGGCATTGCAACTGCGGCCCCCGATGAGAAACCCAACATCTTGTTCATCTCGATGGATGACCTCAATGACTGGATCGGTTGCCTCGGCGGACATCCCCAAGCCATAACGCCAAATCTCGATCAGCTCGCTGCGAGTGGCGTTCTTTTTAATAATGCTCACTGTCCGGCTCCCGCTTGCAATCCTTCACGCAGCGCGATTTTTACCGGCATCTCGCCCCATGTCTCCGGGCTTTATGAGAACGGGCAAAAGATGAGAGAGGTCACGCCCGACGCCACCTTGATGCCGAAGTATTTCTCCGAAAATGGTTATTGGTCAGCCGGTTCAGGCAAACTCCTGCATTACTTTATCGATGCGCCGTCGTGGGACGACTACTTCCCTAAAGCTGAAACCGAGCGACCACTGCCGCGCACGCTTTATCCCGAGAATCGTCCCGTTTCACTCCCCGTGGGAGGTCCCTGGCAATACGTGGAAACGGATTGGGCCGCGCTCGATGCGACTGATGAAGAGTTCGGAGGTGATTGGTTAGTTTCCCAATGGATCGGCGAACAGCTTTCCAAAGAGCACGACAAACCATTCTTTCTCGCCTGCGGGATTTACCGACCTCACGAACCTTGGTTTGTGCCGAAGAAATACTTTGAACCGTTTCCACTCGAATCGATTCAGCTTCCGCCGGGCTACAAAGCGGATGATCTCGATGATTTACCATCTGCGGGCAAGAAACGCGGACCAAATCGCTATTTCGAGCATATTCAAAAAAACGATCAGTGGAAACAGGGAATCCAAGGCTATCTCGCCTCGATCTATTTTGCAGACACCATGCTCGGTCGGGTGCTCGATTCGCTCGAATCCGGCCCCAACAAAGACAACACCATCGTCGTGCTGTGGAGTGATCACGGTTGGCACCTCGGTGAAAAACAGCACTGGCAGAAATACACCGCGTGGCGCGTGGTCACGCGAGTTCCCTTGATGATCCGCGTTCCCAACCTCACAAAGCCAGAAACCATTTGCGAAGAGCCCGTCAATCTCATCAGCCTTTTCCCAACCTTGACTGAACTGGCCGGGCTACCCGCAAACCCTGTCGCCAAAGGCCCAAGTCTCGTTCCGCTTTTGAAGGATCCAAAAGCCGAGTGGGATCACGTTTCTGTCACCTACCTCTCAGAACGCGGTAGCTACGGCCTCAGTGATAACGATTGGCGAATGATCCAATACGCCAACGGCGAGAACGAACTCTACGACATTAAGAACGATCCATACGAATGGACCAATCTTGCAGAAAAAAAGGAGCACAGCGAGAGATTGGCCGAATTGAAAAAACTGGGACCGCAGCAATTCGCGGTGAAGCCCAAGCCGACCGTAGAGTCACTTACGAAATTGAAGTGGAACAAGCTTTCAGGAAAAAATGGGCCTGTTTCCAAACCCGACGGCAGAACCTTCCAAGCCCATTTCATCAACAAGCGCGAAAATCCCGTTGAGTTACTTTGGATGGATCCCAAAGGAAAGCCAGTTTCTTACGGAAAGATCAAGCCAGGCAAGACAAAATCTCAAAGCACGAGGCCTGGTGCCGTTTGGCAGATCAATGGCAGCGAAGGCGGCCAGCTAGGCTATTTCTCGATTGGCGATCGGCCCGCGCGGGGAGTCATTCCGAAAAAGTGAGTATCACCACCAGAACGTTAGACTGCACTGTCATCCTGCAAAGAGTACATGTAGATTGTGGTGATAAATTCCAAATCAAAAAAAGTAATTTAGGCTCATAGCTTTCAGATGTTGAGCGCCTGTTAGGCATCTATAGAATTCCGCACTTTATTTCCATGCGAGGTTACATCGAAAGTCAGTGAATTTGGCGGCACGATCTTCGCAAATCGCGACCAAACTCACTGGTAACGGCCATCCGTTCTTAATCTCAACGGTTCCGTTGCGATAGAGACTGCAGTCGTTCGACTGAAGATATTCGAGTTAACTTTCCAATTTTCTCGTCAGTAGACCTCGATGCTCCTCGGTATCTCTGAGACGACTGCTGATCATGATCAGCAAGATCATGTCCTCATCCATAAAGTCTACCCTCATATCAACTCTTCCTAAATCGTTCACGGGTGGACCTTTCATGAAAATTTTAATTAGTTTCTGAATCATAAGAAGCGTGCATTTCCGTGCTTAACAGGTTTATTCTGAATAAAGTGGCCTATTTCTGTTATGGTCGTCTTTCAAGTTTACCAGGGAAAAGCGACTCAGAATTTTGCACTCAGTCCCCTATACTCCTACCCGAAAAGTTTTATGACACGTAGGCTTTATCACCTCAAACATCACAAACCTCAGCGGCATGCCGCAACGCAGCTTCAGGATCATCCCAATTCGGAATGAACTCCTGAGCAACAAATCCCTTATATCCCGTCGCTAAAATCGCTTTCATGATCGGCGGGTAATTGATCTCCTGCGTATCATCCAGCTCGCCGCGACCTGGGTTTCCCGCGGTGTGATAATGACCGATGTAGTCCTTGTATTGATCAATCCGGCGGATCACGTCGCCGTTCATCACTGACACGTGATAGATGTCGAACAGCAGCTTAAAATTCTCTGACCCGACTTCTTTGATCAAATCCACGCAGAAGTCTACGTCATCGCCAAAGTAGCCGGGATGCCCCTTCATCGGGTGCGAGTCGTCCCGCGAGTTCAAATGCTCCAGCACCAGTGTTTTATTGTGCTTTTCCGCATACGGAACCACTTCTTTCCACGTTTCGACGCAGCGTTTTGCCGCCTCTTCGTCATCCATGCCATCGTATCGCATTCCCGTAAAAGTGATCACACTCGGGCAATCAAACTCAACCGCAGCATCGATCGCACCTTTCAGGCCTTCGACCACTTCGTCGTGAAATTTAGGGTTACAGGGCCCGTTCTTGAATCCGTGCCCACCACTCACCAACGAAATATCCAGCCCCATCTTCTTAACATCAGGATAGAGATCACGAGAGATTCCCTCCATCGCCACCAACCCAATATCTTTGCAGTGTTGAGCCAGCATCAGCGTATTTTTCTTGGAATCTTCTTTGTCAAAAGCCTTATTGAAGCACCACCCCATTATCGATTGGCGAATCCGTCCATTTTTCACCACAAAATTTGGGGTCATTGCTGAGCGCGGCATTTGGCCTTTTACAAGAGCACCAGGAACAGCTAGTCCAAGGGAAGCGAGAGCAGATTTCTGCAAAAAATTGCGTCGAGAGTTCGATTCAGTCATTCAATCAGTGGAACAGAAATTGGAGGTTGATTCAAGATGGAAAGTCGGCGCTTTCGTGATCGATTACAAACGTGGCGATTGAACAGCTCACGTTTTTCGCAGATCATTCAGCTCCTGAACGTCCTCCGCAAAACAAACGGAGCGGTTCACCAATCAACCAAAATGAGCGGCCTCCTAATCATTGCATTCTGTATTGCAGCTGCCGTGTGGATTCTCACTGTTAATTTGTGGGTTAGAGTTCAGGAAGACATTACTGAAAAGGGCGGAAAAGCAGCAAGCAAGCCCCTAAACATCGGACCATTTTTAGATGCACAGAAAATCTACGCGATCTACCGGAAACAAGGGATCAAGCCGCCAAAATTTGTTCCAATGTTCCCTTGGATGCTTCTTGCCTCCTGCTTCTGCGTGGCAGGAATCGTTGTGGCTCTGATAAATCAATGAATTGAAGAATCACCCTTCGCCCTTGCCCTCCCCGCATTCTGTGGCACTACTTTATCTTTGTTAAATAACATGGATGATCTCTCAACAATCGACACGGACGCTTTAAAGGCCCGGCTCACTGAGCTGCGGCGGTACCTTTGACTTCGCTGAGCTCGAAAATAAACTGGCCTCTATTCAAGAGGAGATGTCCGCGCCCGGCTTTTGGGACAATCAGGATGAGGCACAGGCAAAAATGGCCAACGTGTCGACCCTGAAAAAGAAGATCGATCCAATCATCGCGCTCGATTCGAGGATCGATGATATGGAAGTGCTCGTCGAAATGGCCCGAGAAGAAGGCGATGAAGCCAGCGCCAAAGAAGTCGTTTCCGAAGCAGCTCAAATTCAAGTCGCGTTGGAAAAAATCCAGCTGCAGACTTTGTTGAGCGGCCCAAACGATTCGGACAACGCATTCCTTTCAATCAACTCAGGAGCGGGCGGAACCGAAGCCTGCGATTGGGCTGAAATGCTTTTCCGCATGTTCCTTCGTTGGGGTGATCAAAATGATTTCAAAACAGAGGTCGTCGATCTCCAAGACGCAGACGAAGCCGGCATTCGCGGAGCAACGATTCGGTTCTCGGGTGAAAACGCCTACGGATACCTCAACTGTGAGCGTGGCGTTCACCGACTTGTCCGAATTTCGCCTTTCGATTCCCAATCGCGTCGTCACACCTCGTTTGCGAGTGTTGAAGTGACACCTGATCTGGAAAAGGCCCCCGATATCGAAGTGGCCGATTCCGATTGCGACGTCACCACAATGCGATCTGGCGGCAAAGGCGGCCAGAACGTAAACAAAGTCGAAACCGGCGTTTTACTGAAGCACAAGCCTTCTGGAATTCAGATTCGCTGCACCGCACAGCGAAGTCAGCTGAAGAACAAAGAACTCGCTTTCAAATTGCTCAAAACCAAGCTTTTCCAGATCGAGGAAGACAAAAAGCGCGCCAGAATGGAGCAGGAATACGGCGACAAAGGAGAGATTGGCTTTGGAAGTCAGATTCGCTCCTATGTTTTCCATCCCTACCAAATGGTGAAAGATCACCGAACCGGTCGCGAGACCGGCAACATTTCAGCGGTGATGGATGGTGATTTGACTCCGTTCATGGAGGCAAAACTCCGCGGTCAAGTAGGAGGTGCCGATGACGGCGATGTTTAAATCGTTTAATTCAACCGAAAACGAAGCAACAGGGTCTGTTCATCGAACGTACCCTATTGTTTCGAAAAGCCGTTTTGAAGCAACAGGGTACGTTCGGCGAATCAATAGGGTCCGTTCGTGGAAACTCGTGTTTTCAGTTATTGCACTTTTCGGCGCAATTCAAATAGGGAGCGCTGGAGAAACTGTAAGAATCGAGATAACCGAAAAGATTGATCAAAACACCTACCCTAAATCGCTCAATGCTTGCGGACCGACGTGCATGCTGATGCAATTTCAAAACGGAACGCCGGAAATGCAGGCGGCGCATGGAAAGCTGATCGGTTCGGATTCCGCAAAACGAATCAATTATTTGATCGAACGTCATTTCAAAAAGAAACGGTCGGTGATTTCTCCGGAATTGTATCGATGGGGCATCAACGGAGTTTTGACCCGCGACATGGAAGCGGCCGCAGATGATTGGATGGAGGAGAACGGACTTGATCGTCTCGATTTATCAGGCTCATGGCTGGATCGCGAGAATGTTAAAGAAAAAGACTCCGAAATGGTTCGCCGAATTCATCGAATGATGAAACGATCATTGGAGGCGGGCGTTCCACCCATCTTGAGCCTGAAATCGTTTGTTGCCCGTGAGAAGTTGAACAAACCGGGAGAAATGGAATGGCGGATCGGACAGCATCATTATGTCCTGATCACCGAAGTCCCTGATAGCTTAATTCGAGGAGATGAGGTGACAAAAACGGTGTCGTCTCAAGGATTCAAACTTGGAATTATCGACCCGAACGGCGGGATGGAGTCGGAGATTTTTGTGTTCCACGATTCGAACGGCCAGCCTTTCACGGCTCAAAAAGGAAATGGAACGCAGGGGAAATGGATTTCGGGAAAACCGTTTTTACAAGTCGCGGCACCAACGGTTCCCACCTTGAAGCCGGCAAATTTGAAGTGGTCGGAACGGGTCGTGACGATTGCGAACCATCTGATGGGTAAATTTTAGCAAAAAGATGAAGATCGATATTGTCACCATTTTCCCGGAAATCTGCGCAGGTCCGCTTGGCGAAAGCATCATGAAGCGGGCTCAAGCTGCGGGCGCCGTCGAAATCCAAGCGCACGATCTTCGCGAATATACGACCGACAAACATCGGAGCGTCGATGATATTCCTTATGGAGGCGGACCGGGAATGGTCATGAAGCCGGATCCGTTTTTTGCGGTAGTTCGGAAGCTGAAGACTGAAGATTCAATCGTTTTGCTGATGACTCCGCAAGGCAAACGCTACGAGCAGTCCGATGCCGAATCGCTCTCGACGGCAAAACATTTGATCATCCTGTGTGGTCATTACGAAGGCGTCGATCATCGGGTCGTCAATGGGCTCGTCGATCAGGAGATCTCACTCGGTGACTACGTTTTGACCAATGGAACCGTCGCCGCAGCAGTGGTGGTCGATTCGATTGTGCGCTTGATTCCCGGCGTACTCGGCGACGAACGATCGCCCGTGGAAGAAAGCTTCGGCGGCGACGGAAAATTACTGGAAGCCCCGCAATACACGCGCCCCGCCGATTTCGAAGGCATGAAAGTTCCTGATATCTTGTTGAGCGGCCACCACGGAAAAATCGATGAATGGCGGGCTGATATGGCGAAACAACGAACCGCCGAGAACCGTCCGGATCTGTTGGATTGATTCAGTTCATTTAAAGCGCCCTAACCTGCGGATCGTCCATACAACGTCGCAAAAGCGAGGAGTAGAATCAGAATGCCGAAACGCGGTCGCTCCCAAAATAGCCGCTTACCCTTCAGGCAAAGTGAAGCCACCCGCCAGGCGTTCAAGCATTGGAGCAAATAGTAGAAGGCGAAGGCGCGCGATGCGATGCTGATGATCTGGAAAATATCTGCAACCCAGACGAGAGCGATCGCTGTGCCTGCGATCAACAGATAGCCGGGGCGGGATTTGATTTTCTTATTGGTTTCCTCCTCTAAAAAGCCCGCCACCCCCAACAGTATCTGCAACAGCGGCACTAAACTGACCCATCACAGCGGCGATAATCAGCAAAAACGGGAGCCATGGACTGACAAATTTGGCCAGTTCGACGATGGCAGTTTCGTTTGGAGTCGTATTTTCAAGGTGTGGCAGAAGCGGCAAAGCCAAAAAGACGAATGCCACGTAAATTATTCCGGAGATAATCTGTGCGCGACGCATCGTTTTAACCCGAACCTGGCTATCGTAGGCGGCGCCAAGGTATCGCGAGGTTTCGGATCCCTGCACGACAAGCAAGATCCCTGCGAGCATTCGCAGTTTTTCGAACCAGCTCACATCAAGAGACGGGATTCCATGCTCAGTGGCTTCCCCCAGCGTCTGGACATCGAACATTGTCAGCCCTACCAGCAGACCCGCGATGATTACGAGCTTCAACGTTACTGAAAGGGATTCCAACGTCTCGAGGGATCGTAATCCTTTTAAAAAACCAATCACACCAATGAAAGCGAGAATCGCCGTTGTAATTAGATTCGCATAAAAATCACTTTGCTCGCCCGCGTCCAGATTGTACATCACGAACGATGAAAGCAACCTGAGATAAAACGCGACCGATACAATATAGGCGACCGAAAGCGTGAAATTGGATATTTTTTCGAGGACGAATACAGAATGTGGCGTTTGTGATCGATCCTCCAACGCGGGCTCAAGGTGGACAATATTGAAACGGATGACGCCTCCAATGAAATACGCCACAACAACAATCGCCAGCATCGCAATGGGCGCGGCAGTTCCCACGATCACTGCCAATAATGGGGTAGCCACGAGAAATCCGCTTCCGATAATCGAAGCAAGAGGTGTGACCGTAGGCAACTAGGTCGCGGAATTTCGCAATCGGGGCATTGGCATCCAAACAGCAACCCCAAGCGCTACCAGCAAAATAGATCCATCCGTGAATGTCATATGATGCAGTAGCTGTCGAGGGCATCACCCAAATCGTCAATTCATTGGGTGCCAGAGGATCGTCTGATTCGCCGATTGCGCCCATTCAATTCTTGGCTACAATGCCGCGCTGTGAGTTTTGAAACCATATTCCCGCTCAGTCATGGGCTCCGCACCGACGCCGATCCTTCCGGGGATGGCGTCACCATTATCGTTCCGTTTTACAACGAGGTGGACTGTGTTGAATTCGTCCTGCAGGAAATTCGCGATTGTCAGCCGGATGCGGAATTGATCGCAGTCGATGACGGCAGCTCAGATGGTACGTGGGAAAAAATGCTGACGATCGAAGGGGTCACTCCAATTCAAATGACCGAAAACCGGGGGCAAAGCGCCGCGATCTTTGCAGGAATCCGCGCAGCGAAAGGTGAGATCTGCGTGCTGCTTGATGGGGATGGGCAGAATGATCCCGCGAATATTCAGGAGCTGGTCGACGCTGTAAAATCAGGTGAATTCGATGTCGCTTGCGGTCGTCGCGCTAAGCGGAAAGACACGTGGAGTCGTCGCGCCGCCTCGCGAATTGCAAATCGAGTGCGGCGGACTTTCATTCATGATGGAATCAGCGACACGGGCTGCTCGCTCAAGGTTTTCAAAAAAGACTGTATCGATCTGTTTGTGCCGTTTAACGGAATGCACCGGTTTTTGCCTGCGATTTTCACAAATGCAGGGCTGAAGATTACGGAGATCGATGTGAATCACCGCGAACGAAAAGCGGGCGATTCGAAATACACGAATTTCGACCGGGCGATCCGTGGGATTTACGATTTGGTCGGCGTTTGCTGGCTGCTGAAGCGCAAGATTATTTTTCCTCCTCTGAAGACGAAGTAGTCGCGGCGGCTTCAACTCTTGGTTTCCCATAGATAAACCAAAGATTCCGGACGTAGATGAACCACCCGGTCGCTTGCCCAAGAAGGCCGATAGGCTCTTTCCGCCAGAGGAAATAGATCAGCAGCATCGAAGATCCCAGCAAGCTGAACCACCAAAAAACGGGAGGGACGACGGAAGTTTTTGCTTTCTCACTGGCCCGCCACTGGATGAGTAGTCGGCCCATGAACACGGCCTGCGCAAGTAAGCCAAACAGCAACCACAACAAACCCGATGTCCCAGTGACATCAAGTATCCGATAGATTCGTGGAAGGTCTTTTTCCCTACGAAGCAGTTCTGCCGCGAATTCCTCGGGGGTCAGAGTTCCTTCGTCTCCACCGAAGAGATCACTGAAAACAAAAACTACTTCCCCATCCCGCTCTTCGACATCCAGCGTTGCAATCCGGTCGGACATGTTAAAATTGCCTCGCGCAGGTTCGCCGGGAGCTGGGATTTTGCCGCTGAGATAGAGCGATATCCAAATCCCAGCCGGAATCAAGAGGATCAGCAGGATGACAACAAGTAGACGGCGTTTTCGGCGGTTGAGCATTCGTTTCCGCATTGTTGCGGCAGTATCCCCGAATGGCAAAATGAAATCGCTTGAAGTGAAGAGCTTTTTCGCTTTTGAATGCATTTATGAATGGAGCCCCCCTACCCTGCACCACCCCGCGTCCCTCCCGGCGTCGACAAATGGTTCAGGATTTATATGGGAGTAAGTTTTGTGTTGTTGATCCTCCTGGCGATTTTTTGCTTTGCGGTTCCCTTCATTCCTTTCCCGGACATGACGGCGGACGACAAGATGACGGCCAAAATCATGGCACCAACCTATGGAGTCGCGATGATTATCAGCATGGGAATTTTCGGTGTCAGCTTGTTTACCAAGCCGAAGCCATGGACTTGGGTTTACAATCTCGTTGTGATTTGTCTGGGATTGACCAGCTGTTCGATGATCTTCTGCATCCCACTTTTGATTTTCTGGCTGAAGCCGGAATGCAAAAATTATTACGGTCGACCTGCCTGACCTGATCTTCTGATGCCTCATTTACGAATTGAAACCTCGATTGCTGTCGATCCTTCCAAGATTGAATCGCTTCTCGCCGAAGCAGGAAAACTCGCCGCAGAGGAACTGGGAAAATCGATCGATTACGTGCAGGTCATTTTTGAAGATGGGAAGAAAATGCACTTTGGGGGCAGCTCCGAACCCACCGCGTTCGTCAGCTTAATCTCGCTTGGAGTTGACGCTGAGCAATCAGTCACGCTTTCGACACTTTTCTGCGAGTGGTTACACGATAAGCTTGATATCAATCCCGCCCGTGTCTTTTTGGTGTTCCACGAACATCCCCGCAGCCATTTTGGTTGGAATAAAAAGACCTTCGCGTGATGAGCCCGACTAACTTTCAGCAAATCGCACGCGATTTGGATTGGGTTCTGCGGACGCCGTTTTTGCTGAAAGGCCAACCATCAATTTCTCCTCCCGCGCCTGGTTCCGCGATCTTTGAATCGGACGCTTTTCTGGAATTTTTTGTGGCCGCTCCACGATCCCATCGGGTTGGATACTACTTCGAATCGTTGGTCCATTTCTGGCTGAAGGAAATTCGGGGCGTTGAAATCGTGGAGCACAATCTCCAGATTCAGGATGGCAAACGCACCGTTGGAGAATTGGATTTCGTATTTCGTGACGAAAACGGCGAATTGAATCATTGGGAAGTCGCCATAAAATTCTATCTTCATGCTGCCACTGAAAATTACAGCGGTAGCCATTTTGTTGGGCCCAATGCCAGAGACACACTTGAGCGGAAACACGCGCGTTTTATCGATCATCAGCTTCCGCTCGGGAAAGCAACGATTCCGGAGATTGCTCATCAGGCTACCTTCGTGAAAGGCCAAATTTTCTATCACCCAACGGATCGGGATCCAGTGATTTCGCCACTATTGGCCGAAAACCACCAACGCGGTTTTTGGTTTCGCCAATCAGAAACCGATCTTCTTGAAAACTTTCAGGGTGCTGAATCGTTTCGAATCCTGCAAAAGCCCTCCTGGCTTTCCGGCTCGAGCGCGGCTGCCGTAAATTATGCATCGATTTCTGATTGGCTGAAGACTCATTTCACAGAGTCCGACCATCCCGTTTTGCTCAGCGCCCTGGATTTCACCGAAACCGAAACTGCCCGAATTTTTGTGGTGAACGATCGCTGGCCCGCGATAGATTGAAGGTAATTAATGTCAGCGGATTACTACATGTGCCCCAGGTGTGACCGCGAAGTCCGGGTTGGTTCAGCCGGATGTCCCAAATGCAACGCGGGTGAAGACCTCGATTTTGACGGCGATGGATTGGATCTCGATTTGCAGGAAGATGATCTTTTCTATTACGACAAGTTTGTCGAAGAAGAGTTTGGCGGCCTCCCCAAGAAGACATTCAAAGAATGGTTTTGGTGGGCTGTTGCGCTCATCACTCTGATCGCCTTTCTCTTTCTGGTTCTTTGAAAGAACAAAGCAACCGTATGCGTTCGATGAGCCAACCCTATCGGTTCGTGAAAATCAAAATCACGATTTTTCCGCCAATGCAGCCATTACTGCTTTCTGAGCATGCAGTCGATTTTCGGCCTGATCGAAGATCTCATTTTCGCGAGCTTCGAGAACCGATTCGGTGATTTCTTTGTCCCGATACGCAGGCAGACAATGTTGAACGATCGCGCCATCGTTTGCGAGCGAGAGCAATTCATCGTTAATCTGAAATGGAGCGAGAATTCTCAGGCGATCAGCAGCTTCGTCTTCTTTCCCCATGCTGACCCATGTATCAGTGTAAAGCACGTCGGCTCCGGTTGCGGCAGCTTTTGCGTCATCTGTAATTGTCACCGGGGTGTAGTCGCCAATTCGCGACATGAAATCCGATGCGGGCTGAAATTCTTTCGGCGCAGCGATAACCAATTCGAAACCAAGCCGAATTGCTGCCCATGCCCACGAACGACCCATATTACAATCGCCATCACCAAAAAATGCCACTTTCGTGCCTTCCCAACCACCACAGCGTTCGCGAATAGTCAGCAAGTCGGCCAAGATTTGGCAGGGATGTTCCTCGTCGGTCAGGGCATTAATCGTCGGAATCTTGCTGTATTTCGCAAAGTCTTCAACATCCTGCTGATCAAATGTCCGGATGATTGCCCCATGAACCATGCGGCCCAACACACGAGCAGTATCTTTGATCGGTTCGCCTCGACCAAGCTGCATGTCATTTGAATTCAGGAAAAATACCGAACCGCCGAGTTCGCGAACACCCACTTCAAAACTGACACGAGTTCGGGTCGATGATTTGCTGAATATCATAGCCCACGTCTGACCCGCCAATGGCTGTTCTGCGTGAGAACCGCGCGTTGCTTTCAATTCGGCCGCGCTGTCAATGAGACCTTCGATCTCAGCTGCGGTCAGGGATTCAATAGAGAGCAAGTTTTTCATTTCAAATTGGTGAGGACGGTGTGAAAAATTGACAACGCCTCGTCCACTTCGGCGTCAGTTACGTTCAGGGCGGGCAGCCAGCGCACCACATTCGCTCCGGCAGGAACGGTGATAAGTCCAGCATTGGTCAATTCGTCGACCATAAATAAACTGCAAACAGCTCGGCTCGACTCTGAAAAAGCAGCTGTTTTAGCAATGGCCTCATCGTTCATGCTGAAACCGAGCATCAGTCCAAACCCGCGGACTTCGTCCACAAACGGGGAATTCCAGTTCGCGACGACCGCTTTGATCCGCTGACATTGGCGTTCCGCATTTTCAGCGAGCTTTTCAGACTCGATGGTTTTCAGGACAGTCAAGGCAACGACCGATCCGAGTGGTGTTCCGCCAAAGGTCGAGCCATGCGTTCCCGGCCCCAGAACATTTTCGCAACGTGCATTAAACCAAACGGCTCCCATCGGAAATCCGCCGGCAATTCCTTTTGCCCAGCTGACAGCGTCCGGTTGAAAATCGATCCCCGAATCGCGAAGCGCGGTTTCGTATCCGTTCCAATCGCCTGTCCGGCCAAATCCGCATTGGACTTCATCCATCATGAGGAGCAATCCGTGTTGGTCCCGCAATTCCATGGCGGTTTTGAAAAATTCAGGCGTCACCGCATTGATTCCCCCCTCGCCTTGCAACGGCTCAAACAAAATCGCCGAAGTTCGCGGGCCGACTGCATTCTTCAACGCTTCGCAATCATTCAGCGGAATATGAGTAAATCCTTCAAGGAGCGGTTCGAAACCGGCCTTTACTTTGTCCTGCCCTGTCGCAGCAATGCCGCCAAGTGTTCGACCGTGAAACGAATTCGTGCAGGTGATCACTTCAAAGCGGCCATTTCCAGCGTCGTTTCCGAATTTCCGAGCGAGCTTGATCAGCGTATCATTCGCCTCAGCTCCGCTATTACAGAAGAAAACTTTTCCAGGCTGCCTGATAACTGTTTCAGTAATGAATTGAGCCAACTCGGCCTGCTCGCGAATATGGTAGAGATTCGAAGTATGAATCAGCTTGCCTGCCTGATCAGCAATCGCTTTTTGCATTGCCGGATGAGCGTGTCCCAGCGTGTTTACCGCAATCCCCATTCCAAAATCGAGGAATTCACGACCATTTTCATCCCAAATCCGCGATCCTTTACCATGAGTGAAGGCGATCGGAAAACGACCGTAGTTTCCCAACACAAATTCTTGCGAGAGAGCAGCTGTTTCTTGAGAGATCATGACTCTGATTTTACGATTTCGGTTCCGATTCCGGACTCGGTAAAAATTTCCAGCAACATAGAGTGGGGAATCCGACCGTCGACCATGTGAACTTTGCCAACACCGGCATTGAGGGCATCAACGGAAGAGCGCACTTTCGGAATCATCCCGCCTGCGATCGTCCCGTCTTCGATCATTGCCTCAACGCTTCCCGATTGGACGGATGAAATCAGAGTCGATGGATCATCCTTGTCTTTGCACAAACCGATAACATCACTGAGGTAGACCAACTTGGCGGCTTTCAATTTTGAAGCCAACGCGCTCGCCGCAAGATCCGCATTTACATTGAGGGGGAGTTTCGTGTCTACTTCCGAAGCAACGGGCGAAACGACCGGGGTAATTTCAGAAGCCAGAGCAGCTAGGACTTTCGACATATCAAAATCAACGACTTTTCCAACTCGTCCGAGATCAGGAATTCGTTCCCCAACAAAAACTTCATTTCCAGCCACACCAAGAGCACGGCCGCCGAAATCATTGATATTCGAAACCAGCCCCGGATTAATGGTCTGGCTGAGCGTTTTCTCGACCAATATCATCGCTTCGTCCGTCGTGACCCGCAATCCATTCACAAACTTGGGCTTAAGCCCGGACTCCGCCATGGCTGCTGAAATTGCTTTGCCGCCTCCATGAACCAAAACAGGATTGATCCCTGCAATTTCCAGAAAAACCACATCGCGAAGCAGATTCTTAACCCTTTCCGGGTCATCCATCGCAGAACCGCCCACTTTGATGAGAAAGGTCTGACCGCGAAATTGCTGAAAGTACGGAAGGGCTTCAAGCAGGACCGCTGCTTTGTCGATTTGTTGCTGAAAATCCGGTGCGCTCATCAAAAGGGAAGCCGGAAATTTCGGCGACTTCCATGATTAGTCAAAGCCTGATCGAACTTAGCCTTTCATCTTCGAAGCAGCATATTCGGCCCGATTGAAATCCACGTATTCGGGAGAGAGATCAGCCGTCCAGATATTGAATTCGCCAGCCCCCAAGTTAAGATCGATTCCGATCGAAAACTTGTCGTTTTTCACAACATCAATCAGCTTTTCCAAGGGGGTCTTTTTGGCAGTCATTCCATTTTTGGCAGCAATGAGCCCATCGAAGTAAATGTCCACCGCACCTTCGCAAACTTGAGCGCCGGCATAACCAACTGCATGAATGATCCGGCCCCAGTTCGGGTCTTCACCATTCCACGAGCATTTGCAAAGATTTGAATTCGCTACGGCGCGCGCCACCAACTGAGCATCCTTGTTGGTCTTTGCTCCACGAACCCGGATATCGACGAGCTTGGTAACTCGCTCACCATCAGAGACCATTTTCTTCGCCAACCGGATCATGACTTCCTGAAGCGCAGCACGAAACTCCGCACTCCCTTCGCCTCGACGGCTGATTTCCTTGTTTTCAGCACGCCTGTTTGCCATCACAATGACGGCATCGTTCGTGCTGGTGTCACCATCGACGGTGATCCGATTGAAGCTTTGTTCTACGGCTTGTTTGGTTGCCGCAACGATCTCGGCCTTGCTGACATTGGCATCGGTCGTCACGAAACACAGCATCGTCGCCATGTTGGGATTGATCATTCCTGCACCTTTCGCGCACGCACCAATCCGAACTGTTTTGCCACCAATCTCGAATTCAACAGCCACTTCTTTCGGCCTTGTGTCGCTGGTCATGATAGCCTGGGCTACATCACAGCTTTCCTGATTGAGCGCCTTAACCAGCTTCGGGATATTTGGCTCAATCCGATCCATCGGCAATTCCATTCCGATGATACCGGTGGAGCATACCTGAATTTCGCGCTGAAGAATTCCAAGTTCCTTGGCTAAAAGCTTGGCGGTTTTGCGAACATCGCGCATTCCAGCAGGTCCAGTACAAGCATTGGCGTTGCCACTATTGACGATGATAGCCCGGGGCTCGGCCTTCTCTAAATTGTTAGCTGAAAAATCGACGCACGCTGCACGGACTGCATTTTGAGTAAACAGCGCTGCTGCAACCGTCGGATATTTGGAATACACGAGCGCCAAGTCGAGTCGCTTCACTTTTGGGTTTTTAATTCCGCACCCAACAGCGGCGCAACGAAATCCTTTGGGCGAGCAAACGCCTCCTTCAATGAAATTTAGGTCCTTCAATGGTCTGAAATTTTGGTGTTTACAAAAATTAGAAGTTCTCCAGCCCAGCCATTTCAGCCAAACCAAACATCAAATTGAAACTCTGAATAGCCTGACCGCCGGCACCTTTACCGAGATTGTCCTCCGCACTTGAAAGAATCAGGCGATTCGTTCGAGTATCAATTACCCAGCCAATGTCAATAAAATTGGTCCGCGTCACATTTTTTGAGTCGGCAAAGACACCTTCGCCGAGAACCCGGACAAAGGCTGAGCTGTCGTAACAAGACAGCGCATCAGCAATTGCGGCCGAATCCGTTCCCGATTCGAGATTCACGAAGGTCGTAGTGACGATGCCCTGATTCACCGGCATTAAATGGGGAACAAAGCTGATTTTGACAGTCTCTCCAAAAGCGAGCGACAATTCCTGTTCGATCTCCGAAACATGGCGATGCTTGGGCGCGCCATAAGCTCGAAGGCTTTCGTTGACTTCCACGAATGAAAATGCGGTGTTCGACGTTTTCCCTGCGCCGCTGCTTCCAGACAGGCTGGAAATATTGATCGTCGTCGGATCAACCAGCTTGTTTTTTAACAGCGGAATCAATGGAAGCAAAATGCTTGTTGGATAGCAACCCGGTGAAGCAACTAAGTTTGTGTCACGAATTGCATCGCCGTGAATTTCAGGTAGTCCGAAGACCGATTCCGAAAGCAGCTCCGGTGCGGAATGATCTCCGTAGAAATCTTCATAAACTGCCAGATCGTTGAGACGAAAATCAGCACTGAGATCAATCACCCGAATGCCCCGACTTAATAAGGGGCCGGCAAATTCATACGCCACGCCATGCGGCAACGCCAAAAATGCGGCCTTCGCCCCCGTTGCAACAATCGAATCGATATCGGGCTCCATGAACTCAAGCTGATCGACCGAACGCGCTCCGCGAAATCGTGGAAAAACTGAGTCGACTGAATTTCCAGCTTCCTTCCGCGAGGTGATCGCGGCGATCTCAACAGCCGGATGCATGATCAGCAGACGGAGCAATTCCTGCCCCGTATAGCCGCTTGCACCGATGATTGCGATTTTGATTTTTTCACTCATGGGACCGCGAATTTCGACGAATCATCCAAAAGCGCAACGGCGACCTTTTTAGAATCGACGAATCCTGAAAGGCACTCCTATTATAATTAAATGGAACCCACTCCCGCCATTCAGGCTTTCAACGATCAGGCGCTTCGGTATTCCCAGGAATTGGACACGGGCGCTCGAAGCGAAGTTGAAAAGAAACAAAGAAACTTTGGGAAGAATATGGAGCTGAGACGACCGCGCTGATTGTCGACATGTCTGGATTCACGAAGCTGACCGATTCTCATGGAGTCGTTCATTATTTGTCAATGGTCCGCCGGATGCAGCTGACAGCAGAGCCCATTGTCAAAAGCTACAGAGGTTCAATCGTGAAATTCGAAGCCGACAACGCTTTCGCACGATTTGAAAATCCGGCAAACGCCATTCGGGCAACCATCGCGCTGAATCTAGCGCTCGATTCCGCAAACCTGCTGACACCCGACGAACTCGACATCTACATTTCGGCCGGGATCGATCATGGAAAATGCCTGTTCCCCCACCCTCACGATTTTTTCGGGAATCCGGTCAATCGTGCCAGCAAACTCGGCGAAGACATCGGGAAGCCCGGGCAAATTCTCGTAACGAAAAATGCGATGGAAATGGTGCCCGACAATTTAGAGATCAAAGCCAATCCGGTTTCTGTAGAGTTTGGCGGAAAGAAGGAGCAAGGGTTTTCGGTGCAATTTAAGTGATCACAAATCGACGCAGTGGGCGTCAGCAATCTGAAAAGGTTGGTTCGAAAACCACCCTATGCTAGCCTCCTGCCATGAAACACCTGCTCGTTCTTGCCCTTTTTGTGCTCACTCCAATTGCTCAGGCACAGACTCCGGCTCCAATTCAGGTTGAGACGTTCACTTACAAAACTGTTGGTGATCTCGAAATCAAACTCGACGTGCATCGGCCCGACGACACTGAAATTCGACCGCTTGCGATCTGGATTCATGGCGGAGCACTCATCAATGGCAGCCGCAAAGGAATCGGTCCTGCGCGCAGATTGCTCGATCACGGATTCTGCGTCGTTACGATAGGCTACCGTTTAGCCCCGGAATCCAAACTGCCTGACATCATTTCAGATCTCGAAGACGCCTTTGTTTGGATTCGGAAGAACGGCCGGGAAAAGTTCAATGCCGACACTTCAAAAATCGCGGTCATCGGAGGTTCCGCAGGCGGATACATGGCGCTTACATCAGGATTCCGCGTTGATCCACCACCAACCGTTATCGTTGCCTATTGGGGATATGGCGATTTGGTGACCAGTTGGATGACCGATCCCAGCCCGCACGCTAGCCATAAGAATCGAACCCCGCTTTCTGACACCGAAATGGCCAAAATCGAAGCGGGCCCAGCGATTTCCGATCCAGCAAACCGCAAAGGAGACGGCAGCGCATATTACGGTACGACTCGGCAACAAGGCAATTGGCCAGAAAAAGTCGCCGGATTTCCTGAACCCGAAGTCGAGAAATTTTATCCGTATATGGCCGTAAAAAACGTGACGCCCAGCTATCCTCCAACACTTCTCATCCACGGAACCGAAGATACCGACGTGCCTCATTTACAATCCGAAATGATGGTCCGCGAATTCAAGAAACACGGGGTGGAATACGAGTTCATCTCAGTCAACGGCGGCGAACACGGGCTGGCGGGAGCAAAACGTGAAGATATCAATGCCGCTCACGAAAAGCTCGTGCCGTTCGTTTTGAAATGGATGCGATAAGGCCTTTTAATTCGGCAAAGGCACTATCAACTCACGCCAAAGGATCAAGCTCAGGCTTGAAATCAGCCGCGTGATACGAGCTACGCACCAATGGCCCGGACGCAACATGACGGAATCCCTTTTCAAGCGCGATTTCCTTGTAGCGGTCAAAGGTCGCCGGCAAAACGTATTCAACCACAGGGAGATACTTCGGTGAAGGCCGCAAATACTGGCCAAGCGTCAGCACGGTCACATCGTGATCGCGAAGATCATCCATCGCATTGAGCAATTCCGGCTCGCTTTCCCCAAGACCCAGCATGATGCCGCTTTTCGTCGCGCAGCGGTAGCCCATTTCGTTGGCCATTTCGCGAGCACGCTTCAGCACTTTCAGCGAACGCCAGTATTCCGCTTTTGATCGCACAACTGGCGTCAGGCGTTCGACCGTCTCCAAATTGTGATTAAAAATACGAGGCTCCGCTTCCATCACGACCCACAGCGCGTCGTCTTTTCCGATAAAGTCAGGAACCAACACCTCGATCACTGTGTCTGGATTCACTTCGCGCACTTTATAAATGACGTTCGCAAAGTGACACGCCCCGCCATCAGGAAGATCATCTCGCGCAACAGCGGTGATGACAACATGATTCAGATTCATCCGCTTAACCGCTTCGGCCACACGATCGGGTTCATCCGCCTCCAATGGCATCGGCTTGCGCGTATCGACGGCACAAAATCCACATGCCCTAGTGCAGCGGTCACCCGCGATCATCAACGTCGCAGTTCCCTGCTCCCAGCACTCCCAGCGGTTGGGACATTGAGCTTCTTCGCACACCGTCACCAGATTCAGATCCTGAATCATATCCTTGGTATCCCAGAAAACCGGGTTCGTTGGCAGCTTCACCCGAATCCAGGACGGTTTCTTTTCGATGTGAAGGGATGGATCAATCTTAACAGGCATATCAGTTGTGACGTGGTTACGAACAAACCCTATCTGGAAGGCGAATCAACCTGCCGAATCACAAAAATCGGGACATACTCACTTTGACGCAAACCGCGCCGTTTCCCGAGTTTTGAGATGCAGGTCACATTTTGCGCTTTCTACAAAATGTTGTCATGAATGGAAATGACAAAACGAATCAATAGGGTTCGCTCGATGAAACAACCCTGTTCGATCGTAAAATAATGCCCCAGCTTCATACAAACCCCTACAAAAGGGGGCTGGCGGGAATTCCAATTTTCTGTATCCTACTTACGCAACCCTCAGTTTTGAGCAATTATGAGCAGCCACGACCCGATTGATTCATTCGTAAAAGACGTCAAAGGGAGGCTGAATCGGTTTCGATTTCTTGATACCCTCTTCTGGGCGCTGCTGATTGTTTGCCTTGTCTATGTGATTCGCGGCTACGCCGTGCCAAAATTGTCCTACGGGATTTCGGCTGGTCTTCTCGCCGTCTCAACACTGGGACTTTTTGCGGTTCGTCGCTGGAATGGCGATGGCGCTGCCTCTTTTGCTGACCAGTTTTTCGGATTGAAAGACCCGATCGCAACGACCCAGCATTTTCGAAAGGAACATCGCGAGGGAGATTTTGTTGAGCTCCAGAAAAATTCCACCACAGCAAAAGTCGAGCCCCTCGCCTCGTCAGCGATTCCTTATGAAACGCCGGTTAAATTGATCGTTTCTGGATTGGTTATGGTTTTAGTATGCTCGTTGCTCGCATTCAAAGCTCCGGCGCCTCACATTTTGGAGAAGCAGCGGATCGAAACAGAAACCGCTGCGAAGACCACTGAGATCAATGAATTCCTCGAAGAGATGATCGAGGAATTGAAAAAAGAGTCGAATGAAGAGGAGTTAAAAACGCTCGATCCTGAAAAATTGAAAGAATGGGTCAAGGAATTGGATGATACCAAGGACCGCAAAGAGGCAATGCGACAGTATGCGCAGTTAGAACGGAAACTTCAGGAAGCAGCGAAGCGTCTCGATCAGCGGAAGAACGAGGAAATGCTGGCGAAAATCGGCAAAGAGATCAAAAAAGACGACGAAAACAAAGCCCTTGGCAAAAAACTTGAAGAAAAGAAGTTCGATGAAGCCGCTGAGGAGCTCAAGGCGATGAAGCCCAGCGAGCAACAGAAGGAGTTGAGCGAACAGCGCAAAGAGTTGGCTCGTCTGAAATCAGCAGCGCAGCGGATGGCTGCTGCGGCGAAGAACGCAAATCGTAAGAGCTCCTCAGCCTCGAATTCGGAAAAGGGAAACAAATCCAATTCATCTGGATCGAAAAGTAAGAGCAAAGAAAGCTCCGGGAACAGCGGCGAAGCCCAGGGTTCGATGGCGCAAGGCTCTGAAGGTGCACTATCTAACCACCTGGGCCAGCTTGAGAAATCCGTGAAGAAGCTCGATGAAGCCCTCAAAAATGCCGAGCTTCAGAAAAAGCAGATGGGCAAGTTG
>CALAHF010000172.1 GCA_937891465.1 uncultured Verrucomicrobiales bacterium | reverse complement strand
GATTCAGGAAAAGAAGCCTGGGAAGCCATTTCGACAACTCCGGTTAGCGATGGATAGTGCGTTGCTCGTTTTGATGAAGCGCCGGAAGTGAAGTGATCCGCACCCGTTCGCGCTTCTTGACCTCGACACGGTTTTCCGGTTGGGTCTGTTCATGCAAAAACGAATTGGTTTAACTCTGGTCGCGGCTTTGATTGTAGTTCCGGCGGCGTTCGCAAAAGATCCGGTGATCAAAAAGGAAACTCGTGAAGTGAATGGGAAGAAGGTCGAATACATGTTCATCGATGGTATCAAAGTTCACGAAACCGATCCTGCGAAACAGCCGCAGCCACCGGTTGTTGAACCGAAGGCTTATGACGCTGAAGCTGCCAAAGCTCCCGAGGGTGCCGTCGTTTTGTTCGATGGATCGGAAGAGTCGCTTGCGAATTGGACGTCTGGCGGTGACAAACCGACGAAATGGAAGCTGATCGAGAACGCTTTGGAATCCGTAAAAGGCGGAGGCTACGCACGTTCCAAGCAAGAGTTCGGCTCGTGCAAACTTCATATCGAATTTGCAACGCCCGCTGAGCCAAAAGGCGACGGGCAGGGCAGGGGAAACAGCGGTGTTTTTCTGATGGGAATTTACGAAGTGCAGGTGCTCGATTCGTATGGAAACAAAACCTATCCCGACGGGCAGTGCGGGGCGCTCTATGGACGCTCAAAGCCGCTCGTGAATGCGAGTCGCAAGCCGGGAGAATGGCAAACGTATGACATCACGTTTCATCGTCCGCTTTTTGATGACAAAGGAAATGTCACTCGCAAAGCAAAATTTCATATCGTGCATAATGGTCACGTCATTCAGGACAACATTGAGCTTTCCGGAGGAACCGGGTGGCGCGGATCGCATTCGATCTCTGAATACAAAAAGCACGACGACACCGGTCCGCTGACGATGCAGGATCACGGAAATCCCGTTCGTTTCCGCAACATTTGGATTCAGCCGATTGAAGACTGAAAACCGGAATGAGAGGTTTGAATTTCATACTTTTTCGAACCAATAGGGGTGATTCGACGAACAGACCCTGTTGCTTCGAAAAATGCGATCACATCATAGGGCTTGGGGTGGGGCGAAGCGTCCCGCTGAGCCGAGTGGTCCGTGAAAATAAATCGCCACCCAAGGGCTTCGCTGCGAAGCTGGAGGGTGAGTTAAACGCGTTTTCGGACCACGCGGCTCGGCAGGGACGCCTCGCCCCACCTCGGAGGGTTCTTGCGATGGGCTTTGTATTTTTTGCGATGCTTTTTTTGGGAACGAGTTGTTCGAAAATGAAGCCTGAACCGGCGACGTTGTTCACGTTTCAGGAAGGGCACATGGGGACACAGTTCACGATTCGGTCGTGGGCGACGGAGGCGGATGAAGCGGCTATGAAAAAAGCGACGTCGGAGGCGTTTGCGGAAATTCATCGGCTGGAGATGATTTTTTCGGATTATCAGCCGACGTCGGAGGTGATCGGCTTGGCTGAAGTTTTGGCAAATGAGCCGACAGCGATTTCGGATGATTTGGCAGAGGTCATTGAAACGTCTCTTGAGCTGTCGCGGGAAACCGATGGTGCGTTTGATATCACGGTTTCGCCGATGATTCGACTGTGGCGAATGGCTCGCAAGAATCATCAACTACCGAATGAAAAACAGCGCACGATGGCGCGAGAGCGATCAGGTTTTGAAAAGCTGAAACTTGATCGGGAAAACGGTGATCTGACTTTTCTGACTGAAAACATGCGGCTCGACTTTGGTGGCATTGTGAAAGGCTATTCGGCGGATCGGGCGTTGGGAATTTTGAAGAAAGCCGGTTTTCCGAGCTCAATCGTCGCGGCGAGTGGTGATATTGCAGTGGGGGATGCTCCGCCGGGCGAGCCTGGCTGGCGAATTGGGATTGAGACGCTGGGCAGTGAATTGACGGGCACGGTGTTGCTGAAGAACGTAGCGGTTTCAACCTCGGGCGACACGCGGCAGGCGGTTGAAATTGATGGCGTTCGCTACAGCCACATCGTTGATCCTAAAACGGGGCTTGGCCTGACGGAACGGATCGGTGTGACGATTATCGCTCCGAACGCAACGACGACGGATAGCTACGCGACGGCGGTGAGTATTCTCGGCGCCAAGAAAGGCATCGCGTTTGTGGAATCTAAAGCGGTCGTCGAGTGCGTGATTTTGGAGCGAGATGTGGCTGGCGAATTGGTGAAGACGGAAAGCGCAGGGATGGCAGCTATTTTGGTGGAGTGAAGATTCGCATTCTGCCTGAAAATTTCCGCCTCGAACACAACGTTTTCCTAATTCTGAACGAAATTTCCCAATTTTTTAGAATATCCAGATTTTCTCGATAAAAATGGGACTTTCTGTTTCAAATTTGACGCTTGAAAAATGGGGCACTTCACGGTATCGGAACGGCAATATGCCAGTAGCTACACCAAAACAATTCGCAGACATGTTGGACGCCGCCCAGAAGGGTGGATACGCCTATCCGGCGATCAACTGTTCAAGCATTTCGACAATCAATGCCGCGCTTAAAGCGTTTGCTGACAACAAGTCAGACGGCATCATTCAGTTCTCAACCGGTGCAGGTGAATTCGCCTCCGGTTTGAATGTAAAAGACACGGTTCACGGAACGCTCGTTCTTGCTGAAGCAACGCACTTGCTTGCTGAGAAATACGACATTCTTGTTGCTCTGAACACGGATCACTGCCGCCCACACGTAGCGCCGGATTTCTTGAAGCCCCTGATCGAAGCGACTGCCAAGCGCCGTGCAAATGGTCAGAACAATTTGTTCCAAAACCACATGCTTGATGCTTCTGAGTTGGACTTGGATGCGAACATGGTGATTTCTCAGGAATACCTGAAGTTGTGTGTTGAAAACGAAATCATCCTCGAAGTTGAGGCGGGTTGCGTTGGTGGTGAGGAAGACGGTGCTGCTGGAACGGAAGACATGCCGGAAGACAAGCTTTACACGTCTCCTGAAGACATGGTTCAGGTGCACGAAGCGCTTTCACCAATTGGTCGTTTCACGTTTGCCGCGACTTTTGGTAATGTTCACGGTCACTACAAGCCAGGTGCGGTTAAGCTTCGTCCGGATCTTCTCAAAGAAGGCCAGGATGCAGTGATTGCGAAATACGGTGCTGAGAGCGAGTTCGACCTCGTTTTCCACGGTGGGTCTGGTTCAACTCTCGAAGAGATTCGCGAAACCCTCGGTTACGGTGTTGTGAAAATGAACGTGGACACGGACACGCAGTATGCTTTCACTCGTCCGATCGCTGATCACATCATCAAAAACTACGATGGAGTTATTAAGTGCGACGGAGAGATTGGAAACAAGAAAGCTTACGATCCACGTGCGTATCTCAAGGCAGGCGAAGTCGGCATGGCAGCACGTATTGGCGTTGCTTGTGATGACCTGCTTTCATCTGGCAAGTCGATTGCTTAATTGATCTTCGGATCATCAATCGAGCTTCACAAAAAAGGCTCGATTCGAATTTCAAGAACCCCGGCAGATATGATTCGGTCGGGGTTTTTTGTGTCCGGAATTCAGGGGTCTCCTATTCTAAAACCTTGGTTTGCTTAGCTTAGCGAAAAATGGGATCCCTGCGGTGATACTATGGCCGGGAAATAAAAAAGTGGGGGATTCCCGGGTTTCAATCTTCAATCATCGCTGCTAGGCTGGTGGGATCGGATTCTTGCTTTTCCCAGATGATTTCAGTGCCGCTTAGTGAATCGGATTGCCAGACAAACAAGGTTTCACCGGAGCCAACGTCTCGAAGTCGTAACGCGGTTCCACGAACCGCTTCCTTTGAATCCTTGTCGTTGCCAGAGGCGTGAATTTCGTAGCGTTTGCTCGTCACCTGAATGGTCCTGGTGCTTCTCAATCGCATGATCGAAAACGTCTGCCGCTCTTGCCGAAGGATCTTTTTATCTGCATCGGATTCGATCACGACGACGATGTCGGCTTTCAGATTTGTCAGATCGTCAGCTTGGTTGTTTTTTAAATCAAAAACAGTGCGGTAGATGTCGTTCGAGCCAGGGCTGGCATCAACGGGGATGGTTTCTTTCCAAAGATCTTTGGCACGGTCATAGGCGAGTTTTTGGCTCGCATTTACTGACACAACTGAGGTCGGGCTTTCCGCCGAGGTGTTTGATTTCAAGCGCTCTTGAGTTGGCCCATCAAAAATCCCGATGGGTGAGGTGAAAATTCGTTCATCGCGAAGGCGTTTGTAGCGAATGGTGTTGGTCACTGGGTCCAGCGAGATGAGTTCAGCGCGAATCGATTTTCCGGCTGAATTTTTGAGGTCAATAGGTTCAGACGAATGCGCTGTGAGAGTCAACGCAAAGATAAAAAGCAGGGCAGGTGGGAGCAGGTTCATGGCGACAACAAACTCGCCGCCTCCGCCGGAAACTGTAGTTTCCATTCAGGTCATTTTTCACTGGCCCGTCGGAGCTAACGGGAATGCGCCGTTTCTTTTGACAGTCCGATTTTCGCTGTGACATAGGGAATTCCTGCAGTCACGAAAAGCCCGATTAGAAATCCGCCAACGAACCTCGCATAGCTTTCGGGGGTCTTGATCCCGACAAAGATCTTTTCTAAAATCATTCTCACTGCGAACAGCGAAACGAGCCCGATCACCACGATTAAAACCTTCAGCCAAACAGTCGAGCCTGAGATTTCCCAACGTTTGCCATTCCACCAGTCGCCGACCATCCACCCTGCGAAGAATCCGGAAACCATCAACACGGTGCCGGGGATCGGGTTGTGCGGCCAAAAGACTAACACACCAACACCGATGACGCCGATGACACTGTTCTGAACCCAAAGGGGTCTGTTGAAGAGCCAACGCAGAAGCGCCAATCCACCGATCCCCAAAACGGCGCCGGCAAGAACATCTTCGACATCGTGAACGCCAAGGTAGAGTCGGCTGAACGCGATTCCGCATGCGAAAATTATTGCTCCGATCCAGGCCCAGCGCTTTCCAATTTCACAGGCGATCGAAAACCAAAACACAATCCCCAGTTGGGTGTGCCCGCTTGGTAAGCCATAAGAATCAGGACCATGATCTCCCATGAAATAGGCGCTTGGCCGGGGATCTTGAAAGAGGTCCTTAAAAAAGTAATTCACCAGCGCTGAAATCAGAATCGCAACGGCAAGGCGATGGGCGGCGTTTTTGTCCCATACCCAAAAAAGAATTGGCAGCGCCAAAAAGAAAAAGACCGCATAGCCAAGCCAGGTGAAAAAGACGAAAACGGGTGTGAGCACTCCGTTCCGCATCGGAATGACCCAGTCTAAGTTATGAAGAAAATCGTCCATGGTGGACGCGACCGTATCATGGGCAGCCGGAACGATCCAACTCTATTGGTTCGGGGAACAGACCCTGTTGGATCGTGGCGCACGTGGGTAACCTGATCCTGAAAATAGCGTTAGAATTAATAATGTATTTAATTTACATCTTTAATGAGAATTATCATGAAATTATACCGTCCTCTGATTCCCAGCCAGTTTTCTTCAATTAAAGTCGCTGCCATTGTTTTGGTAGCGGCGGTGATCTCGATTACTTTTTCGGTGAACTCCATTTTAATCGGGGAAGAACCAGGCGCCGCGGCCAATAGAGAATCTGCCAGCCAGTGAGTCTGAGGCTGCCGGAAGGGCTCGTTGGCGTCATGAAATGGTGCACGGAGCTCTTCAGGTGATGCATCGCGATTTTTTTGGTGATGGCGACGATGATGGATTGAGCTTGCCGTCGCAGTCTCTCGAAGATGTTTTCAAAGAAATGTCGCGCTCCTGGTCAGTGGACATTCGTTGGCTGGGAGGAAATACGACACAGGATGAAGAGCATGAAGCTCAAGACGATTTTGAGAGAGACGCCGTCAAGGCATTGATCAGCGGTAAAACGGAATACTCGAAGGTGGAGGGGGATAAGTTCCAGTTTGTTGGAGCGATTACGCTGCACAATCAGTGCCTGAAATGCCACGTCCCGTTGCGAAAGAGTCTCGAAGAACGGGTCGCGGGGCTTGCGATCACGATGCCGATGAAATCTGCGGCAACGAAGGGTGCGGGCAAGAAAGAGTAACTTTCACCATCTATTTCATCGATTGGCTGAACAGCCATGTGTGCACGACGAGATCGTTAAACATTTGTCCTACGATTCCGTGCCCGCCGGTTAGAAATTCTGTGTATTTAGCGTCTGTGTTTTGCTTTATTTCGTCAAAAAGATTTTCGTTCCCACCTTAATAGTGACGTTGGCGGCATCAGCAGAAATAAATTCGGCTTCGATTTTTTCCGCCGGTTGCGGATGTCGATTGACAGGCCTCGACTGGATGCTGGAAAAAAACTGAGAGCGATTTTTGCGAAACAAGATTGATTTTCCATCCGAAGACTTTTTCAAAAACTGAAAAACATTGGGATCTAAAAACTCGCTGAATTTTGTAATGGTCGAGACAGTTTGAGGTTCACAAACGGGACTGGAGTAAGGTAGTCTGCTGGAATGCGAACATGGTCGAAACTCCGATGGCTTGTAATCGTCGGCCTGATTTGGGTCGGGTTGATTGTGGTTGCGGTTTATTTCAAAGTCATTGAACCGGAAGATTTTTTCAGCTCGCCGACGGCGTCTCGGGATTTGCCTGGGTTCAAGGAAGAGAGTTCGGTTGGGATAGTGGAACCGAAAAAATGGGAAATTGATGAAGCCCGCCCAGCATCTGATGTCATGGCAGAGCTTACGCGAATCGACGGTGTGAACGATGATTTCATGCTGAATTGGAAAGGTGAGCCCGAGGCGGTCGCTGTTCCGCAAAAGGAAAACTGGACGACCGGAATGATGGGCGATGATGCAATCGAGTTGGTGGCATTCGCGACGTGGGTGCCTCAAGCCGATGATGCGCTTGGTGAAAATGCTCAATGGGAGATCACACCAATCTTCCGTGATCCGAAGACCCTGGATGAAATCACCAAAGACAAAATGAAGGCATTGGGAATCCCTGACTCATTTCGCTCGATGTCTCCTCCGAAGGAATATATATCAGGAAAGATGCGGCTGATTTTCAGGACATCGACGATGGAGTATGTTCGGTTTGTCACAATCAGTGGGGCGAACGACCGGACCAAAGCGAAGGTGACATATGATTTGGAGTCGTTGGGCGAAGAGGAACCCAATCAGAGAAAGATTGGTGAGTGGGCTTACTACGACACCGCACTGGTGACGTGGCACGATGCGCCAGTCAAATTCAATGCGATTGTTTTAACGGGTGAGCCGATTGTGAAATCGCTGGAACAAAAGCTGGGTGCGCAGGTGAACTTTGACGATTTTTTGAGAATGCAATGGGTGGCCCCCGCGGATGGAAACGTGACTGATGAGACCAGCTCGTATCAGGGATTTGTAAAAGCAGCAGGTTTAAAAGGTGAAGGAGCTGCCGAACTGTTTATCGAGATCAATTCGAATGAAGAGCGGGATAAAATTACGTTAGGTGACTTGGAATATGGGCATCCAGCAACGGAAGAGGCTGTGTTTGAGAAGCTGATCGAAAAAACTCAAATAGCACTGAACGGTGAGTCGTTGCCGGAAAATATTCTGAGTTCGGATATCTTGTATGAAGGTGGCTATTGGGAATACATCTCGGTAGAGGCTGCGCAAAAGTTAGTTCCCGAGTGGGCGGATTTCATTGCGAAACACGCGACAATTCCAGAGCCGGTCCCGGATAATATTGAAACAGCGATGTGGCTCAAAGTGAAGCAGCCCGCCTATGATTGGCATCCAAAAACATTGGTGAGGATTTCGTCGGACGAATATCGGGACCATTGTGGTTGGATTCGTGAAGATGGCAGCGTTGAGTGGCGCTGGGATAGTGAGGAAGAAGAAAATGCCATCAATCTTCATTCGACGCGGCAGATGGCGGACATGTCGAAACCGATGACGGTGGTGTTTTTGCCAAAAATGGGAGAAATGAATTTTGAGATTGGTGGAATGCCGGACCTTCCGAATTCTGCGGACATACCGGATTTGTTTGATATGAAACTACCGCGAATCACTCTTCCGGAAAATCCCGAGTCGGCGGAAGACCGAATGATTCAGCTGATTTGCGTAGTCACGCAAAACGGATGGGATATCAACAATAAGTGGAAAACAGATGCCCCAAAAGAGCTTCCGTCGGATCGGACGTTTCGTGATAAAACGCCTCAGGAACTGTTGAATTGGTATCTCCAAGTGACGCCGGGTGCGCACATTGACTACGATGAGGCTGAACAGGTTTTATCCTTCAATAAGGAAGAAGAATCGCTTTGGGATAAAACGAAGGCTTTCTTTAGTGAAATGATAGACAAAGTCAGAATTTGATTTCACCCCACCAATTCACGCATCGGAGCGTGTTGGCTATCGACCAAATAGTGCGGACGGCCCCCTAGGTCCTTTACGGTGGTTGCACGCGCGTCGATGCCCATGTTGTGATACAACGTTGAGAATACTTCAGGGAATTCCACTGGACGATCAACCGCTTCACCACCGAGGCGATCAGTCGAACCAATTACTTGTCCGGTATTCATTCCGCCGCCGGCCATGAGCGCGCATGAAACCCGAGGCCAGTGATCGCGACCAGCGTTGGCATTGATTTTCGGGGTGCGTCCAAATTCGCCCCAGACCACAACAGACACATCTTTATCCAAACCCCGGTCATGCAAATCCTGAACCAGCGTCGAGAGACCCTGATCAAGAAGGGGAAAATCTTCCCGACCACGTTTGAAATTTGCACCGTGCCAATCCCAGCGGGAAAAACCAAGCGTGACGCAACGTGCACCCGCTTCAACCAATCGGCGGGCCATTAGAAATTGATCGAGTCGCTTCCACGGTCCATCGGCGGTGAGTTTCTCCGTGCCCTTTCCGTATTTTTCGATGAGGCGGGGATCCTCTTTTGAGATATCCAGTGCGGTGGCGAGTTTGCTGCTCGTAAGAACTCCGAAGGCTTGTTTATTAAACGTGTCGAGCCCCTCGATCATTCCTGATGAATCCGCATCGCGCCGGAAATTATCGAAACTGGTGAGTAATCCACGGCGGTCGTCGAGCCGCTCCAGATCAATTCCTTTTAAAACAATGTCCTCTTTTCCGCCGCCGCGAAATGGAGTGAAGGCTCCGTTGGATGGCCCCAAAAATCCTGATTTTCCGGGATCGCCCCATTCGTCGTGTCCGCATTTTGGCGACAGTCCGATGAAAGGCGGGCAGGCATCGTTTACCTTTCCCTGCAGGCTGGAAACTGCAGCTCCAATGCTCGGCCAGCCGCCCGGGGGAACATTGGAGTTCCCTTTTCGTCCAGTCAGACACATCATGGCATCGTGTGGCCCTTCCGCTCCGACCATGGATCGGATGAAGGCAAACTTGTCAGCCATTTTTGCGATTTTGGGAAATTCTTCGCCGATTCGAATTCCGGGAACGTTGGTTGGAATCTCTGAAAATTCGCCACGAATCTCGCTTGGCGCATCAGTTTTGATATCCCACATGTCCTGATGAGGAGGACCTCCTGCGAGAAAAACCATTATAACTGCTTTGTGCTTCAGCTTCTGTGGAGGCTGTCCTGCGTCTGCTTCCGCTCGCAAAATTTCGGGCAGGGAAGCGCCGCCCATGGCCATTCCGCCGATTTTCAAAAATGAGCGACGTGAGTGACCATCACAGAATTTTTCTGAATTTTTTCCTAAAATCGTAAGCATCGTGGAGGAGCGGTTACAGGTCTAAGAATTTAGTTTACAGGAATTAAACGTTTCTTTCCAGTCCCTCGTGGTACGCTTTCGCGGCGGCTGGCAAGGTCAATCATTTACGAATCAATAGGGTATGTTTGTCGAACAGACCCTATTGATTCGAAAAATTCTCTAGGAGAGGATATCCTTCACGACATGTCCGTCAACATCCGTGAGGCGGAAATGGCGCCCTTGATATTTGTAGGTCAGTTTTTCGTGGTTCACGCCTAACAGGTGCATAATCGTCGCATGAAAATCGTGAACGCTGACGGGATTTTTGGTAACGTTGTAGCTGTAGTCATCCGTCTCTCCGTAGGTTAGGCCAGGTTTGATTCCTCCGCCTGCCATCCAGACGGTGAAGCAACGCGGATGGTGATCGCGCCCGTATTTGCCGGGGGCCAAATCACCCTGACAGTAAACGGTGCGACCAAATTCTCCACCCCAGATGACGAGTGTGTCTTCGAGTAAACCGCGCAACTTCAGGTCTTTGATCAGTCCTGTGGTGGCTTTGTCAGTGTCCTTAGCGCGGGCTTTGATTTGACCTGGCAGTCCGCCGTGAGTATCCCAACCACGATGATAAAGTTGCACGAACCGTGTTCCTCGCTCAACCATGCGCCGCGCCATCAAGGTGTTGTAGGCATAGGTCCCGGGTTTCCTGGCGTCTTCTCCATATAGATCGAACGTAGATTCAGGCTCATCTGAAACGTCGCTCAGTTCGGGAACCGAAGTCTGCATTCGATATGCCATTTCATACTGGGCAATTCGCGCTTCGATTTCCGGATCGCCAACCTCAGCCAATCGTTCGCGGTTCAGTGCCGCCATGTCATCAAGGGTCGCGCGACGAAGATTTGCGGAAACGCCTTCGGGATTATTGAGATAAAGCACTGGGTTTTTACCGGAACGAAAACGGACGCCTTGATGTTTTGATGGCAGAAACCCGGGCCCCCAGAGACGGTCGTACAGTGGCTGACCACCGTTGCCAGAGAGCATCGCAACGAACGACGGGAGGTTTTCGTTTTCACTGCCAAGTCCATAACTCGCCCAGGCACCAATACTGGGGCGGCCGGCGATTTGAAAGCCAGTCTGCAGAAACGTGATCGCCGGGTCGTGGTTGATCGCTTCGGTGTAGAGCGATTTTACGAATGTGATGTCGTCGGCAACCTCACCAAGATGAGGGAACGCATCTGAAATCCACGCGCCGCTTTTTCCGTGTTGTGCAAAATTAAAGGTCGATCTGGCAACTGGAAATGACGCCTGTCCTGCGGTCATGCCCGTAAGCCGTTGGCCATTGAATACCGATTCCGGGGTTTCCTGCCCGTGAACTTTATCGAGGTGCGGTTTGTAATCAAACAAGTCCTGCTGCGGCGGGCCACCGGATTGGTGAAGGTAAATTACCCGGCGAGCTTTTGGCGCGAAATTAGGAAATGTGGCCGTGCCGTCTCCCAGAGATGCAAAACTGGATTGATTTCCGAGCCCGGCCAGAGCAAGGCCCCCAAGTCCACCTGCCGATTGAGTGAGGAATTGGCGTCTCGAGTTTACGTATTGGTTTGGAGAAAATGGATTCATCATTCTTTCACGCTCGCTTCTTCTAAATTTAAAATAACGTTCGCCATGGCAGTGGCTGCACCCAGTTCGACCGGATCTAAATCGGGGGCCGTTTTTGATTCGCCGACGTTCTGAATTTTTCCGGAAAACTCAGGATCTTTCGCGCACTCGGCGAGATATTTTTCAAATCCAGCAGTCAGGATTTCCCGCTCGCGGTCGTTGGCTGAGCGAGACAATACAGCGCGGAAAGCGAAATCAACTCGCGATGCTGAATCATCACCGCCTTCCCGCAAAATTCGTTCACCCAGCTTTCGGGCAGCTTCGAAGAATGCGGTTTCGTTCATCAGAGTCAGCGCCTGAAGCGGGGTGTTTGTTCGCTTTGGCTTTACGCTGCACCATTCGCGATCAGCGGTGTCGAGAACCGCCATCGAAGGCGGTGCCAGGGTTCGTTTCCAATAGGTGTATAGGCTCCGGCGGTGAAGTGCATCTCCTTTGTCCTGAACATATTTAACATTGCTGGCCTCAGCCCAGAGTTTTGCAGGCTGATACGGTTTCACGGAAGGGCCTCCCTGCTGCTCGACCAGCAAACCACTCGCGAAAAGGGCCTGATCCCGAAGGGCGTTTCCAGAGAGTTTTAAACGCGGCGCTCGAGCCAACCAGGTGTTGTTTGGATCGCGCTCTCGCAAGTCAGAGGTGACTTTGGATGACTGACGATAGGTTCGGCTCATTACGATTGTCTTCAGAACCGCTTGAACGTCCCAGCCGCTTTCAGCGAAATCAGTTGCAAGGAAATCGAGTAGTTCCGGATGCGAGGGGAGAGAGCCTTGCGTTCCAAAATCTTCCGACGTGCGAACCAAGCCTGTTCCAAAAAACATCTGCCAATAACGATTCACTGCGACACGCCCCGTGAGGGGATGCTTGCCGTTGACCAACCATTTCGCGAGACCCAGCCGATTTTTTGGAAATTCCCCCGGCATCTCCGGGAAAACCTCGGGGACGTCCGAGTGAACCGGCTCGCCTTTGTTGTGATATTCTCCACGCACCCGAAGCCTCGTCGGTTCGGTTTTTTCGCCTTCAACCATGATCATCGTGGTCGGCAGAGAGTCGATATATTTTTGTCGGGCAAGCCTTGCATTCCCCACTTCGACGAATGCTTTCTTAATTTTCTTCGGTCCGGAATGCTCGAGGAAATGACGGCGTTGATCGCTTCCTTTAGTGAGGAGCAAGGCTTCTTCCGGGGCAAGGGTGCGAGTGTTGTAGAGTCTTAAATCGGAGATTTCACCTTTCCAATTTCCAACATGGGTGCTGCCACCAACGAAAAGGGCGGCACCGTTGTTTCCCGGATTGCTCATCGTGTTGTGAATTTCGCGTGTCTTCACCGGTTTTCCATTTACGTATAGTTTCATGCCCTGCGTTCGCTGAGTCCCATCGTTTGTCAGGGTGATGTGAACGGACTCTCCGGGCTCGAATTTTTCGATGGTTTCCAACATTCCCACCCCGGCAATCCAACGGGAAATGATTGTATAGCGGAGATGGCCATTGCGGAAATTAACGAGGATTCCATTCCGCGTTGTGCCAGCAGTCTCCGTAGATAACACCGCGCCGGATTTCACATCCTGGGGTTCCATTCGGAACGCAATTGAAAACCGTTTGCTGCACATCAAGCCGGCGAGTGGTTTTTCAGACATGCGAACCCGGTCTTTCCCGTTGGCAATTATCGGAGCATCGCTTCCAAAATGATGGGTCAACCCACGGCTTACAATTGGCTTCCCAAGGGGAGCGGTTGGCGGAACTGTCAGTGCAATTTCAATTTCGGGGCTGAATGCAGCGAACGTTGCTTCCGCTTTTTTCAGGCGTTCATCGAGATCTGAAAGTTTGGTTTTCTGACTGGCCGTTGGCGTCGTAATCCAGGGCTCGGAATTTCCCTGCTTGATTGCCCTCCCTGATTCCGGAACGGCATCAAAATACGAAATGAGCTGGTAATATTCCCTCTGTGAAAACGGATCGTATTTGTGATCGTGACAACGGCAACAGCCCATCGTGACTCCCATCCAAACGGTCGAAGTGGTGTCAACACGGTCCACTGCATTTTCGAGGAGGAACTCCTCCAATACAAGCCCAGCCTCGGAATTATAGCGGTGATTACGATTGAAAGCAGTCGCGATCAATTGTTCTTCCGTCGGATTGGGCAGGAGATCGCCAGCCAGTTGCTCGATTGTGAATTGATCGAATGGCATGTTATTCCCGTAAGCATTGAGAACCCAATCACGCCAGCGCCACATGCTTCGCGGCCCGTCATTTTGATAACCGTCGGTGTCGGCATAGCGCGCTGCCTCGAGCCATTGCCAGGTCATTCGTTCAGCGTAGCGGGGCGATTTCAACAACCGGTTGACGACCTTCTCGTAAGAATCGGGAGATTCGTCCCCGACGAATGCATCGACTTCCGTGAGCGTTGGCGGTACTCCGGTTAAGTCCAGCGTCACACGCCGAATCAATGTCTCTCTCTCGGCTTCCGGTGAAAACTCGAATCCTTTTTCTCTAAGCTTGTTGCCTACGAAAAAGTCGATTTCATTCTCGCCGGTGACAGCAGGTGCCGTCTTTTTAGGTTCAACAAATGCCCAGTGTTTCTGCCACTTTGCACCGTGTTCAATCCATTTTTTGATCGTCACTTTTTCCGTTTCAGTCAGGGTTCGCGATGACTCCGGTGGCGGCATCAATTCGTCGGGATCGTCGTGAAAAATTCGAGCGATCACTTCACTGGCGTCAGCGTCTCCTGCAACAATGGCAGACTCGAGCGCTCCTTCTTCTGTATCCAGGCGAAGATCAGCTTTGCGTTTAGCTGCATCGGGGCCGTGGCAAAAGATACACTTGTCCGACAAAATTGGGCGAACATCCCGGTTGAATTCAATTTCTCCGACGGTCGTTTCGCTCTTCAAATTGGCCGTTTCAGGGTGAGCATTCGAAGCTCCGCCGACTGTTGCCAACAGGGTTCGATCGTAATGCTCATCGGGTGAGAGTTTTTCCAGATTCGCAGGAGCTTCCGGCTTGGCGGTCGGATCTGTTTTATCTGAAAATTTCGAAATCAACGGAGTGGCGATATCCGAAAAAATCAACAGCCCAAGCGTGAGGCACGCTACCAGCACCGCCATCTTCTTCGTGAACCGAAATGCGCGGCGAGGGGCTTCGCTCCCTTCGAACTGAACGATTTTTTCGAACGGAGCCTTACTGTGGTCTTCAGCTTTTTGATTCGCGGCAAACAGCACGCCCTCAATTTGAGAATGATCCAAAAATCGTTCGCGAGCTTCGTAGTCATCGGCAAGCAATGCCTCCAACTCATCAAGTTCACGGTCTGAAATCTCTCCCGATTCGAGTTTTGTCGATAAATATTCAAGTCGATCCATCGTATTTAGTCCGTCGATTTAATTTTGTGATCCCCAAGTTGCCCTTCGATGCAGTGGAGTAGATTCTCCCGGCCACGATACAAAAGCTGCGAAATCGCATTTGCTTTCATTCCCAGGCTTCCCCCGATTCCCTGAACTGATTCTTCATCAAAATAGCGGCGCTCCATCACTTCTCGTTGGCGGTCCGGGAGTTTGTCTAAACAGAGTTTCAAATACTGCTGACGTCTGGCAAAGGCCGACTCCTTCTCCTCTGCTCGAACTGCGAGGGTTTCCATCAAATCGTCAGAAAATGGAACGCGCTCACCTTCACGGCGCAATTTGGCACGGGTTTGCAGCACCTGATATCGCGCAACTTGAAACGCCCACGCCCTAAAATTTGTGCCGATTGTAAACGTCGCTGCTTTTTCCCACAGCACACGATTTGTATTTTGAAGAATGTCGTCCACATCAGTTCCTGCGCCGGTGAGCGAACGGATAAATCCGAATAGCCGCCCTTGATGCGTTGCAAGCAGGCGCTCAAATTCGCCTTCGTTTTCAGAAAAAGTTGTCTCAGCCAAGTTCACAGTGTTTGGCGAGGATATCAGGGTTTTGTGGTGATCTTACGAAAAAACATCAAAATAGTTTTCGTCAGTCGCGGAGTTCGTCAGAAGAAAAAATTCGGTGAATGCGTTTTGGATGTGGAAAAAAAGCGTCTAAATTGAGGTATGAAAAAACTGATCCCTGTTTTTGCGTTGGTTGCCCTGGTCTCCTGTTCGGAGCAGCCGGTGAAAACTGCTGCAGGGGGCGGTAAACCGACGATTTACACCACCAACTATCCATTGGCATTTTTCGCCAAACAAATTGCGGGGCCGGATGCGAACGTCGAGGTCGTTTTTCCCAAAATCGATGGAGACCCGGCATTTTGGAAACCGACCGATCAGGATGTCGCCGCTTTTCAGAATGCGACCCTGATTCTGAGAAATGGGGCGACCTATGCAAAGTGGGCGGAGAATGTGAGTTTACCGGATTCAATTCAACGGGACACTTCGAAAGTTTTTTCGAGCGATTATATTTTCGTAAAAGAAGCGGGCTCCCATGCACACGGAAACGGCGAGGCACACGCGCACACGGGAACAGCGTTTACGACATGGATTGACTTTCAACAGGCTGTTTGGCAGGCGGAGGAAGTGCATGGTGCGCTCCTCGAATTGAAGCCGGAGGATAAAAAAGGTCTTGATGAGCGGTTCAACTCACTCGCCGGAGAGCTGGAAGTCATGCATATGAAATTGCTGGAAATCGGAAAAAAACTCGAAGGACGCCCGTTGGTGGGATCCCACCCGATTTATCAATATTTGGCCCGACGCTATGATCTGAACCTTCGGACGGTTCATTGGGAACCCGATGTCGTGCCTGACGAGAAAGGCATGGATGAGTTGAAAGAAATACTGATGGATTTTCCTGCTAAAGTCATGATCTGGGAAGACACGCCGAAGGCGGAGTCGGTCGAGAAACTTAAGAAAATGGGAATCAAAAGTGTCGTTTTCAATCCGGCAGGAAACCGGCCGGAAAACGATGACTTTCTTAAAACAATGCGCGGGAACGTCGCCTCGCTCGGTGAACTGGTTTGGCAAAAAGTGGACGCGCCGATGAAGGAATCAGGACCCCGGCTGGAATCCAAGAGTGTGCCAAAAACAAAGAGTGTTCCTTTTCCCAAACCGGCTCCAGAAACTCTCGAAAAGTAATATCGAGTGAGTCGATGTTACCATTTTAATAATCGATTTGGGTGGTTGTTGGAATCGGGGGAAGGTAGGCCCATCATGAATCTGATATTCCCAATTGTCCTGACCTTCGTGATCGTTTCGATCGCTTCATTTTTTATCTTTCACCAGTCAAAACTGGTTGCCGGAAATTTTGTAATCTCCTGTTTAGCCATCGCCGCTTTTTGCGTTTTTGGTTTTCTGGCGAGTTTTGAGCCCTCGGTGAGCGGTTCAAACATCGGTTTCAAAATCGTCTACGCCGGCCTTTTTCTAGCGGCACTTGCGGGAACGTTTTGTGGAGGGCGACGTCTGTTTCTGCCTGCGGCATAAATATTCGTTCACCCCGCAATCAGATCGGCGGCGCATTTTTCGAATGCGGTCTCCGATTGATCCGGTAAGACATACTCGGAATCCGGAGCGTTGTAATGACCACTGCCGCTGGGATTGTAATTTCGATCGTAGTGTTTTTCCAGAAGTGCTGCTATGAGCGGTTTCCACTTGCCATTTTCGGCCCAGTTTTTCCATTCAGCGATTGTCTCGGCACTGTGAAACGATTTCAGCCGATCGATTGTCGTAGTCACCCGGTCCTGATTGGTCAGCCAGGATTCGTAGTCTTCCCGTAAAAATTCGGTGCGTGCTTCGATGGTTGATTCGAGTTTCGTCACTGACGACTCACGCATTTTCTGCCACAGCGGAACGGGAAGATTGAGGCGACCAATTTTGGAACTTTCAGCTTCGACAAAAACGGTCTTTCCGGAGTCAAAACCCGAGAGCTCATTGAAAATCAATGACTCAAATCGCTTCTGGGCGGGCTGGGGATTTTCGGGATCCCCTCCGAAAACTGAACCTTTGTGATTGGCCAGGCCCTCAAGGTCAAGCACCTGAGCGCCTTGATCTTTAAGAGCAAAAAGCAGCCGCGTTTTTCCACAGCCGGTCAAACTGTTGATGACCCGAAATGTGAGTTCCGAACTTCGTTGCTCGGTGAATTCGATGA
>CALAHF010000171.1 GCA_937891465.1 uncultured Verrucomicrobiales bacterium | reverse complement strand
GCGTAAGCCCCATCAACTAGCCACGATTTTATGCATTTGCTGTTTGAATATACGGCGGAGCGATTAATCTCGAATTGTGGAATGAATTCTGTGAGGTTTTAGATTCACCGGCAGTGTTTGGGTGGAACTCCGAACCAACCCTGTTTGATCGTTGAACAGACCTTATTTGATCGTTTTTTATGAAACCCCCATTCTTTCTCTTTCTAGTTTTTTTGTCGTTGGCGGGCAGCGCGTTTGCCGCTGAGAAGCCAAATATTCTGTTCATCGCGATTGATGACCTTCGGCCTGAGCTTGGCTGTTACGGATCGACCGCGATTAAATCGCCGAATCTGGACGCGATTGCTGCGAGCGGTGTCCGATTTGATCGAGCCTATTGTCAGGAAGCGATCTGTTCGCCGTCGCGCGCGAGTTTGCTTTCGGGAATGCGGCCGGATGAAACGCGGATCACCCACAACTACGTCCAGTTTCGCGATTTGAATCCTGACGTGATTACCTTGCCGCAGCACTTCATGGCGAACGGATACGAAACCGTTTCGAGCGGGAAGATTTTTCATCGCCCGGGTGACGACCCGCAGTCGTGGAGCCGAGCGACGGCCATTAAGAAAACGCCCTTTAAAAAACCAAAGTATCAGTTCGCTGATCCGAAAAATCACGAGCTGCACATGCGTTATAAAAAGGAGATGTTTGAGAAATACGGCGAGGCTTCAAAGCGCGGTTTGGCCAGTGGTCCCGCTTACGAAAGTTATGACGTGCCTGACCACGCCTACATCGACGGATGGAATACGGAGGTCGCCATCGCCACTCTGAAAGACATGGTGGAACGCGATGATAAAAAGCCATTTTTTCTCGCGATGGGCTACAAGCTGCCGCACCTGAACTGGGTGGCTCCCAAGAAATATTGGGATCTTTATGATCGTGAGAAAATCGAACTCGCTCCGCAAGTGACGGGTCCGAAGGGCGGTGCCGAAATTGGACTTCATCCGTCGTTCGAATTGCGGGTCCGCGCGAATATTCCCAAAATCGGACCAATGGGAGATGATCTGTCGCGAACGCTTTTGCATGCCTACTACGCCAGCGTCAGTTATGTCGATGCGCTGATCGGAAAGATGGTCACTTCGCTCGAAGAGGCCGGAGTCGCCGACAACACGATCATCATCGTGTGGGGCGATCACGGCTGGCACCTCGGTGACATGGGGATTTGGGGGAAGGCGACCAATTATGAAATCGCGACGCGTGTTCCGTTGATCGTTTCAGCGCCGGAGATGAAAGCTCGCGGAAAAGGCAGCGAAGCGCTGGTTGAGTTGCTTGATATTTATCCAACGCTTTGCGAACTGGCTGGCATCGAGAAGCCTGGACACATCGCAGGAGAAAGTTTCGCGAAGCTCTTGGACAATCCAGATCAAAAATTTAAGGACGTCGCCATAAGTCAATTCCCCAGCCCTGCGCTACGGGAGTGGGCAGCAAATCCGCTGTCACCAGAGATGCGCGAGACATTTTTCGGACCTCTCATCGAAGAAGTTGAAGGCCGAGTGATCAAACAACAGGGGGATAAGTGGGATCGCGATTTGTTTGAAAATCATCTGATGGGTTATTCCGTGCGGAGCGATGATCATCGCCTGATTGTTTGGCGTGACTATCGTGACCCGAAAGCCGAGCCTGTTTTTGTGGAGCTTTTTGATCACAAAGCCGACTCTGTCGAAACGGTGAATGTCGCGGCTGAGAATCCAGAGGTGGTCAAAAAAATGACCGCCCAGCTTGATGTTGTTTTGGAGAAAGCCAAGTAATCCTCACCCATTCAGCTTCGCCAATATTGGTATGAGGCGTGTCCAATCCTATGCCTCCTTCACATTGTGTTTACTTAATCAAAAACAACTTGCAGGCTCGACGGGTGTTGGTGCGGCGCATGTGACTGTTGGTTGATTGTGTTCGTTCCATCGAAAGTGTTTCCAGAAGAAATCCTCGGTAGGGGATTCAGCCATTAGCCGGTGGTTGAGCGCAGCGACACCACCGGAGACGGTTTCATGTATTATGCATCCCAGAGGGATGCCAGCCACCGTTTTTACGCCAAGTATTTTGGATCATATTCCACGCCGGATTTTTGAAGAAAGGTCTCGAATTCTTCACGAAAAGTCTGCTTGAGATAATGTTGGTGCTGGCTTGCGATATAGTATTTCACCGAATCCCGTCGCTGACGCGCTTACAGTGAAAGCGGCGTATCCTTCTTGCCACACGAATTCTTTTTTCCCAACTTCATCGCGAACCCAAACCGAAGACGCTTTTTTGAGTTCCCTCATGAAATCAGCGAGACAATGAGTCGATTTGAGTCCGACCAATAAGTGAACGTGATCAGCGACTCCGCCAGCGCCTTGGGTGATTCCGTCCAGTCCATTAACTGCTCCGCCTAAATATTCGTGCAGGCGTGTCATCCACTCGGGATCGATTGTTGGCTCCCTGTTTTTCGTGGAGAAAATGAGGTGTTAATGGAGGTTCAAATAGGTGGAAATCGGTGAGTTGATTTGCGGTCTGGTTACACCGGGGCGGCTGGCATCCCCTCGGGATGCTGAAACCGTAATGCTGTTTTCCGGAGGTGTCGCTTCGCTCAACCTCCGGCTAATGGCTTTGTCCCCTCCGAGGACCTACGGGGATAAAATGGTGATTTTTAGAACTTCGATTTCACGAATTCAGCTTCGCAATAATCGCATCGACATCATAAACGCAACCTCCCCATGGGCCGCCGCTGGCATTTTGCAATGCGGCCCAGAGACGGGTGTCGTCGGGGACGCCTTCGAGCTGTCGCAGGCATGCGTTTGGCGAGCGACTTTCTAAATCGTCATCGCCGATGTAGTCGACTGATCCGATCATCTTGCGGCAATCGATTCGAATGCGGATCGTGTCGCCGTCGGCAATTTTCCCGATCGGTCCACCTGCCAATCCTTCAGGGGAAATATGGCCGATGCAGGCTCCCGTCGAGACGCCGGAGAAACGGCCGTCAGTGATCAACGCGACCTCTTTGCCCCATGATAAATGTTTCAGCGCGATGGTGAGCTGGGCGGTCTCGGGCATGCCGCAACCCATCGGGCCGTTTCCGATTAGAACCATGACGTCACCTTTTTTGATTTTGTCGTCGCCTTGAGATTTCACCGCCGCGATGGCTTCTGGCTCCGAACCAAAAACCCGAGCGGGGCCTTCGTGAAAATAAATGCCATCCTCGTCAACTTTTGACGGGTCAATCGCGGTCGATTTGATGAGCGATCCTTCGGGCGCGATGTTGCCTTCCGGGAAAGTAACGGTGGAAGTTAGACCTGCTTTTTTCGCGTTTTCCGGCGACATGATGACTGATTCAGGATCGATCGCATCAAGTTGAGCGAGCTTTTCTTTCAAACGCATGCGGCGCCCGGACTTCTCCCACCACTCCAAATTTTCGCCGACTGTTTTTCCGGAAACGGTCATCGCATCGAGGTGCAGCAATCCCGCGTCACGCAAATGCAACATGACTTCAGGAACGCCGCCAGCCATGAAAACCTGAACGGTTGCGAAATGATTGGGGCCGTTTGGAAGGGCGTCGACGATCCGTGGAATCGTCGAATTAACTCGCCGCCAATCATTCACGTCAGGGCGGCGCAATCCCATTTGATGAGCGATCGCCGGAATGTGCAAAATCAAATTGGTCGACCCGCCAAACGCCGCATGAACGGTCATGGCGTTTTCGATCGCTTTGTCAGTCAAAATGTCTTTCGTCGTGATTCCCGCCCTCTCCATGGCAACGACAGCTTGTCCGGAACGACGTGCGAGATCTTTCCAAATCTCCGCGCCGGATGGGCTCAATGCTCCGTGTGGCAAGGTCATGCCGAGGGCTTCTGCTACGACTTGACTCGTAGCTGCCGTTCCCAAAAACTGGCAGCCACCGCCCGCTGAACCGCAGGCCTTGCAACCGCTGTGCGATGCGTAGTCGACCGAAATTTCACCCTGCGACACACGAGCACCAATGGTTTGAATCCGGCCCAAATCTTCGTCGGTGTCTTCGCTCAGAAGTGTCACGCCGCCCGGAACTAGAATCGTCGGCAAGTCTGGCATTCCTGCAAGTCCCAGCAACATTGCAGGCAATCCTTTGTCGCACGTTGCCACGCCGACAACACCTTTTCGGGTCGGCAGCGAGCGTATCAGCCGACGCAAAACAATCGCGGCGTCATTCCGGTAGGGCAGGGAATCCATCATCCCGTCGGTGCCTTGGGTTCGGCCATCGCAGGGATCAGAAACGAATCCCGCAAACGGCACACCGCCGAGTTCCGAAATTGCATTGGCCGCTTGCTCCATCAGCAAGCCAACTTCAAAATGCCCGGTGTGATATCCCAGTGCAACTGGAGTTCCGTCCTCTTTTCGAATTCCGCCTTGAGTCGACAAGATTAGATAATCGCCACCCGTCACTTTGTTTGGAGACCAGCCCATGCCGACATTTTGTGTCCAGCCAAACAGGTTGCCGCTTGGTTGCGTTTTGAGCTGCTCCTCGGTAAACGGCAACGTACCTTCGGGTCCAGGTGCAGTTGTCTTCAGGGTGTAAATCGATTCGTCGCCCGAGTCGAGCAAGTTGAGTTCGGCAGCCATGCCTGACCTTTACGAATCAACAGGGTTGAGTCAACGAACATACCTTACCAAATCGTGTCAGGATTCAGTCGTTGAACTTTACTGAAAACCTCGCCGCGAATTAGAGAGGTTCAGTTAGGCGAATGCCTTGCTTTTTTTGCGGTGGCTTCGTGAGACCGTTTTTATTCGGCAGGTTCGCACTACGGAATAATGACGTTTCCAAGCTCGATGCCACCGGTTTCGAAAGAGCCTTTGACTGCGTTTATTGTCGGGATTTTCACAATGCCGTTTCCGACGAGAACTCCGAACGATTGATCTTGTAGCAACACTCCGCTGACAGCAGTTTTCGTCGCAGGGGCAGG
>CALAHF010000170.1 GCA_937891465.1 uncultured Verrucomicrobiales bacterium | reverse complement strand
TCCTGACTCCTGACTCCTGACTCCTTCCACTACCCCATTTGAAAAAAGTCCCATCCGATATACTCTCATCCCAATTTCCCCCAACAAATGCTCCCCTGGTTCCAAAACGACAAATTCCCACTCTACCTCGCGCCGATGGCGGGAGTTACTGACTTGGTGTTTCGTCGGCTCTGCAAAGAACTTGGGGCCGATGTGATGGTGACGGAGTTTGTCTCGGCTGAAGGAATTATCCAAGCCGATGAACGCACCCGGAAATACACCGAGTTCGACGAAGGCCAGCGCCCTGTTGGCGTCCAGCTTTTCGGAGCGGATGGCGAACGCATGGCGGAAGCAGCGCGGCGGGTGATCGATCGCGAGCATCCCGATTTTATCGATATCAATTTCGGCTGTCCGGTGAAGAAGGTGGTTTCAAAAAACGGCGGGTCGTCCCTGTTGAAAGACTGCCCCGTGCTCGCTGATGTGGCGGAAAAAATTGCCAAAGGCATTCACGATCAGGTGCCTGTAACCGCGAAGATCCGGATTGGTTGGGATTCCGACTCAATCAATGCGCCGTATGTCTGCAAATTGCTCGAAGACGTTGGGATGCAGGCTATTTCGATCCACGGCAGGACCCGTGCTCAGGGCTATTCAGGCGAGGCCGATTGGGATGTGATCGACGAGTGCGCCCAGACGGTTTCGATTCCCGTGATTGGTAACGGCGATATTTCCACCGGCGAAGACGTCGAGAATCGCAAGAAAAACACCGCTGTCAGCGGAGTGATGATCGGTCGCGCCGCGATGCAGCACCCGTGGGTTTTTAAAGAAGCGAAGCACTATCTCGAAACCGGCACTCATCTTCCCGAAGTGACGGTTGAAGAGCGCTGGGATCTCATTTTTCGCCATGCGCAGATGCTTGTCGATTGGGGGAAATTTCCCAAAGAAAAATTCGCGATGCAGGCGATGCGTTCGCGTCTCATGGCCTACTCCCGAGGTCTCCGGTTGGGGAAAAAACTACGCGTCCGGTTTTCGACCGTGGAAAAGGTGGCTGAGCTCTACGATGTCCGCGACGAATACATGACATGGCTGGGGAACGAAACCGATGCCAGGCCCGTTGCAGTAGCGTGAATTGCACGTGACCAACAATTCCCGCCAATTCCAAATAATTCATTCAAATTCTCGTTCTCTTTTCTCGAGTTTCCTTTGACGGGAATTGAAAAGAATTTGGCGGGAATGAACGGGAATTTTTG
>CALAHF010000169.1 GCA_937891465.1 uncultured Verrucomicrobiales bacterium | reverse complement strand
GCGATGAGGTCTTGATCGATGGGAAGGGCGAGAAGAGTTTTCTTTATATTTTGGCGACACGGACGGAGGAAGATTATGAAATGCCGCCGAAAGAATCGGAGGCGTTGAGTGAGGAGGAGGCGTGGTGGATTCGGGATTGGATCAATGAAGGTGCGCCTTGGCCGGATGAGGCACGGGTGGCAGAAATCGAAGAGAAATATGCGGAGGGGTTGCGGGTTACGACTTCGAAAGCGTTATCTGAGGATTGGGCCAACCGGCGTTATGAAGAACCTAAATTGTGGGCCTATAAGCCGCTTCAAAAACCGAAAGTGCCGAAGGGTGCGAATCCGGTGGATCACTTTATTGGGGAGGGATTAATTGCTGCTGATCTGGCACCTGCGCCAGCGGCATCGGCTCGTGAATTGACGCGCCGGTTGAGTTTTGGGCTAACTGGGTTGGCACCGCTGCCACGTGACGTGATTAATTTTGAGGCGGCCTATGCGAAAGATTCGAAGACGGCGGTGGCGAATTTCTCAAAGAAGCTGATGGCGTCGAAACACTACGGCGAGCACTTCGGGCGGCAGTGGCTGGACGTGGCGCGTTATGCGGATTCGGCGGGGTTTGCAAATGACTACTCGCGTCCAAATGCGTGGCGATATCGGGACTATGTGGCGCGAGCATTCAATGATGACAAGCCGTATGATGAATTTGTCCGTGAGCAAATTGCGGGTGATGAAATTGATCCAAACGACCCGGAAAATTTAATCGCGACGGGTTTTCTTCGAATGGGGCCCTGGGAGCAGACGGGAATGAGTGTGTTTCGCGAGACTCGTCAGCAGTGGCTGGATGACGTGACGGATTCAGTGGGGCAGGCGTTTCTCGCTCACGCCATGCAATGCGCGAAGTGTCACGATCACAAGTTCGATCCGATACCGACCCGCGATTATTACAGCATGATGGCGGTGTTCACGACGACTCAGTTTGCGGATCGCGACGTGCCTTTTTTGCCGATGGAAAACAAAACCGGGTTTATGAATTCTAATCAGTGGGTGAAGGCGAAGAACCAATTTTACAATCAGCAAAAGAAAGAGCTGAGCAAAAAAATGGCGACGCTGAAGAAGGCGGAAAATGGCGACGCGAAGGTCGGTGAAAACGGGCTGGACCCGGGTGATGAAGCGTCGAATGCACGCATTGGGAAAAACATTTCACGCCACGCATGGGAATTCGACAAGACTAAGCCGATTGCGTTTTCGGTTTTCACAGGAAATACCGTCGAGCAGAAATCGGTGAGTGGCCGGATGTTGATGCGGAAAGGCGGTGGCTGGAATAAAGGAACGATGGAAAAGGATGCAATCCTTGATGGGGGCGATGCGTATTCCTACGGCGACCCGGTAACGCCCGGGGCGTTGAGCGCAGCGGAGACCCTTGGAAAAATGGAGGTGGATCAATTTCCCAGCGGAAAAGGGAAACGCCGTCTCGCGTTGGCGGAGTGGATTGTGAATGAGAAAAATCCGCTGACTGCTCGCGTGATGGTGAATCGAATGTGGGCGTGGCATTTTGGAAAAGGTCTCGCGGGGAATCCGAACAATTTTGGCGGTACTGGTGCGCTGCCGACTCATCCTGAGTTACTCGATTACCTCGCGAATTGGTTTATGAAAAACGGTTGGTCGGTGAAAAAACTGAACGAGCTGATCGTTTCCTCTGATGCGTATCAACGAAGTTCGCGGCATCCGGAGCCGAAAGTGCAAGCCGAGCGCGATCCGAAGCTTGATTTCTATGCAACGTTTTTGCCACGTCGATTGACGGCTGAAGAGCTGCGCGATTCGATGCTCGCGGCGAGTGGCGAATTGAATTCGCAGATTGGCGGAATCCCCGCGCGGCCGGATGTGAACATGGAAGTTGCGATGCAGCCTCGTCAAATCATGGGTGGCACAGCTTCCGTATACGAGCCTGATCCACTTCCGAAGCAACGCAATCGGCGCAGTATCTACGCAGAAAAAACGCGTGGTCTTCGCGATCCGTTTTATGAGACGTTCAATCAACCGGGACCGGATAATTCCTGCGAGTTGCGGGAAACGTCGACCGTCGCTCCGCAAGCATTGACGTTATTTAACTCCGAGGAAGTTTTGGAACGCGCCATCGCATTTTCCGACCGGTTGCTCAAAGAAGAACACGAAGGCGGCGACAAATTTACGATCGCTCGGGCGTTTCAGTTTTCGCTGGGACGTGAGCCGAACACCGAAGAGTTGGCCGCTTGTCTCGAGCATTGGAAGAAATCGACCGCTGCGGAAACAGGTAAAACCTACGAGCCGAAGAATTTTCCAGACAAAATAAAACGGACTGTGATGGCCGAGAAAACCGGCGAGCCGTATGATTTTATCGAACACATGCCGGCTTACGAAAATTACCAACCAGATCTCCAGCCAGGTGACGTCGACGCTAGAACACGGGGGCTGGCGCAAGTTTGCCTGGTGATTTTTAATCTAAACGAGTTCGCTTATCTGGATTGAGAAATTCAGTTTTTTATGAAATTCCTAAATAATTTTCTCGTCTTCTCACTGCTGCTATCGGTTGTTTCGGTAGGAGCTGATGAGTCGAACAAACCAGTAAAGGTTTACATCCTCTCTGGTCAATCCAACATGGTCGGCATCGGCCAAGTGACCGGCGGAGGTAGCCGTTGGGGTAAGGAATTTCTTGAGCCTGTCGTGTCGGTCTACGAAGGCGATTACGATCTCAAAGCTGACTACGACAAGCTGGAACCAATTAAGACCGTAAAACTTGAGAGCTTTGGCGGAGTAAAGCCAACGGCCTATCCCGGTGGCGGAGCGCAGATTGTTCGTGGATTCATCCTGCCAAAGCAGACTGGTGTTTTTGAACTCCGACCGGGTTATGGAGGGTCGACTCAGAACATCATGGAAGTTGATGGGAAGGAAGTCCATCGACGCGAAGTGGGGGGCGAGTCTGTTTTTACGCCGCTCAAACTCACCGCTGGTAAAAAGGTTCCGTTTAAGATCACTTATCTAACGAAGAACGCTGGCGGACTGGGCTGGATCGCTCGCATGGACATTCCCGGGACACTTTCAACGGTGGTGAAGGAGAATGGGAAATTTCTTTTTCTTGCAGATGACAAAGGCAATTGGACTTCGCGCGACGACGTCTGGTACAAAGGTGTCGTAACCGCTACCGGAAACAAATGGCTGAGTGTCGGCTGTGGAGCTGGAAGCAATAACATCGGTCCCGAACTCGGCTTCGGACACATCGTCGGGAATCACCACGACGAGCCGGTCCTGCTTCTAAAAGCCTCTCAGGGGAATCGCTCATTGGCATGGGACTTTCTTCCGCCGGGCAGCAAACAATTTGAACATGAAGGAAAAATCTATGCCGGTTACAAGGAATCCCCCGGCTCGTGGGATAAGGGAACTGAACCGAAACCAATCAACTGGTATGCTGGCAAGCAGTATGACGATTGCTTCGGAGCGGCGCATGAAGTTCTTGAAAATTTCGACACCGAATTTCCTCAGTGGAAAGGGCGGGGGTTTGAGATTGCCGGATTCGTTTGGTGGCAAGGTCACAAGGATACGGGGAGTGATGTCACGGCTGATCGGTATGAGCAAAATCTCGTGCATTTGATCAAGACCCTGCGCAACGAATTTGAGGTGCCCGACGCTCCGTTCGCCGTCGCCACGATCGGATTTGGCGGTCATGAAATGGAAGGGCCCACACTGAAAGTGGCTAATGCGCAGCTCGCGGTGAGCGGTGAAAAAGAAAAATACCCCGAATTCAAAGGCAATGTGAAAACCGTCGATATCCGTGATTTTTGGAAGGACGAATCCGTTTCGCCAAAGAATCAGGGCTTTCACTACAATCAGAACGCTGAAACCTACATGCTTGTGGGTGAAGCGTTGGGGAAGGGGATGCTCGAATTGCTGAATGAGAAGAAATAGAATGAAGAATTCAAAATTTGGAATGGATCATAACGTCGCAAGCCTCTCTCGTCGTGAAGCCCTTTTCGGCATGGGGGCGGGCCTCGGTTCCGTCGCTTTCAGTTCGTTGCTTCAGGGGGCGGATTCAAAAATTGCTCACCACCCGGCCAAAGCCAAAAACTGCATTTTCCTTTTCATGGAAGGTGGACCGTCTCACATCGACACGTTTGATCCAAAGCCGGAACTGACGAAACGTCATTTACAAAAATTCACGCGTGGCGGAGACATGGAAAGTGCGATGTCATCGGGCGACCGGTATTTTGTGAAGTCGCCGTTCGATTTTATCAAAGCCGGGAAGAGCGGCGCTGACATGAGCGCTGAGTGGGTTAATCTGCAAAAAATGGCGGACGACATGTGCTTTTATCGGGGGGCGCAGGTTGAGTCCGTGAATCACCCGACGGCGTGCTTTCATGTGAATACAGGCAATCGATTCGGCGGTGATCCAGCGATTGGGTCGTGGGTGACGTATGGCCTTGGGACTGAAAATGAAAACCTTCCCGGTTTTGTTGTCCTTCCTCGAAACAGCTACCCGCAAGGTGGCGCAGGGAATTGGTCGAATGGCTATCTGCCTGCTGATTTTCAAGGAACGCCACTGCGTCCGACGGGCAGCCCAATCCTCAATCTGAACCCACCGAGGGGTGTGACTGCTGAAACGCAGCGTGCGAATCTTGATCTGCTGAGCAAGCTGAATAAAAAACATCTGAGCAATCGCCCCGGTCGAAGTGAACTCGAAGCGCGCATGTCCAGCTACGAGTTGGCTTTCAGAATGCAAACTGAAGTGCCGGGTGTGATTGATATCGATGGCGAAAAAGAATCGACGCTCGAATCTTACGGAATTGGAAATGCGAAGACTGATTCATTCGGCCGGAAGTGTTTACTCGCTCGTCGTCTCGTCGAAAAAGGGGTGCGATTTGTTCAGGCCTACGCCGGAAACTGGGACAGCCACGATTACATTGAGCGCGCTCACGGTTCGCTCATTCAATCTGTCGATAAACCAATCGCAGCGCTTTTGAATGACTTGAAAGAACGCGGCTTACTCGACGAAACGCTCGTCGTTTGGTGTGGTGAATTTGGCCGCACGCCGGATAACGGATTGCGTGGAGGTGGTCAAAGTTACGGTCGCGATCACAACGCCAAAGCGATGACCGTGTGGTTCGCTGGTGGCGGAACAAAAGCGGGGCACACGATCGGAGCAACAGACGAAATCGGAGGTGAAGCGGTCGATTGCGTGCATCACATCCGTGATGTTCATGTGACGATTTTGAATCTGTTAGGGCTGGATGACAACAAGCTGAGTTTTTATCACGCCGGTCGTCATAAACAGCTCTCGCAGTTTGGAGGGAGTGTTATTCCTGAGCTGATCGCGTGATTTTGATTTTACGAAGCAATAGGAGTTGTTCATCGAACAGACCCTATTGAGGCTGTTGGAAAAATATTTTATCGACGCGGTATTCCGACTTGAAC
>CALAHF010000168.1 GCA_937891465.1 uncultured Verrucomicrobiales bacterium | reverse complement strand
TGGGAAACCACGGTTGATGAAATTTTGGGATTGGACATCAAGATTCCGGACGAGGGAAAAGGGATCACGCTTTACATGCTGGTTTCAAATCGCAGTGGGATTCCAGGATCGGCTCCTTCGAAAACTTGGTCGAACGCGTGGGAGACAAATTTGAAGCCGGACCTTGAAAAACGTCGTCTTGACTATGTTGAATCGATGTTGAATGAAGCGTTAGATTTTCAGCCGGGGACGAAATACGCGTATTCAAATTCGGGATTCGTCGTGGCGGGAGCGATGCTTGCAACAGTGGGTGGGAAATCGTGGGAAGCATTGATGAAAGAGCGAATTTTCAAGCCGCTTGAGATGAATTCGGCCGGGTTTGGTGGCGCGGCGGGCAAGGGAAAAGAAGATCAGCCGTGGGGGCATCATTCACCGACAAAACCTCAGGAGCCGGGGCCTAAAGACGACAATCCGGACGTTTTGGGGCCGGCTGGAACCGTTCATGTCTCACTGGGGGATTTGGCGAAATACGTGAGAATGCACGCGACCCATGAAATCGGGCCTGTTCTGAAAGAGCCCGAGACGTTTACCTTTTTACAATCGATCGCCGAAGAAAATGATGGCAACTATGCTTGCGGTTGGAATATTTTGGAACGTGGCTGGGCCCAAGGCCCCGCGTTGATGCACAACGGATCCAATACGATGAACTATTGTGTGATTTGGATGGCTCCGAATCGTAAATTCGCGGCGATCGCAGTTTCAAATACAGGACCCGAAGATGCGGCAAAAGCTGCAGATCAGGCCGTTTCAGAAATTGCGATGAAAAAGCTGAAGTAGTTGCCGGGGCGAAATTTACTATTCTAGAATAGACCCTATTGACTCGGAAAGACCTGAAAAAGCCGGTTGAGAGTTTCGCCTTTTTAGGGACGGTGCTGAATGAGCGATTTTTCCTATCAAAAACCTTTCCCTCTCGGCCCCGACAAGACGAATTACCGTCTGGTGACGAAGGACTTTGTTGAGGTGGTGGAGTTTGATGGCAAAGAGATTTTGAAAGTCGATCCGGAAGGGCTCACGCTGTTGGCGAATGAAGCAGTCCGTGACATTTCGTTTATGCTCCGTCCGAGCCATCTACAACAGGTAGCTGAAATTTTGGATGACGAAGAAGGAGCGACTGACAATGACCGGATGGTTGCTTTGACATTGCTGCGGAATGCAGAAATTGCGGCGCGGGGAATTTTACCTATGTGTCAGGATACGGGCACAGCGATTGTTCAGGGAAAAAAAGGCCAGCAAGTCTGGACGGGCGGCGGTGATGAAAAAGCGATTTCTGCGGGGATTTGGAAAACCTATCAGGAAGAGAATTTACGCTATTCTCAGATGGCACCGCTTAACTTTTTTGACGAAAAAAACACGCGGGACAACTTGCCGTGTCAGTTGGATTTGCTGGCGACTGATGGTGATGAGTATGAATTTTTGTTTATTACCAAGGGTGGTGGTTCAGCGAACAAATCATTTTTGTATCAGGAAACTAAAGCGCTGCTAACCAAAGAGCGATTTGTGGAATGGGCGGTTGAAAAAATGCGGACGCTCGGGACGTCGGCTTGTCCTCCTTATCACTTGGCTTTCGTTGTGGGTGGAACCAGCGCGGAAGCAACCATGAAGACAGTGAAGTTGGCGACGACGCGTTATTACGATGAATTACCAACCGAAGGAAATAAAAATGCCCAGGCATTTCGCGATGTCGAGATGGAGGCGATTCTTTTGAAAAAAGCTCGTGAAATCGGGATTGGTGCCCAGTTTGGCGGAAAGTATTTTGCGCTCGAAACCCGGGTGATTCGATTGCCACGTCACGGCGCGAGTTTACCGGTAGGGTTGGCGGTGAGCTGTTCTGCGGACCGTCAGGCGAAGGCAAAGATTACGTGTGATGGAATTTTTCTCGAACAGTTGGAAACGGACCCCGGCCAGTATATTCCGGAAAAATGGAAGGATCACAAATTCCACGGAGTGAAAGTGAATTTGAATGAAGGGATGGAAAGCACCTTGAAAACGCTTTCAAAATATCCAGTAACAACGGCGTTGGAACTGACCGGAACAATCATTGTTGCGCGTGATATTGCGCATGCCAAGTTGTGCGAAATGATCGAAGACGGGAAGGAATTGCCAGATTACATCAAGGACTATCCCGTGTATTATGCAGGGCCGGCGAAGAAGCCGGAGGGCATGGCGAGTGGTTCCTTCGGACCGACGA
>CALAHF010000167.1 GCA_937891465.1 uncultured Verrucomicrobiales bacterium | reverse complement strand
GCCAAAATATAAAGAAAACTCTTCTCGCCCTTCCCATCGATCAAGACCTCATCGCCAAACGTCTCCCCGCCTTTCAGTATCGCTTCACGAGAACGCATATCGAACTCGCCTTTGATCTTTTCGGGCTCGTCACCATGGCACGCATTGCATTTCTCAGCAAAAAGCGGCTTCAATTTCAGTGCATAAAGCTTCTCACCTTCCGTCGCATCATCGATCGAAAACCCAGTCGTAGTGACGAACACTGCCGCCAAAAATCCAAAACATCTCATATCAAAAATTGCTTTCAAAATTAATCAGGTTTCCCAATTTCGTAAATCGCACGAATCTCCTCTGGAGACAGCACCGCATCAAAAAGTGCGAATTCATCAATCCGCCCATTCAGAGTTCGCAATTGCCCCTTCGGCCAAATCGGTTCCGTCCAGTTCCCCAAATCAGCTCCGCCAATCCGGAATTTCCTGAGCGGCTTCTCCATGTTTGTTCCGCCACTGCAACCCACCGCTTCGCCGTTGATGAAGTGAATCACTTTTTGCTTTTCAAGGTCAACCGTAGTCGCGAGTAAAAACCACTGACCACTCATTTCAGGCGTCCAAAAAACGTCTGAATAAAACCGCCGATTGTGAAGCTTAAGATCTTCGACACCCTTCGGACTGCTCGCAAAATGCAATCTTCCCAAATCAGATAACTGCCAATGAAATTCCTGCGGGTCGTAATAGTCCGTTAGGAAAAGCGAATTCATTTGACGATCCAATGCATCGATCCGAACCCACGCGTAAATCGACAAGTTATCAAACGCACCCGGAATTTGAAAACGGACCCGATCACCCTCCAACCGAAAATCCAACCCCGTTTTCTGAGGCCAACGTCCGTCCGCAACTCGCGCACCAACAATCCCACCATCCAAATCCGCCCCACCTTCATTCGCGGCTCGATTCGGCAACCGACGCGACAAGTTCGTCAGGTCCTCGAAGTCGTAATACGCAATCAAACGCTCATCCAATCGCCGCTTCAAACTCGCTTCCTTCCACCGCGCGTATCGAGAAACATCCCGATCCCCCGCACCGGCCATCACATCTGCGATCCCCGGGAACTCTCCAGCCGCATCCATCGCCTGAGGGCTCGACTTGCCATTGTTGAGGTGAACTGAATCCCCTCCAAAATAGGACTTCGGCGTTTCCTCGCCCGCCAACGTCCTGACTTCACCATCAAAAACGACCAAATCAGCCGCCCCACTTTCCGGATCCGCCGCCAACCCAAAACTCGTTCCCAAATCCTCAATCACGACCTCACCCACCCTGATTTCAAACCCCCGCGCCGCCGGAGGGACATCTGCTTTGATTCGCCCCCGATGCAAAACCGCCGCATCCCGACTGACCAATTCCAACTCTGCAGGTCCCGATAAACTGATCGACGCCCCGCCATAAAAATCAATCTGCGCAAGTCCCGAATTCAAAACCAACCGCCCCGGCTCAAGCGCCACCCCCTGCCGCAAATTCCGATTTTTATCAGTAACCCAAATCGCCTGCGCCTCCGCCGAAATCACCGCGACCCCATTCATCGGAGCCTGAGAAAACGCCTCATCTCCGCCATCATTCAAAAGAATTCCCACCCAGGCCGCTAACGCGACAATCGCCGCCGCCAAAACCCAAAGTGCAGGGGATTTCACAACTCCAGCCGATTGTTTTTCTGAAAAATAAATCACCTTTTCTTCCTCAAACCCACCATCCCGCAGCTCTGTATCAAGCCGCGCCAGTGAAGCATATTTAAGTCGCGCGGACTCATCAGAATCGAGACGTTCCTGCAGTTCCGAAAACTCAGTATCGCTCAAACGCCCATCCAGATGACCCAAAATTAGATCCTGCAGATCGCTGTCGTCATCCTTCATGCGCCCCTCCCTTCAGTCGCCGAGATCCGCGCTTCGATGCAGCTTTGCAGAGACTTTCGAATTCGATCCAACACCTTATACAAAGCCGTCGCCGATTTTCCGATATCACCCGCCAACTCCCGAATCGTCCGGTCCCCTTGATACGCCGCGCTGATCATCGCATTCGATTTTTCTGGCAACTTCTTCAGGCATTCCGCAAGCGCCTCTCGATAATGATCATTTCCATTTGCATCGCTCGCCTCCGTGGCTTCCGCGAGTTTTTTCATCAAATCCTCATCAAACACATGACGATCCCTCGCCATTTTCCGGCGAAATTTCAGCACCTCAAAACGTGCAATCACCCTTCCCCATTTCAAAAAATCCACCTCCGGATCCTCTCCTACCTCAAACTCATCCCACTTCCGCCACATCACCAAACTCACCGTTTGAATCACATCATCCACCGCCGTCCAGTCCAGCCCCATCGAACGCACAAAAATCCGCAACTGGCGCTCATTTCGCGCAAACAGCTGTACAAAGCGCTCCTCAGAATCGCTATTGTCGGAAAGGTTCATCATTCACAAACAATACTCCCGCTGGGAGGAACATTGCCCACAAAAAAGGCCAGAATCGCTAACACGTTTCCGCCACCCACCATCAGATCCTATTGCTAAAGCGATATCTTAGTGTTCATTTGAATGATGTTCTTTATTACAGTTCAAGGAACTTCCCTCTCTCTCAAATGGATCTTCAAAAGAAACTCGAAATTCTCGCCGACGCAGCCAAATACGATGCGTCCTGCGCCAGCAGCGGAACGACCAAGCGCGATTCCAGCAATGCTCCCAGCACAGGCCTCGGTTCTTCGGGCGGTGCGGGAATCTGCCACAGCTACACTCCAGATGGCCGCTGCGTTTCACTTCTCAAAATCCTGATGACGAACGCCTGTATCTACGATTGCCACTACTGCATCAATCGTCGATCCAGCGACAGCCAGCGTGCGCGATTCACCGTCGATGAAGTCGTTTCGCTGACGCTCGAATTTTACAAACGCAATTACATTGAAGGGCTTTTTCTCAGCTCCGGTATCATTCGCGATCCTGATTTCACGATGGAGCGCGTTGTCGAAGTTGCTCGAAAGCTCCGCGAAGATCACGACTTTCGCGGCTACATCCATCTCAAAACCATTCCCGAAGCCAGTCAGGAAATTATCGAACAAGCCGGACGCTACGCCGACCGGATTTCCATCAACGTCGAGCTGCCAAACCAAGAGGCGTTGGATAAACTCGCGCCCGAAAAAAACATCGAGCGTACCCAGCAGGCCATGGGCGGGATTCGCTACAAAATCGAAGAGGACAAAGATCGGCGCAAAACGAAATCGAAACAACACGCCCCGCCAGTGCCAGCAAAGCAGCTTCCCCAAAAATTGCGGCCCTACTCACCCGCTGGCCAAAGCACCCAGATGATCATCGGGGCGGATGATTCCAACGACCAAGCCATTCTCCAACAATCCAACCGGCTCTACTCCTCTTACCAACTTCGCCGTGTTTACTATTCTGCCTTCAGTCCCATTCCCGATGCTTCACCGATTTTACCGCTTAAAGCCCCGCCCCTCGTTCGCGAACACCGACTTTACCAAGCCGATTGGTTGCTTCGATTTTACGGCTATTCCGTTGATGAAATCGTGCCTCATCATGCACCGGATCTCGATCTCGAGGCCGACCCTAAACTTGGATGGGCACTTAGAAATCGGCACGCATTTCCCATCGATCTGAACCGCGCGTCCAAAGAATGGCTCGTCCGCGTTCCCGGCCTCGGTACTCGCACCGTGGGTCGACTGCTCAACATTCGCCGCTACACTGGGATTCGTCTCGTCGATCTACAAAAGCTGCGCGTGTCGCTGAAAAAAGTTCTCCCCTTCATCATCACTTCCGATCACACCCCAACTCGGCACGGTCTTGATTCAGATCAACTTCGCGCCCGAATGATCACGCCCGCGAAGCCTGAGCAACTCGAACTCTTCTTACCACCGGTGACCGATCGTCTCGCAAAAATCTGCGCCGTCACCGGTCAACTCTGAACTTTACGAAGCAACAGGGCACGTTCGATGAACCAACCCTGTTCGTTCGAAATGCCAAAACGAAACAACCCTATTGGTTCGACGAACGTACCCTGTTGGTTCGTAACTTTAGAAAATGCAGACCATCACCATCGAACGAAATTTCCAAAGCTGGCGTGATGCCGCTCGTTCACAGCTGCAACTGGCAACCTCGCCCGACGATGTCTTTTGGGACGACGGAACGGCTGAAGGGGGACTTTTTTCCGCAATGGAAACCGTCCCAATTTTAGTCGGCGAGCCTCGTGAAGTTCGGTTGCCGCGAGATTTCGTCGATCTGGCAAAATGGGTCGCATGCCATGTTGATCAGGATCGTTGGTCACTGCTTTATCGAATCGCCTGGCGGATTGCAATTAACGACGAGCGCCATCTTTTAAATCTGGAAACGGACAACGATGTGCGACGCGTCTACGCAATGGCAAAAGAAATCCGGCGCGATCGCCACAAGATGACAGCCTTCGTTCGGTTTCGTAAAACAGGGATCAATCCCGAAAATGATCGCGAACAATTTGTCGCCTGGTTCGAGCCGGACAATTTCATCGTCGAACTCACCGCGCCGTTTTTCAAAAACCGATTCACCAGCATGGACTGGTCGATTCTGACGCCGGATTGCTGCGCACACTGGGACGGCAAGAACTTGAGTTTCACACCCGGAATTTCCAAACATGAAGCGCCGCAAACCGAAGACGCGCTGGATAATTATTGGCGAAGTTATTACTCCCATATTTTTAATCCCGCGCGGCTCAAATTGAATGCGATGCGCGCGGAGATGCCCGTCAAATATTGGAAAAATCTTCCAGAAGCCTCGTTAATCGCTGAGCTGACAAAGAAGGCGTCGCTTCGCATGACCGACATGATCGATGCCGGAGTCAATGAAAGCCGCGCGCATGTCCGTGAGAAAATTCCTGCTGGTGTGCCCATTTTTGAAACGCACGAAAACCGCGACCCTATCGAAGTTTTAGCTCAGGCGGATTCCCTTTCGTTGAAAGAAATTGTCGATTTTGGAAGCACCTGCCAAGCTTGTGGAATCTGCGAAAACGCTACTCAACCGGTATTTGGCGAAGGCCCCGAGGATGCGGATATCATGATCATCGGTGAACAGCCAGGGGACATGGAGGACATCACCGGACGACCATTCATTGGGCCAGCCGGAAAGCTTCTCGATGACGCCCTAGAACTGGCCGGGCTGAACCGAAGCAAAATTTATGTCACTAACTCAGTCAAAGGATTCAAGTGGAAGTCCACGCAGCAAGGCCGAAAACGGAGACTCCACGACACGGCCAATCGCGGTGAAGTGACGAAGTGCAAACCATGGCTGCTGACCGAATTGCTCAAAGTTCAGCCGAGGAAGATTATTCTTTTAGGAGCGACCGCGTCGAAAGCGCTACTGGGCAATGAGTTCAAAATCACCGATCAGAGGGGCGTCTTGTCGAATTCGCCAATCGCTGAAAAAGTGGTCGCTACGATTCACCCTTCTTCCTTACTTCGAATCCAAGACGAGTCCGCTAAACAAATCGAAACTGGGCGATTCATCTCGGATTTGAAACTCGCGAAAGATTAATCAAGCTGATTAGGTTGCCACTTTTTACAAAGAAAGTCGGCCAAGTTGAAAAGTTTAATCAGTGGCTTCTCGGTAGCGATGTGAAACAATTTCCATTTCATGATTCGACTATCTCATTTCGTTGCCCTGATTTTTATCGCGTTCACTGGAACCGGTCTAGCTGATGATTCGGGGAAGAAAGCCATTCGTGACGAAATCAAAGCGATCATTGAAGAAGGCTATTATCCGGGCGCTTCAATACTTCTGATTCATAAAAGCGAAGTCATCATGCGCGAGGCTCACGGCGTCGTAAATATTGAGACCGAAGAACCGTTTTCGGTTGATCAATTGTGCTGGCTCGCGTCGACCGGAAAAATATTCACTGCCACGTTGATGGCGAAGTTGGTGGATAAAGACGTGCTGACTTTTGATGATTCAATTGTTGATACCTTTCCTAAATTTTCGAAGATCAAACTTCGTGAAGGTGGGACTGCTCCGAAGCAGCCAATTTTGTTGCGCCATGCTTTGAGCCACACTTCGGGCATGCCGGGAAATCAGTGGATGAAACAAAATGGAATCATTGAGGAGGGCGGCAAATATCCCAATTACTTTTCCCCTAAAACTCCCGATGATTTTATCGACGGCTGCGTCGCGATTGGATTAGCCGCCGAACCCGGAACGCGGATGCTTTACGGGAAGCCGATTGACTTGACTGCGTGCGTCGCAGAAAAATTGACGGCGAACCGCTTTTTTGTGTCCCTTTTTTTGAAAGTTGAAGGCACCGCAAAGGAAACAGGTGACCGGGAAGAGATGACTCGGAGCCTGAACTTCTTGCGAATACCTTCGAACCAACCCTGTTGAATCGAAAAGCCTTAACGAAGTAATAGAGTAAGTTCGTCAATCATACCCTGTTCGATCGTTTTGCTTATTTTTTCACTTTCAGAAAGACGATCAAATCCGCCATTTCCTGCTTCGAGATCGCTCCTTCCAACCCCTCAGGCATCAGCGAAACATTGGCGCTGCGAAGGCTCGCGATGTTTGTCCTCAAAATGCCACGAGTGCTTCCATCCGGGAGTTTGAGCGTGATGCTCGTTCCGTTTTCGCTGGCGATCAGCCCGAACAACTGTTCGCCGGTTTTGAGTAAACAGTTGTATGAGTGAAATCCCGGTTGGATATCCAAATTGGGATCGAGAATATTCGCGAGGAGTTTTTCCGGCTCGTGATCGACCACGGTCGCTAAATCCGGTCCCAGCTCGCGATCACCGATTTCCCCATGTTTGTGACACGCGATGCAGGCTTTCTGAAATACCGCCAAACCGGCTTCGGCGTCGCCTTTCAGTTCGAGGGCAGGTTTGAAATCCGCGACAATTTTTCCCCGAGGTGAGGCATTAATCGATTTCAATATCTTTCCGGCTCGATCTCTCACGTTGGAGTTTGGATTTTTCAACAATCGCGTCTGCCGTGTTAGATCGAGATCAGACGGCAGAATAGTTTTTGATTCGAGTGCAGCGAGAAGCTGATTAGTCCATGCTACACGGGAGAGAAGTTGATCGATCACCGGCCCACGGACCTGCGGCGAAAGGCCCGGCCATTTTTCGAGCAGCAAAGTGGGAACCCCCGGATCGGCGGTTGAAGCCAGAGTTTTGAGAACAATTTTGAAATCTTCAGGCGGCGTCGTAGGGGCAATTTTTCCGGCCAGGAAATCGATGGCGATTTGCCGGTGTGACTTTACCCGGGCAAGCAACGCCGCACTTTCGATTTGATGGGCGATCGATTTGTCCTCATTTGCGAGGACCGATTTCGACTTTTCAATGAGCTTCTCAAAATTTGAATTCAATTCGGGGATTTTCAGGTCGGTGATCTCGAGCTTGGTGCGGCTGAGAATTTCGAGCATCTCGACAGTTGCCGAAGTTTCATCGAACGCCGTTTGAATCAACGTCGCCGCTAATTGTGAATCTTTGATCCCAATCGCAATCTCAACAAGCGGAGCCCGCAACTTTTGGATCGTTTCCTCCTCCAGTTCAGGCACCACCGAAGCAAAGTTCGGCAGGATTGAACTGAGGCCGGCCGCAACAAAAAATGGACGGTCCCGCTCTGAATTCAGGATTTTCACCAGGGTTACCGCCGTCTGTTTTGACCTGGTAAACTCGCCGATGGAGAAGGCGAGTTGCAGTCGTACTTTTGGAGCGGGGTCTTCGACCAACGCAAGAGCGGCATTCACAATTTCCGGACTCTGGTGACTTTCTGCCAGTCTAAGCGCATTTTCTCGAACACCCGGATGTGAATCTCTCAGGGCGGTCAAGATCGCTGATTCAGAGAGCTTACCCAAACCGTCCAGGGTGCAAATCGCATGAAGCCTGGCACGAGGATCGGTCCCTTCGGCAGCGAGTTTCTTCAGTTCTGTTACAAGCGAAATCTCGTTTCGCCAAAGGATTAACTGCTGCGCCTTGTCACGCACCCAACCGTTTGGCGATTTCAGCAGATCGACGAGATCAGCCTTCTCAAGATCGAGTGGTGCCGCTGGTTTCGAGCCGGCCTTTCGCACCCGCCAAATTCTTCCCCGATCATCGCCTTCGCGCGAAAGAGGTTCCAACTCTTCTTTACCTCCTGTCTTGAGCCACTGCATGTGCTCGATGACATATCGATACATGTCCGCCACCCAAAGGTTGCCGTCTGGTCCGTTTCTTATCATGACTGGACGGCACCAGCGGTCGCTGCTTGCAAAGAAATCGGGAACGCCTTCCGCACTATAGCGCGCGCCCTTGTACGACCCACCATCATCCTCGATTTTGATTCGCTGAGCCAAATTGTGAAACGGTTCGCAAGCAAATCCGTTGATTTCATTTTCGGAGAAAAGCGTACCGCGGAAGATCATGCCGGAGCAGGCCGAAGTGTAGTGACCGGAATGCTGCAGACTGTGAAATCGCTTTTGCGGCAGGCTTTTTGGGGCGACTGGCGGATTCAACTGACCGGGTATGAGCACCCGTCCCTCTGGCGCTGCAAAATGAAGATTCCGCCGCAGATAGTGATCTGGCAAGACATAGTGCCATAGCGGTCGTGAGTTCTGTGTCCCGAACCAGTGTCCCCAATCGTCGCGATTTCTCCCGAATTGGGTAGGCCCGCTTTGCGGTTCGACCTCTCCGGTATCCGGCCGAAACCGAAAATCCCGACTCCCGATTTTGACTTCAGCGTCTGCACGGGTGGATCGGATTTTGGTATCAATGCCGTATTTCCCATGGTGGCCGCCAGTTGCAACGTAGACCCAGTTATCAAGGCCCCAGCGCAATCCGTTCGCCCTCAGCTGCTGATTCCCCTCAGTCAAACCGGTAAGCAAAACCTCTTTCGAATCGGCTTCTCCATCGCCCGTTGTATCCCGAAGAAAAAGGATATCAGGGGCCGCGGTCACGATTACCCCGTCCCGCCACGTGATGATCCCATTTGGAAAATTCAGCCCTTCAGCAAACAACGTCGCGTGGTCCATCGTTCCGTCGCTGTCGCGGTCTTCCAACAATCTGATCCGACCGCCAGCCGCATTGTTATCGCCAAGGCCAAGCGGATAATCTGCCATCTCCACAACCCAGAGCCGACCCTTGGTATCCCAATCGAAGGCGACCGGATCCAAAACCAGTGGCTCGGAAGCAACCAGGTCCAATACGAAACCCACAGGGACGTGAATTGATTGATAGGCTTCATCGGGAGAAAGCGGTTGAACCTTTACCGCAGGTTTTTCCTGCGCTCCGGAAATTTGAATCGCGCAGGTAAGCGCACAAGCGCTACGCCAAAATATCTTGAATAACATGTCCGTGCACATCCGTGAGCCTTCTTTCAAATCCATTGTGATAATAGGTCAATCGTTCGTGATTTAATCCTAACAAGTGCATAATAGTGGCGTGAAAGTCGTAAACTGTGACGACATTCTCCACCGCTTTGTAACTGAACTCATCTGTCGCGCCAAAAGTGAATGGAGCTTTCACGCCTGCCCCTGCCAGCCAGGCTGTGAATCCTTCCGGATTATGATCGCGGCCGCTTGCACCTTTTTGAAACGTCGGCATGCGGCCGAATTCCGTGCACCAGACCACCAGGGTGTCTTCGAGAAGGCC
>CALAHF010000166.1 GCA_937891465.1 uncultured Verrucomicrobiales bacterium | reverse complement strand
CTGTTGATGACCCGAAATGTGAGTTCCGAACTTCGTTGCTCGGTGAATTCGATGACATGCGTCCGATACGATTTGTAACCGCGATCGAGCATCGACACATTCCAACTGATCGCACGGAGAACGGTCGCGAGGCTTTCCGAACGTTGCCCACCCCGCCAGCAATAGACGAGCGGGCGATAGTTTTTCGGTTTGTTCGCAAAATGAGTTGAGAGATGATCCGCGAGATTTTTGTAAATCAACGCAGCACCTGATTTTGCGGCATCGAATCGGGATTCGTTCTTGTACTGCGTGCCGACAATCACACGTTCTTCGTTCGACAAAACGGGAAGGTTTATCGCGCCCGAAAGGTGATCTTCCGCGAATTCGTCCGGCGTGCGCACATCAATGATTTCATCAAAGGTGTAGTCGTCGGGGAGAGGGAATGTGAGTCTTTCGATCCCTGGCAGCATGTTTACGGGAAAAGGTCGGAGATCAGAATGTGAATATCAGGCGAGAAACCACGGTAGCGAGAGCGGCGGAAGGCGCTAGAAAAAGTTGCGATTAAATAGGGTTGGTTCGACGAATGAACCCTGTCTGTTCGTCGATTTAAAAGGCGCCATTTTTTACGACATTTTCACCATGGCTTGAATCATGTCTTCAGTTGATACCACACCGATCGGAATGCCTTCAGGAGAATCGTAAACCGCGGCGAGGGGCTGGCCAGAGTTACGGAGCCGTTTCATAATTGCGAGGGCGTATTCGTCAGGTGTCGTTTTGATCAGTGTTTTCTGATATTGCTCGACGTTGCCGGAAGGGGAGGGAAGCCGGAGGAGCTCTTGGATATTGATGACGCCAATGAGATCGCCGGTCGATGACATGACCGGAAATTGGTCGTATTTGGTCTGTTCAGAGAGTGCGAGGACAGCGGAAATGGGCATGTCAGGCGGAACGGCCGTCGTTTTCGCCAGTGGGATCATGACTTCTTTGACGGAAACCAGCTCGAAATCGAGGACTCTTCGAATGAGCCGAACTTCGGATTGATCGAGGCTGCCTTGGCGCTGAAACTCGTTAGTAAGCGCCCTGAATTCCTTACGAGTCGAACCCCGCTCTGGAAGGCCATCTTTTACACCAAAGAGGCGGAGGATGAGATTCGGAAACCAGGCGAGAAGCGCGAGGAATGGGCAAATCGTGTAGCGAACCACTCGAAGTAGTGGATTAAAAAGGATAAGAATCCGTTGAGGATATTTTTTGAAAATGTAATTGGGAGTGAGTTCGACCCAGATGACGTAGACGGGGAGTGAGATGGTGAACGACGCGATGTATCCCCAGGGATTCCCCAGCCAATCAACGATGTGTCGCGTAAAAAGGGCAAATGCTCCAATATTGGCGATTGCATTGAGCAGCAAAATAGCGATGAGGAGCCGGTCAGTTCCTTTCAGGTTCCGAAAGAGACTGGCGGCACCGCGAATGTGCTTTTTCGCCGCATGACGTATTCGCACTTTGCTAACGGAGAGGATCGCTGACTCCAATCCTGAAAGGAAAAAGGAGCAGATCAGAAGGAGGGCGAGCAACCCGATCGATTCAGCGGTGGTCATGATGCGTCAGGCCCTCCGTTCTGATCAAGCGCGGCAAGCCGGTCGGTGCCAAATCTCAGTTCAACTTCGGTAATGCGGGCCCCTTCAATTTTTTTAGCGACGGCCCGAATACCATTAATTCGAGCGATCGCACCCGGCTTTGGCAAATACCCCAGAGTGGTAAAGACGAGTCCGCCAATGGTGTCGAGCCCCTTGTGCTCGAGTTCAATGCCAATGGCTTTACTGAGTTCATCCAATCGGGTGTCGCCGGGAACCGTCATGTTGCCCGATTTGGGTTGAACGATTTCTTCGTTCGACTGAGGCGCCGGAGCCCCATCTTCGAGAAGTTCTTCCACGAAGTGGGAATAACCGAGGACTCCTTCAACGCCCCCGTATTCGTCGAGTACGATAGCGAGGTCACCAGGGCTGTTTAGATGTCTCCGAAATGCTTCGAGAGCGTTCATCGTTTCGGGTATAAAGAGAGGCTCCTGGAGGGCGCTGCGAATGGATACGTTCGGTTTATGGAGCCATTTTCGAACGTCGAGCGTGCCAACGATGGTGTCGGGATCCTCTTCGTAAACGGGAATCCACCATTGCCATGCCTTGAGCGCCCGAATCTGTTCAGCAGCTTCCGTCGGTGGGGTGTCAGCCTCCAACATAAAGGTATCCGTCCGCGGAGTAAGGCAATCTTTAGTCGTTTTGTTGCCTAGTCGAATCACTTCCTGAATGATATGGCTTTCACTCGGTGTAAGCGTTCCTTCATCCCTCCTAATGTCGATCAGCGTCTCGATCTCGACATCGGTAAAATTTCCGATGGGTTTCATTCCGGATGGAAGAATTGAGCCGGCGATTTTCTCCGCCAGGGTGGCGAGTGGGCTGGCTATTTTTTCCAGTAGCGGCGAAAGAAAAAGATAGGGGCGAATGGTGAGGCGGAAGACAAGTTCCGGGAGAACCAGGGCGAAGAGCTTCGGAAGCAGGTCGCCGAAAAACACGATCATTCCGAGGATCGCGAAGGCGTTGAGGACTGGTTGGTCTGGAAAAATGAGCGGCCCCTGACGAATGATATAAAATCCGAGGATCGCAATGGCCATGTTGGCGACCGAACTTAAAAAGAGCACTTCATTGATGCTTTTTCTGGTGTGCCGTGAAATGCGGGCCAGCTGCCGTCGGAGATCCGGACGGTCCTCGTTTAATTTGGCGACGTGATGTTCCTTCAGGCAGAAGAGAGCCGTCTCTAGCGCTGAGATGAACGCTGAAATTAAAGTGGCAACGACAAGCCCCGAAATGGTGGCGATTGCGGTTGGACTCATTCAGCGGTGTGAAAGCGAACTTTTAGGTGCTTTCAAAAAAGAAAAAATACCGGCGACCGGAATCGAACCGGTACTCTCGAAAGAACGCGATTTTGAATCGCGCGCGTCTACCAATTCCGCCACGCCGGCAGGTGTTTTGGATGGGCGCGATGATAAAACAGAGGTGAAAGGAATTCAAGCCGAAGTTGTAGGGTTATTTTAAAGAAATAGGGTTGAATTTTCTGATAACGAAATAGACTAGGAGATGGAGTTGAATTTCAAGAAATTGATCGCGTTGGCGGTCTTTCCCGCTTTTTTGTTGGCCGGTTGTCAAGAGAATGAGGATGAGGAAATGGCACTTCTCGATGCTGAATATGAAGAGTTGGAGGACAAGATTGATGAGCAACAAGCAATCCAGAGTAAGCTCACGAAGGAGAAAAATGATCTAACGAAAACGATTCGGGATTTTCAATACAATCAGAAGAAAGAGGCCGGGATGCTTTTAGCAATCCAGCCGATTGTCGACTACACGGAGAAGTTGGGCGAGAGCGAAACATATCTCGACAGCGAATTGGATTTATGGAGACCAGCGACTCGAGATTCCTTTAAGGGAGTAGAATTGGGAAATCTTGATGTCGCCGGAAAATCCTATCCCGCCGCTGTGATATCAAGTGTCACCGGCGATAGTTTGATCATTAATTCTAACGGTGCTGAGGAGACGATTTTATTGGAAGAGTTACCGATTGAATTGCGGCTGAAGCTCGTTCACGAGGCGACCATCGAGGCTGGAGAAGTCATCAAACAATAATCCGCATTTGCTATTTCATTATGAAAAAACTAAGCCTGCTACTAATTGCCATCGTGTTATTTTCCGAGACTGCATCAGCCGGGGAATCATACGAGCTGAAGCGGCTGCGGAACAAAGTCGAGTCGAGAAGGGATAAACTCGAAAGTGTCGAAGAGAAAATTGAAGATCTGAAATTGGTTTTGGCCGAAATGAAAGTAGAAGCCGAACAGGCTTTAACGGTCGAGAGTTCGATCGAGGGAATGATTGTAAAGGAGCGCGAAAACCGATTCAAAGTTGAGGAGCTGGAGTCAGAGGTGAAGTTGAAGGCTGCTCTTTTAACGGAATACCGGAGGCAGTTTCAGGTGAAATATGAATTCGAGCCGGAGGAATCACTGGGGGACCTTACGACTCAGGATGGGAGGGGCTATAAGCGCGTAACAATCAAAGAGGTGGAGGATGATTCGTTACGAGTTTCCCACTCCAATGGCTTTGCAGTCATTCCGTTCACTGAATTGCCAGATTCCCTTGCTGATCGGATTACTGAGCCGCCTTCTGCGATAGCTATGATTGATATAGCAGCGGTATTGGATCAGCGGCCGAATGCACTCAAAACTAAAAACCAAATTTATGATGGCAGAAAAAGTGCGAGCGATAAGGACTACAAAGCCGCAAAAGATGCCAGAACAAAGGAATCTGCTGCAATACGTGAGCGGCAGGAAAAAAGCCGTCTGGCACGAACGAAGGCTGCAGAAGCCGCAAGAGAAGCTGATGAAGCCGAACGCCAGAAGGAGGCGATGCTCAAAAAGGCAACCGGAGATAAATATAATGATCTCAGAGGAGAAATAAGCACCTTGAATTCAGCCATATACAAGCAGGAGGCTACGAGAGATAGGGTCCGCAATGAGATGCAAAACCGTCCAATTCGTCCCTCACAGGCTGACATTACTAATGCCGGTGTGCCTTATGATCGAAAAATCGCCGGTTTAAGAGCTGCGATTGCTGATAAGACTGCAGAAATGAAGAAGCTGAAATAGGCTTCGCTAAAAGGAGGCGTGAAGTCGTTACCTGAGAACGAGACTGGATTCTGACAGCTTTTAATTGTTTGTTGTCGCTGTCTCGGTCACCTCGTCCAGAGTCGTAGCCAACTCAAACTCTGAAAAGCCGCGGCGCTTGACTAAAGTCACCACGTCGGCAATGGCTTCGGCAACGGTTTGATTGTCATCGTTCGCGTCGTTGGTCATTGCGTATTGTAGCGATCCCTTCATTGAAGTAATTCCTGCAAAGCCAACGTTTCCCTCTCCGGAGTCAAACGGAAGTTCGGTCTCGTCATCAGCCGATAAAGCCTGACCACTCATTTTTTTGGGAACCTTAACGGTGATGTTTCCAACGCGAATAGTTTGCGCTAAATCTCCAATCGCTAGAAACGTGGTTTGAGGAGTCCCGTTAGCCGCTGCTGCAGAAATCACCCCTTTGACTTGTTTCCCTTTGTTCGCAAAAAAGAAACTTCCGAAATCGGTGATTGAAATGTACCGGCGTTGAGCCCCGTCACGAAAAGTCAAAATCCAGGAAGCCGCGCCCCCCGTTGCATCGGCCACCACCCAGGCTTCGTCGTAGAATCCGTAATTGATCGATGGTCCGTCTTTAGCAAATTCAAAATTGTAGATCACCACTTGAGCGTGGGATTCAGTTGCAGCTCCAAAATAGGCAGTGGTCGCGAGGACGAGTGAGGCAAAAAGGCGCTTCATATGAGTTTTATAGATTCAGTTTCTAAATTTAGGCTAGGAGCGGATCGAATCGGCGTCCAGCCGATTTCTCAAAATTGAAACACCAAGTCGGCCGGCGAGTTGCACGAGAATTTATCCAAAGTCTTCTAAATATTCACTCACGATCCGATTCAATTCCGGCGGTTCTGGCAACCCCAGCTTCGCGGCCCGCGAGCCATCGACGGCGGTGGGCCATTGATTTACGATTCCTTGAATTCGATCGTCCGGTTCATCGACCAATAATCCGGGTAAGAAATCTCGTTCTTCGCCAACCTGACGGACCACAAATTCGGCCTCGTTCGGTGTAACGGTATGGGCGGGCAAGCCCACCGCCCGGTCGTTTCCTAGCAGCTTTCCATCCAAATCGTGAAGCGCCACCAGCGAATCGACCACCGTTCGGTATCCTGTCATCGGATGACATTGGTCTCGATGAACCGGCAGGTAACACGGTTCGCCGCTCAGCGGTTCGCGAAACATCCCGCTCGCCCAGCTTGAGGCCGCTGCATTCGGTTTTCCCGGACGAATAATTACAGTCGGCAAGCGGGCTGATCGTCCATCGAAATGACTTTTGCGAGAATAATCATTCACCAGCTGTTCGCAGATCGATTTGGTCATTCCGTAAGTGGTTTGCGGCCAGTGCTTCGTAGAATCGGTGAGCGTATCCGGCATCGCTTCGCCGCCGAAACACGCGATGGAACTGGCAAAGACTAGTCGCGATTTTGGGCCACGTGCGCGTGTTGCTTCAAATACGTGTCGACCCCCATCAAGGTTCACGCTCAGGGCATTATCAAAATCCAATTCGCATTCACCTGAGACCATTGAGGCGAGGTGAAAAACTGAAACGTCTTCGCCATCAATCGCATCGAAGACGGCATCGCGCTCCGTGATGTCACGGGTTAACAGTGTTGGTTCGACGAACGAACCCTGTTGGTTCGAAGTGGATAGGTTTGGGCCATCGTCCAGCGAGCTGGACAGGCCACGAGCAGACCCTGTTGGGTCATCAAACAGACCCTGTTGGATCGTTTCGGAGAAATGGGCGTCGAAGAGCACGATCTCGTCGATGGGTTCAGGTTCGCCTGATGGGCCGGTTAGTGTACCAATTTGCTGGAGTTTTTTGCAGAGCTGGAATCCGAGAAATCCGCCGCCGCCGGTGATGATGACTTTCATTTTTTGAGTGAAGCGATTAAAAATGAAAGCATGACCGGAAACAAGATCGGATTCGTGGGCCTAGGAAATATGGGTGCCCCGATGGCGCGTCACCTTCACGCGGCGGGCGCTGAAGTGATCGTATGGAATCGCAGCCCTGAGCCGGCGGAAGCCGCGGTTCGCGATGGGCTGTCTCGGGCGAAGTCACTTCAAGAACTGGCGGAGCGAGTTGGCGATGGAGTGATTTGCGTGAACCTGACGCTGACGGATGTGGTTGAAAAACTGGTGTTTGGCGAAGGTGGGCTTCACGAAAAACTCGATCCCGACGCGCTGATCATCGATTTTGGAACGACTGGAGTGCCTGCGACGAAACGTTTTGCTGAAAAAGTGAACTGGGTTGATTCGCCGGTTTCGGGTGGCGAAGTCGGAGCGAAAGCTGCAAATTTGACGATCATGGTGGGGGGGGCGGTTGAGAATTTTGAGCGAGCGCTTCCGATTCTTGAGGTTGTTGGTGAGAAAATTACTCATGTTGGCGAATCGGGAGCAGGGCAGGTTACGAAGTTGGCGAATCAGTTGATTGTTGCCCAAACAATCGATGCGGTCGCGCAAGCGTTGCGGATGGCGGAGCTGGCGGGAGTCGATTCAGGAACCGTTCGCGAGGCGCTGCGGGGTGGATTTGCTGAAAGCCGAATTTTGGATCTGCATGGAGATCGGATGGTGCGGCGGGATTTTGAGCCGGGCGGCAAAGCGACGTGGCAACTCAAGGATGTTCGGCTGATGTGCGAGTTGGCGGAATCGGTGGGACTGAAATCATCGACCTTGGAAAATTCGAGTGCGCTCTGGGAAAAGTTTGTCGCTGATGGCTACGGCGATTTGGATCACTCGGGGCTGTTTCTGATTTATGAAGAAGGCGTGCAAAACGGCGTCGAAGGCAATATTTGATTGGGTAGGGGCGATTGAAGACAATCGTAATTGGTTTTTTCTGGGGTTGATTCGCCTTGGTATTTCCTGATACAACGTGATCCTGACATGATGCGATTCTCTCTTTTTCTACTGTGCGTTTGTTTTTCTTTGAAGGGCCTTGGGCAGTTGCCGACGACGCCTTCGATTCCGGTCGAGGAGACGAGGATTTCGATTCTGACAGACGATCTTTCGGTGATTGCTTTGGGGAACAGCGGACCGGTTTCAAATTTTAGGCTGTTTTTGAAATACGATGCCGAAAAGCCATTTCAGCTCAAGTTGGCGGGGCATCCTTTGGAATTGCCTGCCGGTGAGAATGCGACTGCAGACGTGACGTTTGAGCATATTTCGGGAAAGCCCGCGACGATTCATTTTCAGAGGGCGGGCGATTTTGAACGGCTTAGAATCGAAGTGCCTGATTCAACGGTTTCGGAGGGCACGCTTGCGTTTGAGCCGAAGTCCGGAGCCGATTTTCCGATGGATGGTGCGTTCACTTTGATGGCCCGTTTTAAAACGACGGCAAAAGACGGAACGCTCGCTGCTCGTGCTCCGAAGGAAGGGCGATGGCAGCCAAATGGCAAAACCTTGTTTCTGCGCGGGGGAGTTTTGACCTACGATATCGGCTGGCTCGGTGCGATTCGCGGTGGCAAAAATCTGGCAGATGGGAAAGAGCATATCGCTGTTTTGGCCGTCGATAACGATGGAAATGCGCAGCTTTTTGTCGATGGAAAACCGGTTGGAGAGAAAAAGAAATTCACATTGAAAGATGACAAAAAACATGTGTTTAAAATAGGAAGCACGGCGACGAATTTTGCCGGAGATTTTAAAGATGGCTCGATCGAGCAAGTCATTTTTTGGAAGCGAGGACTGGATCTTGGTGAGGTGAAATCACTCGGGAAAGGCGATGCCGTTGCGGTGAATACGCCTGATTTTCACTGGCAAGCGGCGGGGCAAAAACGTGCCGTTGAGAAAAAGCGAGCGCTCGCGAATTTCGGGGCGGAGCCGGGCTATTCGACGGGGATTGCGTTGGAAAACGCGGACAGCGTAAAGTTTGCCGAAGCCTGGATTCAGCAATTGGAAAAATCCGATCACGGGGAAATCGTAGAGAGTTGGAATCTTGAATCGTTCGAGCGCGGGAAGACGATCTATACTCAACTCTGTGTCACCTGCCACGGGAAGCCGGGACAAGAAGGATCGATCCCGCTGTCGCTAAAATTTCATGATCCAAAGGCGGAATTTAAAAACGGAAACGATCCGTTTCGCATGTGGCAAACACTGACGAAAGGCTATGGTTTGATGACGCCGATGCCGCAGTATTCGACGCGGCAAAAATACGATGTGATTCATTACATTCGGGAGGAGTTTTTGGCGAAAGAAAATCCAAAACAGTACTCAAGAATCGACGACGCCTACCTCGTTACGCTACCTCGTGGAATGTCGTTGATCGAGGAAAAAGAAGCAGCCAAACGTCCGCCGCAGTATGAGTTGATGGATTTTGGAAATGTGCTTTTTGGGACGTATCAAATCGAGCCGGGCCCGATTGATGAAAACGTAAACATCGCGCAAAAAGGAATCGCGATCCGGCTTGATCCGGGGCCTGGAGGTATTTCAAAAGGGAAAGCGTGGGCGATTTATGATCACGATACGATGCGGCTGGCTGCGTTTTATACGGGCGATGAATTTGTGGATTGGAAGGGAATCGACTTTGATGGATCGCACGGAACGCATACAAGCATCGTTGGCGATTTGATCACCGCATATCCAGATCAACCTGGTTGGGCTGACCCAGCTGATGGTGATTGGGATGCAGAGAGAGTCGTTGGTAAAGATGGGCGAATGTTTGGGCCGATTCCCCGGAACTGGGCGCAATATAAGGGAATTCATCTCACCGACGAAGGTCCAGTTTTGCAATACGAAGTCGATTTTGTGAAGGTGTTGGAAAAAGTGGAACTGCGAGGAGAGGATACCTCTCCGAATGGCGTTTCTTTGCAAACCATTGTCGAAATCGACGCGACCGACAGGCCCTTGGTCAAAGCGTTTCCTTACCAATTACTCGAGAAGGGACTCGATTTCTCTTTTGATAGATGGGACGTCAATCGTTCCCCATTTGTTCGAACGATCCGATGGTATTTTCATCCAAGGAATGATTTTCTGAATTTGAAAAGGACTGGCAACATGACGTCTAAAGCTCCTGTTTTGGGGCCGTTAATCGAAAGCTTCGCCGATAATCCACCCGTCCCCGTCAAAACCAAAATCATCTCCGGCACCGAAAGCGGCCCCTTCGCCGTGGATATTCTCACCGTCCCCGACGCCGATCTCAATCCGCATCAATCCTGGATGCGAACGAGCGGATTCGATTTTTACCCAGATGGAAAACGAGCCGCGGTTTGCACGTGGATGGGCGATGTTTGGATCGTCGAAGGCATCGATCGGCTTGAGGGGGAACTGACGTGGAAACGAATTTGCTCGGGGCTTTTTCAACCGCTTGGGTTGAAAATTGTGGATGGTTCGATCTACGTGACGTGTCGCGATCAGCTCGCGAAACTGCATGACAAGAACGGCGACGAGACGATCGATTTCATCGAATGCGTGAACAATGATCATCAGGTCACCGAGCATTTTCACGAATTTGCGATGGGCTTGCAGACCGATGCGGCAGGAAATTTTTACTACGCGAAAAGCGCGCGCCACGCCAAGGATTCTCTCGTGCCCCATCACGGAACGCTTTTGCGGGTTTCTGCTGATGGCGAAAAGACGGACATTCTCGCGACTGGATTTCGTGCGGCGAACGGCGTGTGTATCAACCCAGATGGGACCTTCATCGTGACGGATCAGGAAGGGCATTGGAATCCGAAAAACCGGATCAACTGGGTGAACGGCGATGGGCCAGACGAGTTTTTCGGGAATATCTACGGCTACTCGCCAGTGACGGATACCGCAGATTCCGCGATGAAAAATCCGTTGTGCTGGATCACGAATCAGTTCGATCGCTCGCCGTCGGAACTGCTTTGGGTTCCCAAAGGCGCGGGCTGGGGTTCACTGAATGGTCAGCTTCTAAATCTCAGCTACGGCTATGGAAAAGTCTATGTCGTTCCACACGAGGAAGTGAATGGCCGGAAGCAGGGCGGGCTTTGCGAACTGCCGTTTGATCAATTTCCTACGGGCGTGATGCGCGGTCGGTTTCATCCTAAAGATGGTCAGCTCTACAGTTGTGGGATGTTTGCCTGGGCAGGAACTCAGCAACAGGCCGGGGGATTTTATCGGATTCGGAAAACAGAAAATTCGGCTTTTGTGCCGACGAAATTGAATGCTACGAAATCGGGAATGACGTTTGAGCTTTCCGATGAAATTGAATCAGCATCCGTGAGTCCTGAAAATTTCACGGTGAAAGCCTGGGACCTCAAGCGTACTAAAAATTACGGGTCGAAACATTTCAATGAGCGCGAATTAGAGGTGTCCGCCGCGGTTTTAGCGGACGACAAGAAAACGGTGTCGCTGACGATTCCTAAGATCCAACCGACTTGGGGAATGTCGATTCAGATGAATCTAAAAGGTCCGAACGGGGAAGTGATTGAGCGGCTGATTCATAATTCTGTTTTTGAACTGGGCGAGTAAAAATAGTCAACTTTCACAAATGCAAACCGGGACATTCGTATAAGACACCTCCGAATTTCATTATTATGAATCAGCACTAAAAAATTAACTACGTGGAATTTCCTTCGCGGGATCTTTCGCTCACGAAGCAGTTTTTTGAAAAGATATTTGGATGGACTTTTGAAGATTACGGTTCTGAATACGCGGCGTTTTCAAATGAGGAGCTCGACAGTGGATTCTTTCATTCCAAAAAAGCGTCGTCTGCTGAAAGCGGGGCTGCGGTGGTAATTTTCTACAGCGAAAAATTAGAGGAAACTCAAGCCAAGGTGGAAGCTGCCGGTGGAGTGATCAGCACGCCGACGTTTCCTTTTCCCGGCGGGCGACGATTTAATTTCACGGAGCCGTCAGGCAATGAGTTTGCGGTTTGGTCTGACAACGAAGTCGGTTCGTAGGGCGTGAATTAGAAGCCAAAAAACTCGACTGTGATTTTGATTCTGATAGAAGTCTTTTAGGATGAAAAACACGGAGGCATTTCTCAAGAAAATAGAGGCGAACTCGAACGCAACTACGCCGGGTGGTATACCGCTTTGTCTGGATCACCTCCGCCATCTTTGTCCCGACTTTTTCGGGCTTCAGGGTTATTTTCTAGGGGTTGCGGCGCGTTACGCGGATGAGCCGATCGAACGAGATCGCATCGAAAGAAATTTGCGTTGTGGAGACAGTCGATCTGCGGTCGTCATTTCGACATCGCCTTTGCTAATTGCTGCTTACACGGATGAACTCGATTGTGTGGCGATGCTTCGATTCCAGGACTCACTAAATCTGGTGGATCATTTTGGGTTGAGAAAAGGAAGCCAATTGCTGACCGTGAATTACTACAGTCGTTCTTTGGAGGTCCACTAGGATCTCTTTCCCGGACCTCTGGATTCGGGTTCGTGGACGGGATTTGAACCGATCATCGCAGATTTTTTGACGACCGATTTGGATCAGTTAGCAAACCGGAAGGGAACGATCCCTTCAGACGAATGGGAGCGGACCGAAGTAATGGGAAACGAGTATGTGGGAAAATGGCCTGGACTCGCGCGAGACGGCAGGCCTGGGCATTCGTTCTATCCAGCAAGTCTTTGAACTGTGTGAGCCAATTTCCCCTGATTCATTATGATGATATTGACTTTATTTTTACTCGTCTGCGGACTGCCATTGTTGTGGTGCGCCATTCGGGATTACGACTGGCTCTACAATTTTCACGGACCGCCCCGCCTCCTCTATGCGTTGCTTCACCGTCCTGCAACCCGTTGGTTTTATGTAATTGTCGGAGGAGTGATGGCTTTTTGGGGAGTGGCGAGAATTGTCAATCCGCCACCGGAGATAAAACCGGAGTTCATTTTTCAACTGGCGAAGCCGTTGGGCGTTAATCCAGCAGAATTGACAACCGCTACGGCAGCGTTGGCTGCTGATTCGACAGGCAGGATTCAAGACTTCAAGAAAGACGCAACCGGATGGGGTTCATTTTGGATTTCACTTAAAGCTTCGAATCCCCATTTTGACGCTGCGGTGACGAGTTCAAAAGCGGGCCCTGATTTTTCTGAAGGCTTTCATCTGAATGAGCTGAAAACATCTTCAGGGAGTTTTGTCGGCGGACGAATGTTATACTTCGATTCGACACTTCAGAGCTGTGATAATGTCCTCTTTTCGAAAACGCCGTTAAGCTCAGCGGCTTTTATGATGATTATTTGTGATCCGGAAATTTCAGCGAAAAATGGCGCTGAATCCGATAATCTGGAGATTCGTTTCTATCGAAAGGGAACAATCGATTACGATTTCATTCACAAGTGATTTACGCTGAGCCCTTCTTCAAAATTATGAAAAATTCGTTCTTCGCTGCCCTTTCGATTCTTTGCACTTTGGTATCAGCCACTGCAAACGGAGGTGATTTAAAACCGCTGTTGGTCGTTCCTGATAGTGCAGTCGTAGAAAATGATTTTTCGAAACTCGGAAAATTGGAAAAAACGGCGTGGTCACAACGTCAGCACACTCGATGGGAAATCAATGCAGAGGACGGAGTGTTGTTTGGGCAGCCTTCGACGGATGAATTTCAGGCGAGCGTAAAACACCACAAAGGCTACGAGCCAAGGCTGAGCGTGCCGCTGACACCCGCAGAATTTGCGGCATTGTTTTCGATTCGATTCAACGGGGGGGAAGAAACTGCGGTGTGTCCGTTTGTCGAGTTTGGCCATCATGTCTGTCGGTTGAAATTCAGTAGTGAAAATGGTCTTCAGCTGCTTGCAGAAGGTGAAACCCTCATTGTGGCCGAGGCCAAAGACTACAAGCCTGAGCTTGGAAAATGGATCCATATTCTCGCTGAAATGAAAGGCGAGGAATTCGTCGTTCAATTTGAAAACGGCCCGACGCTTTATGCGAAACGGGCGAGCTTCGCGAAATCGGTTTCGAGCGGCGGCAATGGATTTGGTGTTGCTGGAACCAAAGACGGTACGGTTGAGATCGACAATTTGACGCTGTGGTCAATCAAGCAAGAGGCCAATGCGGGATGGGAAAAGAGCCGTGCGACGTTCCCAACATTTGAGCCCGTCCCAACTGGGAAAAAGGTCAAAGCGAAGAAGTGAAAATCGGTTTCACGAACCAATAGGGTTGCTTCATCGATCAGACCCTGTTGATTCGTCGAACGTACCCTGTTGCATCGTAAAAAGCGCGAGGTTCTGTCGGCACTTTGGAAAGACGTCGCTCCTTGTTTAGGCGCGCTCGACGACGATGCGGCTGCCTTCGTGTTTCACGATTTTCAGGGCGGTGCCGGTTTCGATGAATTCGCCGTCGGCGGTGATGTCGAGAAACTTTTTGTCGAATCGGCCTTTTCCGGCTGGGCGTAAAGCGCTCTCGGCAATGCCTTCGAGGCCGACATAACTTTCGGCGATGCCGGTTTCTGCGTCGCGTTCTCCAATGGAGGCTCCGCCGGCGATGGATTCTTTCAAGATCATCCAGCTTCCGAAACGGGTTTCGGGAAGAAATCGCATGGCCCACCACAGGATCAGTCCTACGCCGATCAAAGCGATCGCCAGATTCATCATCGCGCCGCTAAACAGGTCTTCCCAAGGCAGTGCGCCGGGCTTGCCGTCCATTTTCCACTGGAAATCTACGCGGTCGCCCATCGCAAAGACGAGGGATCCGAGCACCATGAGGGTACCGATGAGAGCAGGGAATATCAGGCCGGGAAAAAGGAAAATTTCAACGATGATTAGAATAATTCCAATCACGAAAACGACTGCTAATTCATAACCCGCCAGATTCCCCGCCATATGATTCCCGAAGAAAAAGATGCTGAAACAAAGGACTGAAATAAGACCGGGGGCGCCAAAACCGGGGGCTTTCATTTCCATGTAGGCCCCGGCGAGTCCGACCATGATCAGCAGAAAGGAAAATTTCTGAACCCAGCCGGCAATCGCTTCCATCCCGAGGGCTTCGGCTTTGACGATCTCGCCAGTGAGGCCTTCTTGTTCGACGAGGTCTTCGAGATCAATCGCGATTCCTTTGGCTAAGACGGGCTTGCCTCCGATGATCTCGGTTGCGCGAATCGAGTTCAGATTGAGCACTCCATCACCATCGTGAACGACGGTGCCGTCGATTTCCACGCGGGTGTCTTTGGAGACGAAGGCTTTCGCGATGTCCGGATTGTGCCCTTTGATGATGGCGACGTTTTCGACCATTTGCATGATTTCCTTGGTGACTTTGTCAGTCATGGATTCTCCAAGATCACCACCTCCGCCTCCGACAACGAGGGCAGAGCCAATGGTTGCAGCGGGTCTCATGTAAATGGTATCGGTCCCGATTGCGATGATGGCACCGGCAGATTCAGCTCGCGGATTGACGAATGAATAGGTTGGAATGGTCAGGTTTTGGAGGCTGTTCAAAACGAGCCCCTGCGTATACCAGGCGTAACCGCCGGGAGTATCCATGTCGAAAATGACGGCTTCAGCACCATCGAGTTCAGCTTTTTTAACGATGCGATCCATATGGAGGAAGCTCGCTTCGCCACTGCTCAGGGTGTCGAGTCCGACTTCGAGAACGACGATTTTTCCCTTCATGTTTTCGCCGGATCGTTTGGAGAAAAGGCTGTCGTCGTTCTCAGCTTCCTGACGGTCTTTCCGGGTTTTTTCAGATGTTTTCTGGTTGAGCCGGTCGCGGTTACGTTTTTTCACGAAGGCTTCTGCGTCGACTTTTTCGATTTCACCGGAAAGCCCGATCTTTTCGACCATCTCGTCGATGGATTTCACGATTCCAGCAGCGATCAGCGGTTTGCCATCTGGCATTGTTTGAACGGCTTCTTCGGCGGTGAGCGTCAGGATCTCACCTTTCTTTGAAATAACCTTGTCGCCAGTTTTGACCTCAACTTCGCTGTCGATAAATGCTTCGACAATTTCAACCCGATGCTTGTTCTGAGAGGCGAGACTGCGGGCTTTCACCTTCATTAGGGAAATGAACTGAGCGATATACCGCTTTTGAGCCTCTTCGTTTTCGAGAGACTTTGGCCATAAACCTGCTCCCCCGATAATGCCGCCGGGGGCCATGTAAATTTCCTTCGTGGCGAGGGCGACGAAGGTCCCGGACTCAGTTCCGGATTTGTTGATGAAACTGTATTTCGGAGTCTTTAGATTTTCGATTTCGCTCAAGAAGCGCTCGTTGATCGACCAATCACGGACGTTTGCACCATCAATTTCGAAAATCACAGCGCTGGCTTTGCTTTTGTCGATTTCTTTCAGTAAAACGCGGAAATCACGGAATCTTTCGTCGTCCTCAATTTCTTCGCTTCCCACAGGGATGACGACAATTTTTCCGGCAAACTGTGCTTTTTTCGAATCAACAGGGTTGGTTTGTCGATCGGACCCTGTTGCTTCGATTTTTTTCTCGATCGCCGGTTTCTCAGCGAGGGGAGGTTTTTCTGCTGTGTTCTGTAGACTGAGACCAAAAATGCCGCAGATCACGAGGCTGGCGTAGTGGAATAAACGGCGGGAGTTTTTCATGCAGGAGACGTTACGATTTGCAGAATACCTTAGCACGGCGAGAGTTGAAATCCGAGGTTTTCTACAGAATCGTTCGGGCGAATAAAATGGGTAAAGTTCCTCCAGAAACGATTCAGCAAATCCTTGACGCGACCGACATCGTGGAGCTGATCAGCTCTTACATTCAGCTGCAACGTGCAGGGGCGAATTACAAAGCGGTGTGTCCGTTTCATGTGGAGAAATCGCCGAGTTTTAATGTGAATCCGCAGCGACAACGGTTCAAATGTTTCGGTTGTCAGGCCGGCGGTGATGCGATCAATTTCGTGAAGGATTATGAGGGGATGTCGTTCACCGATGCGGTGCAAAAGCTGGCGGATCGAGCGGGGGTTACGATTGTGGAGGACGTTTACGATGCGAAGGCGGATGCGCGACGACAATCACGGCAACACCTGATCAAATTGCAAAAGGATGCGGCGGAGTTCTATAATAACCTGCTGTTTCGAAATTCGTGTGCAGATGAGGCGCGGAAATATCTGACGAGCCGTCAAATTTCGCAGGATGTGGCGCGGCGTTGGCTGTTTGGCTATGCGCCGGAAAATCAGTCGATTTTCTTTCAATGGGCACAACAAGCGGGGTGGTCGGAAACCCAGCTTGTTGATGCAGGATTGGCGGCTTACCGCGATGAAAATTATCCGCAACGTGGCACCTACGCGCGGTTTCGCCATCGCCTGATGTTTCCGGTGGCGAATGATTATGGAGATACGATTGCGTTCTCAGGTCGGGTTTTGAGTAAAGATCAAAAAGGCGGGAAATATGTGAATTCGCCGGAGACGGTGCTGTTTGATAAATCGAAGACGTTTTACGGATTTGATAAAACGAAGCGGGCGGTGATTCGGGAGAAAAAGGCGATTATTTTCGAAGGTCAGCTGGATTTGATTGCGGCTTATGAGGCGGGTTTGGAAAATGGCGTAGCTGGACTGGGAACGGCATTTACGGAAGGGCATGCGCGGCTTTTAAAACGGCAAACGGACGAAGCGGTATTGTGCTACGATTCCGATAAGGCGGGGATTGCGGCCGCGACGAAGGCGTTTCGGGTGTTGGCTCCGGCAGGGGTTTTGGTGCGCTTTGCGTTACTGCCGCCCGGGGAAGATCCGGATTCATTAATTCAGAAAGAGGGCCCGGCGGTGTTGCAGGAGATCATTGCGGGTGCGCCGGAGTATTTTGATTTTCAGATCGATCGGCGGGGAAGTGCGCTGACTACGGGGCCGCTTCGTGATCGCTTGAATTATGCTAAGGAGTTGGCTTTCGATATCGCGCTGATCGAGGACAAAATGGTGCAGGATTCGCTGATCAATCGGATCTCAGTAAGGCTGAAAGTCGGCGAGGAAGATATTCGCAAAAATGTATCGAATGCGAAACGGGATCAGGAGCGGGGCAAGCAAGCTTCGGCAAGGCGTGATGCGGCTCAAAAGGCGAGGGGAGGGCAATCGAATCTTCCTCAGCGGCCCGGTCAACAGCCGCAGGAAGAGCCGGTTCGAGAGATTGAAATTACCAACAAGAGCATTCGTTTTTTGTGCCAAATGCTTCTCGTCAGTCCCGAGGTAAAGGCAAAATATCGCGGCGAGACGCCCCCCGAGTTTTTCCAGCGGCTTCCGGAAACTGAATTGTTAGCCATGCTCTGGGCTGCTGATTTTGATCCAGCAAGTCCGTCGAATGTGTCAGCATTTGCATCATCGTTGCCTCCATCGGAAGGAAAACTGGTTTCAACCTTGTTGGATGAGCCTCAGCCGCCAGAAGCTGAAATCATTGCCTCTACGTGTCTGCAGAAGCTTTATCGTCAGTCATTGGAAATGAGGGTGACAGAGCTGAGTGCTCAGCTGGGGGCACCTGATCTTTCGTTTGAGCAAATTGAAATGCTGCAGAAAGAAAAAATTGACCTTAGGAGACAGTTAAACGACATTCCGCGACACTTTTCGGTCTAGCTGAATGGTGTGATTTTTTAACGACGCTTTCCTCCCTCTCTCTTTCTTTCTTCCCGAAACACACGTTCATCGATTTTATGGCAGCAGCCGGCAGAAAAAACTCTCCAACCGCAAGTTCCCGCAAGCAGCCGACTCGTCGTGCCTCGAAGCGGAAATCTCCAAAGCAGACTCCGAAAAGGGGTGCAGGTGGAAAGAGTTCGGTTGTGAATGATTCGGGAAGTCCGATCAAACTCACCAAAGAGGTCGAGGAGAAGTTGCGTGAGCTCATCAAGCTCGCGAAGGAGCAGGAATACCTGACTTTCGAGGATGTTAATGATGCGTTGCCTGAGGACACCACTGAAATTGATGTTTTAGAGGAAGTTCTTGATCGGCTTCGGAGCATGGAATTTCGGATTATCGATGCGAGCCAAGTTGACGATTTTAAATCGGCCGAAAAAACGCACGAAGGCGACGGTGAGGATGAAAAGGAAGAGCCTGCTAAGGCCGTGAATCGCCGTTCGGACGCGAAACTGGACGTCCTAGATGATCCTGTTCGGATGTATTTGAAGCAAATGGGGCAGGTCCCATTGCTGACGCGGGAAGAAGAGGTTGAGATTTCAAAACGGATTGAGACTTCTGAGTCAAAGGCGCATGCCATGTTGTCCACCTATGGGTTTGTTGTTCAGTCCTATCTGGGGATCGCTGATCGTTTGATTGGGGGACAAGAGCGTTTTGATCGCGTGATCACCGACAAAAAAGTGTCGTCCCGCGAGCGGTACATGAAAAATTTGCCGAAGCTGTGTGATCAGCTTCGAGTCGTGCACGATGAAATCAGTGAGCTTTATGACGTGATTCATAATAAGGGCAAGGCGACCCCGAAAGTGCAGGAAAAATGGGAAGCCAGTAACAAGGCGCTCGTTCGGATTTATAATCGATTTTATTTTAAACAGAAGATTTCAGAAGATCTCATCGGATGGTCTGAGAGGTATGCTGAGGAATCTCAGAAGCTTTCCCGCAAGGCAGCTCGGGCCACCGAGTCGGCTAAAAAAGCGGAGTGCACACGAGCACGAACCGCTTTTGAGCGCGAGTTGTGGATGAAGCAGGAGGAGTTTGATACATCGAGTGAAGAGCTCGTGGTTCTTCTTGCTGAAGCTCGAAAGGCGAAGGATGAAATGGTGGAAGCCAACCTTCGCCTCGTGATTTCAATCGCCAAAAAATATACGAACCGCGGTTTAAGCTTTCTCGACCTGATTCAGGAAGGGAACATGGGATTGATGAAAGCCGTCGAGAAGTTCGAATACAAGCGCGGCTACAAATTTTCGACCTACGCTACCTGGTGGATTCGTCAGGCGATCACTCGTTCGATTGCTGATCAGGCTCGGACCATCCGAATCCCGGTTCACATGATCGAAACGATCAACAAGCTGATGCGGGTGCAGAAACAGCTGGTTCAGGAATACGGCCGTGAGCCGAGCGCCGACGAAATTGCTGACGAGATTCATTTGCCGGTTCAGCGCGTCAGTGCCGTTCTAAAAATGGCCCAGCAGCCGATTTCGTTGCAGGCTCCAGTTGGTGACAGCGACGACACGAGTTTTGGTGACTTTATCGAAGACAAGTCTGCGGAAAATCCGAGTGACATGACTTCGATGAGCATGTTGAAGGATCGGATCAAAGATGTTCTCGATACTTTGAGCGAGCGCGAGCGCGCCGTTTTGGAGCAACGCTTTGGTCTTGTTGACGGATACAGCCGCACGCTTGAAGAAGTCGGCAAGCAGTTCGATGTTACCCGCGAGCGAATTCGCCAAATTGAGGCGAAAGCACTCCGGAAGATGCGACATCCGACGCGGATTCGTCAGCTCGAGGGATTCCTCGAGGTTACTGCGGGGCCATAGATTGCTTAAAAGCGGGTTCCTTTTTTCACAGAGTATTGGGGAAGAGTTGTGTCTGCCTGACAAGGGGCATTTTAACGATCTGATATGGTTGGTTCGGTGATTCAATGGGGTTAGTTCGTTTTTTATAAAATTTACTTGCGTTATTCAATGTCTTTTGTAAAAAATAACAGTGTGAATTTGAACTATAGTTTTCCAAGCGTTGCTTCGCCGCTGATCCGAGAGATTCCTGAAGAAGAGCGACCACGCGAGAAATTGCTGTTACGAGGTGCGGGTGCGCTTTCGAACGCTGAGATCATGGCATTATTTTTCGGGACAGGTCGACCGGGGATGAGTGCCATTGATTTAGGGCGCGAGTTACTGAACCGATTTGGATCGCTGAAAGGAATTTCGCGGGCTTCGATCGAGCAACTTTCTGAGATGAACGGAATTGGGCCTGCAAAGGCGGCGCAGCTTGCCGCTGTTTTTGAATTTGGGCATCGATTGGCAGGGGAACGGTTCTCGAGCGAAGCGATTGATAGCGCCGAATCGGTTTATGAATTACTGGGTCCGGAAATGGGCCGTCTAACTCAGGAAGTCATTCGGGTTGTCCTTCTAAATACGAAAAACAGGATGATTCAGGTAGTAGAGGTTTCAAAGGGGACGGTTGATCAAACGATTGCTCACCCTCGCGACATTCTGAAGGCGGCGCTTCAATTTTCCGCATCTGGATTTATTCTGGTTCACAATCATCCTTCAGGGGATCCGACGCCAAGTTCAGCCGATTACGCGGTTACCAAAAATTTACGGGAGGCGGCACGAATTATGAAGATTGAATTTGTTGATCACGTCATCATCGGATCAGAGTCTGGGGAGGAATCGGATCCGTTTTTTAGCTTTCGAGAAGCGGGGCTGATTTGAGCTGACTAAGTTGTGATGCAGACTGCCATTTTTATTGGAATCGTGCATATTCAGCCATGCAGATAATCAGAAATGACTGCAACATCGATCAAATATGAGAAAAACTGCAAAATTCGACACTTTTTCATTGGTCTTTTGGTCGGAATTTGCTAATGATTCCGTTTAAGGAACTATTGGGTCGTGAGATCCAAAAGGATTTTGCTAGTTTTCATAACTGACATAGTTTTGAATAGATATTTATTAAGGAACATGAGTTTTTTGCCACGTTTGCTACTCTCCAAGCTCGCGACGGCCAGCGCTATCCTAGCGTTTGGTCTTCCTGCGCATGCTCAATTAGGTGATGCTGTTGCCGAAGCGGTTACGGACCTTGATATCCAAAGTGATTACACCACATTTGATGAAAGTTTGGGGGTCGCAAAGGCCTCAGGTGACGTGATCCTCAAATACGGTGAGGTGACAATCGAAGCTGATAATGCTGAATTTCACCAATCTTCCGGGAAGGTGTTCGCAAGGGGCAACGTCTCAGTGTTCAAACCAGGTGGAAATTACTTCGGCGAAGAGATTATTTACAATACCGAAACGGGTGAAATGACCTCGTTGGATTTGAGAGGATCGCTTGACCCTATTTTTTACGAAGCAGGACAGGTTGATGCCGCATCGGGAGATGATTCGGTGATTGAGATGGGTAACGGCTTTTTTACGACCCATGACTCGGCAAACCCAAATTATCGGATTGAAGCGAAGCGGATGCGCGTTTTCCCCGGGGAAAAAGTGACAATGAAGGGTGTGAAGCTTTACGCCGGTGAGAAAGCTATTTTCTGGCTCCCTTACCTTTCACAGCCGCTTGATGACGAACTCGGTTATTTCTTTATGCCGGGCTATAATTCTACATGGGGTGCATTCGTTCAGAATCAGTATGGTTTTATGATCGGCGATCACACGCTGGCGCAGGCACACTTGGATTATCGCTCCGAGCGCGGTGTTGCGGGTGGTATCGAGTTCAAGTCAGAGCGTCATCGTGGAAATGAGAACTTTGGACGTCTGAATCTTTATTACGCACAGGATCAAGATCCGCTGCAGGCATTTAGTGGACGGACTCGAGAAGAAGGGGCTGTTGATCAAGAGCGTTATCGCATCAATCTTCAGCACCGAGTTTATCTTCCCGGGCCGGAGAAGAGCACGCTCTATCTCGATATCGATATCAACAAGTTGAGCGATGAGTTCTTCTACGAAGATTTCTTCCCAGCTGAATACCGCACAGATCCGCAGCCTGACAATGTCCTGAATCTTGTTAAGCGCGCAGATCGCGGGACTTTCTCGCTTACGCATCGCTCTCAGTTAAATGATTTCTTTCAGAGTGATGAGCGGACCGAAGCTGCAATCGACGTTATTCGCACGCCAATCGGTGAAACGGGGCTTTTCTACAACGGTTACACCACTGTTGGTGTGATCGATGAGTTCCTTGGTGATAATGAGCTTGCTGATATTACGGCGCAACGTGATCAGCTTCGCAGCATACGCGACGGATTCCTTACAATCAGTGGTGATGAGTTGATCGACGCCGAGGGGAATGTGGTCGCAACTGGAGAGTTTGACTCAGCTGAAACGGATTCACTCCTCGCTGATTTCGAGCGTCAGCTTGAAAACCGGGGCTACGGACGCTTTGATACCTATCATGAGTTTCTTTTTCCAACGACAGTCGCTGGTTTCCTGAATGTGGTTCCCCGTGCCGGTGCTGGTTATACCAACTATTCTGACATCGAAGCTCCAGGAACGAGTTCTTTCGACCGTGCTACGTTTCATGCTGGAACTGACCTTTCATTCAAGCTTTCACGCAAGAATGCTGATGTCTTCAATGGTGCGCTTGGAATTGACGGCATGATGCACGTTCTTCAGCCATACTTGAACTACTCGTATGTGAAGACGGATGAGATTGGCAACAATTTCACGCCGATTGACCGGATTACACCAACGACACGACTTCGTCCGATCGATCTTCCGCTTTTTACGTCGGTGGATAGCCTTCAGGATTGGCAGATCGCCCGTATTGGTGCGTTCAACCGCTTCATCACACGTCGAAATGGCGGAAACCACCAGTGGTTGACTATCAATAACTACTTTGAGGCTTACATTGATGATCCAGAGTTTGACCGTGATTATTCAAACCTTTTCAACGAAGTTCGATGGAGTCCACTTCCTTGGTTGTCAGCAAGCACCGTTGCTCAAGTTCCTGTTTTTGGCGAAGAGATGGGCTTCACGGAGATCAATTCAAACGTAGCTTTCATGCCGACCAATTGGTTCCAGTTTAACGTCGGTCAATACGTGCTGAATGATCATCCGTTCTTCGACGATTCAGATCTTTACTCTTTCGGAACCTACACTCGCCTGAGCGATCAGTGGGGATTCAGCACCAATCACCGTTTCGAGGCTGAGGATGGTACATTGGAATACCAACAGTATCAAATTCACCGCGACCTATCGAGCTGGACTGCCAGTCTCGGCGCGATCAGCCGTAATAACCGCGGTGGTGAAGACGAGTGGGGTGTCTTGATGAGCTTGACACTGAAAGCATTTCCTCGCGTTTCAGTTCCGCTCGATTTCCAGCCAGGCGGTGGACTTGAGTAAGCGTTGAGAAAATTCTTGGTTCAAATTTTAATTAGAAGCGTCGGCTCAGTCCGGCGCTTTTTTTGTGTTCAAGTGATGGGCCTTTTCCGAATTTAGAACAGGAAAAGACGAAGATTTCACTGGCGCATAGATCGTGGCTCGACATATTCGGCGGCATGAAACTGACGATTATTGGATCGGGTTATGTTGGCCTGACGACTGGAGCATGCTTCGCCGAAGTGGGGCATGAGGTGATGTGTGTCGACAACAATGCCGAGAAAGTGGCAACCCTGCTGAAGGGCGATATTCCAATTTACGAGCCAGGCTTGGCGGAGATTGTTACGAAAAACGTTGCGGCAGGCAGACTGAAGTTCACGACAAACACCCCGGAAGGTGTTGATCATGGAAATGTCGTATTTATTGCAGTGCCAACGCCTCCAAACCCGGACGGCTCCGTCGATCTGAAATTTATCGAAAAGGTAGCCCGCGAGATTGCTCCTGCGATTCACAGTTACAAAGTGATCGTCGACAAGTCCACTGTGCCGGTGAAAACCGGCGAAAAGGTGACTGAAACTATTTCCAGATATGCTCCTGATGCGGAGTTTGATGTTGTTTCAAACCCTGAGTTTCTGCGCGAAGGTTGTGCCGTTGCAGATCTGATGAATCCAGACCGGATTGTCATTGGTGCAAACAGCGACAGGGCCCTGGCGCTTATGCAGAAGGTCTACGAACCGTTCCGTGCTCCTGTGCTCGCAACTGACATCAACAGCGCGGAATTGATCAAACACGCTGCCAATTCGTTTCTGGCACTGAAAATTTCTTACATCAATGCCGTTTCAGCGATTTGCGAAGCTAGCGATGCGGACGTTGAGTTAGTTGCGGAAGGAATTGGAATGGACAAGCGCATTGGGCGTTCGTTTTTGAACGCGGGCTTGGGCTATGGTGGCTCGTGTTTCCCGAAAGACATTGCGGCGTTCATTGCAATAAGCGACGATCTCGGGGTGCCATTTAATCTTTTGAAGGAAGTCGAGAAGATCAATCACGATCAACTCGAACGTTTCATTAAGCGAATTCGCGAAAAGCTTTGGGTTCTCGAAGACAAGAAAATTGCGGTTTGGGGGCTCGCTTTCAAGCCGGATACTGATGACACTCGCTGTTCAGTTGCGATTGAGCTGGTCGAAAGACTCGTTGCTGAAGGAGCCGAGGTTCGCGCGTTTGATCCCAAGGCGTTGGATCATGTTAAGAATTCTCCGCTCGGGGATAAAATTACTCTTTGCGGAAGTCCGGAAGAAGCTGCTGAGGGAGCTGAAGCGGTTGTGATTGCGACGGAATGGCCTGAGTTTGCCAACGTCGACTTCGACAAAGTTCGCGATTCGATGATTGCGCCAGTGATGTTTGATGGTCGAAACCTTCTCGATCCTAAGACGATGGAGCGATTCGGATTCGAATACCATGGTGTCGGTCGTGGGCTTTCTACGAATCAATAGTATACGTTCTTCTATAATACCCTATTGGATCGATAGGGTAGATTAGAGTATTCTACGATCCTTGCGAATCGGCAGAAGCGACGCGATGGTTTGGAAATGCTACTTTCGTTGAGGAAATTCCCGAGTCTCTTTGGGGCGTTTTGGTTCGCTGCGACCGCACTTTCGGGATACGGGCAGCTGAAAACGGCGATTGAAGTCCGTTCACTCAGTTTTGACGCTGCAGAGTCGGGCCAAGCTGTTGATATCACCGGCGTAGTGATATTCTCGGATCCACCCAGCACGGTTTTTCTTCAGGATGAAACGGCAGGAGCATTTTTTCGCCCTGAAGGGAAGCCGCCACCGACTCCCGGATCGATCGTTCGGGTGCGCGGTGTGACTCAACCGGGTTTGTATCTTCCAGGAATTGAAAATACCGCGTTTGAAGTTGTCGGTAAAAAAGGCCTTCCTGAGCCAATTTCGGTGAGTTTTGACGATCTTGCATCGGGGCGGTTTCACTACCAGTGGGTGGCTGTTGAAGGCATTGTCCGAACTATTGAGTCGTCAGGCGAGGGGACTGCAGTTGTAAATGTGTCGCTTGGGTCGCGTGCGATCGAGATCCACGTGGAGTCTCCACCAAGCGAAGCGATTAAACTGATTGATAGTCGCGTTCGAGTGACTGGGTTGGCGGCGGGGCAGATTAATGAACGGCGTCAATTGGTCGCGCCATATCTCCGCTCGCAAAATTGGAGTGATTTTGAAATGCTGACCCCGGCCCCAAAGTTGAATAAAATCCCCAAAATTTCGCCGGAGAAATTGCTGACGTTTAATATCGAGGGTGTGGCTCAGCATCGAGTTCAACTTAGTGGAGTCGTTCTCGCGAAATTTCCAGATGGACTGATTTATCTTAGGGATGGGGATACAGCAGTCCGCGTCCGCTTACTGAATGAAGATGAAAACTTGAATGTTGGAAGCCAGATTCAGGTCGTGGGATTCGCTGAAATGGACCGTTTTAGTGCCTCATTGGCTGATTGTAATGTTATTGAAATAAGCCCAGCGGAATCAACTCCGGCGCCGGTTTCAGTGGGATTTCTCGACCTTCGGGAAGGCTCCTATGACAGCAACTTAATTTCTATCACTGGAATTTTGAGCGATTCGTATCGCAATGAAAATGGGGGCGTTTTGGTTTTGCGAAGCGGAAATAGAACGCTTCATGCGAATTTCCCAAATCTAATCGAAGGCCTCACTCTGGGAGCTGAAGTCACCGTCACCGGAATTTGCGTCATAGAATCGGCTCGTGGGTCGCAATATTTGTCGACGCCCGATATTGTTTCAATCCGAATGCGCTCGGCGGATGATGTAAAGATTCTTCGCACTCCCAGTTGGTGGACGCCTCAGAAGTTGGGGTTGGCCCTGGCGGGGCTAGGAGTGATGGTGTTGCTGGGGCTTTTGTGGATCGTGCTTCTAAAAAAACAGGTCCATCGACAGACCGGTACTCTGCGCGAAAAAATCGAGAATGAGGCGGCGCTTGAGGAGCGCCAACGTCTCGCGCGTGAGTTTCATGACACGCTGGAGCAGGATTTGACCGGCCTTTCTCTGAGATTGGATGCGGTGACTGCGTTGCCTGGTAAAGATGAAAAAGTGAATAGTTTTCTCGTCGCGTCTCGAAACCTGGTGGGGCGCATCCAAACTGAAACCCGCAATCTGGTTGCTGATTTGCGACATTCCCGCGATGGCACTGCAAATTTGGCAACCGCACTTCAGGAATTGGTTGGTGACTTGCCGAAAGATGTAGGGCCTGAGATCATTCTCGAATTCGAAGATCTAGAACCAATGCCTGCTCGAACGGTTCATCATTTAAAAATGATAATTCGTGAGGCGATTACAAATGCGCTCAAACACGCTGCGGCCGGGCGAATCGCAATCAAAGTGGCTCGAAATAAAGCCGGCCTGAAAATAACGGTTGTTGATGATGGTCGGGGTTTCGATCCAGAGGCTGAGACACACGGAACGGCGGGGCACTTTGGGTGCATGGGGATTCGGGAGCGTGCCAGAAAACTCAACCTTGATGTGGCGTGGCATTGCGATGAAGGAACCACTTTGACTGTGTTGCTTCCCAAAACGTGAAATTGGAAAACAAAATCTCCCTGATGCTTGTTGATGATCACTTCGTGGTTCGAAGTGGGCTGGCCGCGTCTCTCGAATTGGAGGAGGACATTGAAGTCATTGCAGAAGCTGCATCTGGTGAAGAAGCCGTTTTTCTCTTTTTAGAAAAACGGCCGGACGTCGTTCTCATGGACCTTCAGCTTCCTGGAATCAACGGAATCGAGGCGACCGAGAAAATTCTATTACAAGACCGCGGTGCTCGTGTGTTGATTTTTTCGACCTTCGTTCGCGACGATGAAATTCAGACAGCGCTTGAGGTAGGAGCGCTCGGATATTTACAGAAATCTGCCAGTCGCGAAGAATTGCTCAGTGCCATTCGCGCGACCGCAATTGGCGAAACCGTTCTTCCTGAAAATATCGCAAAGCGGCTTAAAGGTTTGCAGTCAGGCCCGACTATCACCGTTCGTGAACGCGAGGTTTTGGTTTTGATTGCACAAGGCAAAGCAAACAAGGAAATCGCAGATGTGCTGGGGAATGCCGAGGATACCGTTAAACGTCACATCAGTAATATATTCAAAAAATTTGGGGTCAATGACCGAGCGCAAGCCACGGCGGAAGCTATTCGGCGCGGCATCGTAAAAGTGTGAGTCTTCATTGCGCCACCCCGAAAGTGGTACGGCGAAAAACGTGCAAAAACGGTCAGGTTCCGCATACTGGAGGGAATGAAACTTCGACCGCGCCAATTTTTCGAATCAATAGGGCCTGTTCGCCAATTCAATAGAGCTGGTTCGTGCGCCGCATTGTTGATTTTAAGCGCCGGTTCTTTGTTTGCGGCTGATCCAGCTCCAATCGTGGCTTTCGATTTCGGAGATGAAAAAGAAGTGGGACCGCGGGCACCAGAGTATCCGGGAATGCGATCGGATAACGTTGCCCGAAAATTCACGACCGCCAAAGATGCGATTGAAATCAAGCCTTCGCACAATCAACAAATCAAAATTCGGGCCGGTGAGTCAATCACGATGGAAACCTGGATTCGGGTGAATAAATTGGATAGCGGACAAATGCCATATCTTGTCGGACGTGGGAGAAAAGGAAACGAAAGCACTCAGAACTATGCGATGCGTCTCAAGGGAGGTGAATCGGGGATTCAGCTGGGATTTCTGTTTTCAAGCGAGGGAAGTGCGGACAGTGGCGCGAGTGAATTTCATCGTTGGTGGAGCATGGCCACGTTTCAGGCCGAAGGATGGCATCATGTGGCTTTGGTCTATACTTTCGGGAAAGGCGATAGCTTGCGAGCCTACATCGATGGTCGATTGACCAAGGGAACGTGGGATCTTGGCGGTAAAACGGATCGGGCTCCTGTGGTCAAAGCCGATTCAGATTTGACCATCGGAACCGGTTACATCAGAGGCGCGGGCCAAACGTTTAATGGGTGGCTCGACGATGTCCGAATTTATCGTGAGGAACTCTCGGATGAAGTATTAAAAAGCCGGTTTGTTTTTGTGCCGCCGCCTCCGCAAATCACGAAGGAAATGTTGAAGGACGGTGAGGTGCTGGTTCAGATCAGTGAGAAAGGCCTGGCTGCGGAGAATAAGTGGCCGGACTGGCCCGAGGTAACAGAGAGTTATTCGATTCCAGCGTTCGGAATTTCTGAATGGCCGCAGAAGTATATTTCAACAGGTGTCAGGGCCGATCGAGTGAATCCCTCTCATGTTCGCGCCGCTGCGATGGTGAAAATTCCGAAAGGAAAACACCGACTCTTGCTCCGAGGGCGAGGAGCTGCGCGTTTGAAGATTGATGAAAAGCTGATTCTTGAAACTCCTTTTCCAAAAGGAGATACGGGAGGACACGGTTACCTGACCTCTCAAGACGATTACCTCGATCTTGGGCGTGATTTTCGTTTTGTGCCTCCGGGAAACCGTGAGAAATGGATAGAGTTCGAATCCAAGGGCGGTGAACATTTTGTGATTCTGGAAACGATTGTCGGCGGCGTTGCGGGAAGCAATCGCCGTCGCCCTGAGTTTGGCGAAACGGTTGCGGCTATTTCACTTGAGGGCACGGAAACCTGGAAACTTCTGAATCCAGGGCAGCAGGAAATTGCCTACACCGATGAAGGCTGGGCTAAGTATGAGTCGGAACAGAAATCCTGGTTAGCCGCAAAAAATTCACAACGTCGTGCTGCAAGACGCGCTGAGAATTCGGAATATTGGACGAAGCGTAGGGATGCTGCAAAGAAGTGGCTGGCGGACTCAGAGCCGGTCGTGATTCCTGATTTGCCGAAGGGCATGCTTGGGCAGAATGCGATTGACCATTTTATTGGGACGCAAATTGTGAAGGTGTCAGCCGAATCGAAACCAGTCAAAACCGGCGGCATCAATTACTTCAAGCAGATTCAACCATTGCTCGAATCGAAGTGTTACGACTGTCACAAGGGCAGTGAAATTAAAGGTGATCTCAGGCTCGATACAAAAGAGGCTGCGATGAAAGGTGGTAAATCAGACGGCCCTGCCCTTGTTGCTGGTAACCTCGATGAGAGTTCGTTGATCTGGAGAATTCGCCATGACGCAGGTGATGACATCATGCCGCCAAAGGGCGATCCGCTTTCGAAGGAGGAAATCACATTGCTCGAACAATGGGTCAAAGAAGGGGCCAATTGGCCACAGTTTAATGTTCCAAACTTTAAGCCAACCCCACTCGCGGACGATCTTGTTTTTCTTCGCCGACTCGCTCTTGATACGATTGGTGTGCCGCCGTCTGAAGTTGAAATCACACGGCTCCTCGCGGAACCAATGGAAAAGCGGAAGGCTGCTGCGATTGATCGTTTCCTCGCCGACGATCGGTGGGCCGACAACTGGACGGGATACTGGCAGGATGTTCTGGCTGAGAATCCGAATATCATCAATCCAACGCTGAACAACACGGGACCTTTTCGGTGGTGGATTCACGAGTCTCTTTTAGACAATAAGCCGCTCGATTTGTTTGTCACCGAACTGATTCGGATGGAAGGAAGTGAGCGATTTGGCGGACCCCGTGGATTTGGAACGGCTTCAAACAACGACGTTCCGATGGCGGCAAAAGGGATCATCGTAAGTTCTGCATTTCTCGGCGTGCAGTTCAAATGCGCGCGCTGTCACGATGCCCCGGGCCATGAGTGGATGCAGAAAGATCTGTTTCAACTTGCTGCCATGCTCGGTGAGAAACCGTTAAAGCTTCCACTGACCAGCAGCGTGCCGATGGATAAACTCCATGAGCGCACTCGAAAACCGTTGATTAAAGTAACTTTAAAACCGGGCACCAGTGTCGAACCGGGTTGGCCATTTGAGGGGTTCGTTAGTGAAAAAGACGTGATGCCGCTCGTCGAAAATCCCAAGAGCAAGCGCGATCAACTGGCGACATTTATAACCGCACCGGCTAACGAGCGATTTGCGCAGGTCATGGCGAATCGAATTTGGCAGCGGATCATGGGGCGTGGAATCGTGGCCACGGTTCATGATTGGGAAAAGGGAAATGCTTCCCACCCGGATTTGTTGCGTTGGTTGGGGCGTGAACTGGTTGCCTCAAATTACGACACCAAAGCAGTTGCGAGGCTGATTTTTAATTCACACGCCTACCAGCGGGCTACCGATCCCACGTTGCAAAAAACGAGCCCGCTTTTCATCGCTCCCGCATCGCGACGCTTGCAGGCCGAGCAAGTGGTTGATTCACTTTTTAGTGCAACCGGCAAGCCGTTTGATGTTGAAGAAGTCAGTCTCGATATCGATAGCGTCCGCGTTATGAAGAGTTCGATAACGCTGGGGAAACCTACACGTGCCTGGATGCTGGCTTCGACCTCGAATGAACGCGACCGCCCAAGTCTTTCGCTCCCCCGAATTACGGCGGTGACGAGCATCATGAGAACCTTTGGTTGGCGCGGGGCGCGTCAGGATCCGAAAAGCTTTCGTGATCTCGATGCGAACGTGTTACAGCCCGCGATTCTGGCCAATGGAACGGTGGGCGTTTGGCTTTCACGTCTGAGCGATGATCATGGAGTCACCCAGATGGCATTGGAAGAACAGCCTGTTGAGAAACTCGTAGAGCGCCTTTATTTGCGATTGCTCACGCGTCATCCCTCTAAGGAGGAGCGTGATCGTTACATTCAATTTTTGACGGAAGGTTACGAGAAGCGCGTGATTCCTGAGGCCGAACGAAAACATACGAAGGTAGGAAAACGCGTTCCGGTAAAATATGTGAGCTGGTCAAATCACCTGGACGGCAAAGCGAATGCGCTGGCTGTTGAAAAGGAAGAGCAGGCACGGGCCGGTGCTCCTCCGACCAATGCTTTGGCCAATGACTGGCGAATGCGAATGGAGGACGTCGTCTGGGCGGTGCTGAATTCTCCAGAATGGATTTATACGCCTTAAAAAAACAATCGAACTCTGAACTTCTCTCTCATGAAAAACTCTCGAAGAAATTTCCTGAAAAACTCAGCGCTCCTTGGAATGGGGGCGTCAGCATCTCCGCTCATTACTTCCGCGAATTCGGCTTTCATTCCGATGGGAAAAGCAGAGCACTGCATTTTCATCTGGCTCGGTGGTGGCATGGCTCAGATCGATACGTTTGATCCAAAGCGAAAGGGCGACTCCAAAGCTAGTCCGAAAAAATCGGGTTCTGAATATGAAAGCATCGATACGGCGGTTCCCGGCGTTCAGTTTTGCGAACACTTGCCCAAACTGGGAGCGCTGGCTGAACAGCTGACTGCAGTGAGGACGGTGAATCACGATGCGATTGATGAACATGCGTTTGCGACCAATCTCGTTCACACCGGTCGCAAAACGACGGGGAGTATCACCTATCCGTCGATTGGTTCAATTGTGGCTTCCCAGCTAGGCGCGGTGAATCCAAAAGTCCCCGCCTACATGCTGATGGGCTATCCGAACGTAAGTCGCGGACCGGGATTTCTCGGCGCGGCCGGAAATTTTGTTTACCTAACCGATACCAAAACGGGGCCAGCAGGTTTTACTCGCCCGGCAGATGTCACCGATGAACGGGCCGCTCGCCGGAAGCTGCTTCTCGATCCATTGATGCAGCGTGCTCCTGCGGGATCGCCGATTTCTTTGTATCGGGATGCTCAGGCTGAAGCGCTTCGATTGGCTGGCCCTGATTTTATGCGGCACTTTGATCTCACCGATGAATCCGATTCGTTGAGAAATGAATACGGTGGCGAGTTTGGGCAGCGTTGTTTATTGGCGCGCCGGTTGGTGGAAAGCGGAGTTCGCTTTATTGAAGTGAGCCACAACCTTAATTTCATGAACGGAACGGGCTGGGATGCTCATAATGAAGGCCAGCAAAATTTGCACCTGCTCATCAAGGAATTGGATGTCGCGATGTCAGCCTTAATCCGCGATCTTGATCAGAAGAAAATCCTCGATAAAACCCTCATCGCCATCGGCACCGAATTCGGACGTCCAGCAGGATATGATGGTCGTGGCGGACGTGGGCATCAGGGCAGTTGCTTCAGTTTGGTTCTCGCAGGCGGCGGCTTGAAGCATCAAGGGTCCTATGGCGTTACCGATGAATTGAGTAAAAAGATCGTGGAAAAACCGGTTCCGCTGGCGGATTATCATGCAACGATTCACGCGGCGATGGGAATCGATCCCTCTCACGAATTGACCGCCGGATCACGTCCCGTTCCGATCACCGATGGTGGCAAACCGATTGCAGCGCTGTTTGGTTGAGCTAGCGATCGAACGAATCAATAGGGTGCGTTCGTCGAACAGACTCTGTTGGATCGAAAAGTGGGGCTACTGACCGAGAAGGTATTTTTCGACGAGGAGCAGCGTCGTCTTCCCTGTGATTTCGAGGCTCTCGGCACTGATCTTGTCGAGCGTGTCGCCGGGGGTATGCCAGTAGTCGAAATCAAAATCGATGATGTCGATTGTGGGGATTCCGGCGACCGTGTTTAACGGAACGTGATCGTCGATAATATAGCTTGGGCTTACGCCAAATTTTCGCCGGTTGCCGGTATCTTCGGCGGCTGAAATAAGATCGTCAGCCATGGCGCGTCGTCGATCTGTGATGGCATGATGATCAACGCTCATTCCTGCATTGGCGGCTTCCTTTCGCTCTGGCAGACTCGGGGCTGTCACGTTCACGCCGACGCGAACTTTCAGATCACTATCACCAATCATGTCGAGAAGAATTCCCCATTTAGGAAGGCTACTTTTGGATTCTTTCGCGACGAGCGCCATTTCGGCGGCATAAATGCGGCTTCCGTAAAGGCCGTCGGAATCGGTGATGCTTGAGCCAAATGCTTCTTCGCCATCAAACCAAACCAGTTCGATTTTCGACGCGAGTTCGGGCTTCGTGGCGAGAACGCGGGCGATTTCGAGAAGGGCCCCGGTGCTGGATCCGCCATCGTTGGCACCGACAAACTCGAAATTGAATTTCTTGGTGTCGTAGTGAGAGCAGATAATTCCGGAAACCGGTCGATCCCAGGTCGTTGGTTTTTTGTCGCTCGAAAACCGGGCGCGAATATTGAAAAACTCGACCTTCCCGTCGGGAGTTTTTGTTTCGAAGTTCGCGGTTTTTACGCCCCACCCAAGCTGTTCGACTTGCGAAACCAGGTAGGCCTGCGCCTTTTGGTGTCCTTCAGTTCCGGGAATACGCGGCCCTATTTCGACAAGTTTGGCAACGTGATCGTAGGCATTTTGACCGGAAAACCGGTCAAAGACTGCTGTCGCTTTGTCGAATACGAGTTCGGGGCCGCGGTCCCTTTTCATGATTAAAAACGCCGCTCCTACGCTAACCAATGCCGCGAGAATTATAAGAAGGACCGGCTTTTTCACGAAAGATTCAGGTTATTCCGCGGATACACCGAGAAGCTCGAGCACGCGGCTGAGGTCATCGTCGCCGTAGTATTCGATCTCGATTTTGCCCTTTTTATCACCGTGCGTGATATTTACGTTGGTGGAGAATCTACCGCGTAAATTGTCCTGAATTTGACGGACGTAGGTTTCGACCTGTGGTGGAAGTTTTCCGTCGGCGGCAGGGTTTTTCGACGTCGTTGTTCCGTTAATGTGATCGGAAACCAGCTTCTCAGTCGCGCGGACGTTGAGTTTTTTCTTCACAATCACGTCAGCAACCATGCGTTGTTCAGCCTTCGATTTAATACCAAGAACGGCTTTAGCGTGGCCTGCAGTGAGAATTTTTGCGGAAACGAGTGACTGAACATTTGAGTCCAAATCGAGTAGCCGCATGGTGTTTGCGACGGTCGCGCGATTTTTTCCAACCCGCTTGGCGATCTCTTCCTGAGTGAGATCAAACTCTTCGGCGAGGCGAGCGTAGGCTTCCGCTTCTTCGAGAGGGCCGAGATCTTGCCGTTGCAAGTTCTCGATCAACGCCATCTCGAGGACGTCCCTGTCAGTCGCCTTGCGAGTGATGATTGGAACTTCGTCGAGTTCCAGTTTTTGACAGGCCCGCCAGCGACGTTCGCCGGCAATAAGTTCGTATTTGCCTTTTACTTTGCGGACAACGAGTGGCTGGATGATGCCGTGCTCGCGAATCGAATCCACTAATTCCTGAAGATGCTCGTCATTAAAATGCTTCCGCGGCTGATATGGCGACGGAATAATGGTGTCCAACGCGACGCGCAAAACGACTTCACCCGTTGCGGGATCGGCAGCAGGAGCGTTCGAGTTGGATTTTACGGAAACTTCGGACGGGACGGATAGCAGAGAGCCAAGCCCTTTGCCGAGACCTTTTTTTGCAGCCATGACGGTGGATTCTAGAAGCGAAAATCGCAGTTCGGGAGCAGAAAAGTAGTTCCCGAAATGAATGTGGCGATCGATTAGTCAATCATGCGAATGGTCGAGCCAGCGGTTGCTGCTGCGGCCATTGCTTCGTGTTCTTCGTCGGTGCAGGCTGAATCAATCGGTGCATCTGGCTTGGCAGCGTTTTCGCCAACGAGATTTTGCTCTTTCATCCAGGCTTCGACTTCTTCGCCGGAAACATCAGGAAGCATGGTGCCATTAACCATCACGCAAGGGGAGAGTGGCTGGCCACTTTTTTGCTCCATTTCCCAGCGATACGCGGGATTTTTAATGATGTCTTTCTCTTCCCACTCGAGGTCGTATTTGCGGAAAATCGCGCGCACGCCTTCGCTCCAGCCACAGAAAGTTTTGAGGTAAGCGGTGATTTCGATGTCTTGTTTGTCTGCCATGTTTTTAAAACGTTGTTTCGGCCTAATTATTAGCCCACGGATGCGGCGAGTGCAAACGGTGGAAACGGCGTGATTTCACGATTGCTTCCGCATCAAGAAATACTCCACGGAATCGACGAGAGCACGCCAGCTGGCTTGGATAATGTTGTCGCTTACTCCAACGGTTCCCCAGGTTTCTTTTCCGGCTTTGCTTTCGATCAAAACGCGAGTTTTTGCGGCGGTTCCGGAACGGCTGTCGATGATGCGAACTTTGTAGTCCGAAAGCTCCATTTCGTCGATTTCAGGGAAATGTGGTCGTAAAGCTTTTCGCAAAGCCGCATCGAGAGCGTTCACGGGGCCATCACCTTTGGCGACGCGATATTCTTCGGTGTCGTTGACCTTCAGTTCAACGGTCGCGGAACATGCATCGTAGTCTTTCAATCCATCGCGACGGTAGGTGCAGTGATATTCGTGAAGATCGAAAAACGGCTTGTAGGTCGAAAGATGCTTGCGGATGAGCAGCTCGAACGATGCTTCTGCGGCTTCAAACTCGTAGCCCTCCTGCTCGAGGTCTTTCAGATCTGCGAGGATAGCTTTTGCCTCGTCGCTGCCTTTTGCAAGATCGATTCCGAACTCGTCGGCCTTCATCAAGATATTCGACTGACCGGACAGATCCGACACGAGAATGCGCTGCTTGTTGCCGACTGAACCCGGTTCGATGTGCTCGAAACTATGGGCCACTTTTTGCACGGCATTCACGTGCATACCGCCTTTGTGGGCGAAGGCGGTTGAGCCAACGTAAGGAGCGTGGGCGTTGTGGGCATTGTTCGCGAGATCGTCGACGAAGTGAGAAAGGTGGGTCAGTTTCTCGATGTTGCCGTTGTGCTGGTAGCCCATTTTCATCGACAAATTCGGCATTGCGGTCGTGAGATTGCAATTTCCGGTGCGCTCGCCGTAGCCGTTGACCGTTCCCTGAATTTGGGTCGCACCGGCCAGCACGGAGGCGAGGGCATTTGCGACGGCGACTCCGGTGTCATCGTGGGTGTGAATGCCGACGGGAATTCCGAGCGTTTTTATGACGGCCTCCGTCATTTCGGCGACCTCATGCGGCATCGCTCCGCCATTGGTATCGCAAAGCACTAGCCAGTCTGCGCCGCCTTCTTTGGCTGCCGCGAGGGTTGCGAGTGCATGCTCAGGATCGTCTTTGTAACCGTCAAAAAAGTGCTCGGCATCGTAGATCACCTCACGTCCGTTTTCTTTCAAAAACGCCGTCGTATCGCGGATCATGGCCTGATTTTCCTCGACCGTTGTCGTGAGAATTTCTGTGACGTGGAGCTTCCAGCTTTTTCCGAAAAATGTTACCACCGGTGTCTGGGCATCGAGCAAAAGTTGCACCTGCCCGTCTTTTTCAACATCCGTTCCTTTCCGGCGAGTTGAGCCAAACGCGGCGATTTTCGCGTGTTTCCACTCTAACTTTGCGGCTTCTTCGAAAAAGGCGACGTCTTTGGGATTTGATCCCGGCCAACCCCCTTCGATGTAATCCATGCCGAACTCGTCGAGCTCTTTGGCAACGCGAATTTTATCCTTCGAGGAAAAGCTGACGCCTTCGCCCTGCGTGCCGTCGCGGAGGGTCGTGTCGTAGAGTTTTACGAGTGAGGAGGGTTCGTTCATCGAATCAATAGGGTTTGGTCGTGGATACAGAATTTGCGCAAGGCGGGTAATCCCGAGCCGGTTTTTTTACGCAATGTGCGGAAACGAGCAGTGCTCGCACAACAATAAAGACCGTTCGCAATCACCCGACTCAACCTAGTCGTGGGTAATTGCGATGATAATTGAGCCGATAATTCGTCCGGTCTTTTGCATCGTTGATAAACGAAACACAGAAACGGGCGGAAATCACGGAATTTTTTGCGACTCAGTGAGCATCTTTTCCAGCTGTCCAGATGATCGCGTTCGCGAGCAAGCGGATGAAGACTGGATCGCGGAAGGTGTCGTCGGAGTGCCCGTAGGTGGTGCCCATCACGCGGGTTCCGTTGAAATCATTGGTCCACACGACCGGATACGCTTGTTTGTTTTTTTCGCTGACGGAAGTCGCTAGCGCGGTCGCATTCGGCCAGAGCTTTTCGATGATGTAGAGTTCGTCCATCGCTGTCACCCAATCGTCGGGAATCCCTTTCATCACCGGATGATCAGCGACGAGCGTTTTCACCGGATAGTTGGATTGGTGATCGTGGCGCTTGCTGGTGACTCCCAAAAATTCACGCCAATCATCGACCTCAGCATCGCGGTAGGTGTGCATCGCGCAGTGAACAACGATCGCTGGAATGCCCGAGCGGTGGGCTTCAGTGATTTTTTTAATGTATTCCTGATTGGTCGTTTTCGCGAAGCACTCGTTGTGAATGATCACGTCGAACTGCTTGGCCCAGTCAGGATTGTTATAAAATTCGATCTCGGCTTCGGTTCCTTTTCCGCCCATGTTGACCACGTCGAAATCGACATTTGCGAGCGCCCCGACGCCAGATCCCAGCGCGTAGGTTTGGAACAGGTAATTGTGACAGCAGCCACCGGTGATGATGAGCGCCTTGATCGGCTCGCCCGAATAGAGTTCCTTTTTGGGCGGCTGTTTTTTCTTCTTTTTCCAGTCGCCTTTTTTCTTCTCGGCCGGTTTTTCAGCAGCAGGTGGTTTCGGCGAAGATTTATCGGAATCTTGCGCCTTCAGAAAAATAGTGCCTCCCGCGAGAGCCGCGACGAGGAGAAATGGAAGGATGAGTTTTTTCATGGAAAATTGAAGCAATCGTTTTGGGAAGATGTCGTAAAATGGGGGGAAGATCAAGATTGTAGGTTGGCGTGCTGAGGTGAGGGAATTTTTAACCATGGATTGCATGGAGGACATGGATTCACGTTTGGTTCGGGAGTTGTTCGATTTTCGGAAAACGATTCGGACTGCGACGTTTTTTATGGATCGACTTTTGGATTGCTTGGAATCGCCCGTTCCCGTTTCTGGTATTAGAAAAAATCCAAGTTATCCGTGCAATCCATGGTTAAATTCGGAGCCTCGGGAGGCTGGCAGATTGCGCATTACCCGCTACATTCCCGCCATGCTTGTCGATGGAAAACCCTACCGCACGATTTGGCTCTCTGACTCTGAGCCGAGGCTGGTTCAGATCATTGATCAGCGGAAATTGCCCTTCGCATTTAAGATCGCGGACCTCCGGGCCACCGACGACGCAGCGCGTGCCATTGTTGAAATGCAGGTTCGCGGTGCGGGCTTGATCGGGGCCACGGCAGCGGCGGGAATGTATCTCGCTGCGATCGAAGCTACCGCTGAAACTGATTTCGAAGCAGCGATTCAAAAGCGGGCTGAGTTTCTCTGCGAACAGCGCCCCACGGCGGTCAATCTTCGGTGGGCGGTGGAGCGTTCGCTCGCGGCAATTTTAGAATGTGAAACGAATGAAGAAAAAGTCACGGCGGCCCGGGCGATGGCGCAAACCGTGGCTGATGAAGATGCTGATTTTTGCCGCAGAATTGGTCAACATGGCATGGAACTAATTCGTGAAATACATAATAGAACCGGCAAACCAGTCAATGTGCTGACACACTGCAATGCTGGCTGGCTTGCATTTGTTGATTACGGATCTGCCACGGCTCCGATTTATGCGGCGCATGATGCCGGAATTCCGGTTCACGTGTGGGTGGACGAAACTCGGCCGCGAAATCAGGGTGCCCGGCTCACGGCGTGGGAGCTCGGTCAGCACGGCGTTCCGCATACCGTTGTGGCGGACAATGTCGGCGGTCATTTGATGCAACAGGGAATGGTCGATCTCGTCATCACGGGGACTGATCGCACGACTTTTACAGGCGATGTCGCGAACAAAATCGGCACCTATTTGAAAGCGCTCGCGGCAGATGACAATGGCATTCCATTCTGCGTGGCGCTGCCGAGTTCGACTTTTGATTGGGAGATTCGTGATGGCGTGAACGGAATTCCAATCGAGCAACGGGGAGGGGACGAGGTAACTGTCATGTCCGGTGTTCCCGTTGATCGCAGTGGACCCGAGCAGGAGTTTCAAATCGTTGCCGAAGGTAGTCCCGCCGCCAATTTCGCGTTCGATGTGACGCCTTCGCGCCTCGTTTCGAAACTGATCACCGAACGCGGTATTTGCGACGCCAGCGAAGATGGCGTTCATGGGCTTTTCCCTGAAAAATTTAGCTAAAATCGCTATTTTTTCTGAGGCGGGTTTTCCCATTTCTCCGCTGGAACGTAGATCGCATAATCGCCTTTTTTGATTGTTTCGACGATTATCGAGCGGGGCGTTTGAAATACGATACACCGCTTGCGCGGAGGACACTTTTTTCCCGATCCATTTGTCGCTTTTCAGGGCTGCATCATACTGATCTCGATTTAGATAATAAAACGCTACGAGACAGTACATTCGTGCTTCGTCGGAGCCTGATTCAAACCACTTTTCGAATTCGTTCAGTGAGTCCGGTCCTTTGAGTATTTCTTTGAACCTCGCTTCTCCTTGTGAACTCGTTCCGGCGAATCCAACGCCACCGAACGCGAATAACGGCACCTTCTTCTCAAAATTCACCGCCTGAACGAACGTCGGGAAAAGCAGGAGGCAGGCGAGGGTGAGCATTTTCATGGGGGTCTTATCTTAGACTAATTGGCGGTGAATTTCAAAACCCCTACTTTTCGATCCAATAGGGTGTGTTCGATGAACGGATAGTATTGGATCGCGGGGCCGTTTCGAATCAATAGGGTTGGTTCGTTGAACTTACCCTATTGCCTCGAAATAAAGGACCTCTGCGATTTTTGAATTGGGAAAATTTTGTTTCAGCCATTTGGACATTTGTCTTGCTTCTTGGATTTAAATTTCAATAATGTATTTACATTGTGAAAATCCTCCCCCTATCAGTAAAGAAAAATTCGAAAGCGATGGCGCTGATGCTGGTATTGGCAGTCACGGCGTTGCTTTTGATTTTGGGCATGGCGATTGTCACTCTGAGTATTTCGGAGAATAAAGGTTCCAAAATCATGGTGGACCTGATGCAGGTCCGTCAAATTCATGATACGGCGGTGAATTTATCGCTTAGTCAATTGCGCGTTGGAATGGAGCAAGAGCCTGATGTGAAAGGGCGGGAAATCTGGGTTTCCCAACCGGGGGCTTTGCGGACGTACAAAGAGGACGGCGCTCTACTTCGCGGGATTAAGCTGTATTCGGACGATGCGATGGTGGTGACTTCGGAATCGGATTTGGTTGATGATGTGCCGCCTTTGGATTGGAATTCGGAAGCAAACGAAATTCATTTTGCCGATTTGAATCGTCCGGTCGTTCGGGGAGAGCGGGCGTTTTTTCCGATTGTTGATCCCAACGCATTTGAAGCGGGAATTGAAGGTTTTGATTTTGATGAAAATACGGTTTTGGGGACCGTGAAAACAGGAGCGAAAAAAGACACGCGGCTTCCGATGCCGGTGCGCTGGCTCTATGTTTTGCAAGACGGAACGTTAGGTGCATTGCAGCAAAACGGAAAATTTTCGGGGCCGAAAACTCCGTCAAAATCCAATCCAATTGTCGGGCGAGTCGCGTTTTGGGTGGATGATGAAGCGACAAAAATTAATATCAATACGGTCGGGGAACCGACCCCGTGGGACACGCCGCGAGCAATCAGTCCGGACGATCTGAGTTATGGAATCTCTCAGCCAGCGAGAAACGAGTTTCAACGGTATCCGGGACATCCATCTACGACGGCGTTGAGCACGGTGTTGATTACTGATCGGGATATCGAGCAGCAGGATAAGGAGTTGATTTACGAACGGATTCCCCGCGTAGTCGGCGGCGGTACTTTTGGGGGAACGCAAAAGCCGGGGGCGATTTTGAAGCCAGATGAGGATCGCCTCTATGCAACGGTGGATGAATTTTTGTACCGACCAGATCGTGAAGTGAATGGTGGCGAGTATGCGGATTTGGCGGACGAAGCGGAAAAAATTCGCCAGCTCCGTTTTTTTCTGACGTCGAATAGCCGTTCCCCGGAATTGAACCCGCGAGGGCATCCAAAAATCGCCATTTGGCCGCTCGGGTGGGAGAACAAATATCCCCGCACTGCCTATGATCATTTGGTAGGATTTTGCTCAACGATCGGCGGGCAATTCTATGGATTTCAGCGATACGATGCAAAAAGCAGTGTGAATGATTGGAGCTTGATCGCAAGGAACCGCGAAATTTATCAGTTCTTAAATAACGAGCTGTTGGAAAACGTTCCTGGATATGGCGGAGATTTCGGGACAAAATGGGATGATGATTTGGGCCAGGTAACGACTCAGATTTTTGACTACATCCGGTGTGTGAATTTACGGGAGAAAGCGAAGAGTATTGGAGAAGCTTCGTCTGGAAGGCCGCGATTTTTTGCCGCGAGCGGCCAAGTGACGCCACTAAAAATCCCTGATGGAAACGATGGCACTCAGGGGTTTGGCCGGTTTTTCACGATGACAGAATTCGGGCTGCATTTTATATGCAATGGACATGGTGAGGAGGGATTTCAGCCGAAAGATCCGGAGCCGAAACTGGGCACAGAAGAGCGGTTGGTGCAGGTGGCTTTCTTGATGGAACCATTTTCGGCGTCGCACGGTTGGCCCGCGTTGACCAATGATTTTAAAGTCAGGGTGACTGGATTGAATGGATTCAAAATTGGCGAAAAGCCATTGGAATTCCCCTCGGTGGCCGAGCATCGTCCTAATCATTTGGGGAGGTCATGGCACGGACGAAGCTGGGGAGGACCTATGGGAATCCGAACCTTCATTGGCAATCGTGGGGAAGGTTATCCATTCCTTAGCAAACGAGTGAAAGTTAGGGGTGACACAATGTCATTCAAAGGGGGGGAAGTGACGGTGGAAATTTTCTCGGGTAATTCGACGGACCCGAAAAACCTCATTCAGACGATAAAGCTGAATTTTCCCGAAGGTGAATTTCCGGTTCCTGAGTTGGTAAAAACTGGAACAGGGAGCTTTCGCGGAGGCGGTGCGACCAATGCTCAATATTGGCGACATTTTGGGGGGCGTTATCGGCAGACAACGCTAGTGCCGCACGCTCCCGGGGCAGAATATTCGGACTCAAAGCGGCGCTGGCCAAAAGACAATCGGGGCAACCAACCTGGCTTTAAAATTGGAGGGGTTTTTCGGGCTGAAGATGTTGTTCGAACCTTGACTCCCTATCACAGCGACAACCGCCTCGTTGCTGCTCAGGCAGAGATTGATGAAACGATGTTTTTGCCGGGGCCCAATTATCAAACAACGGTGAGGCTCGACCACCATTTCAACGACACGCAGGGAACTCACTTACTCTACGGATTTGGTAATGAACCCGGCGAAACATCGGATGAAAATAATTCAACGGAGCAGCTGACTCCCGCTAAGTATCATTATTCGCGGCTTCCGGATGTTCGGCCAGGAACGGGGAATTTTAATCTGTTCGGAGATTTCGATAATGGCGTGGCTCAGATTCATGACGGTGCGTATATCAATCGGCCGGATGAAGGAAACGTCGCCACGAGAGGGCAATACGCCTATTTCGCCTGGAACTACAAAAATCCAACTGAGGTCAATTTTTCGCCGAATCGAATGATGCCATCGCCGGGAATGTTTGGATCTCTGCCGACTGGGTTGAAGCGGGATCTGCCTTGGCAAACGTTGCTGTTTCGTCCGCAGGAAGGCCATCCGGGAGGAGAATCTCCACCGGATCACACGGTGATGGAATATTTCTGGATGCCGGTGATTGAGCCCTACGCTATCAGCGACCCGTTTTCGACGGCGGGAAAGATCAATCTGAACTACCAAATTCTACCGTTTACCTACATCAAACGAGCAACAGGGCTCCACGCCGTGATGAAAAGTGAGCGCCCCCTCGCAGTGGATAACGAATATTCTCAGTCCTACAAACTGTGGGACCACGAAACGTCAGATCACCCGTGGCTGCCCAATGACAGTCGCGGAAATCTGGATAACAGAACGAGAAAGCAGTGGGATGATCTTGCAAAAGGAAGGGTGAAATTGCGAAAACGGATTGATGCCGTCGCCACGCTTGAGCAATTCGAAGCCAGATTCGAGAACGCCGGAATTTTTAAATACCCTTCGGAGATTTGTGATATTCACTTGGTTCGTGAAGGGGAAAAGCTCACTGAATATGTTTCCGGAGACTTTCAGGCAAGTCATGTCGTTACAGGCGATAATACCCGCGAGAGGCCCTACACCAATCTGTATCCACGACTCACAACTCGGTCGAACACCTACCGAATCTATGTGTGGGCGGAAAGTTTGAACAAAGCGCGGACTTCTGATCCGGAAGCATTTGATCCCGTTTTCGACACCGTTTCGGCTCAATTTCGAGGCAGCACATTAATCGAGCGCTACATCGACCCGAACGATCCTGATATCCCCGATTACGCCAAATTGGAAGACGATTCAGAAGAGACGCTTGATGATTTTTTCCAATTTCGAATTCTAGAATCTTCCCGATTTGCCCCATGAAATCGCCCTTAAAAACCACCTCAGATTCTGGGTTTTCTCTCGCCGAAGTAGCTATTTCAGTTGGGATTCTGGCCCTTGTTGTATTGTCATACATCGGAATGCTCGGGACTGGGATGAGCAATATGAGCTCGGCGATCAATCGTTCCACCGAGGGACGCATCACCGACAGCATGTTGCGGGAAGTGCAGGAAGCCGATTGGAATTCGCTGGATAGCGAATACAGTTCCGATAGCTCACGAACTCGCTACTTCGATGATCAGGGAAGTCCTGTGAAATCGGGAAGCGTAAATCATATTTATACCGCAAGACTATATTTCGATGAAAAACATGGAGGGGATACGAAAGCGGTTGAGTTGCCAGGAGATGAGATGGGACGGGTCGATCGGACATCTCACCTCCATGGGGTGATTGTCCGCATCGCGAACCGACCTGGAGGCGCAGGAGAGAAACTGCTCGATGATGACGATGCTTTTGGCTCCTACCGGGAGTACCGGGGGACAATCGTAAAACTTGGCAAGAACCGAAGCGACAAGAGGGGATCGGCAGGGAAATGAATCTCAGTCGTCGCTTGAGAGGTAATCATTTGGCTCATCGAGGTTTCACCCTCATTGAGCTTCTCGTCTCAATGGGCATTCTTTCGATCATTTTTTTGATCACGGCCTCACTGCTCGACACCTCCCGTGAAACCTGGACCCGAACCCGCAGTCGGGTCGAGCAGTATAGGGAACCACGGGTTGCTTTTGAAGCACTCACCCGCCGACTGGCTGATGCAAAATTACATACCTATTTTGACTATCACTATGATACTGAAGGATTGCCCGAGCGGTATGTGAAAGAGTCGGAACTCCATTTCATTTCCGGCGATGCTTCAGAATTGGTGCTCGATGCAGCGGATGAACCCACCGTGCCGACTCATGGGGTATTTTTTCAGGCTCCATTTGGGGAGACTGCCAATGGAGACTTGAACGGGATGGAGGGGCTTTTGAATGCGTGGGGTTACTATGTTGAGTTTGGAAGTGATGAACCGTGGGCTCCTATTTTTACACTGGGGAATCGAACTTCGCGTTATCGTTTCCGGCTTTTTGAGTTCCGCCAACCCACGGAGGAACTCAAAATTTACGCTACCGACACCCCTGAAGATCAACTGTGGTTCAAAAACCACATCAGACCGGAAAACGTCAATGTGATCGCTGAAAATGTCATCGCCCTCGTCATTCAACCGATGGATTCCCGCGAAGAAACCACACCGCTTGCACCCGAGTACAAATTTGATTCTCGTGCCTTTGAACCTGGAAAAGCCATCGAGGTTCAGCCCGAGACGCTTCACGAATTACCGTCACTTCTCAAAGTCACCATGGTCGTGGTTGACGAAGGGACTGCGGGACGATTGCAGGGCGATTCGGATTCAATTCCAAAGGAACTCGACATCTCAAGCATCGCTCCGTTTTCTAATTCGCGCAGTTTCGACAAAGAAATTGAAGCGCTTGAGAAACGGCTCATTAAAGATCGGATCGATCATCGAATATTCAGGACCATCATTCCTATTCGAAATGCCAAATTCACCGGCGGGCGAAAAAACTAAATCTTCACGATCCAATAGGGTGCGCTCGATGAACCAACCCTGCCTGTTGGATCGTGAAAAGAATCAAGCTGGACAAACCGGTGAGGATCGCTTCAAATTCGGGCACCTCCCTGAATGAACATCCATCCCACCGCTATCGTTCACCCAGACGCCCAAATCGCCGACGACGTCACGATTGGGCCGTGGGTTTTGGTTGAGGCGAGTGTTAAAATCGCCGCAGGCTGTCGAATTCATGCCCAGGTGCAGCTGCTCAATTCGGTGACGTTGGGTGAAAATTGTTTGATTCACGGGGGGGCTATTCTCGGTGGCGATCCGCAAGATGTGGCATTTAAACCGGAGACGGTCAGCCATGTCGTAATCGGAGATCGGAACACGTTTCGGGAAAACGTCACGGTTCATCGGAGCGCTGAAGCTGATGGAACCACACGGATTGGGGACGATAATTTCTTGATGGCGAGCTCGCATGTCGGGCACGATTCAATCGTGGGAAATCACAATGTGCTGGCGAATAATTGCCTTCTCGGAGGCTTCGTGACGGTTGGGAATCGAACGTTTCTCGGCGGTGGTAGCGCGTATCATCAATTCTGTCGCGTAGGGGATTTGGCAATGGTAAAAGGGCTTGCTGCGATCAGTCGCGATGTGCCGCCGTTTGTGACGGCTGCGGGCTCGAATTCAATTATAGGAATGAACGTGGTTGGGATGCGCCGACAGGGCTTTTCCGCACCGACTCGCAAAAGCGTGAAGACTGCATTTGATCACATGTATCGCTCGGGGATGAATCTGACGCAGGCTCTAGAGAATGTCAGTGAGCTGGAGCTTGCACCCGAAGCCGCCGATTTCATCGAGTTTTTCCGCAATCCATCTCGCAAAGGAATCTGCCTGCGCTAACTTTTAAAGTCTCTTTCCCCATGAAGGTTGTTATTCTCGGAGCTACCGAAAAGCCGGATCGATTTGCTTATCGAGCGCAGAGAATGCTGATGGATCATGGTTTCGAAACCGTCCCGATCAGCCTACGTGGAGATGATGTTCTTGGGCAAGTAGGCTATTCTTCGATGTCGGAAATTCCTGCCGAAAGCCGCCCTATTCACACGGTAACGGTTTATGTGAACCCAACACGCTTCGAGCCATTGATCGATGAAATCATCGAAATTTCACCAACGCGGGTGATTTTTAATCCGGGAACGGAGTCTTCCGCTGCGATGAAAAAATTGAGCGATGCAGGGATTCATGTCGTCGAAGCCTGCACGTTGATTTTGCTGCAGGATGGAGAGTTTGAATCTGCCTGAACTCCCTGAATAGGCGACTTACGTTTGCGCGGTTTGCTGCTTTGATTTCCGAATGCTTCGAAACTTCTTTCTGATCTGCGCGTTATTTTTCACGGCGACTGCCTTTGCCCAAAAACCTGCGGAAGATGAATACCCCGTCGATCCTGATTCGGTAAAACAGAAAGCCGTTCCAGTTGGAACCATCACGGAGCACAAATTCACTGACAGCACGATTTTCCCCGGCACCGAGCGTGAGTATTTTGTGTATCTGCCAGCGCAATACGATCCCGAAGAAGAAGCAGCCCTGATGGTTTTTCAGGATGGAAAAGGCTATTTAAAAAACGTCCCGACTGTTTTTGATAACTTGATTCATCGCGATGAAATGCCGGTGACGATTGCTGTATTCATCAATCCGGGGGTGATTCCGGCGGCGCATGAAAATACCCTTCCGCTCTTCAATCGCTCGTTCGAATACGACGCGGTTGATGGACGCTACGCGAAATTTTTAATCGATGAAATCCTGCCGGTTGCATTGAAAGACTTGAACGTCACGAGCGATCCCAATTTGCGTGCGCTCTGCGGATCGAGCTCCGGCGGCATTGCTGCGTTTGTTGCCGCGTGGAATCGGCCGGATTCATTTCGCCGCGTCTACACAACGGTTGGAACCTACGTGGGATTGCGGGGCGGAAATGAGTTGCCGATTCTCGTTCGCAAAACAGAACCGAAGCCGCTACGAATTTTTCTTCAAGACGGAAAAAACGATAATAATCTATACTGTGGAAGCTGGTGGGTGGCCAATCAGGACATGCTGGCATCGTTGCAATGGGCTGGGTATGAGGTGAATAACGAGTGGGGTGATGGAGGTCACAACCGGAAACACGGCAACGCGATTTTCTCGAAGGTGATGCGTTGGTTGTGGAAGGATTGGGCGACAAAACCGGAGGTGAAAACGCATCCCGAAAAATCGAAGCGAGATCGTTTGGACATGTTAGTCGAAGGCGAAGACTGGGAATTGGTCAGCGAAGGTCACGGCTTCACTGAAGGGCCAGCCATCAATGCCGCGGGTGAATTGTATTTCAGCGATCTGGAACAGAGCAAGATTTGGAAAGTCGGAACCGATGGTGAGGTGAGTCTTTTCAAAGAGAACACCGGCCACACCAACGGACTGGCTTTCGCAGTTGATGGAAAAACGCTTTATGGCTGCCAACGCGATCCCGGTGGTCTGGTTGCATGGGACACCGAGTCTGGCGAGATGACTGTCCTCGCAACAAAAGTGAAGCCCAACGACGTTGTCGCAGCCCACGATGGCACCGTTTACTTTTCTGAACCCCGCAGCAAAAAAATCTGGATGATTCCCGCAGGTGGCGTCGAGGCCAAAGTCGCAGGCGAGGGCTATTCCGGCGTGAACGGGGTGATTTTAAGCACTGACCAATCGTTCGTGTTTGCTGCTGATTACACCGGCCGATTTGTCTGGACGGGGCAGCGGAAAAAGGACGGCACGCTCGATTTCATTCAGCCATTTTTTCATCTCCATGTCCCACCCGGAGATCTGGATTTGCGCAGCCAAGCCGATGGAATGTGCGTCGCCGAAAAAGGCTGGCTCTTGGTTGCCACTGCAATGGGCATTCAGATTTGCGACATGCCCGGCCGCGTTCATTTGATTGTTCCAAGCCCTGCCGGCGAGCGTCACCCGTCGAATGTGGTGTTGTCAGGGAACACGCTTTTCGCGACGTGTGGCGGCAAGGTGTTTAAACGCAAGGTGAACTTGGATGCTGCTCAGGCGTGGGCGGAGCCGGTGAAGCCTGCGAAGCCGCAGTTGTGAGATGAGGCTCAGCTGTGGATACCTCCGTTGCTTTAGCGCTGGAAAATCGGGCATTAAGCCTAAAAATCTTATTTAGAATAGGAAGAAATTAGGGGTGCTGCAGGCCTTCCCGGTCGGTTTTTTTTGATCGCTGCCATCTTGATTAAGATGGTGGAAAGCTCCGCAGCCAACTGCCGACTTAAAGTGGATTGAGATTAAATTCCTGACATGTAGCTGAAATCCCATTCTCGGCTGCGTAGACTGCCACCTCCTTCTTGAACTCTGCTGTAAATGGTGGTTTGGCACCTGACGATTCAGCGTGTCTTTTTTCGGTATCGAATCCTGGATCAATTTTTCGGATCGAGTCAGTTGTGGTGTTAGGTAAAGATGTAAATTCTTGTTCTAATTGAGAGTAGCGCTCTTCTGATTCAGACTCACCAGCCAGCAATTCGGGTGCGATTTTATGAATTTCAGAGATGATTTCTCCCTTCTTCATTTCTCCAATCGATTTGTAGATTGTGGCGATCTCAAGTAAATGATCGCAGGAATCACCCATGTAAACGTCGTTATCAAATCCGCCGGCCCAGATGGAACTCTGCCAAGCTGAAAACGTGTTTAAAAATATGATACCACCACCGTCTTTTTCCTTGATTAATGGGGAGCCATCTTTGGCGAGCTTAGTCAACGTCTCTGCGTCCATAATAAAAGAATTGTATCAAACAGAAAAATTGGCATCCAATTTTATGCGGAACGATGGCGTGTTTTCATCTTGCGTGTGCGATGCATTTGAGCTCGAGTTTAAAACAAAATTGAAGGGCTTCCGTCAAGGTAAATTGGGATTCGAACACCTGTCGGTCTGTTTTTCCGAAATTGAGTAAGTTTTTATTTCCGTGTAAAGAAACGATTACTCTTTTCGTTCGCGCTAATTCTACCATCCTTGCAGAACCCGAAACAACCTTGTTGATTCGTTAAAATGCCTGCTGCCTATACCACCGAATTGAACGACCTCCGACTCCTGCCAAACGGGCATCTTGTCGCGGACGGCTCGGGGTATTTGGGGAAGTCGATTGTGAAAGCGTTCGCGGACAATTCGGGGGCGGGGCTCATCGCGCTGGCGACGGATGCAGTGGAGGATTGTCTGCCGGTAGCGGCGAGTTACTGGCGGGATTTTGGGGGCGAGTTTTTGACGCAACTTTGTCAGGCGCCACCATCGGAGGCGGGAAAGCTGGTGCCGATTCCCGATGATTTTTGGATGCTGGATTTTCTTGCGAAAGCGCCTCCTGCGCCGGGGATGGAATACGTGAATTCTGATCGGCTGGCGGATTTTTGGGAAGGGATGAACGCGCACACCGCTGCGGAAATCGCGGCGAATGAAGGCACGTTGGAGGATTGGCTGAAAAAGCGGAATCCGCTCTGGCGAATGGTTGGTCGGGTTTCGTTTCACCTCGCCGAAAACAAAACGAACGAGGAGCATCCGTTCGCGTTTTTGGCGACTTACACGCATCGGCTTTCCAAAGGGGGGCGGTTGCAATATCTGCCATTGGGAAAAGCGTTGAAAGAATACGCAGGCAAACAGGATACCCGGGCGCTGGAATCATTGCTCGCGCCGGTGCAGGCCGCTGCAGAAACGAGTGAGCTGGCGCAGGAGCTGTTGGAATCAAAACGGGTGTTTCATGCGCTGGCGTGGGGACCGGACGAGGCGTTTGGATTTATCCAGGCGGTGCCGGATTTTGAAAATGCCGGGCTGATCGTGAAAGTGCCGGATTGGTGGCAGAGCGGGCGGCCTTCGAAACCGATGGTGAGTGTTTCGCTCGATACGAAGAAGAAGCAATCGGTCGGGCTGGATGCGTTGTTGGGATTTGATGTCAGTGCGACGCTCGATGGCGAGCAGCTCACTAAAGAAGAGTGGGACGCGATTTTAAATAGCTCGGGCAATCTCATTTCGTTGAAAGGAAAATGGGTGGAGGTGGATCGCGAGAAGTTGTTGCAGGTGATGAAGCATTGGCGAAAAGCCGAAGGCGCAGCGGCGCGAGGTGAGTTGTCGTTTGCCCAGGGAATGCGAATGCTGGCAGGTTTCCGTGGACTCGAAGCAACGGGCGATCCTGAGCTGGATGCGGCGCTGGAAGCGAGTGGTGATTGGACGGAAATCACGGCGGGCGGTCGACTCCAGAAATTACTCGGTGAAATGCGCACGCCGGAAATTGATGGCGAAATTGTTCCGGGAGATCTTCATGCGACGCTGCGACCGTATCAGGAAGCAGGATTGAATTGGCTGTGGCTGACGCGATCGCTTGGGCTGGGTGGCTGTCTCGCGGATGACATGGGGTTGGGAAAAACGATTCAAGTCATTGCGCTGCTTCTGAAAATCTATGGAGAAGGCGAGGGGTGGAGTAGAAATAAACGACTGCCATCGGTCGTCGTGGTTCCCGCATCGCTCATGGGAAACTGGCAGGCAGAGTTTGAGAAGTTTGCGCCGTCGCTCGACGTGGTCTACGCGCATCCATCAATGACGCCGCGTGAGGAATTGGAAGCGGGTGTCCCGGAAAACACCGATGTGGTTGTGACGACTTACGGAATGCTGAAGCGACTCGATTTCCTGCTCGCCCAGCAGTGGGAACTCGGGATTCTCGACGAAGCGCAGGCTATCAAAAATGCACGGACCGGCCAAACGCGTTTGGCCAAAGCATTGCAGACCCGCGCGCGACTTGCGCTGACGGGAACTCCGATCGAAAACAGCGTGGCGGATTTGTGGTCGCTCTTTGATTTCTTAAATCCGGGGTTGCTCGGCTCAGCCACGAAATTCAAAGAAGCGATCAGCACGATGGGTTCGAGTGGCTACGAAGGGCTGCGTCGATTGGTGGGCCCGTATATTTTGCGTCGTTTGAAAACCGACAAATCGATCATCTCCGATCTGCCGGATAAAACCGAGGTGAGGGCGCTTTGTTCACTCACCAAAGGACAAGCGGCGATGTATCAGAAATCGATTCAACAGCTCGGCAAGGATCTGAAGGAAAAAGAAGGCATCGAACGGAGTGGGCTCGTTTTGCAATATTTGATGCGGTTCAAGCAGATTTGCAATCACCCGGGACTGTGGACGGGTAGCGGGAATTTCCCGGCGAAAGACAGCGGAAAGTTGAAACGGCTTGCGGAGATTTGCGAAGAGATCCGGAGCCGCGGCGAGAAGGTTTTGATCTTCACTCAATTCCGCGAAATGACCGGGCCGCTGGCCGATTTTCTGGAAAGCGATGCGGTTTTCGGACGTGCTGGTTTGGTGCTTCATGGCGGAACTCCGGTGAAAAAGCGCCAGCAGCTGGTTGAGCAATTTCAATCAGACACTGGCCCGCCGTTTTTTGTGATCAGTCTTAAAGCCGGCGGCACGGGTTTGAACCTGACTGCGGCGAGCCACGTGATTCATTTTGATCGCTGGTGGAATCCAGCGGTGGAAAACCAAGCGACCGACCGGGCGTTTCGAATTGGGCAAAAGCGAAACGTGCTCGTTCACAAGTTCGTCTGTCAGGGAACGATTGAAGAACGGATCGATAAAGTCATCGCAGCGAAACAAGAAGTCGCCGAGGAGATTTTAGACACGGGTGGAACCGAGAAAATGCTCACCGCGATGGGCGACGAAGAGCTGCTGAAATTCGTGGCGTTGGATATTGAACGGGTGGGGTGAGTTTAGAAACCACTCCGCTGCTTTCACGAACGAACCCTATCCGTTCGACGAACCAACCCTAGTGGATCATGGAGAGCTTTTTCAGCTGGCCAATGATTGCATCGGAAACGAGGTTTGGCTCCATGCGCAGCATGCAACGGTAATCGAAGGCACAGTCTCGCAGGAAACATGGGCTGCACTCGACGTAGTGGCGCAACACGGTGTGCCCGGGGCCAAGCGGTGCGGTCAGTTGCGGCTCAGTCGATCCGAAGATCGCGACGGTGGGAATTCCCATGACAGCTCCGAGGTGCATGGTGCCGGTGTCGTTGGAAACTAGAACGTCGCAGGTTAGTAATTCTTCGATAAGGCCGTCGATGGTGGTTTTTCCGGCACGATTGAAATTGGCATCACCGAGCATTCCGGCAAGTTCTTCGCCGATAGGTTTCTCGTTTGGACTTCCAAAAATGAGGAACTTCATCTCGGCACCGCCCGGCGCGGCGGCTTCACGAACGGTATTTAAAGCGGTGGTGTAACGGTCTAGTGGATACCGCTTGGCGTTGCCGTATTCGGCTCCGGGACAGACGCCAATTCGAATTTCGCCGGGAGTCGGCACGGTTTTTCCCCCGCCGAAAAGCAGGAGGCTGTCTTTGTCTGAAATATCAGCTCCGACTTGTTCAGCGAGGTGAAGGTAGAAATTTACGTGATGAACGGGTGGGCCGGCTTTTGCCGGACGGGCGATGTGATCAAGCAAGCGCTTGCGGGAATGGCCTTCGTAGCCGGCAATGTGTTTTATGCCGGCTGATTTTGCTTCGATCGCAGAGCTCAGTGAATTGGGAAGCAACAACGCGGCGTCGAAATCTGCATGCTCGCGCACGATTTGACCGATCTTCCGTTTCCCGAGTTTTTTCGGCACGGCAATCACGTCGTCAATCTCAGGCAAGCGATTCCAGAGTGGTTCGAGATTTTCGCGGCACAGGATAGTGATCTTCACGTCTATTCGGCTTCGTTTAATGGCGTGAATGGCGGGAATCGCCATGCAGGCGTCGCCCAAAGGATTGGGGGAGCGAACCAGAAGCCGAAAGGGTTTAATTTTTACCGGAACATTGGTCTGTGGGACAAAAACGCCTCTTTTATAAGGGGCGAGTAAAAATCTCTCTTCGGGAGTCTTCCACCGATTGTGAACCCAAAACCACTCGCGGGGATCCGCCTGCACAAATTTTTCAAGTTCGGCATTCAGCTTTGCGGTTAGCTCATTGATCGCATTTTGGCGCGCATTACGACCACCGACTTTTGCCGGAGGAAAATGGGCCGGGCGACAGACTACTTTCCAACTACCGGGGCCATTTCGAAATAGCCCGACGGAAATCACCGGAGCGCTGGTTCGCAAACTCAGTAGGGCAGGGAGGTTTGTCGTTGAAGCCAGACGGCCGAAGAATGGGCACCAAACGCCGCGCTCGCCGGCATGTTGGTCGAACAGCACTCCTACCGCGCCATTTGCGCGAAGGTGTTCGGTGGGGCCGCTGAAGCCAGTCGAACGATCAAAGAGTTTCAATCCAGAAGCCGCGCGCCGTTTTTCGATGTGCTGATTCAAAAATGGATTCTTCACTTTTTGGAAAAGAGTGGCTGGCGAAAGTCCACCCGTCACGGCCGGAAGACGCGCAAACAGTTCCCAGTTCGCTGAGTGTGAAATCGCAATGATGATTCCTTTTTCCGCCGCCGCTGCTGCCTCCATATGTTCGAATCCCTCGTAACGGACGCGTTTTTCGATTTCATCGAGCGGCAACAACGCCGTTTTTAGGCTCACTAGAAAATTGCGTCCCAATGAAATGAAGTGGTCCCTGGCGAGCGAATTGATCTCGACTTCCGTCTTTTCGCCTTCAAATGCGATTCTGAGATTTCGTCGAACCAGTTTCCGGTAGCTGGGAGAAAACCAGGATCCAACGGCTCCCATGGCCGAGCCTATTTGTTCACAAAGCCGCAGCGGCAGAGGCCGAACGACCGTTTCCATCAGCAGAATTGCGAGGAATACGAGAAATTGGAATAGGATTATGACCGCGTTGAGAACGGGTTTCACAGGATAGGATCGATGAGGTTGCGCGTAAAGGAACGCAGGTCGGACAGTGGCGCAACGGGGAAAAGACGGAATTCCTTCAAAATACTGTCAGGTGGCGAAATTGCTAAAAATTTTAAACTAAAATGCCAAATATCGCTAAAATTAATGAAAAATTAGAAATAAATACAATAATTTCAATAATTTGTTTGAATTACCAGATCCGATATGCTATAATTTTCAAAAATAACAGGGCTTAGAAGAATCTCAACACGCTTCGACAAGATCTGTGATCAACCAAACTAAACGTCCTCCGACACAACTACCCCTTCTCACTTCTATGAATTCGATTATCCCGAATCTAGGCCAATTTCGTCTGAACCCGCTTCATCAGGCTCAGATTGAATCTTCACGCTCACAAATCAGCTTCAATGTTGATGTTGAGCACGACCGCATGACCCACCGCATTTTGGTTGGATTGATGGACGAAAAAACCAGCACTGGCGTTGCCGTTGCGATTTATCCTGCAACAGGTGAAGTCTGCGACCTTTCAAACGGAGGTGGCGTTATCGGCTATCTTTCGAACGCTCCGATCGTAGCTCACCAGTCAATTCCGGTGGAAGTGCTTCTTTATAAATTTGGACAAAACTGCGTCTGCAGCATTCGTGTGAATGGCGAGACGTTCCTTTACCCGGCATTTATGTTGGCTGATGCGACAAGCCTCACGGCAATTGTCGGCAACGAGACGGATCATCCTGAAATTGATGACCATACAATGAGCTGGGATGGCGCACTCCTTTCCGTGAGCGATATTGCTCAAGCGGTTGCTGCATAAGCGAAGCCCCAGCCTCCAAAAATTCACTGGTAAACGGAGAGGGCGAAACGTGGATTTTACGTTTCGTCTTCCGCCAGTACTTCGAGGCAATCCTCCGGCCCAAAGGTAAAGCGATCCGATTTTTCAGGAATTAGCTGAACCCCGTAATTTCTAGTCTGATCGCTTTCGTGCGCGATCAGCTTAATGCCGATAAACACTTCTTCCCGGAGTTGGGCTAACGCCATGCAATCGGCAAACGTCAGTTCTATCGGCAATTCAGTCTGATATAGGGCTAGTGGTTTCAGGTAAATTTCTGAACCATCTTCCTCAAATAAATCGTTTTATACGCGTTTGATTTCTGGTTCCTCGCTCATTTGAGCCAACAGCATACTGATGAACCGGTCGCTAATGATGAAGTCCTTTACACCTGCGGATGAAACCAACGCCTGATTCGAAGAATCCATCACTTCAGTGATCAACTGACTGTTTCGGGACGTTTCGCCGCTTTTTTCAGCCGCTTTGCGAAAAATTCTGCGCAACAGCAGTAAAATCATGACGGTCTGTGAATCTACTTCCTCAGCATCAGCGTCTTCCCCTGCTTCACTCAGTAAAATAATGTTGTCGCGCGTTTCCGAGTGAAGGGCCGCCAGATTCTCGATTTCCAGCGGATTTGCCTCGATCAATCTCAGCTCGAGCGAATCCAGTTCCGCGTTCAAGTCCTCAAATTCGGCCACCGTTTCCGACGTCGCATTTGGGGTGATGATATCGATGGTTGAGCCCTTCGTGACGTATTCCGCATATTCGGAAACCATGATTTTCCCCTTCGGATTCCACCCGATAAACAACTCGTTTTCGACCTTCTGTTCCAATCGCAGCAGAGGAATCCCCAGGCCGAATTGAGGCGTTGCAACTGGTTTCGGCCGGTAATCGATTGTCGAATCATCATCCGCCACGATCAGAATTTCGTCATCTGCGGCCATTACCCGATCATTGTCGGGACGTAACACCAGATCGCCGGAAGCCGTTTTAATCACCATCGGAACACCTTCTGGAAAGTGAAATGCGAGCGCTCCGAGAGTCTTGCCCGCCCACGCATCGTTTCCGTAAAAATACATTTCGCAGCCATCGAACGAGAGCAGTTCGGAATACACTGTCGACAAGCCAACTGACCGGCTCGTCTGCACCATAATCTTCGCCAAAATATCGGCGCTATCGACCACCGAAATTTGGAACGGGCAGTTTTCCTGGATGATTGAGCGCCGCTGACCATCAAAAATTTCCGCGACCACACCTAGATCATCTTCCCCATCGAGAACGCTCGCAATCGCCATAATTGTCTTGATCACCTTGGCGTCGCTCATTGCCTTGACATCTGAATTGGATGAGTCTTTGGCCGTTCCTAAAACAATCACCGAACGACATTTATCAACTGCCGCGATCTTTAAATTTGTCAGAGATGATGGCGAACTTGAGCGCGTTACCACCCGCGTATTTTGCGTGTCCGGCAAAATCAGCGTCAAATAATCATCCATCTCCTCCTTATCTTTGTCTGCGAGAATCACCTTCGAATGCTCCTTGCGCAGCGCGCCATTTTTTGATCCAACGCAGTGGTGATTAAACCAATCAGCATCGAAAAAATTACCACCCCGACTGCCCCTGCGAGGATGGCTGCGATTTTGAAGCCGGTGCTCGACTTAACATCTTGCGCCATATTTCCCGGGTCTGTCATTTGCAGAAAAGTGATGTAGACCTGGCCGAAGAAACCCATTTTCCGCTCATCACTCGGCGCTTCAGACGCTCCGTAAATTCCCAAGCGAATTCCCGCCAGAAAAATCAGCCCGGCTAGAAAAACGACAAACAGACTGATGAAAATCGACTTACCGCCTTTCGCCATGAAGTTGTCAAAACGGTAGCGGAATTTCTTATTGAAGGTGGCCATGTGAGAGTAAGTGTTTAAATAATAGTGATCAAGGCAAGCTAAAGGTGAGGTTGTTCCGTTAGTGGTTTGTTAGTAAAAGCATTCAACACGGTTTTTTCGAAACGTGATTGCTTTTAATTCACGTAGAGGTTGAAATGAGTGATGCCGTTGTCTTCTCATTCAAAAGCGATCCAACAGGGTGTGATTGTCGTGCTGACCCTGTTGTTTCAGTTTGGTCTCGCCCATGCAGAAACGATCGAGCACAAAGGTGCGACTTTCTGGGTGTATCGACTCGATCTGAAAAAAGGGACGCTCCAGCTGTTTCTTGCAGAGGAAAAAGGCAAACCGCAGACTTTCAAAGACCTTGAGGCGAGGCTCAACAAACAGGGCAAGCAGCTCAAACTGGCTCTCAATTCAGGTATCTACGAGCCGACTTTTCTTTTCACCGGGCTTCACATTTCCGAAAGAAAAACGATCGTGCCGCTGACTTTGAGGGACTACTTCAAAAAACGTCCTGACGAGAATACGCCCAATGTTTTTTTAAAGCCCAATGGGGTTTTCTTCATTCGGCCGGATAAAACTGCCGGTGTTTTAGAAAGCCATGCCTACGCAAAGTCCGGCGAGAAGCCGATTCTGGCAACCCAATCGGGCCCAATGTTGCTAGGCGATGGACGAATTCATCCTGCATTCAACGAGCCATCAAAAAGTCGGCTGATCCGCAATGGAGTCGGTGTGACCAAAGACGGGACGGTCATTTTAGTGTGCTCGGATCGGACTCCCAATAAAGGGCAAATCAATCTGTATGGATTTGCCGAGCTGTTTCGCGATAAATTGAATTGCCCAAATGCGTTGTATCTCGACGGGGATATTTCCCATTATTTTCAAAGAAACGTCACCGGGCCGATTCCCGATACCAATTGGTTTGCGGGGATCCTGGCGATCGTTGAAGAGAAAAAATGAGTGGGCGCTACGCCTCCTCAACCTCCCACCCTTCGCGATATTCCTTCGTGAGAAACTGATTCGCTGCTTCGATATTGGTGACCTTCAATTTCTTCGCATTCCACTTCAATGTTTCGCCCGGAAAGCGCACTGCAATGTTGCCGAGTTGGACAGCTTCAGTCAACGGGCCCGCGTATGCAAAATTGTCGCTGATGTCAGGATTGCCAGCAAGGCAGGCGTCCACCCAGTCGTGCCAATGATGCGCTGGACCGGGATCCGGCAGCTCAACACCTGAAAAATCAGCTTCGGGATACAGCTTCGGGGTTCCCCAATGCGGAAGCAACAGGTAACCCTTTTCGCCAACCAAAAGCGAAGCAGGTTGAATCATTTCTTTTCCACTCGGCACACCTTTGAACTTCCAGTTGGGGCGGCGACCGCCATCAGACCAATGAATTTTGATCGTGTCATCGGCGGTGAACTCAGTTCCCGGAAAAACGAAATCGACAGATTCAGCATACGGCCAGACTTCATCGTTCATGCCGGAATGCGTTGCCATCACCGAAATGGGATCGGTCAAATTCATCGCGGTGTAGAGCGGATCGAGCAGGTGACAGCCATTGTCGCCCATCGAACCCGAGCCGGTGAACTGCCAATCACGCCAGGCAAAGGGATGATAAATGCGTTCGCCACCATATTCCCGATGCGGTGCAGGGCCAGTCCACACGTCCCAATTTAAAGTCTCGGGCAACACCTCGGATTTTTCCGGCGGACGAAGCAGGCCCGCGCGACCATGACCCGTTGCATCAATCCATGTGTAGACCTCCTTGATTTTCCCGATCGTTTTTTCCTGCTGCACAATCAGTTTTGTGGTGCGGTATTGAAATTCGGAATGGATCTGATTTCCCATCCGAGTGGTTGCGCCCGATTTCTTTGCCAGCGTTGCGATTTGCCGTGCTTCCCAGACCGTATGGGTGAGGGGCTTTTGGCAATAGACATGGATCCCTCGCTTCAGCGCTTCCTGGGTAATGATTGCATGGCTGTGATCCGGCACGGTGACGTTCACCGCATCAATTTTGCCATCCATCTTATCGAACAGCTCCCGCCAGTCAGAAAACTTGGGAACGCCTGGCCAGCCTTTATCAACCTTGTCGAAGCGAGTGGAGTCGACATCGCAGAACGCGACCATTTCGACCTGAGGATGCATTCCAATGGTGGACACATCTTTCCAGCCCATTCCATTACAACCGATGCCCGCAAAGCGGAGTTTTTCTTTCGCCATGTTCGTATTGTGGCGATCTTTGATCAGTCGAACAATTCCTGATTCAGGCCATGTCAGAGCTATTCAATCGACATTTCCAGAGCCAAGTAGAAGAAGATGCTAAATCTTCATTGATCAACCTTGGCCGAATCATTTCGCCAAACGCGGCGCGGAATAACTCTGCTCACGAATGGTTTTCAGCAAGGTTTTCAGCTCGGCAACTTTGTCGGCGTTATCCGCGGCCACGTTGTTTTTCTGGCCGATGTCTTCTTTCAAATTGTAAAGCTCCACGGGCGTTTTGTCGTCTGCTGGATAACCTCGTTTAGTTTCCCAAGCCTGGTTTTTGCCGGAGACGTAGCCCGATTTCGCATCCACTAAAACCCAGTCGCCGTGGCGAATCGCATAGGAGTTTTCTTTGGTGTTGTGAATGTGCGTCGTCCGTGCGGACTCCGCATCGCCTTTCAAAAGAGGGAGTAAATCGTGGCTGTCTTCCGCTGCATTTTTGTTCGGCAATTCGACATCAAGAGCCGCCGCAAACGTCGCCATCAAGTCGATCTGTGACACCAGCGCGTCCGATGTTTTTCCGGCTTTAGTCACGCCCGGCCATTTGATGATCAATGGCACGTGATGTCCGCCTTCGTAAATGTCGCGCTTCAAACCACGTAGAGGATGTGCCGACCAGTGATCAAATTTCGCGTCTCGAGCATACGCGTATTTTTCAGGTCCGTTGTCAGCCGTGAAAACGATGATGGTATTGTCAGCTTGTCCTGATTCCTCAAGTGCACGGACCAATTGACCGCAGGCATCATCGGTTTCAAAAACAAGATCTCCGTAGGGACCGGCACCGGATTTTCCATCAAACTGATTGTTCGGAATGATCGGCGCGTGAGGAGCAGGGAACGCAAAATAAAGGAAAAACGGCTTCTCGCTGTCTTTCTGAGCGTGGATGTATTCGACGCCTTTTTTCGTGGTGGTCGGAATATTTTCATACGGATCCCACGTCGAAATCATCGGTCCCGGACGGCATTCCCAGTTGCCTTCTTTAATCTTCTTCCATTTCGTCGTGTCCATCACGGTGTCGGGGGCCTCAACCACCTTGTCGTCCTCGATCCAGCAATACGGTGGAAAATTGATCACCGTGTCGCCAAAGTAATGATCAAATCCATGAGCGAGCGGTCCGTTTGGAATCGACTTTGACCAATCAAATGCTTCCGGTCCCCAGGTCTTTTTACGACCTTCGCCGGTTGGTTTTGCACCGGGTTTTTTGATCGCATCCCAATTCCAACCCAAGTGCCATTTTCCAATCGCAGCTGTTTTGTAGCCTTCGCCCTGCAGCATTTCAGGCATGGTCAGTCGCTCAGGTTTGAAAGGCGAATCGCCCAGCGCATTGACGATTCCATGAAAATCGCGCCAGTGATAACGCCCAGTGAGCAGTGCGTAGCGACTCGGTGTACAGATTCCAGACGACGAATGGCCATCAGTAAAACGCATGCCTTCCGCCGCGAGTTCATCTAGATTCGGCGTCGGGATTTTTGATTCCGCGTGATAACAGCCAAGGTCGCCAAAGCCCAAATCATCGGCGTAGAGAATCAGAATATTGGGCTTTTCAGCAGCGACGAGCGCCGTTGCGAAAAGTGCGGAAATGGAAAGGAGGAGTCGTTTCATTTTTTCTAAAGTTGATCGGAACCCTCCACCTCGGAATAGGTTTCGATGATACCGCAAATTGGGCATCGATACTGAAACGTCGGAACCTTCTTCAAGCTCTCAATCTTCCACTTGCTGAAGTCGAGTTTGTCTGTCCAACCGATTCCAACGGTTCCAATATCAGGCACGAAATGCCCTTTTGTCATCGATGTTTCGCATTTTCTACATTGAACAGTTTTCATTGGAAGAGTCTTTTTCAGCAGAACGTGGGTGGCTTTTCGAACGCACCCTATTGATTCGCCGAACTTACCCTGTCCGTTCGTAGAATCTATTTCGTGAGATAGCCCATTGCTCCCATCCAGTCGGCGAGTCGCTCCGGCCAGTCGCTGACTTTTTCGGGGATATCTTTGATGCCGAATCCGTGACCGCCGTGACCGTAGATGTGGAGTTCGCACTGGCGCTTTTTGCGGAACATTTCGAGGTAAAGCAGGGCGGATCCTTCAGCGAATCTTCGATCTCCGTGAGCAACGGTGATAAAAGTTGGAGGTGTTTTTTCGGTGATGACGATTTCTGGTGAAAGCGCATTTTGATCCTTTTCGTTTTTTAAATACGCCGGATAGATTGGGACGGTGAAATTCGGAACGCAGCTGTGAATGTCGTTTTCGTGATCGGGCTCGAAGCTGCGTTTCTCCTGCGACGTCATGGTCAACACAGTTAGGTGGCCGCCGGCTGAAAAGCCAAGCATCCCTACCCGTTCTGGATTGATTTTCCAGGCTTCGGCGTTTTTGCGAACCATCGAAATGGCACGCTGCGCGTCTTGCAACGGTGCGTGGTGTTTTTCCACTCCTTCGCGACGTGGGACTCGATATTTCAGTAAGATTGCGTTCACTCCGATTGAATTCAGAAAGTCGCAGACGTCTGAGCCCTCGTGGCTGTATGCGAGAATCGAATAACCACCTCCGGGGGCAACGACGACTGCTGTGCCGGTGTTTTTCTCAGCAGGCGCTGGGTAAAAAGTCATTGTCGGAACGCTGACGTTTGAGATGCGAATGACGCCATCTTTGTTTTTGTCGGCGGAAGACTCCTCGGGTAGCTCAACGCCCTTTTCGCCGGGGACTTCGCCAGCCGGCCAGAGTTCGATAGGAGCTTGCGGTCCTGCAAGACAAATCAAAGGAGTTAAAAGGGCTAAGATAAAAGAACGTTTCATGGCAATTATTGGTTATCATGGTGTATGCGGAATTTTCCTTTCAGTCCAGCCCACATTTGTGTCCTGTTTTTTAGTTGGACGGCTTTCGGGCAGGATGCTGCGGTAACTCCTTTTTATGTGAAGGTGATTGACGCGGATTCAAAGCGGCCCGTTCCGCTGGTTGAATTTCGGACATCGCATCAGGTGCGGCACGTGACCGACAATGCGGGAGCAGTCGTCATTGATGAGCCTGAATTGGTCGGGCGAGAGGTGTATTTTTATATTTCGAGTCACGGATATGAAGTGGAGAAAGATGGCTTCGGATATCAGGGAACGCGCCTTCAAATCGAACTGGGAAAGTCTGTTACAATCGAGATTCAGCGGAAAAACCGAGCTGAACGAATTGGCAGGCTCACGGGGGCGGGGCGGTTTTCGAATGCTATTCAGGCAGGGCTTCGAAAGCAACCGGCAAATGAGTCTGCCGGAGTTTTTGGGTGTGATAGTGTTTTGAATGCGGTTTACAAAGACCGGCTTTTCTGGATCTGGGGCGATACAAATAAGGCAGGATACCCGCTCGGAAATTTTCACTCAACAGGAGCAACGACGCCGTTGAGTCTTGATTTGGAAGCGGGATTTGAATTCGACTTTTTCGAAAACGATTCCGGATTTGTAAAACCGGTCGCTAAAATGCCGGGGGAGGGGCCGACGTGGTTGACGGGACTGTCCGTTTTTCCTGACGCGGAGGGAAAGCCGCATTTGATGGCGACGTATCAGAAAATTAAAGGGTTTCTAACGCTTTATGAAACGGGGATCTGCGAGTGGAATGATGCGAAACAGGAATTTCAAAAAGTCAGCGAACTGAATCTGAAATCGGAATTGCCCATTGGCCATCCGTTTGAATATGAAGATGAAAAGGGCGAGCGCTGGATGGTGTATGCGGATCCGATTCCAACCCTGAAAATTCCGCTGCGATATGAGGCGCTGCTTGATCCGTCACAGCATGTCGTGGTAAAGCCGGATGTCGCTTTTACCGATGTAGAAACGGCTGAGAAAATTGAACCGCATCGGGGCCACATCGCCTGGAATGACTATCGAAAGCGGTGGGTGATGATTTTTTCCGAAGTGAACAACGAGCGAGGCAAAGACGATTCGCGTTCTCAGCTCGGGGAGGTTTTCTTTGCCGAATCGAAGTCGCCCTTTGGCCCGTGGCGGCGGTGTTTGAAGGTCGCGACGCACGATCACTATTCGTTTTACAATCCGAAGCAGCATCCTGAATTTCAGAAAGGCGAGGGACGCGTGATTTATTTTGAAGGCACTTACACGACTTCGTTTTCGCGGGCAAAAATCCCGACGCCACGGTGGGATTACAATCAGGTTTTGTATCGGTTGGATCTGGAAAAGCTGAGTCTTGAGCAGGACTAAATCGCTCTTTTCTTTGTCTTTTCCAAATCTCGCAGCGCCATACGACCACGGGCTTTATATGCCGTAGTGCCATGAGGCATGCCTTGTGCGATTGCCAGAATCACTTCATTGGAAAGTTCGGGGAAATCTCCGCAAATCCGCGCCAGTGTTGTCATGCAATAGACTCGAACTGCGATTGGTTCGTCCAGATCATTTAGTGCGTTCAGGCAGGAATCAAAAATTCTCGCCATCAGATCTTCGGGCAAGGGGAGCGTTTGCAAAATCCGAGCTGCATGCCGGCGAAGTGCTCCGTGAGTGGTTTTGTTATCGAGAACTTTGATGAGCGACTCCATGTGTGTCGCACCAAGCTGCGGATAGACTTCGAGGCAATGGCACATTGTCCATGAAGCCCGGCGGGCGGCCGTCTCGTCGCTGCCTATGAGAATTTTCATCAGGTCGTCGAATTGCTTCTGCCGATCTCCAATCCACGCAGCAATAATTTCGCTGTGTGTTTTCGATTGCTGGCGGAGTAGTTCTTCCTCCAAGTTCATGAGAGGAATGAGAACCTTTTTGAGCGTAAAATCAAAGGACGATCACGGAACTCACTGGCGACAACCGTCGAGCAGATCAAAAAGGAAATCCGTGATTCCGAACATCGCTTCGGTGAACTCGTTTTTCTCAAGCCCGATCAAATTGTTCCGCGCGTCTTCGACCAGCTGCTGGCCTGTGTCGACGGCAGATTCAATTGAGCCTTCGTAATCAGCGATGTTCGCTAGAGCAGAAACATCTATAGGCTCCTTCTGAATCAACAACTTGTTCAATTTCTCGCGCTGGCGCTCGGTGGCGTTGTCGAGCAGATTCAAGATCGGCAATGTCAGCTTGCCCTTGTTCAAATCGGTCCGCAGAGTTTTTCCAAATTCCTCTTCTTCACCAACGAGGTCGATGCAGTCATCGTAAATCTGGTAGGCGGTGCCCACATTTTTTCCGAAATCATACATCGCCGACTGAATTTCCTCCGACTGGCCGTTGAGCCGTGCCCCAAGTTCAGTCGCTGCGGCGAAAAGCGCAGCTGTTTTCTTTTCGATGATGTCGAAATAGTCTTCCCGAGTCAGTTTGAAATCGAAGCGACGCTGCGTCTGCTTGATTTCACCAGTGGCGACCATGTTTGCTGCAATCGAAATTTTCCGACCGACAACAGAGTCGTCGAACTCAGTCGAAAGCATCAGGGCGTGGGCGAACAGGCAATCGCCGAGTAAAACCGAAAGCGCGTTGCCCCATTTTGCATTGGCTGTCGGTGCCTGGCGGCGAATCAACGCATCGTCGATAATATCATCGTGAACCAGAGTCGCGATGTGAATTAACTCCAAAATGAGTGCTAACTTCTGGTGGTCTTCAGTAATTCCACCGGTTGCGCCGCCGGCCAAAAAGGTAAGCGCAGGGCGAATGTGTTTTCCGCTGTTGTTACAGATATATTCGACGTAGGGCTCAACCGCGGGGTCAAATTCACGGGCTTGCGCAGCCAATGACGAATCCACTGAATCGAGCTGGGGGCGGAGAAGATCGAAGGGGAACTCGCGTGCCGAGTCTGCATTAAAGTTGTCGATGGTCACGTCTTTCATCGCTTTTCAAAGGCGCTAACAGAATAGGCTAAATTGCCAATGTCAATTGCACACCGTTGTTTACGATGGAGCGGAAAAAGCGGGTGCCTGTTTTGGCGGATTGGTGAGGATTGTGGGTTTTTACAGACCGTTGGTGATGAATCTTGGGGCTGGATGGTTTGAACCGCAAAAAAGTCCCCGAAAATCCAGTGGATTCTGCTAGGTTCCTGCTCTTAATCAATGAATCCCGCGATCATTTCCGAGTTAAAATCAGCCGTTGGCGCGGCAAATGTCCTGACCGAAAAGGAGGATCTCATCCCTTACGGATTCGATGGGACAGCGGCTTTAAAAAACGCGGCAACTTGTGTCATCATGGCTGAGTCGACCGATCATGTCGCGGCAGTAATGACCCTGGCGGCGCGTGAAAAAATTCCGATTGTGACACGTGGTTCGGGCACGGGGCTTTCCGGGGGGAGTGTTCCGGTTGGTGGCGGAATCGTTCTCTGTTTGGTGAAACTGGACGAAATTCTCGAAATCGATTCTGCGAACTTGACGATTCTTTGCCAATGCGGAGTCATCACAAAGGCAATCGACGATGCGGTTACGCCAATGGGCTTATTTTACCCGCCTGATCCGGGATCGATCAAGATTTCCACAATTGGAGGCAATGTCGCGAACAATTCGGGAGGGCTTCGCGGACTGAAATATGGTGTGACGCGAGATTACGTCATGGGCATGGAAGTGGTTCTAGCAACGGGTGAAGTCTGTTGGCTCGGCTCAAAATGCGTCAAAGACGTTGCTGGATATTCGATGAAAGATTTGTTTATCGGCTCCGAGGGCACGCTCGGGATCATCACGAAAGTGCTTCTGAAACTCGTTCCACGTCCCGCTGCGCGTAAAACGATGCTGGCGACGTATGATTCGATGGAAAACGCCGCGCGAACCGTTTCAAAAATCATTGAGCGGCACATCATTCCCTGCACCCTCGAATTTCTTGATCGGAAGACCTGTCAGTGCGTCGAAGACTTCGCGAAAGTCGGGCTGCCGACAGAGGCGGCTGCGGTTGTTCTGATGGAAACGGACGGGCATCCTGTTGTCGTCGCTGAAGAAGCCGAAGCGATGGCAGAAATTGCTCGCGAGAATGGAGCGCTTGCTGTCGAAATGGCGAAGGACGATGCCCACGCGACACGGCTCGCCAGCGCCCGCCGCAGTGCGTTTTCGGCATTGGCACGGATCAAACCAACTACGATTCTAGAAGATGTGACCGTTCCCCGAAGTCGCCTGACGGAGATCGTCTCGTTTGTTGAAGAAATCGGTGTGAAATATGATTTGGAAATCGCGACCTTCGGGCATTTTGGCGATGGAAATGTGCACCCGACCTTTCTGACCGACGAAACTAACGTCGAAGAGATGGAACGCGTTCACGAAGCGATGAGTGAAATTTTTGACAAGACGATTGAGCTCGAAGGGACCATCACGGGTGAGCACGGCATTGGGTTGGCGAAAAAACCATACCTGCCGCGTCAGTTTGCGGATGCCAGCTATGGATTGCTGGCGCAGGTGAAAAAGTCGCTCGATCCTGATTGTTTGCTGAATCCGGGGAAGATATTCTGAAGCTGGGCTTACGTCGTTTTCGCCCTTCGTTTTTTCCCCCACCAAAGAATCGCAGGGAAATATCCGGGTAGAAATGCGAGCCAAATTGGGGGGGGGTGAACGCTAAGACGACATACCCTTCGCCAAACGAAGCTGGTTGATTTAACCATCGGAAGTAGAATTCTCCCCAAAAATAGTTATCATTTTTGCCCTCCTTTGCGGGCGTAGAGGACCATCGATTCGGTCGAACTGATACGGCATATGGATTGGTCGAAAAGCTGACGCTGAAACTAGAATCCACAGATACTGAATTTATTGCTAAGGGGAGATTTTTGAGATACAAATTGATGTTATCATAGGTTTTCCAACTTTTAATCGAGAAGCCGACCGTAGCTTGGAGGACTAGAACCACGAGATAAATTGGCCAGTTTCGTTGGAAATGATTCATTCACTTCTCACGTTCCAACCCTGTTGATTCGCCGAACAGACCGAATTGGTTCGTGGCGTAGCTTCCTATTTCAGTGCTCCCTCAGGCTTTCCATTCGTGGTCAGCACGTGGACTTCGTGGGCCCGAGCTGAGGGATGAAAGTATTCCCAGACAACTTGCTTGTCGGGTGTGATTTCAAAAAGCTTCGGCATGTTGGGTTTCTTCTGCGCGTAGCTGCAAATGATCGTGTTTCCGTTGGCCAAGCGCTGGGCGCCGCAAGGATCTGCAAAGCGACCGCCGACGTCTTCGTTGGTCACTTTCCAAACAACTCTGCCGTCGGCATCGAATTCCACAGTTTTGTTTCCGTGGGTCAAATTCACTAGCGTATTTCCGTTTTCGAGTCGAATCGCCGTGAAAGGCCAGTTCTCGGCTTTGCGTCCGCCGAGTTCTTCGAGATCCGTTTTGAAAACTTTTACGACCGTTCCGTCGGGCTTGTATTCTTTCACGGCAAAAGCCAAGAGGTGAGGGACGATGTAGTTGCCGTTGGGAAGTTTGCGCGCCATTCGGGTTTGCATGTGGCCGTTGTCGGTATCGGGCTGAAGCGGGACTTCGACAGCGATTTTTCCATTGGGGGCGACTTCAAGTAACCGTGGTTTTGGCCCGCGTTCGACGATGAGCGTATTGCCGTTTTCGAGTCGCATTGCGGTGCCTAGTTCTTTGTTTTCTTTGGCGAGTTTGTAGCTCCAGACTACTTTGCCGTCTTTGTCGATTTCTTTAGCTTCACCGCCAATCGAAGCCAGCACGTTTCCGTTTCCCAGAACAAATCCGTCGCGTGCGTAGCCTTTGGTTTTCCACTGAACGGTGTCGTCTTCACCGACGATCACGCACGTGGGGCCAGCGATGAGGAACGAGTGTTTGATGCCGGATTCACTCTTTTGCTCGCCAAACTTAGCGGACTTATCCTGGGCAACGGAGAGGGTTGTGGCAGCAACAAGGGAGGCAAATGCGGTGGAAATTCTAAAGATCATGTATGGATTCTAACACGAACTGTGATCATTCAGCGCCCTTTTTTGTGTCACTGATTTCGGTCAGATTTTTCTCTAAGTAATTGGTCATCATTTTGAAAAGATGCCGCTGGGTATTTTTGCCGCCTTCGTTGATTCCGTGGGCGCGATTCGGATAGGCCATCATCGCGAACTGCTTGTTCTTTTTGATGAGTTGATTCACCAGCTTTTCGAATGTCGCGTAGTGGCAATTGTCATCGGCCGTGCCGTGGATGATCAGCAGATTTCCTTTCAGTTGATTGGCGAAATTAATTGCGGATCCAGCTCGATAGCCCTTCACATTATCACCGGGGAGTCCCATGTAGCGTTCTTGATAAATCGTGTCGTAGGCTCGCTGATTGGGAACTGCGGCAACGGAAATCGCGGCTTTGTAAAGATCGGGGTAGCGAAAAATGGCGTGTAAACTGGAGGAACCGCCGCCGCTCCATCCCCAGATTCCCACACGTTTAGTATCGAGATAAGGACGCTCTTTCAGAACTGCCTGAAGTGCTTTTGCTTGATCGTCCGGGCCGAGCGTTCCGACTTTCCGATAAACACTTTTTCGAAAATCGCGCCCGCGCGGAGCCGCTGTTCCGCGGTTGTCTATCGTCATGACGACCACTCCCTGTTGGGCTAAATAGCTGTGCCACATCGATGTGTTGCCACCCCAGCTGTCCCGAACGGTCTGGCCGGCTGGCTCGCCGTATACATAAATGAGAAGTGGGTATTTCTTTTCGGGATCAAAGTCTGGAGGCTTGATCGTTTGGGCGTGCAGCAGAACGTCATCGCCGATGTCGATGTAGGAAAACTCAGTTTCTCCGCGATCCAGTTTCTCGATTTTTTTGCGGAGCGTTTTGTTTTTTTCCAGCGTATTGAGCGTTTTATGCTCCGGCAGACGCACCATTTTGGAAATCGGTGGGCTATCAAAATTCGATGACGTGACCAATGCGTAGCGGGCATTTGGAGAAATGGAATAGGCGTGGCTTCCCCGCTTTTCATCAGCAGGAGTCACGCGAGTAAGATTCTCGCCGCTGAAATCTACGGAATACAAATAGCGTTCCGCGGGGTTGTCAGGCGATGCCGAGAAATAGAGTTTTTTGCGTCGCTGATCGACCCGAAGAAGTTTGATGACATCGAAATTTCCTTTTGTGATTTGAACGGGATCGCCGTCGCCTGATGTCGCGGCAAAGTAAATGTGGCGCCACCCATCGCGCTCGCTGATCCACGTGAAACGTTCACCTTTATCGGTCCAAAACATTTCGTCGTGGACATCGACCCAGGCTTTGTCGCGCTCTTTCAAAATAGTGCGGACCTCGCCGGTTTCAGCGTTGCCGACCATGACCAGATTGGTGTTTTGAAGTCGGTTGAGTTGCTGAACGACAACTTGTTTCGAGTCTTTCCGAAGCCACTCCAGTTTTGCCAAATAATGTTCGCGGGGATCGCCAGTGATTTTGAGCCACTGAGTTTTTCCAGTGGCGATTGGGACAATCCCGATCCGGGCCGCGGAGTTTTTCTGGCCGACTTTTGGGTAAGGAAACGTTGTCAGCTTGGGATACAAACCGGAGACATTATCAACCATGGTAAAGCCGCGAACGCCTTCTGAATCGAGCTGCCAATAAGCTATCGATTTCCCGTCAGGGCTCCAACGGAAACCGTTCCGGAGGCGCAATTCCTCTTCGTAAACCCAGTCAAACGTTCCGTTGATGACAAATTCGGTGGGAGTTTCAGTCAGTTGTCGAATGGAATGGTCGAGCAGATTTTCGATGAAGATGTTTCGTTCGCGAACGTAAGCAACGTGCTGATTGTCCGGCGAAATCTGGGCAAAGCTCATCGATGATGGCTTCGCGTTTTCGCCGCCGAGCTTGCGGAGTTCCCTGCTACCACGATCCAAAATCCAGTAGTCGCCACGACTTTTGGTCCTCCAGACTCGTTTTGAATTGGTGTAAATGAGAAATAGCGACTTGTCTTCCGACCACGAAAGGCTGTCTACTTCCAGAGGGGTGGTATCTACTGGTGGAATAAGATCATCGATTGGAACGAGCAACTTGCCCATTCGACTGGCCGCCGAATAGCGCATGATGCCCTCGTCAGTCTTCTTGGTGTATTCATGCGATTTTCCGTGCCAGGCGATCGAAGCCCGTTTAGCTGAGAATTCACGATCCAAAAATATCCGGTCGAGCGTGAGCACAGCAGGATCTTGCTTTTGCTTTTTATCCTTGGCGGAGCTGACACCAATCGCGCAAATCGCGATGGAGAGAAGTGTCAGGGAAAGCTGACCCCAACTATTTCGGAAACCTTTCATTTTAGTGGACTATAAATATCATAAATTTTACACGTTTTGTCAATTGCGAGTTCCGCCATTCTTGGGACGAAATGCGGGCGTAAATTTTTTGTTAGAAACCAGACAACTCTGTGACAAAAAATAGCATGAAGTCTGGTATGATGTCTCTGTATTGAGTTCGTTTTTAAAGGGCGGGAGCCGTTGGCTGGGGTGGTTCTTGCTGTTGCCGGTTCTCGTGCTGGCTGTGGCAGGGATGTTTTTTGTCCGCGCCCAAAAACGGGTCGCAGAGCAGGCTGAGCGTCAAAAAGCGGCGATCGCGGTAACGGCATATCAACAGCAATTGAGACTATGGCTTCAGCATATCCCTGAAGAATATCAGCACCCCGATATGACGCGAGAGATGCTGGAATCGGGCAATTCCGGAGTATTCGAAGGCGATCGACCGTGGCCCCCCGAATTGGTTTCGAAAACGGCTGAGCAGTGTCAGCGGCTGATTTACGAGGGAAAGTTCAACGAAGCGGAATCATTGGTGGCGTCGAAAAATCCAAATTTGAAACTGGCCTCGGGGATTCCGGCGATGGCGATGATCTATTTCGCAGAGGCCAACATGACGGGTAAAACGGAGAAGTGGGAAAGGTGGCAGTCCCGCAATTGGCCTCATAGTTTGACTGATCTGATGGTGAAAAAATTGGATGTTAAACCCCCAAATGTTCTCGCAAGGATCAATTATCTGAAGCGTTTACAGGCAGGATTTGGGGGGACATTCGAAGGTTGGATCCCGCTTTCAATGGAAAGCGGTAATGAACTTAAAGTGATCGAAGCGAGCATATTGCAGCAAAGTTTCGAATCTATTCTCGCAACGGTAACAGACAGGTCGCCGGCCTATGCGATGGAGGTGTTGCTGAACGATCGGCCGATTTTTTGGGAGACCGAAATGACATCTCTCGCTCCGGTTTTTCCGGTTTTTCCGATGGAGAAAAACGATGCTGAAACGCTTTCAGGGGGCGCTTTATGAAGAGGAGGTGAATCGTGATTTGGAGGCGGCGGCGGGTTATGAATCAGTGATTACTGAGTTTGATAACAACCCGACGGTGGTGGCGACGGCAGTTTTTCGGCTGGCCGAGGTGCATCGGGAAAAGGGCGATAAGCCTCAAGCAATCGGACTCTATCGACGACTGATTCGTGATTTTCCGGATGAGAAACCGTTGGTGAAATTGAGTGAAGGCTATCTGCGTGGGCTTGGCGCGGAGGTGCCAAAAGCGGGTGATCCCAATGTCGCGGACGGGGCGAAGATGACAGGAGTGACGCCCACGATCCGGACTGAGGAAGCGAAGACGCTGGCCCATGCGAAGGCGACTGCTAAGGAGAGTCCTGATCTGTTGGATCACGTCGGAGAGGACGGAAATGGGCTGCTTTCCGATGCGGCTTCGAAGAGCTTTTTGACTGTGGGAGGCTATTTGTTGGATCAGGGAGTAGCGATTGACGGACTGATTCAACGGGACTCAACGGCGCTGCATTTAGCGGCTGAGAACGGGCATTTGTCGATGGTTAAGTTGTTGATTGAGCGTGGAGCAGAGGTCGATCGCCCGAATTCCCTTGGGCGATCGCCTCTGCATCTTGCCGTTGCTTGTGGACACGGTTCGACTGTTGACTTTTTGATGAAATCGGGCACGGATGCGGGGCGGATGGTTTCTTTGTTTTCTGGAAATGACAAGGTGCTTCGACGGGTGTGGGTGAGGAAATTGAAAGATGGAAATTTGGATGGCGAAGAGAAATCGCTGACGGGGAATTCGCTTCATTTGGCGATTCTGAATGACGAAAAAATGGTGAAATTCCTTTTGGAGAAAAAAGTTCCCCAAGTGGCAGGAGATGAATTGGATTATACTCCGCTTGCTTTGGCATTGGAGAGAAGGAAGTGGGCGTCGGCAAGACTTCTGATCGAGCGCGGAGCGGATGTTCATGCCGTGACTGATGACGGGAAGACGACGGTGATGTTGATTTGCAATTCTGTTCCGGGTGACCAGATGGAACTGCTCGATCTACTTTTGGAGGCAAAAGTGGACGTGAACAAAGCCGACAGTTTGAAAGGAACGGCATTGTTTGAGGCCGTAAATTATCGGAATGGAGTTCGAGTGGTCGAGAAGTTGTTGGCCGCCGGTGCGAACCCAAATGTGGTGGATGCGTTAGGAAATACGCCGCTGCTGCGTTCGGCGAGTCGGGCGAAAATTGAAACGGCAACGTTGCTCGTTAAAGCGGAGGCGGATCCGAATGTGAAGTCACCTCAGTCGAATGATTCGCCGGTGCTTTCAGTTTTGATTTCAACTCTGTTTGCCGATGACGTCAGCGAAGAACAGCGCGCGGCAGTTTTTGATTTGGCCCAGCTCATGGTTGATTCGGGGGCAGATATCAATGCGGTGAACGAAGACAATGAAACGGGGATCTTTTTGGCAAAAGGCGAGCCGGCTGCGGCCATTGTAGATTTTTATCTGAAAAACGATGTGGATCTTTCGATTGAATCGAACGTGCACGGAAGGGCTTCCCGGTCGCTTTCACGACCTATGATTGCGGAGACGAATAAAGTTCCGATCGAGGTTCAACTTCGCGTGTGCCGGGCGACGGAATTTCCTAAGCTGAGAGATCGAGAAAAACAGATTTCGATTGTTTTACCGGAGACTATCAAAACGGGTGAATTCTATCACGGCGAAACGGTTAGCCGGGTAGCTCCCCAAAATTCGATTCGATTGATTGATCTCGTTTCGAGACGCTTCGATTTAAAAGTAGCGAAGCCATCGGACATTGCGGTGTGGCGGGGAATGGGAAAAGTGGTGCCTGAAAATTGGGAAATGCCGTTGCAAGGCGGAGATATTCTGGAGGTGATGCGTGCATTGGAAAAGGGGGAAGCTGCGTTTAAGCCCGCGTTGCCGCAAATCGAGGTGGCGATTGGTGATGGCAAATCAAAGATCTACGAAACGAATTCGATACGGGAAGATGTCTTACTTGATCCATCGGAAAACTGGTTATTTTCGATTCAGAAAATGGGGCTGACCGGTAATCCTGAATTGGATCTGGAGCAGTCTATACTGATCCGAGAGGGGAAGAGCTTCGCGGTGAACTTGACGGAAAAAACGGTGCTTTGGAGGGAAGGGGATGAACTGACGATTCTATTGCAAAAGGATCCTGAAAAAACGTTGGAGGCACGTCGCGCCGGGATTTTTATCAGTCCGCCCGGAGATTGAATTTATCACGAAAGTGCAGCGAAAAATGACGGAACTGCCGGATTTAAAAAACAGGTATCAGTTGGCTGGAACGATCTTGGATTTTTATATTCGGGGCGAGCAAGTGCTGCCGAATCCGGATTTGGATCGGGTGGTGATTCGGCGTCTGGGGGAGGATGGCAAGGAGACGCGGATTCCACTGAAGTTGTTGAAAATCTCGAAAGATCCTCCGAGTAATGCGGTGGTTATTCAAAAATATCCTGACAAAGAGATGCCGGCGGAAGCGACGGCCAAGGTTTTGCAGAACGCTCTGAAAGCGATGACGATCATCGATCCAGAAAGCGTTCGAACTTTGGATGAAAGGCAGAATAACCGGGTCCTGGTTCAAGGCGAAACTAGCGATCCGTGGCCGCAGGAATCGATCAGCAAGCAACTGGACCCGCTGATGGAAAGCGCCAAACTGAATCAACTTCCTTACAAGTCTATCCATGTTCCGTTTCCGCCAAAATTTAGGCTGGAGTGGGGCGATATTATCGAAATTCCGGCAACAAAAGATAGCGCTGAAAAGCCGTGGATCGGATTTGATTCAACGATGTGGTTTAAGCTGAAAGGTTGGGCGCAGGTCGAGGTCGAAGCTGAATTTTTGACATCAGGAAAATCAGCTGATTACACGCTTCTTCCACCGCAGCCGCTTTTTAAAAAAGGAGAGGGTGGCTGGGACCGGGGATTTGCCGAAGAGTCGGCATCTGCTGATTGGCGGGGGGTAGACGCGCTTTTTAAGGTCCTCAATAAAACCGAACTCGATTGGAATCACTTTCTCGTGAAACGCAAAAAACCAGACTCGACGGTAATGATAGACCAGCCGTTCAAGCGAGATCGAATTCATTTCATCTCGGGCGATCGGGTTGTTCTCACGCCGCGGGTAAAGTGATTTGCCAATTGACTTTTTAGCACCGATTGGCAGGAAGAGGCGTAACCTTCTGCGATGATGAAAGTTCACCAACTCGAGCAGACCCAGATCCTTCCAATCCCTCTGGAGGAAGCGTGGGCGTTTTTCTGCAATCCCAAAAATCTCGATGACATGACGCCGGAGGATTTGGCGTTCAAAACGATATCAGGAAACGATGAGGAAATGTTTCAAGGGCAGATTATTTGCCACAAGATTCAGATCGCACCGATGATTTGGGCAAATTGGACTACGGAAATCACCACGGTATCCGATGAGGGCAAGCAGCTTTATTTCATCGATGAGCAGCGATCTGGGCCCTATCGGTTCTGGCATCATATGCATCGTTTTGAAGCATGCGCTCAAGGAACTCGAATGCTTGATCGGGTTCACTACGCAATGCCCTTTTTCCCGTTTGGTGAAATTGGTCTTCCGTTCGTGAGGAACAAACTTGAAACGATTTTCGGTTTTCGGCGGACTTGTTTGGAAGAGCGGTTTGGGCCGGTTAAGTAGGGTTACACCACCTGCTTGCGGATTTGGGGACTTCTGCCTTACAGTTACCGAATCATGATTTTCCGATTTTTGCTCATAGCGGCGGTTTCGCTGACCGCCTGTTTTTCCCTCGCCGCCGACCGCCCACCCAACGTCGTCCTGATTCTTGTTGATGACATGGGCTGGATGGATTTGTCCTGTCAGGGATCTGATTTTTACAAAACGCCGAATGTCGATCGAATCGCGGCTGAAGGGATGCGTTTTACGAATGGGTATGCAGCGTGTGCGGTGTGTTCACCTACTCGGGCGGCTGTGCAAACAGGGCGCTATCCGCATCGAGTGGGCGTGACGGATTGGATTCGGTCGCGGTTTCAACGTGGGGGAAAGGGGACGCCGGAGAAAAATCCGACGGATTATGTGGGCGGTAAAAAGAACGAATTTCTCTGCCCTCCGAATCCGTTTTGGATGGAGCACGAAGAAATCACCGTCGCGGAAGCGCTCGGTGCGGCGAAAAATTACAAGTCCGCTTACATTGGGAAATGGCATCTCGGCGATCCGGCGTGGTATCCTGAGGGACAGGGATTTACCGAAAATCGGGGTGGATGCGATTACGGGCAGCCACCTTCGTATTTTGATCCCTATAATCAACCAAAAGGAAAGCATGAGTCGCTTCGCAAAGGCATTTACAAACTGCCGAGCCGCACCAAGGGCGAGTATTTGACACATCGCGAGGCGGATGAGGCGGAAGCGTTGATCCGAAAATGGAAAGACGAGCCGTTTTTCATTCAGGTTTCCCACTACGCGGTTCATACGCCGATTCAGGCAATTCCCGAAGTGGCTGATAAATACAAGACCCCCGGTTCAACTCAGAAGAATGCGAAATACGCGGCGATGGTCGAGTCCGTCGATGATTCCACGGGGCAAATCCTCGATACGTTGGAAGATCTGGAACTCACTGAAAACACGCTGGTGATTTTCACGAGTGACAATGGCGGTTTGGATAACAAAGACAATCCGACGAACAACGCGCCGCTTCGCTCCGGCAAAGGCTACGCCTATGAAGGTGGAATTCGAGTTCCGTTTTTGGTTCGCTGGCCGGGCGTGGTTGCGGCGGGCAAAGTCTCAGATGCTCCGGTGTGTTCGATCGATATATTTCCGACGATTCTGGACGTAGCGGAGGTCGAGCAACCTGCGGATCGGCCGATCGACGGGCTTTCATTGCTGCCTCATCTGGAATCAGGAGGCGAAACTGGAATCGACCGCGAAACGCTCATTTGGCATTTTCCTCATTACCGGCACGCGCCGGGGCCGTATTCAATCATTCGGAAGGGCGATTTGAAGCTCATCAAATTCTGGGCGGGACCGCATGAGTTGTTTGATTTGGCTGCTGATCTTGGTGAAACGAAAAATCTGGCCGAATCCATGCCTGAGAAAGTTGAGGCGCTCGAAGCTGAGTTGATGGAAAATTTGAAAAAACAGGAAGCAAAATTGCCACGCAAAAATCCTGAATTTGTAAAAAAATAAGCGAGAGTGCCTTAATTTTGTCAATCGAACAGAATTTTCACAATTTCCTCTAAGATTGGCGAGAAAAGTGCGTTTCTTTGAGTGTATTTAGGCTTTCAGAACAGAACGAGAGCGTTACAATCGCGCCGTCGGTTTTAGAATTGGCGAATCACATTTTGACAACTTAATGGGTAGGATAAAATTCAGCATCAAGCAGTTACCTTTGATTGTTACCACCATCTTTGGTGTGACAATCTTCGCTGGATCACCGTCGCAAAGTTGCGCTCAAGAACCGTCCCGGTTTTCTGAACTGAAAAACCTGTTTAAGCGTGATGACGATACCCTCGTTGAAGCAGGGCAGGCTCCGTGTGGGCCGGGTGGCCTCTGTGTTTTGCCGAATGGTGATTATATCATTTCATGTCACCAGTTTTTTGATCCCGTTTATCGCGTCATGCGGATGAAGCGGGATGGATCCTGGGAGCCGTTCCCCAATATCGAAATGAATGTGCCGGGTGGCGGGTCTGCTCCGGGCAAGCAGCTTGATTCTGTTGTCGGTATTGTTTGTGATTCCAAAGGCGTTGTTTGGATGCTCGATAATGGGCGCCGCACCGAACAGCCACCGAAGCTGGTCGCGTGGGATACGAAGAAAAACAAGCTGCGAGCTTCGTTGCCAATCAGTGCAGTGGTCCGAACGTCGTTCTTGAAAAACCTCGTGCTGGATCCGAATCACCCAATCATTTACATCAGCGATCCGGCGAATGGTGAAGAAGCTGCGATTATTGTTGTCGATATCACCACTGGCCTGAGTCGGCGCGTTTTGCAGGGGCACGAGTCTGTGAAACCTCAGACTGGGCTCGAAATTCAGCTCGATGGCCAGCCCGTTGTTGTAAAACGGGCTGATGGCGAAGCGGTCAGCCTCCTTGCAGGTGTCAGTCCGATTGCGTTGGATAAAAAAGGGACGTGGCTTTACTACGGACCACGAAATGGCCGGACGCTTTTTAAAATCCGCACCGATTTGCTTCGGGATGAATCCCTTTCGCCTGACTCGTTGCAAGCTCAATTCAAAGGAGTTTCACAAAAGCCAATTTGCGATTCGATGGCGATCGATTCGCGGAGCAATATCTATTTCACTGATATCGCTCGCGGTTCGATTGACTACGTCACGCAGGATGACGAGTATCTCGATCTTCGAATTCTCGTTCGCGATCCACGGATTATTTGGCCCGGGGGGATTGTTTACGCCGATGACCGACTCCACTTTTTCTCCAATCAGCTTCATCGGACGAAGATTTTCACAGGAGAAAAAAATGCGTTCGTTCCTCCGTTTCATATCTTCGAATTGAAACCGCTGCGGTCAGGACTGCGCTTCGGAAACTGAGGCGTTACTTGCTCTCAGCCATCATACACCGAAGTCGTAACAGCCCCGCGACTGACATTGCGTCACGAATTTCTCCGCGATCCACCATCGCAAACGCTTCCGTGAGTGGAATTCTCTCCACCGTAATCTTCTCGGTGTCTTCCTGATCCGATTCTCCCTGCGAAATTCCGCGAGCTGTGTAGATGAATGCCCGTTCATCGGAAACCGAGTTCGAAAGCACGAGATCGTTCAGAATCAGCTCGTAGCTTTCCGCCACGAGACCGGTTTCTTCCCGCAACTCGCGCGTAGCAGTGTCGAGTAATTCGCTTCCTTTGGGGCAGCCACCTTCAGGGATTTCCCATTCATAAGTGTCTGACGTGTAGCGGTATTGGCCGACCAGCCACGTGTGGTCTTCATCATCAATGGGGATCACCCCGACCGCTAAGTTTTTGTAGTGAACCACACCGTAAATTCCTTTTCCCCCAGCCGGATTGATGACGTTGCTCTCGGTTACAAGAATCCACGGATTGTCATAAACCTCTCGGGTGTCGTGAGTTTTCCACGGGTTTGAAGTGTCAGTTTCAGTCATTTTTTCAGGAATTCGGGCTTTTTCACGAAGTGCGAACCGGACGGTAACAAAGTGGTAACACAGCCTCGTCACGCTCGGCAGTGAAATAAATCGGGAACGGAAATCGATTCCAACAACGGATGCGAATCCTGTTTCTCCAACCATACCCAATAAATAATACGGATGAAAAAAATTACTCAAAACAAACTACTCAAGCTTCGGGCAGCAGCTGGTTTCACTCTCATTGAATTGATGACTGTCGTTGCGATCATGGCTGTACTGGGAGGCGTCGCAGCTCCCGCGATGATCTCTGCGATGCGAAACGCGCAGATGGAGAAAGCGGCGGTTCACGGACGCCAGATTGCGATTGCGCTTCGAAGTGCTGCGATGGACAACGACGGTATTTTTCCCGCTGGCGAAAATTTCCACGGAGAAGAAATTGCCACATCGAACGACGCTTTTCGCGGACTGTTCCCTCACTATATCGATTCAGAACGAGTCTTCGAAGTGAAAAAATCAGCCTGGGGACCGAAGGTGGACAATCGATGCAAGGAACCCGGTGACATTCTCCAGCCGAGGGAAAATCACTACGCGTATATAGCTGGTTTGTCGGATACCTCGAATTCCGATTGGCCGCTGATTGTTGATGGTACTGATGGTTCCGGCATGTATGGGAAGGTTCGTGGAAAAAAGGGTGGTTGCTGGGAAGGAACCAGAGGAATTTACATCACAGTGGGTTGCAGCGCGCGAGTGATCCGGCTTCAGGGAACTGATGACGAACGGTGGTTGCCTCGCGAGGGCTATCTGTGATCGCCTGGCTCGTTTGATGCACGGAAAAATTCGGGTTCAACGGGGACAGGAAGGCCAGGGAGCCTGTTTTGTGGTCGTTTTGCGGGAAGCCGTGGTGATTTCGCCCGGAATGGCGATAAAGAGTGAGATGTCTGATGCAAAAGAGAAGGGAGAAATTGCCCATGCCTGATGTGTTGATCGTGGAGGATGATGCGACGTTGCAGCGCGGAATTTCAGATAATTTTTCGGCGCGTGGCTATCACGTCCGTTCGGCAATGGATGGCGAGAGCGGGCTGGATCAGGCAATGCGAGCGCGGCCGGATTTGATCATTCTCGATGTGATGTTGCCCGGAATAAATGGCTATGAGATCTGCCGGCATTTGAGAGCGGAGGGACTGACAATGCCAATTATTTTTCTGACCGCAAAAGGAGAGGAATCGGACATTTTACTGGGGCTGGGCCAGGGAGTGGACGATTATCTAGCGAAGCCGTTCAGTATTCGTGAATTATTGGCGCGGTCGGAAGCGGTGCTGCGTCGATCAGGTGTGAGTGGCAATTCGACTGCTCCAACAGTGGAAAATCGCCTTTTTGGAGATTTTGAACTGGATCTGGCGGCGCACAAGTTACGGATTAAACGAACGGGGGAAGCGGTCAAATTATCACCGAAGGAATATTCTTTGCTCGTCTTTTTGGTCGAGAATGCGGGGGCGGCTTTGAGTCGGGATCGTATCATGGATGAAGTGTGGATCGCTTCATCACGACACTGCGGAAAAAGATCGAGCCTCATCCTGAAGAAACGCAGTGGATTGAGACTATTCGGGAATTTGGCTATCGATTTAAGGCCGTAAATCCCAAAAAGTAGCGCTTGAGCAAGGTTCGTGGTCAGGGGCATGTATTTCTGCTTGCGGGGGAGGCATTTGGCCTTTAAATACCGATCCTCGCCGATTTTGGGCGGGTTTTTTATTTCTAAGCCATGGGCCAACAAAGAAACAAAGTCGAAAAACGTAGTCGTCGCGCTAAGTACCTTAAGCGTAAGGAAGAGCTTGCTAAAACGCAGATTGCGTTGAACAAAAAGGCTGGTTCAAAGCCAAAGGCTGCTCCCAAAAAAGCTGCTGCTCCGAAAAAAGAAGCCGCCCCTAAGAAGGAAGCAGCTCCCAAAACTGAGGAAGTGGAAGCTCCAAAAGCTGACGAAAAAGCCGCTGATGCTCCTGCCGCTGAAAAGGCGGTGCCTGCTAAGAAGGCTCCGGCTAAAAAGAAGGCAGCTGCTAAGAAAAAGGCTCCTGCTAAAAAGAAAGCTGCGGCGAAGAAAAAGGCTCCTGCTAAAAAGGCTCCTGCTAAAAAGGCCGCCGATTCTAAAGACGACGATTCTGAGTAATCATTTTCGGAGGCAGACGTTCACCTTGATCGATCTGCCTCTTTTTCAACTCGCCATTCGGTGAATTTGAGTCAATTTTAAGGCGTCATGGATTCCATGGTGCCTTTTTCTTTTTTACTGGTGGATGGCAACAACATCATCCACGCCTGGCCGGAGCTGCATGATCTGCATCGCCGCCAGAAGGGCCTTGCCCACACGGAACTGCAGCGACAGTTGCTGGAATATCAGGATCAATCAGGAAAACGGGTCGTCCTGGTTTTCGATGGCAGGGGACCTGGAATCACAGATGAACGCGAGCCGAACGGACTGCAGGTGATTTATACCGACGGATCGAGCTCGGCGGATGACGTGATTGAGCGTCTCGCTGCGAAGTATGCCGAAAAATACGATCTTACCGTGGCAACGGACGATCTCCTGGTGCAAAACGGCGTGATTTCGTCAGGTGGTTTTGCGATCAGCTCGAATCAGCTGTCTGATTGGCTGGACCGGGCGGCAGGGGAGATGCAGCGTTTCATCGAACGACGGAGGAAACGCTGAGCGCAAAGCTGGGCTTGAGTCCTTCACCAACCCAATCGAAGCATCCTTGGATAGAAATGGGCGATGATCTCAGCATCGCCTCCGCCGATTTCGCCCCAGGTATCGGTGTGGATTTTCAAGCAAGCGACAGAACACGTCGGAAAATTTTCGACAGCGTTGTAGCTGCCGACCAGTTCGCAGGTCAGGTCGTGAAACCCCGGATTATGGCCAAACATCATGGCTGAATCCATATCCTCATCAATCTGACTCACAATTTCCAAAAGCGTGGTAACGCTGGCGAGATAGATTGCGCGCATTTCAGTGATCGAATCTGAAGGGAAACCCAGCTTTTGTGAGATAATCCGAGCTGTGGTGATTGCGCGAAGGGCTGTGCTGCTGAGAACGACCTCGGGTGAAATGCCTTTTTCATTCAAAAACGAGCCCATTCGCGGGGCATCCCGATCACCTCGGGAATTCAATGGCCGGTCATGGTCTCCGAGATCAGGCGATCCCCAATCTGATTTCGCGTGCCGGATGATGGTGAGTGTTTTCATGCGTTAGGGTATCACAGAATTTTAAAACTGAGAAAGCCCGGCCCCCTAAAAGGGAACCGGGCTTTTTGACCACTCAACGATGTTTCCAATAACCTCGGGACATGTATTGGAGACAAATTTTCGAAAAACTAAGACAAAAGTATCAGAGTAGCGTTCAAAAGAATTTTAAAATTATCGAGTGGCCACTTTATTATGGTATTCATTGTATTTTCCCGTAGGAACAATCAACTTGCTGCCTGGAAAAATGAGAGTGCTTGCTCCGAGGCCATTGATCCGCTGCAATTCTTTCATCGTGGTGAAGAAATCACGAGCGAGGGCGTAGAGGTTGTCACCTTTCTCAACTGTATATTCACCGTAGGACTCGCTGTCAGCGAGTTTGGGATTGTCGTAAGCCTTTCCTGCGGTAGCAGACTTCGATGATGAAGGGGAGCCTGCCAATTGTGGGGTTGTTGGCGGTGACACTAGTGCGCTACCCTTTGACGGGATCTTGAGACGCTGTCCGCCGTCGATTACATCGCTGCGCAATCCATTTGCCGCCTTGATCGATGCAATACTGGCACCGGTGTTCCGCGAGATCTCCGTAAGGTTGTCACCTAGCTTCACCGTATAAAACGTATGACCTCCAGCATTTGTAGGTGCTGATGTTTTCGGCTTGGTTGTCGCCACATTGCTTGGCTTTGCCGGAGTCGCCGCCTTGGGCTTCACTGGAATATTGAGGCGATCACCGATGTAGATCTGCTGACCTTCGCGGAGCCCGTTTTCCTCCATGAGAAGTGAGCGAGGAACACTATTGCGACGGGCGACCTCACTAATAGTGTCGCCTTCTTTGATCACATAAGATTCTGATTCAGCCACAGGAGCCTTTTCAGCAGGAGTGTAGAAACCAACATTGGTAATCCCAGTTGCGGCTGCATTTTCCAAAACGGCAACTCGTGATTCAAGCGCCGAAACGCGAGATTTAAGAAGCTGCACGTCATTCCCTTGCGCTTGAGCCGTTGGGCTGAGCGTTGCGACTGATGCCAGGGTTATTAACCCAAAAACAGAGGTGATCCGATTCATGTTTTTAGTTTAAAGTTTTTAAAGGTTTAGACAAGGTTAAATTTTAGAAAAACTAAATAAATTTTCAAATTCCCCCATTTAAAATATGGTAATTATATAATAATTGCATTTTTTCAATTTTCCTGATCAATTTTGACCCAATTTGATCAGTCTTTAGTTTTTATGGAGTTGAATTGGCGCCGTGCGGACACAAAAAACACGAACTGAAAAGATCGTGTTTTTTAAAATGTCGGCAAATGTGGCAAAATTTATCAAACTGAGGTCAATCGTTTGAGTTGAGATTCAGCTCACGAATCCAAATATTGCGGAATCGAGTCGGATTTCCGTGGTTCTGAAGTTTGATTGGTCCCTTTGAAGGGCCCCCTTTATAAGTAGCGACTCTTTTATGGCCGGTGGGTCCTAGAAATGACTGGCGATGTTGAGTGACTACGCCGTTGTGAATCACTGTTACATAGGCTTTTTCAAGAACGTTCCCCTCAGAGTCATATTTAGGGGCTTCAAAGATGATGTCGTAAGTCTGCCATTCACCTGATTTGCGGGCTGCGTTCACCAATGGTGGTTTCCAGCCGTACAGCGCGGATGCCTGACCGTCGGCGTAGGATTTGTTTTTGTAGGAATCTAGAACCTGAACTTCGTATTCGCCGAGAAAGAAGATCCCGCTGTTTCCTCGTCCCTGGGAATCTCCCTTCACCTCGGCAGGGGATGCCCACTCAATATGGAGTTGAACGTCACTGAACTCCTTCTTTGTGCGGATGTAACCCCCAACTGTTTGATCTTTTGGCGGAACCTCCATGAAACCGTCTTTCACAATCCAGTCAGCCTTGGCGCTTTCTTTTTCCATGACCCACTGATCGAGGTTCGTTCCATCAAAGAGCACGATCGCATCCGAGGGCGCATGAGCGGCCGTTTCACCGGGTGTGACAACGTCGGGACGGGGACGGGCATCGTCGTGGACGCGCCATTTTCCGCCGGGGAGCAGGGGAGTATCCGTATAGCCGGTCGGGTGAACCTTTGGCTTTTCAGCAGCCTTCTTTTTCTTTTTATCGTCCTGGGCAACGCCAGTCGCGTACGAAAGAACCAGTGCCGCAGTGCAAATGAGAGTGAAAATGGGTTTCATAGGCAAAAATTCTGCCATGATCCGATTCCAGCCGCAAGGGTGGAAACGTGGGAGTGAATTTCGAACCAACAGTATTTGTTCTTCGAACGCACCCTGTTGTTTCGTTGAAGAGCGGGAACTCCTCTTACATATTGAAATTCTCGCCGAGATACAGTTTTCGACTCATCGGATCGTTGATGAGGAAATCCTGGGTACCTTCACGGAGAACTTGGCCTTCAAAAATAAGGTAAGCGCGATCTACAATTTGCAGGGTTTCGCGTACGTTGTGGTCAGTGATCAGAATCGCCAAACCGGATTCGCGAAGGTCGGTGACGATTTTTTGAATTTCGCCCACCGCAATGGGATCAACTCCGGAAAACGGCTCATCGAGCATGAGCAAATTCGGCTGCGTCACGAGCGAACGAGCAATCGTGAGGCGACGTTTTTCACCACCAGAGCATTGCAGGGCGGTGTTCTGGGCGATGTGTGTGATGCCGAATCGCTCCATCAGTGCCTGACAACGCTCGTGGCGTTCGGCCCGACTGATATTGAGGGTTTCCATCACGGCCATGATGTTCTGCTCAACGGTCAGTTTGCGGAAAATAGATTCTTCCTGTGGCAAATAGCCCATTCCGAGTCGGGCCCGCTTATACATGGGCATGCGGGTCACGTCGTTTCCGTTGAAATTTACGGCACCGCCGTTTGGCGGAACGAGGCCAACAATCATGTAGAATGTCGTCGTCTTACCAGCTCCGTTGGGTCCGAGAAGACCAACAATTTCGCCGGGACGAACGTTGATGTCGACGCCGTTTACCACTGCGCGACCATCGTAAACTTTTACCAACCCATTGGTTTGAAGAAGCATCTCGCGATCTGCAATCGATTTGGGAACAAAGGAACGTTGCTCGACCTGCTCGACGTTCAGTTCTGGAATAGGAGAAAACTGTCCTTGAGGATAATCGACTGCCGGCTCAGAAACTGCTGGAGCGGGAGCTTTTGCTTGCTGTTTTTCGAGTAGAGCACCAAACCCTGCTGCTGCGACCGCTGTATCGTCGGGATCAGGCTCCGAAAGAATGGAAATACGACTGCTTCCAGTATCGGCGGCGGACTGTTGGATAGGAGGCAGTGAAATTGGCTCAAACTCAGGCTCGGCGGGCACCGTTTCGTCTTCCTCGTAATACTCATGTTCAGCTTCGGGAGCAACGTAGGGCGCTGTAGCTTCAGCAACGGGCTGCTGTTCGTCGACTTCTTCGATCTCGTAGTATTCGTAGCCGGCTTCCTCTTCGCCTTCGACGGTCTCCTCTACTTCCTCGTAAACGTAATCGCCTCCTTCCACCTGACCGGATTCGTCGATGTAGGTTTCGATCGGTAGTGCCTCGGCTGCAGGCTGCGGTTCGGAAACGGCCGGCGCGTATCCTGCGCCGGAGGATTGCTCAAATGCATAGACTTCGTCCGGCTCGTCGTCGTAGCCATAACCGGCTGACGCGGCTTGAAAGGGATCGACGGTCATAGGAGGTTTTACGTCTGCGGTGAGGGGATCGACTTCACCTCCGGTCGCCCCGGGGTGATAAGAAGTCTCCACCGTCGGTTCGCCGGTCGCTTTTTCCTCGTCAGCAGTGGTTGAGGTTGCGTTTGGATCTTCCTCGGAATAGTGATCGAAATCGTCGCTCATACAGAATTGGAGAACCCGAAGCCGTCTACTTTCTTAATTAAAGTGAATGAATCCAGAAAACCGGCAATTTAGCGGTCCTTGTTCTTCATCGAATCAAGGCTGCCGCCAGGCAAACCGCCGGTTGCGGCACCACCTTTGACTGGAATTGTAAAGGAGGACCGACCGCCTTTGACTTCGTGACGGCCATTTCCTTTTAAAATGATCACTGCCTGAGGAGATGACGGATTGATCAAACCGCTGCCGCTCTGGAGTGTTGGTGGGCCGCCACTCAACGTCATGTCTTTCGTTGCGCCGTCGTAAGTTGCTTTCCGAGCTTTTGCGATCTGCGTTTTCCCATCGAGTCCGCGACGAACGATTTCGACCATTCCCCCGGTTGCAATGGCTTTCTTAAAAGGTGCGTCGTTGTCGTCGGCCGCCGCTGCTCCATTCGCTCCCATTGGCTGATCGTCATTCAAATAAATCACCAACTTGTCGCCGGTGAGGTTAAACGAAGGATGCTGAAGAACCACATTGCCGGTGAAGGTCAGAATATTGTCCCGCTCGTTCATGATCGATTCATCCGCATCGATCTGCATTTCCTGTGCACCAGCCGCAGTTTTCTTTGGCTGCGCTGCAATGCCGCTTTCTTCCGTGTAGCGTGGAGTCAGAGGACGAGGGGCTGGAACTGGCAATCCGGGAATCCCTGTGTTTTGAGATGGAGCTGGAATTTGTGTTGGAGCCGGAGGAGTATTTTTCAACGTTGGCTCTGTCACCGTTGTGTAAGTCGGCGCTGGCGGGCGCTCGCCTCGAGCAACAGGCTCTGGAATTTGCATGTCTGGTTTTGCAGCCGGGGCAGGAACGGTTGCAGGCGGAACCTGCGAACGAGTTGCGGGCACGCCTCCGTTGGTCGAAGTCGCTCCGCTAACGCGATTCATTCGCTCCTTGGCCATGCTCGACACGTTTTTCAACGCCGCGTCAGGATTTTCCTTCACCGATTTCAGAATGCCCTGAAGCTCCGGATTTTTAAAAATAGTCTCGGCAGCCTTCTTTGCTGTCTCAGTTGCATCCTGCGCGACAACGGTTGGTGTGGTGGCTAAAACAAATAACGCAACGGCGCTCCCTGCTAGAAATCCTGCTTTTAGGTTGGTTTTCATGATTGTTATCCTCGTCTATCGTTACTGTTTTTCCACCTCTGCGTTGGCGGGTTGACCTTCGAAAAGTCCGCCGCTATTTGAGGTCTTTCCTAACTGCATCACCATTCTGACGTCTCCTGTCATGGTTCCTTGTTGGGAATCGCCCTCAAAAGTCAATTTATTGCCCGTCATCACAAACTTCGGTTTTTGTTCGATCGTTGCTGGAGTTCGGCTAACCAATTTTTTCTCGGTTAAATCATAAACGGCCCGATCCATAAAAATCTTAGTCTCGATTTCACCAAAGTCGTTCAGCACGTCAATCACCAGATCGATTAGGTCGAGATGTTCGGAGTCCAAACGCGCCATTTTTTCCGCATTGATGATCTGCGTCAGCTTGTCATTTTTATACTGAGGAAAACGGACGCCTTCAAATACCGAGCCTACCGGCAATAATGCGGCCAGTTCCGGTGGCAGTGCCTCATCCAAGCCGGTCATTCCCACTGCCGCGTTCTCATCTTCGGCGGTCTCTTTTTCCTCAGTCTCCAAAGAACGGCCTTCCGCTTCAGCAACAGTCGCGGCGATGGCGAGTTCGCGGGACCGACGTCGTGCCTCGAGGGCTTCGTCTTCGCGTTTCATTCGTGCGTCACCTGGACGGGGAATCGCCGCTTTATCCATGAAATCCTGAGCGGAAACAATCGAATTCGGCAGGCAAAGAACCACGAGTAGTCCTGCAACGCCGCAAAGCGTCCGGATTTTTTTCGCAGTTGTTGTCGCCAAATTTGTCATTTTTTCAAGAATTTATCACGCACGAGATGCCGCGTGAACTCGCTGCAAACGCTCCAAAACCTCGCCAAGATGTTCGAGTGGGACCTGATTCGGACCATCGCTGAGCGCTTCAGCAGGGTTGGGGTGGGTTTCCATAAAAATTCCTTCGCAGCCAGTCGCCAACGCAGCACGAGCAAGGACTGGAGCCAAAACTCCATCGCCACCGCTCGATTCGCCGAGACCACCGGGACGTTGCACTGAATGCGTCGCGTCAAACACGACGCGAAACCCAGCTTCACGCATCCAATAGAGTGACCTCATATCAGCAACCAAGGTATTATAACCGAAACTGACACCTCTTTCAGTAAAAAAGAATTTAAAGTTTTTAAAACTATTAAGTTTTGTTGCAATGTTTTTCACATCGTGAGGGGCCATGAACTGTCCCTTCTTTACGTTCACAACACGGTCAGTCTTAGCTGCAGCTTCAATTAAATCTGTCTGACGCGACAAAAACGCCGGGATTTGGATAATATCGATGTAATCGCCCGCGATCGTCGCCTGTTCTTCCGTGTGAACATCCGTCGTTACCGGAACGCCAAGCTGTTCTCCAATGTCAGCCAACAACGCGCAGCCCTCGCGGCAATCCATTCCCCGGAACGACGAGACCGAACTGCGGTTTGCTTTGTCGTAGGAGGCTTTAAATACGAAAACTGCTCCTGCTGCTTCGGCGATCGTTTTGATTTTTTCTGCCGTTTCGCGCACGAATTTTTCAGATTCGATCACACACGGCCCCAAAATAAACAGCGGCTTCTCGCCACCAAGCGTAACGGAGTCCGTAATCGCAAGCGGTTCGACAACAGGTTCAGATAAAAAATCAGACATGCATCATCATAGCGGATAAACCCGACTTTCCTGCCTAAAAATCCCGCGAAACTCACAACTTAGCAGCAAGCGTGAGCGAGCAGGGGTTGATCAGGTGGTTTGCCTACGGGAAGTCTGAAATTAAGTTTTACGAACCAACCCTATCGATTCGTTGAACAGACCCTGTTTGTTCGTGGACGGAAGTTTTGGCAATTTCCGCTACACGGTTTGCTTTGCCGGTTCTGGCGAAACAGAATTTTCCTCTGTTGCAGAAAACCCGATGACCTCTTCGCTGACGTGGCTTTCAACCGCCCGTTTCCAGGTGTCTTTGATTTTTTTCTCCGAAACTGAAATCACCAATCCAGATACAAAGATTACCGATGCGATGATCGCCAGCATCAGTTTGGTTTGGATCCTAAGATTCAGGAAACGCATTGCTAGGGAATAGAAAACCGGAATACAGATAAAGTTTCAAGGACGCAAGACGTCAAGTTTTGGAATTGATTTCAAAAACCGCTGTTCATTTTAAGAATCATGGCCAAATTTCACCTGTAAACGCCCATCATGGCCACCCAAGCAGAAGCCGCCGACGTCACCGAAATTCTCCGTAAGATCCGCAAGATCGAGCTGAGAACCCGCGGCCTCGTGAACGAAAGCTTCGGTGGGGAATATCAATCATGCTTTAAAGGGGAGGGGATCGATTTCGAGGATTTTCGGGAATACCAGCCTGGTGATGAAGTCCGTGCGATTGACTGGAATGTGACCGCGCGGATGGGCATTCCGTTTGTGAAAAAATTCACCGAAGAGCGCGAGATGACCGTTTTTCTGGCGATCGACGTGAGTGCCTCCGGAAACTACGGCAGCTTCGGCCCATCAAAACGCGAACTGATGGCGGAAGTGGCTGCTCTGTTGGCGTTCAGTGCGTTGCAGAATAAAGATAAAGTCGGTCTGATTTTATTTTCCGATGAAGTGGAGCTCTACGTTCCACCGAAAAAGGGAACGTCTCATGCGCTCCGGCTCATCCGTGAAGTCCTGTTTTGTCGCCCGCGCCGCCATGGAACTCATCTTGAGCCACCCGTTCACATTTTGCAGAATTCGGTTCGCAAGCGCTCACTCGTTTTTGTGATCTCCGATTTCCTGTTCGAAGAAGATATTTTCGCGAATCTCAAAACCGTCAGCCGCCAGCACGACATGGTTGCAATTCAAGTGAGTGATCCCGCCGAGTTTGAATTGCCCGTAGCGGGCCACGTTCGGCTGGAAGATCCTGAAACCGGCCAGCAGGTTGAAGTGAATACCAGTAATCCCGGGATTCGGAAGGCTTACGCCGCTGAAACAGCACGCTGGCGGGAAGAGGTCGATGGTCACTTCAAAAAGCTGGCGATCGATAAAATTGATCTGCGAACCGACGAAGAATATCTGCCGGCGTTGCACGCATTTTTTAAGCGGCGGGGGACTGCGAAGCGCGGGTGAGTTGGAGATGTTGTTAGCCGCAAAAAAGCGTAGAACACGCAAAAAAATAGATTTTGAATGAGCTAAAACAGCATGGAGCGTGATTTACGATTTTAGGAGGGGCGGTAATTGCTCTCGTCATTCTGTGGATTTCTTCGGGATGGTTTGAGGTTTTTGCTGGGATTGATGACTTAACTAATAGGGGAATAATTGGATTTATTATTCAAGCAGGCTCCTTTTCTTTTCAGTTTGTAGAACCTGATGATTTCGGATTTCACCATGAGATAGTGGGAGTTTTTATTCCTTACGATCTACCCAGTGTACCGCCTCCGAATCTCTTTGATCCGTTTAGGATTCCGGAAAGGCTTTATCCGACATCTTGGGAAGTGTGTCGGGGAAGTTTTGCAACAATTCGAGAAGAGTTTGGGTTTACAATCACTGTTTCATTCTGGTTTTTGACCAGTGTTTCAATTTTTGGAGGAGCAGTGTGTTGGATGGTGATTCGGCGTCGCTAAAAAAGTCGGAATGGTTGAGCAACCCTGCTAATCTACCGGATCAGACGAGTTCCTTGATCCAATCCGCAAAAACACTTTCCAACCCGTAAAACCTGTTCGAAGATTGGGGCGGTTGTATCCCTTCTGCCCTCTTCCTCATGTCTCAAAATTTCAAACGCATCGTCCTAAAACTCAGTGGTGAAGCCCTTCGAGAGAAGGGGAGCCACGACAATATCTCTCCTGAAATCGTGGAGGAAATCGCTCGTCAGATTAAACTCGCGATCGAAGAGGCGGATATCGAAGTCGCGCTTGTGGTGGGCGGTGGAAATTTCTGGCGGGGAGCGGCGGCTGCGGGTCGCGGGATGGAGCGGACCACAGCGGACTACGTCGGCATGCTGGCTACGGTAATGAATGCACTCGCGCTTCAGGCTGCGTTGGAGCATGCGGGTGTCCCAAGTCGTGTGCAGACGGCGATTGAAATGCGTTCGGTGGCCGAACCTTTTATCCGCCGGAAAGCGATTCGGCATTTGGAAAAAGGTCGCGTCGTGATTTTTGGAGCGGGAACGGGTAATCCGTTTTTCTCGACGGACTCAACCGCAGCGCTTCGTGCGAGCGAAGTCGGCGCGGATGTCGTTTTCAAAGCGACGATGGTGGATGGCGTTTACGATAAGGACCCAAATAAATTCGATGATGCGAAGCGGTATGAAAAAGTCTCGTTCAACGACGCGATTTCGCTAGGCCTGAAAGTCATGGACAGTACCGCTTTTACGCTGTGTCAGGATAACAACATTCCGATTATTGTTTTTGATATGATGGCGCCGGATAACATCCGAAAAGCGCTCGTTGGCGAAGACATTGGAACGATTGTTTGCGCCGAAGAGCTCGAAAGTTAAGAACTTCGAAATTTTTTACTGGTTTTCACCGGCTGAAAACTGAATACTACGCACTGAAAACTTACTATTTATAACGATGAATCCTGACGAAATTCTTTTTGAAACCGAAGATGCGATGCAACACTCGGTGGACTATCTGCTTGGCGAAATGTCCGCAGTCCGCACCGGAAAAGCGAGCCCTGCGCTGGTGGAAAACATCAGCATCAAGGTGGAGTCCTACGGATCAAACATGCCGCTTAAAAACATCGCGCTGATTTCTACTCCGGAGCCACGACTGATCGTAGTTCAGCCGCACGACCCCAGTGTCATGGCGGATGTGGAGCGCGGTTTAAAAGAATCCAAACTCGGAATCACTCCGAATGTTCAGGGAAAACTGATTCGTTTGCCGATTCCCGAGCTTTCGGAAGAGCGTCGTGTTGAATACGTGAAACTCGTGAAAGACATGGCTGAACAAGGTCGTGTTCGTATTCGGGCCGCCCGGAAAGACGGCAATGATAAGCTGAAAACGGCGTTCAAAGATAAGTCGATCACCGAGGACGCGTTTCATGATCACGAGAGCACCGTTCAGGATTTGACCAACAAATACGTGAAGTCGATCGATGAACATCTCGACCATAAAGAGAAAGAGATTATGACGGTCTAGTCACCGTAGCTTCGACCGGCGGTCGAAGTGTGATCTATCCCAGTCCAATCTCCGATGAGTGATCGAAGCTACCTCGCGCCGGAATTTCTTGATTTCGAACACACGGCGCATGCGTCTGTATTTGATGCTGACGAGCCCATTTGGTCGGCGCTTTCAAAAATTGAAGGTCATCTTGAAGGTTTACTCGATAACGTGGAAGGAGATCGCATTCTCGGAAACGTCGATGAGCGGGCCGTGATTGGTGACGACGTTTTCATTGCTAAAGGCGCGACCGTCGAGGCATTTGCAACGATCAAAGGTCCGGCCTGGATTGGTGCTGGTACGACGGTTCGCAGCGGAGCTTACGTTCGCGAAAACGTGATTGTTGGCAAAAACTGCATGCTCGGAAACTCAAGCGAATTCAAAAACTGCCTTCTTTTCGACAACTGCGAAGTGCCGCATTTCAATTACGTTGGCGATTCGATTCTCGGTTACAAAGCCCATATCGGAGCTGGTGTGATCTGTTCCAATGTTCGATTGGATCGCCAAAATGTGAAGATCGAAGGCCATGACAGCGGCCTTCATAAATTCGGAGCCATTGTAGGAGACCGGACCGAAGTGGGCTGCAATTCCGTTCTCAGCCCCGGCTCAATTCTCGGGCGCGATTGCATCGTTCATCCCTGTACTCACTGGCATGGTGTGCTTGGAGAAAAGAAGATCGTTAAAAACCGTCAACCGATTGAGATTGCTGAGAAGCGGTGATCAACGGATCATTCTCGATATCAAAAAGAGGGAATGAAATTTAACCGGACGAAAAAATTCATTTCGATCCCGATTTATCTATCTCCATTGATTCTCGGAGGTGTGCTCTTTGAAACCCAACGCAATGGAGCTTTTCCGCCAGATGCAGATAGCGCTTCCATCCCGCTGTTTTTCTACCTCCTTTTTATTTTTCCCATCGCCTGCTGGATTCTGGGAAAGGTTCCAAATGGCGAACTCGGAAAATTGAAGTCATTCCTATGGGATTCGGGCCGTCCCTGGTTAAGTGGTATTTCGCTGATTCTTACGATCTATCCGCTAGCGCTGTTTTGGATAGGATTCACTTACGTGAGTTTTACGAGTGGATCATACATTTCCGGAATTCTTTGCGGAATGGTATTTTGCGCGCTGATCCTTTCGCGCAGCTATGCGATTCAGGCGCACTCTGAGATTAATTAATTTCCGGCACCTTCTTCAACTTCAAAAACTCAATAGAGCCAGCGCGACTTGGCTGAGCGCGATGAATTTTCGAGGCAGAAGTGGGTTGGGTTCCTTCGCGCTGATGTTCGCGCAAGACTTCAAAAGTAAGCTCTCCGCCAAAACGTTTTGCCATTTTTTTTGCCACGGGTTTGGGGAAATCAGCAATCGTCCGGCAGTTATCGATTGGCATATCGAACGGCAGAATTCGATTCACGATCAATTTCCCAAGTGATGCGCAGTTGCTTTTTAAGGGGCGGAATGGACCCACTTTGATCGTCGAATCGCGGGCAGGAATAGTCTGAAGTAATCGCACTTGAGCGTCTGAGACATTGCAAAACCAGAGTTCATTCCGGCATCCGCGGAGTTCGGATTGCGTCCACATCCAATCGTAAAGATTGTTGGGAATCAGTTGGTTGATCAGCGAATTGTTGTGATTGATTGCTTCAGCCATCGTTGCGGCGCGGTCTTCAGTCCAGGGCGCACGCAAGTCGATCACAAAGTCATTTTCTGCATCACCACCGATCTTTCGAACGCCGATGCAAAAATGTCCGACCTCCGATCCGCCGTCGTCGTGGTAAATATTAATCGCCACGATTTGGTAGGTTTTGCTGATCGGAAGCGGGACGCCCATCCTCACATTCCACCAATCGTAAATCAGTTGGGTCGCGTCAGATTTTTTATCCGTCAATTTACTGGTTCCATGTTTCAGGAATACTTCACGATTGATTGGTGCAAATTCCGCCAGTTCCTGATTTCGAAATTTTCCGTCCCAGAAATCATTTAAAAGAAGAGCAGCCACCTCCGCGTCGGTCGCTGATTTTGGAGCGACGATTCGAGTCGATCCCTTTTTCCGATTCATGCCATTGTGGAAGCGCACTTTTTTTGCACCCCAGCCGTGGCTTACGAGCACCTTCCCATACTCCCGCTGCAAGATCGGCGGGAGTTTCAGATCGGACTCCCCCGCTATGATCGCCGGAGCGAATAGTGCAAGTATCAAAACCAATCCAGTTAACTGAAATTTCTTCATCCTTGTTTAAGAAATAGACGAATAAGGTGGGCGGCAAGTCAAATTCCGGTGTAAAATTTAATACACATGAGTGAGGCGAATTCCACCGAACCAGAATTTCAAACCGTTGGCCTCTCGTCGGAAATCGCCGACGAGCGTGGACGCGGTTACGAGGTGAAGGGGATTCGAGTTGCCGTGATTCGTCACGAAGGAAAACTTCACGCGCTGGACGAAATGTGCACGCATGCTGATGCGTCGCTCGCGTTCGGTCCGATTAGGGAAGGATGCGTCATGTGTCCGTGGCATTACGCCGAGTTCAATTTGGAGACAGGAGAAGCGATGTCTGGTCCTGCCTGTGAGGGAGTTAAGACGTATCCGGTTCGTGAAATAGACGGCGAAATCCAGGTCGCGGTGTGAATTGTTGAAACAAGAGGGCGGCTCTCCATTTTTGCTCGATTTTGTCGAAACATTGTTTGGGCGACAAACTCTGGCGGATTGGTTCTCGATTATCCGCCCGGTTTTCTCAAAATTGAAAATAAAAAACGATAATTTCCGTAAAATTTGTGATTTGCATCTTTAAATTTAGTGGATTTTCCGGTATTTTTATGTTTTTCATATTTTTTAATACTGAATGCACTTATCTTTAATCATTGTCACTTCGGCAGGGTATGAACTCACGGTGCAGCGACTGGATGGACTGGCCACAGCGGTTGCCGATGTGAAAATACACACCTTCGTTTTAGAAGAAGGCACTTATTCGCTCGGCAATGACGGAGCTAAAATGGAAGTCGGAAAAGTTGATCTGGTCGATTCGTCGTCGGCGTGGAATGGATTCACCTTCGGCAGCGAGGTGACGCCTCAGCAGAGTTACGCCAATCCTGTCGTCATCGGCCAAATGCAGACGTCGTTTTCCGATCATTGGGTTCAGTTTTGGAGTCGCGGTGCATCGGCTAATGAGCCGTTCAAAGCCGGAGATACCGAACTGACGATCGGGCATCACACCGGCGAAGATCCCGACACGTGGGTTCCGTTTGTGGAAAGCGCTGGTTACCTCATCATCGAAGCCGGTCGCGGAACGCTGAAGGGAATTCCGTATGAAGCGGGACTATCTCCGAAGTTAGGTGCAGTCAGCGCCGACGACTCGTTTGAAATTACGGCCTCGGGAACGATGCAAGCCGTTGCCAAAACGCTGCTTTCGATTGAGGGCATGCAAAACGAAGATGGCGGTTTGCCTGTTTTGAGGAATACCACTGTTAGTAAGATCACTGTGAAAATCGACGAGGATAAACTCGCCGACGACGAGCGGGAACATGGCCGCGAGGCGGTCGGTTGATGCTGGGGCAGTGATTCGAAGAGGATTGCTCGCGGGGGCAAATTCCAGGTGTTGGAACGTTGTATCAGTAAAACTTGTTAGCTAATCACAAACAATTCCGAATGCCCTGATGGATTCGTTTCGGAATGTTTTTCGAAAATGTAATCTTTCTTTCTGAACTTATCCAAATCTCTCCAGTTTTCAGTCCAGCCCGTATAAAAACGTTTTCTACCTACACCAATTGCTTCCCTCGCAAACTTCCTTTTTTGCAAAGTGTTTCTTCGCCATCAAAAATGATGGCTGTCTGGGATAAGAAACGTTTTAGAAAATTCATCAACCGAGTGAATTCTGACTCTACCCATACTCAGCCTGCAATTCCTTCAACTGACGCTTGATCGCGAGTTTACGAACGCTGGTCATCCGGTCGATGAAGAGCTTTCCGAACAGGTGATCGACTTCATGCTGAATCGCGCGGGAGAAAAGCCCGTCGGTTTCGATGGTGATGGTGGAGCCGTCGAGGAGGGTCATTTCAGCTTTCACTTCGCCGGGGCGGGTGATTTCGCTTCGTAAATCGGGAAACGAGAGGCAGCCTTCGATGTCGGTCTCTTTTTCGCCGAGCGGTTTGATCTCGGGATTAATGAATACAAGCGGGCAGATGTCTTCGAGCTCGGCGTCTTCTCCGTTCACGCGGAGGTAGGAAATGCACTCTTCGTCGAATGATACATCGATCACCGCCATCTGGAGGGATTTACCAATCTGAGGTGCTGCGAGGCCGACGCCTTTGGCTTCGTACATGGTTTCGATCATGTCTTCAGCGAGCTTTTCGATCTTGGGCGTGACATCTTCGACGCGAGCTCCAACTTTGCGGAGCACGGGGGCTGGGTAATTGACGATTTCGAGAATCATTAAACGTGATGAGGAATTGAGACTTTTCGAACCAATAGGGTTGGTTCGATGAACAGACCCTATTGGGTCGTTTCAAAGTGGTCGCACAACTTCGGCCCTTCGTCCAGCAAGCTGGACAGAGCGCGAGCTACCAAGGTTGATCTGGCGATCTGCTCCTATTGGACCGTAAAACGCTGACGAATCAACAGGATTTGTTCGATGAGTCAACCTCCTGGAATCGCAAAAACGCGTGGCTGAATGTGATGGCGCAATTTTGGGGCTGTCTTCAACATCAAATCAGGAGTGGTGTGTTCAAAAATCAGAAAATAATACGAATTCAGATCAAAAAAGTCTTGATATAAGCTGCAGAATGGCATTTTTGATGTAAATATCATAATTTTCATAAATTAGTGCAACGTTCCAAATCTTCTTCCCGTTTTTCATTTAACCCTCATCCGTCAATGAATATTCACGTCTCTTCCACTGATCCTGACGAAGCTTCTTTCGAAGCCGTATCGGCGGAAATTGGCGACACATTATTTGTTTTCGAAACAGAAACGTTTGCAGTGGTTGATCAAAATGTAGAGGAGGTGCCGTTTTTAACCCGCTGGGTAGGAGAGGAAGCGATTATTGAATTGGCTGACAGCAATTGGTTTTCGGTAGTCGGAATGCTAAATGAGCGATCAGACAGGGCATCAACTGATTTTGCATCGCCCGTTTCAATTGCGCTGATGGTAAAGGATTTTGATCCCAAGGACATGATGTCTGCTGTGCGAATCGGTGGGGAAAAATTACGAATCGATCAGCCCTGGCTACTGGAGTCCGGGGCAACGATTGCGTTGAAAGCCACGGGTAGAATTTTGTACGATCCCAATGGTGCATTCGACGGCCTGGAAGAAGGAAGAAGAAAGAAGGGTAGAGGATGTATTTTCCTATTCCATTTCGAATAGCGAAGGTGGATTTGCGATGGAGGCAGTGAAGGTGACCGTTTCCGGCGATCGCGGGTTTGATACTATTGAGACAGCAGTTGAAGGGGAACTCGAAGTGGAGGGAATATTTGACTCACTTTTTGGAACGACGGCGACGTTGCAGCCGAACGGCGCAATTACCTATTTCGAGAGTGCTCCCTTTGATGTCATGGACGCAAAGCAAATTGACATCGGTGAAGAAGAGGGGATTTCAGGCGGAGACGTCACGATTAATTTTATTCAGTAGGAAGAGAAGATTGAGCACCCCGACCTTCTGTCGCCACTGCTTGGGGCAACGGCGAAATTAAAATCAAATGGCTCGATCGAATACACAGAAGACAGCACATTGCGGCCACGGTTTCTGAGGGGGAACCGGTGGCCGCGCTGTCTTCGTTTTTTCTTCTTCCGCCGACTCTGGCTACTGCACGAACATAAATTGTTGCGTGTTCAGCAGCGCCCAAACGATGCCTTCGTAGGCGCTATCTCCGGAATTTGCGACTTCGCTTTTGACGAGCTCGAGTTCTTTTTTAGACGGTTGGCGAGTGAGCATGGCTTGAAAAATCATGCGCGTCTTTTCTTCGACATCACCTGCAGCATGAACGCGCTGCCCGAAGGTTGAGTATTTATTGGTGAGTGCTTCTACCATTTGGCCGTTTAGCAAATTCAACGCTTGTGGGACAGAGGCGTGATCGGCAGCATTTTCGATGACTTCACGATCGGACTGACCAAAGTCGCGCAGGAAATGTCCGCGCGGGGCGGGGGAGCGAAGTTCAGAAGCGCGAGCCATCCCGCTAATAAGGCTGGTGTAGGTCTTGTAATCAGCTTTCTGACTGATCGCCCATTTTTTCTTTTCGGATTTGCTGAGGCCTTCCGGCATATCGCTTTTTTTGAAATCGATTTTCGGCAAGCTGGTCACCACCGCATTTTCCTGCGAAGCTATGGTGGCTTTGTCACTATTCATCATTCCGGCGGCAACTTCGTTCATCCCCAGAGCAAGTAGCAAATCTGCTCCATCCATTTTCTTGTTGAGGTGAATGTAGGCGATTTCGGATATTTTTTGCCTTAAATTGTTGCCTGTGTTTTTTAGTTTCCGGCGGAGCTCATTGAATTTGGCGTCGTCTCCGGCGTTTTTCGCCTCGACCATGGCGGCCCGGATTTTCTTGTCTGAATCGCCTTTTCCCTTAAGCGCGGGGGCTAATTCTTCGAGCATCGCCATAAAGTCTTCAGTCGGTCGGTCCTCGAGGCTGATGTAAATCTGGCGAACCTTTTCGACGGCAGCGAGCTGTCGTTTCAGATCTGGGCGATAGTTGTCGGACTCGGGCAGCGCGAGGGCGACGAGTGAGTCCCACATTTGCTCGGCTGACATCCGGCGTAAAACAGGTCCCTGAAAATGAAAGGGCATTCCCAGGACGATTTCGCCTTGATCGGCTTTGCGCTGGTAAGTTTCGGTATTGTAAAGTGTGCTGAGGAAAGCTTGAACATCGTAGTCGAGCTCTTTCATCAACACTTCAAGATAGGCAAGCAGTTCAGGATTTGCGGGTTTTACATGATCGGTCAGATCATCGACCGGTTCAAAAATTCCAAGGCCGAAGACTTCTTTCCAGAGCCGGTTCACGATGACTTTGGTAAACGTCGGATTGTCCCGTGATGTCATCCACGAGGCGTAGGCGTTGATTTTATCGTCATCGAGATTGGCAGGATCGATGGCGGCACCAAACATGGCTTTTGGCTGAATTTCCTGATGCGGGTTGCCGTCTGAATACTGATAATCGTGGGGAAGTTTGGGAGCCGACTGAGTGTTCGCCGTCACATTGGTATACTGCAATGGATCGTAGAGTTCCTTGATGACTTGTTGAAAGACTTTGGTTTTGCCGCGTTCGGCATTAGCCACTTCAAATCCTGCCTCGGCAATTTCGCGGAAGCGTTCTTTCGACATGTTGTTGGCTTCGAGAAAAGCGGGAATTTTTCCACGTCCTTTGTCTTTGCGCTTTTTGTTTTTTCCAGCCTTTGGAAGCTCTATCGATAAGGCCTGTTCAAGCTGGCGTTCATTTTTCATTTCAGGAAAGTTTTCGTTTCCTGAAAGCCGCGATGTTTCTTTTGCGTAGGCGGCGGTGGCGCGGTTCTCGAGTTCTGTTCTGACGAGGTCCCGATTGGGGGAACGGTAGTTCTTCGCGTTCATTCCGAAGCTGAAGGCCGCCATTTCGTAGTAGTCCATCTGGGTCCACTTATCGAAGGGGTGGTTGTGGCATTGAGCGCATTCCAGGCGAGTTCCGAGAAAGACACGGACAGTATTCGACATGTTATCGAGCGGCATTCCGCGATCGCGAAAGTAGTAGCCGGTCGCTCCGTTCTCCCAGATTTTTCCGGAAGCGGTGACCAAGTCGCGGACCATTTGGTCATACGGCTTGTTTTCACGAATGGCTTGATTGATCCACAGCTGATAGGCGCTTTTGGCTGCGCCATCGACCTCGTCGTTCACCCGCAGAATATCCGCCCAGAAGTGGTAGGCATTGGAAGCATAGGCTTCAGAGCCGACCAAATCATCAATGAGCCGTTCCCGCTTATTTTCGTAGGCGCTGGAGTGAAATTTTTCCGCTTCTTCGATGGTGGGAATCCGCCCGCCGATATTCAAATAGACGCGCCGTAGAAAGGTTTCGTCAGAAATCGCGGCATTCGGTTTGATTCCGTTTTTCTCCAGACCGGCTGCGACGAGGGCATCGATTTTTTGAGACGGATTGGAAGGCTCTGCAGCAACTCCAATGGAACTTGCGAGAACCAAGGCAGAGGAAAGCCAAAGGGAAATATTTTTCATATTAAAAACCAAGCGAATTAACTCCGAGTATAACAACTGAGCTGGCAAAGTGTTTCAGAAAAATAACGCCGCAAATGGGTGAGCCTCAGTCATCGTTGCGCTTCTGAATCTGAAATGGGGAAACTTTGCCCCGACCCGTGGACACAAAAAAAGCGAGCCGTTCCAGGCTCGCTTTCTTTGTTGAGTGGTTGACTGCAAATCCAGAATCAATCCTGAATTTGAAGGCCACCAGTGGAAAAGCTTGGAAGGCCATTTGGGGCTGGAACGGCAGGTGCCGGCGCTGGAGCGGGGGCAATGGGTTCTGCTGAAGGAGCCGCCGGTGCCGGAGCAGGAGCCGGTCCACGAGGATCGGCAAGCGCAGGATTGCTAAATCCTGAAAACCCGCTTGGGGCTGCTGCAGGTGCGGCGGATGGAGCCGCTGCCGGAGGCGCTGGAGCAAATGAAGGCGCAGCTGCTGATGGAGGAACTGGCGCTGATTCTGTAGGCCGGGGCGCATTTGCAACGGACTGACTTGTAGGAATCTTCAGGGTTTTTCCGAGAATGATTTTCGTGCCAGTCATGTTGTTGGCCGCCTGAATTCGAGAAATTCGAGTGCCGTATGTTTTGGCAAGCCTGCTCAACGTATCACCCGAAGAAATGCGGTGATTGACGATTTGCTCTCCATTGCGAAGTGAAAACGGTTCCGAAGAAGGCGTCGGTTTGGTGGCTGGTGCAGCAGTGCGAGCTTCATTCGCAAGCGTTGATGCAGTATCGCCAGCCATGTTATTAGCAGTATCTCCAACTGCAGCAATGGAACCAGCAGCCCCATTTGCAAGTGGAGAAAGCACCTGATCTTTGGAGCCACAGCTGGAAAGCAAAGCAGCAGCGCCAATTCCGGAAAGTGTGTAAAGCAAACGTCGGTCCATCATATCGGGCGAAAGGTTACACAATTTAAGTTTTGGTTAAAGATGTTTTTTAAAATTTAGCGACTCATTTCTCAGAGCTTTTGCAATTTTGAGAATTTAACGAAGAGTGAGTTTAGTGGGTATGAAATTCATCTTTCAGTAACGTCGGACGCTGCATTTTCAATTCGAGGAGCTGTGAAATGGACATATTTTACTTTTTCCTGAATCATCCAGCCCAGTTCATTCGAAAGTCTTAACCCGCCGCAGCGATAGTGTGCAGCTCATGGTCTAAATAGACTTTGCGAAGAACGGGATACAGAATCCCTCCAACCAGAAGCAGGATTCCACCAATCAAGAGTGACGGAAACCAGACAGCATAGGGTTGGCTGGCAAAAAGAGCCGCGATTCCTAAGACTAGTGAGAGCCCGCCGATGGTCATGAAAACGAGGCAAAGCGCCATGCAAAACCGGCGCCCTTTTCCAAGCGAGGCGAGGATTCCGCCAATAGCCGCAAGCGCCCCGAAAAGCGAACCGCCGATGGCTCCGATTTTATTTCCCGTTTCGGCACGCCACCCGCCGCTTTGAGGTGCGCCAGACCCCGTCCCGAGGAAGCTGATACAGCGCCACATTACGGAATTCAACCGTTCCACCGCCGGGAAGCATCAGATTGATCTGCAGCTTTGAAAGCACGGTGTTGGCTTCACCAAAAAACGGGAGCAGAAAAGGACGCCACTCTGAAGTTCCCGAGAGTTTCGCCATGGGGCCTGCTTCTCCACGCGTTCGCGAAAAATAGTGAGCTCCGTTTTCGCAATGGGTCCACATTTCGACAAATCCAGTTCCAGCGACATCGGAGTAGCGAATTTCTCCGCCAACGGCGTGGTTCAGTTCGGTTTCGTGAGCGGTAAGAATGGTTTTCAGAGTTTCAGCATCAATTTTCCCGTCAGCAAAAAGAGCCCGCGTCGTGCGCTCGAAGGCCGATCGCTCGTCTTCGGCGTCGTAGACTTTGATTTTCTCGATGAGTCGATCGAGCCGAACCCGAATCGTCGGGTAAGTAATGCCGTAGGCCTTCGCCAAATCCTTCAATGAACCAGAGGCCAGGAGGAATCGCTTAATGAAAGCGAGGTCTTCATCATTGAGGCCATTGAGCCATTTTTCGTGTTCAGATTTTGACATTGTTAAAACTAACTTTCATAAAATGAAGATTAAATTTTAACTATATGCGAATCAATTTTCACAAAAATAAAAAAAAGCACCTCGAAATGAGGTGCTTCATGGGGGAGCTCAGCCCTTATCAGGAGGGCCAAAATCAGGAGAGCAGAGGCTCTTTTTATTCTCCACCCGGCTTCACAAACACCATGAAGTGCTGACGAGGGAGAAAATCCTTCGTTTCTTTGTGCTTCAAGCCAACCGCTTCCATTTCCGCGATGGCTTGTTTTTGCGTCATTTTATGAAGCGGCTTGATCGGCACCGAAGGATCTTCGCCGCGATATTCCAGCAAAATCACGCGGCCGCCCGGACGCAGGCCTTTCACGATCGAGGTCATCATTTCGTGAGGATGGGAAAATTCGTGATACGCATCGACCATCAAAACTGCATCGACTTCGCCTTCGGGCAATTTGGTATCCTCGATCGTTCCGAGCAGGCCTTCCACGTTCGTCACTCCCGCTTTACGTCCTTTCGCGGCAATGAATTCCAGCATCTGCGCATTGATATCGACCGCGAGAACTTTGCCTTCGGGCACTTTTGGAGCCATCAAAAAACTGAAATACCCGGAACCCGCACCGATGTCAGCAACTACATCAGTTGCCTTCAAGCCCATGTTTTCAACCACATCTTGAGGAGCCTCCTCCTTGGTCCGCTCGGGACGTTCCAGCCATTTGATAGCATGAACGGAAACCACGCCTGAGATCTCGCGTCCCATGTAAACCTTGCCCGTGCCATCGCGTGAAGCCTTCTTTTCGGTATAACGCGGCCTCGATTCTGTGGTGGCCGGTTTTTTCTCTTGAGCGAAAACAGCGACCGCAAAAGCGGAGATCGAGACGAGGCCGAGAAGGGGGACGAAAGAGCGTTTCATGGAAATACCGTCGTGAAATTTGGCGAAAAATCACATAAAAATTTCTTCCGGTCTGCGTAGCGGAATTTGACAGGCCCGGGTCCAGCTCGCAGATTATTTTTCATGAAACGAGACTTGGGGAAGCACTTCAAAATTGTTGCAGTCAGTTTTTTGGCCGCTATTTCAGTGGCTGTTGGTCAGGATGGAAATCACCATCGGATTTATCCGTTTGATGTCACGATTGCCGGCGAAGTGGCTGTCTTGCCGGGCTCGGGCGACGCTGCAATTTTTGCGCGGACCAGGAAAGTCGTGAAAAACGATGTCGAAGTGAAGCTCGATATTGAGCCGACCATGATCATCGTGAACGTCTTTCCCGTCGACAAAAACGGGACACCCACAGCAGACGCACAGGAGCAGGTCAAAATCATCATGGTCACCAAAGGGACTGCGTTTAAATTGGCCGACACGAAAGACAAGACCATGCAGCCGGCAAGCTTGGAGCCTGGAATGTATTTGATGAATATTGTGGCCGCGTCGAAAACCGCGCGCGTTGCTTTCGAAATCGGCGCTGGCAAAGCTAAAACTGAGCCAGGCAAGATGGAGAAGGTAGCCGCATCGTTGACGGCAGTTGATCAGTCGAAACCCGAAAACGTGCTTCAGGCTATTTTTGACGCAGCCAATTCGGGAAATATCGCTCCGCTCATTTCCTTGAAATCATCTGATCCCGATGGTGATGTCAAAGACGTCTGCTCAGTTGGAAAAGCCTCAGCCGAAAAACAGGCCGAGTTCAAAAGCTATTTCATGAAAGGCAAGATCTCCGGCGCTCCCAAGATTCAAGGAAACAAAGCAGCAATCAATTTCACATTCGGACCCAGCGGAACCAAATCAGAAACCATGAATTTGGTGAAAGAGGGCGATCAATGGTTCTTGGATTCGTTCTAAGCAAAGCCGTTACGATCCAACCTTATTGGTTCGATGAACATACCCTGTTCGATCGAAAATTTTGAAGGTGCAACAGTTTGATAAATCAGCTGATTGACTGTTGAGCATTTTCCGTAAATCCAGTTTTTAGTCTTGCTGGAAGAACGACTAAACATCACCTTTTTCTTATGAGAAGGTGGTTCATATTACTCGTTGTGTTTCTCGCTGTGCAGCAAGTTGGATTTTCGCGGATTTTCACAAATCTTCAGGGAAAGAAGATCAATGGAGAAATTCAGAGTGTCTCCGGTGACCGAGTCGAAATGAAGGTGGCAACTAAGCGGTTTATTTTCCCGATCGCGATGCTTGTGGAAGTGGATCAGACCTTTATCAAGAAATAGGCGAAGGAGAATAAATCCTACAAGCTGACCTTCACTGCGGATGATGTTGAGGATCCCAACGGTCGGACAGAAGGCAAATCCCCAGCGCCGGGTCGGAATTCTCCGCGCACTCGCGCAAGAGTGGGGTCGGATATGAAAGGGAGCAGTAGGGGTATAACGTCCGAATCCAAAATCGATCGGGCGAGAATTTGGAAAATCTGACGGTGAAGTATCTGGTGGCGGTTCGAACGACTGTTTCCGACAGCGCAAAAAGTGGAAAAGATCGCACCACGGAAAGCTTTATCGTGAAAGAGGGAGTGACCACAGTTCAGCAAATCGAGAATTCAAGAGTAGCGACCATTTCAACGGTCTGGATCGATTGCACAGAAACCAAGTGGGAGGAACAGCGTATTATTTATAAGCGAGATGCAGAGGGTGACTCGTACACCGAGGAAATTCTTGCCAAGTTGAAGGAAGACTTGGAGGTTGATGGTATTCGGATCAAAGTTTTCCTGGGTGATCGGGAGATTGCTGAATGGGAGAGTCAGGGAAAAACGATCAAAGAAGCGGCCTGGAAAAATCAGGGAGCGGTGGGACAAGCCAACGGTGGAGCGGCTGCGCCGATGATACTGGTTCCAATTGGAGCCAACGGTCGTGTCACTAGCGCAGAACCGGTTTTATATCACAAGGACCTGGATCCGGTTCCGGCAAAACTTGAAAAATTCAAGGGTGACAAGGCTCTCTCCCAGCTTTGGTTTGCTTTCATTCGACTCGGCCGGGAATACGCGAGTGCTTCTGAGAATCGCAAACCTTCCGGTGAGCGGAGAAAGTTGAAGGAAGAATACGATGAGACGCTGAAAGAATTTGTCGCTGCCAATCAGTGGGTTTTGACTGATTGGGGTGAGTAGTTGAATTCGCAAAAATCAATCACCGGCGTCGCGAAGCATCGTCGACTTTCTTGACGTAGATTTTTTTACGCGCATCTGAACCGAGTCCTTTGTTGCGAAGTTGTAGCATTTCGCGATTGAGGTTTTCACGGGCCTGAACAGACATCCGTGACAGTTTTTGGACGATCTCTGCCGGTGGCTTATCGGCAAATCCGTCTGATGAAGTGCCTGCTTTGTAATTGATGGCGGACTTTTTTGCATCGAGAAGTTGGCTGGATGAGAGTGGCTTGGTTCCACTGCTTCCACTGCTTCCACTGCTTCCACTGCTTCCGCTGGATGGGCGCTTCAGGTCTTTCGCCGAGAGCTGCTCATAACGAATCGCGACCACTTGATTTCCTTCAATTTTGATCTGTGCGGTCAGCGTTTCCAAATCATCTTCATCGCCATCCATTGCGACCAGCTGCAATCCACCGTCGTTCGCTTCTTCGGAAACGAGGAAGGATTCTTTGGTTTCCAGGTCGATGAGAGTTGCGTAAAGGTCGTCCTCGATCGTGGCAATGCCGGTCATTACAAGCGATTTGGAAAGGCCGACGGTTCGAAGAAACGGGGATTCACTTTTCAACGCCGTGAAATTTTTCGTCGTGACAGGGCGAGGGAGATGGGCCGAATTCACCGGCATTTCATCCTGAGAAATCGCGACCAGAGGACCGCCGAAAAGCAATGCGAACCAAATCGATTGGAAAATATTGGAAGAACCTTCTCTCACGAAGAGACTGACCGTGGAAACCAGTAAATTGGCAACGGCGCGATTGAGAGTGGGACGCGGATCGAAAAAATGTCCTTCGTCAAAAGTGCGTGTCGCCCCTTGTTTTCGCAATCGAAAGCTATATGTTTGCGGCTAAGACACCAAGCGAACACCCTCATCTTCAAGCCTCCCTGACGACCAAATTCATGCGACGATATGCGCTGACAGCCCTTTTAATCGGCATGATTATGGCTGGAGTTGTGCTCGGACTATATCTGTTGGGAGTTTTTGGTCCGCTGGCGAACTGGCTGGGCCTGGTCTACCAAAGCAGTGGCTTTTTTCCTGAAGGTGAAGCTGCCCGGATGGGCTGGCTGGAAATCGTGCTGATCACAGCAGCGGCGCTCGGTGCGGCGTGGTGTTTGGTCGATGTTCCTCAGCTCGGGCATAAGGTGCTGGTTTTCATGACGATGCTGATCGTGATTCTCGGGCTTTCTCCTTCACTGGCGCTTTATGGAAAACTGTTCGAGCCGTTTTCGGCGATGATCAGCGCGTTTTTGGCGGCAACGGCTGGAATCATTTACGCAGGAACGGAGCAGGGAATGCGGAAGAAAGTGCTGCAAAATGTGCTGGGCTCACGAGTTTCGATTTCAACTTTCAATGAGCTGATGGATTCAAAAACGCCGCCGGATTTCAGCGGGACGACGCGGGAATTGAGTGTGTTGACGGTTCGGGTTTTCAATGATGACGAATTGAGGTCAAAACTGCAACCGGCGGAGCAGCTGAAAATTTCAAATCTCTTTTTGCGGACAACGGCCGATTTTTTGAAATCAAAAGGCGGCTATGTCGACGAGTCGGGACCGGATTTGGTTCGGGTCTTTTTTGGGCTTTTGAAGCCTGAAGTTGATCACGCGCTCAATGCCTGTCGAACGGCGTTGGAATTGCGGACGCGACTTCAAAATTTAAACAAGGAATGTGAAAGCCGCTGGTTTCAGACGCTCCAATTCGGGGTCGCGGTTAGCACGGGCGAAATGACGGTGGGCGTCTACGGATCAAATCGGCACTTCTTCTATAGCGGAGTAGGGCCGGAAACCGATTTTTCACGACGGTTAGCATCGGCAAATTTACGCTACAATTCGGATGTGCTCGTGAGTTCTCAGACGCTGCAGGCGGTTACGGGCAAAGTTGAGGTGCGGCCGTTGGAAATGTTTTACGATCCAGAAGAAGAGGTGATGACTGAGATTTATCAGCTTGTCGCGTTGGCCAATCAGATGACAGAAGAGGAACTGAAGCGACGCGATTTGTTTTGGCAGGGCGTTATTTTTTATCGCGAAGCGAAATACGATCAAGCACTGGAGCTTTTCAGCCGAGCACAGGTTCATGGAGTGGAAGACCCACCACTGAATTTCTTCATTAATCGGACTCAGGAATACCTGACAAATCCCGATTCTGAGCATGCGGAAGACCGCCATGAAATCACGGATCGGACGCACGCGCGGTTGCTCGGGACGCTCTAATTTTTCGGAATAAGAAATGGCTCAAGTCGATTATCCCGAACCGGTAAAAGTGCTGATTGCGCAGTTGAAGCGCCTCCCCGGAGTTGGTCCCAAGAGCGCCGAGCGCATTGCGGTGTGGTTGATGCAGCGGGGCCGCGAAATGACGGGACCGTTTTCGGAAGCTCTCGAAAAGGCGGGCGAACTGGTGCTTGAATGCGGCACGTGTGGTTTTTTTGCAACGGCAGAGAAAGGCTGCGCGATTTGCGATGGGTTGGGACGCGACGATTCGGTGATGTGCGTTGTCGAGCAGCCCACCGATATTTTGCCGTTGGAGCGCTCGGGAGCGTTTCGTGGTCAGTATCATGCGTTGCGTGGGAAAATTTCGCCGCTCGATAATGTGGGGCCGGAAGATCTGCGGATCGGTGAGTTGGTCGCGCGTTTGAAGCGGGGTTCGTATTCAGAACTCATTTTAGCGCTGAGTGCTGACGTGGAAGGAGAGGCGACTTCGAATTACCTCGTCGAAGTGCTCGGGCAGGTTGGTAAAGAATTGAAAATTACCCGGTTGGCTCAGGGAATTTCGGTGGGTGGCGGTTTGGAATCCGTTGATGAATTGACGTTGTTCCGCGCACTCGAAGGCCGCGTCGGAATGTGATTCGAGTGGCTGGTTTCGGCCATTGCGGAGTTGGCTAAAATCTGGTGTGATGAGTAATCAGATTCATGATTTCACGTTTTTTTATCCTCATCCTATTGGGTAATCACGCCTTTTCCCAGGAAGTCGAGTTTCCAATACTGGTTCGAAGTTTTGCCGAGGTGAAAAATCCGATGGGGACATTCACCGAAGGAAAATTTAATCCGAAGAATGGAGAGACCATTTCCTTTCTCGGGGGAACCAACACCTTCGATCAGCAACGGGCTAATGCGCTGGAGATCAGTTTTTACCTTGCGTGGCCGGAGCGAGAGTTGGAAACTCGTAATCTTGCCTGGCAGGGAGATACTCTTTTCAAGCAAGCGAGGCCTCGATATTTCTACACGAAAGTCGGCGATACCCAGCCGGGAAGCTCTCCCGATATTCGTGAGCGAACGACTCCGGGGATTATCATTTTGAATTTCGGGAAAATGGAATCGCTCTCTGGAATCGAAGCGCTTCCAGATTTCGTGGCGGAATACAAAACACTTCTCGATCTACTTGAGCAAAAGACAAGGCGGCTGGTTTTGATCGGCCCAACGCCGTTTTTCGAAACGGGGCCAGCTGCGGCGTTGGCGGATTCCCGAAATGCCGTTTTGGAGAAATACGTTATCGAGATTCAGAAACTCGCCGAAGAAAGAGAACTGATTTTCGTGGATGCATTTGCGTTTCCTAAATCACCACCGGGTAAGCAATTCTCGACCAATGGAGTTCATCTCACTGATGTGGGACAGGCTGCGTTTGCCGATCGGGTTGCTGCTGAACTGAAATTTCCTCAGTTACGAAAATTGGACGCCAGCTCGCCAATTAATCAAGCCGTTCAGCGAAAAAACCGGCTCTGGCAGCAATTTTATCATCCCACGAATTGGGCGTTCCTTTTTGGGGATCGGCAACATGTGCCTGCATCGCGAGATCATATTGATACCGCGAAGCGCTGGTTTGTGGATGAGGTTCAGGCTTTGCCCAACCTCATCGCTGAAACCGAAGCAGATATTCATCGCTACACCCGGGAGGTCGCTCAATGAAACCATTTCTAATCGCGCTCATTTGTGTTTCTGCGACGGCTTTTTCTCAGGTGAAGAGTCCTGACCGAGCTCCGGCAAAGGATAATTCCGTAGAAGCTGAAATGGCTTCGTTCGAAATTCACGACGATTTTGAAGTATCGCTTTTTGCGGACGAGACAATGGGAATTGCGAATCCGATCGCAATCCAATGGGATGATCGAGGACGGCTTTGGGTGCTAACCACATCGGCCTACGCCCAGTTGAAGCCCGCCGAAATTCCCAACGACAAGCTGATCATCCTCGAAGATTCCGATGGCGACGGGAACGCAGATACTTCGACGGTGTTTGCTGACGGACTTGAAATGCCGACGGGATTTGCGCTGGGGCACGGAGGTGTTTACCTGGCTGAAGGCCCGGATTTGGTTCATCTGAAAGACACGGACGGCGATAATAAATCCGATAGGAAAAATTTAATTTTGACCGGATTTGGAACGGGCGACACCCACCAGAATATCAGCAACTTCACCTTCGATTCGGGAGGTTTTTTGTATTTCAGTCAGGGACTCCATGCCTTCTCTCATGTCGAGACACCTTGGGGAGTGTCGAGGGGAGATCACGCCGGTTTTTGGCGGTTTGATCGACGGATTACCAAACTCGATCCGTTCTGTTTTCCGACGATGATGAGCGCGAATCCATGCGGAATTGCTTTAGACCAGTGGGGTGCCTTGTTCGTAAAAAGTAACGGCCCTCACCTCGGTTTTGCCACGCCCGGGTTGATCCCGACAACGCATCCGAAAGAGCTGATGCAGTTCGCCCAAATCGGTGCGACAACCGGAAAAAGCATGGGCGCAGAAATTGTCGAGACGGAGCATTTGCCAGAGTGGATTCAAAACCACGCGCTGATATCGGGTTACTTCGCACGACAAGTGATGTCACTTCCATTGATCGAAAAGGGAGCAGGATTCGAAGTAGTTGAGCCGGTGAAAATCATGTCCGCCGAGCACCAGAGTTTTCGTCCAGTGGATATTCGGATTGGCCCTGATGGTGGAATTTACGTGGCAGATTGGTTTAATCCCGTCATCAACCACTATCAGGTTTCCCTACGGCATCCGCATCGGGATTATGATCACGGTAGGATTTGGAGGATTACTGCCAAAAATCGATCGCTGGTGAAACGCCCCATTTTTGATGCTGCCAATCGGGAGTCATTGTTCGAACATTTACGATCCCCCGAGCGTTGGATTCGAGATCAGGCTCGGCAACATTTATTCGATTCCGATCCAACGACGTTTTCTGATCAACTGGTTGAATGGGCGCTGAAACTGGATCCAAAATCAAAGACCGAAAGCCACGCACTTGTCGAGGCCGCCGGGATTCTTGAATCCCATCGCATTGTAGAAGCCAACATTTTAGATCGTTTGGAAGCATCGACGGAGCCTCACGCTCGGGCTGTGGTTGCCCGGATGATTGCCCGTGCGGCTGATCCCATTTCCGATTCGGCCGAACGACTTTCCCGACTGCTGCGAGATCCACACCCCCGTCCCCGGCTTGAAGCGGTCGTTGCCTGCGGCAATATTCCGACATCGGATTCCATGAGATTTGCGTTGATCGCATTGGATTCCAAAGTGGATAAAAACATCGATCATGCTCTTCAGCAGTCGGTTCATGCGCTCGCTCCGCATTGGTTGGCCGATGTTGAATCGGGTGCGATTGAATTTGAAAAGCCGGAACATTTGGCGTTCGCGCTCACGACATTCGGCGGAGAAAGAAGTGCCGTGATTGCTCGCAAAAAAATAAACGAGATGAATCCTTCCGACCCGAATCGGGTAGTGTTTTTGCAGCTCCTGGCGAGTTCAGGAATCGCGAACGACCTTTCCATGGTCCTCGCGCATCCTCACGAAAACGCTTCGCTTCTCAATGCAATGATCGATTCGTGGCCGATCCGAAGATTGGTTCCGACCCCGCCGTTTCAACCCCGATTGGGCGAGCTGCTCAATTCCGAAAATAGCGAAATCAAAATCGCATCGATTAAACTGGCGGGCTTGTGGTCCGCTGGAGAACTGGGAGATTCGATCGAAAAACTTGCGTTTGATTCAGCAACTGCGTCTGCTGTTCGAGGCCCGGCATTACTGAGTGTCGCCCGGATTCGAGGGAAGTCCTTGTCGCCAAAACTTCAGGAACTGGCTTTTTCGACGGACACTCATCGCATGACTGCGCTCGAAGCACTCGCCATTGCAGATGCAAATGCAGCTTCAGATGCCGCTGTGAAACTGATTCAAACGACTTCAAAAAATACCGACTTGTTGCTGATCATTAACCCCGTTTTGAAAACAGGAGTCGGGGCGGCGCATTTCAAATCGCTCCTTTCAAAAACGGAAATGCCTTCGGAAACGACGCAGCAAATTGTCAACGTACTCACTCGAATCGGCCGGCTCGACCTGAACGTTTACGCTAAACCCAAAGACGTTGGAAATGCGGATTCGGACGACTACGATGCCAAACGCGTTGCCACAATTGTGGCTGCAGTTCAAGCCGGTGACGGCGACGAGACTCGCGGGAAAGCGGTTTACGATCGAGCTCAGCTAACTTGTGTGGCGTGTCATCAAATCAAAAAAATCGGAGGAGTTCTCGGGCCGTCGTTGGATGCCGTTGGCGCGGGATTGCCGTTGGATCAGATTGTCGAATCGGTTCTATGGCCGGCCCGCCAGCTTAAAGAAGGCTATTTTGCGACGGCTATCACCACGGTTGATGAGCAAGTTCACACGGGATACATCGATCGCGAAGCTGCCGGAGCGATTTGGCTGCGAGACAGCGCCACTCAAAAACTGCGCCCGGTTTCCCAGCATCAAATTCTGAAGCAGGAACAGATTGGATCGCTGATGCCCGCGGGATTAACAGCCACGCTGAAACCGGCCGAACTGATCGATTTGATTGCGTTTTTGGCGTCGTTGAAAGGCTGAGTATTTTCTACGATCCAACAGGGTCTGTTCGCTGAATCAACAGGGTTGGTTCGTAAATCTATTTTCAGCAACACTTGTCGTCATGGCAGCAGGTCAATCGAAACAAAAGCGCAGCTGTCACTGAACCCGCGAGGGACGCCACGACGGGAATCCACAGTTGACTGAGAGCCAATTTTCCGGCAATCACCAAACCGATCGCGACTGCTGGATTGAGAACGGCGAGTGAAATATCACCAACGCAATAGATCGCCGCAAGAACGATGGAACCAATCGCAAGGCCGTATACCTGGTTGCCTGCCAACCCCGGGGCCATCGCAACTTGCAAAATAATCCAGGCCAATGCGAGCGTAAAGAAAAACTCGGCCACGAGGGCGGGAAAGACCTCCAAATCTGCGGTTTCGATCGCTGCGGGGCCTGGACCGAGCAGGTAAATCCCGACAAGCGCTCCGAGGATACAGCTGGAAAATTGGGCGATCAGATAGGGAAGAACCTCATGCTGACTGATTTCCCCACGAATGCAAAAGGCCAACGTGATTGCAGGATTGTAATGCGCCCGCGAAACGTGGCCGCCGCCGTAAATGAGCGCCATCAAGCCGAGACCGATCGCGACTCCCGCGAGATCGCCCGCTTTTCCCATCACGCCGGCAATGACGATGATGAGCATCAGAAAAAACGTTCCTACAAATTCGACGATGGCTTTTCTCATTTTGAAATGGGGATCTGGCTGCTTGCCGATAACCGATAAATCATTAGCCCGACATCCGCATGTGACAGTTTTGATTCTGGAAATTAAGAATATTCACAAGTTTGTTACTCAATTCTTTTAATTTACATAATTTAATACTTATTTCATAACTTATCAAGTTTACTAGAAGCGCTAACTGCACAAAAAATGATCCATTTTAATCCTGAATCCCACCAATTTGACGTTCGTATTGATCACGCAAACTTCGAAGGCTCATCGATTTCGAGTTTTCGCGACGAAATTGGCAGTCTCCGCGCTGATGATGTCGAAACGGTTGCCGTTGATCTGGAGCGTGTGAATTGCATGGACAGTTCCGGCTTGGGCGCTCTGCTCGACCTGAAGCGTCAATTCGACAAAGCTGCTGCGACGTTTTCGCTGAAAAATGTAAGGCCTGTGGTTGGAAACGTGATCGCGATTCTGGGCGCTGCTGAGTTTTTGAATTTTCAGTCGTCTAACTGAATCACTGCTTTCCGCATTCCCGCGGAGGTGATCGTCGGCTCGAATTGAGTCGGCACATCAGCCAAATTCATCTGATGAGTGATCCACGGGGATGTATCAACTGTTTTAGATTCGATCGCTTCGATGACGCTGGTGAACGTATCCGGGGTCGCATTTCGGCTCGACTTCAAGGTCGTTTCGCGGCGGTGAAAATTCGGGTCGTTGAAGGTGACATCGCCCTGAAACAGTCCCACGAAAACAATCGTTCCACCGTGGCCGATGTTTTCGAAACACCGGGCCATTGAGCCCGGGTTTCCGGTGACGTCAAAAATGATCGAAGGCAAATTTCCGCCGCCTAAATCGCGGAGCCCGCGCTCGAGTTCAACTGCGGGATCAATCGTTAGCGTTCGTGGAACGCCCAAGCCATCGCGGCAAAATTCGAGACGCGAGGTATCGAGATCGGCGATGGTGGCTTGGTCTGTTTTTGTTTTGAGGAATTGGAGAACGCTCATTCCAATCGGCCCTGCGCCAAGAACGACGGCGTAGTCATTGGGTTTTACTTCAGCGCGATCAACGGCATGCGCACCGATGCAAAGCATTTCGACGAGGGCAAGCTGATCTGCCGTCGCGGATTTACCTGCGTGAAGTTTATCGATTGGCACGATGATTTCGCGCCGCATTCCTCCATCGGTATGAATTCCCAAAACCTGCAATTCCTCGCAACAATTTGATTTTCCTCGAAGCGAAGCCGGAGAGTTTGGATTGTTCAGATACGGCTCAACCGCGACGAGCTGGCCAGGTTTGAGATCTGAATCGCCGTTGAGTTCGAGAATTTCGGCACCGAGTTCGTGTCCTAGAATTCGGGGGTAATCGAAAAATGGCTGCCGCCCGTGAAACGCGTGAATGTCCGTCCCGCAAACTCCGATTCGCCGAATGCGAATGCGCGCGTATCCTAGAGGAACTTCGGTCGGGACGGGGCCGGTTTGCGAAACAAAACGGCCGGGTTCGGCGAGCGAGATTTCGAGTTGGGAGTCGGATTTGGAAGCGAGCATGTGAAGAAGTTCGAAGATGCTAGCGTTGGATTTTGAAATGACAAACGGTGCCTTCTACTTCGGTAAAACCTCGTGGACCGCTTTCAGAATGGTCTCTTCCACAGCTTCGGACCACAAACCCGGCAGGCCATAATAAACGTTTGAAGTGCCTCCTTCATAACCGCCTTCTTTCAGTACGCGAAGTGAGGGGATATATGCCATGACGTCGTTCGCATACCCTGCCACCCACGTCTTTTCATCGCTGCGTTCACGTTTTATCCGCACCGCATAATCAACCACGACTTCGCCGCCGAGGGCGATGAAATCAATCTCGCCTCCAATTTTCCAACCGGTGATCGGGTAGGGGTAACTGCCGTCGATGGCGCCTTTTTTCTCCATTTGCCGGAGGAGATGCTTGGCTCGCGCTGCTTCGAAAATGCTGGTCGATTTTGCGGTTGAGTCTAAATCATTTTTTGACGGCAAACCAGCGAGTTCAAGATCGGTTTCGCTGTAGTTTGTCGAAAGCTTCGCGGGAAGCGTCGGCATCGGGGCGGTGAGAACTTCTTCGACGGCTTCGGCCAATTCTGCGCCGTAAATTTCAGCGAGCTCAACTGATCTTCGGGGGAGGGGATTCTGATCACCACCGCAGCCCGCCCAGAAAAGCGCGACACAATCGGGATGCATTTTTTCGATTTCGATTTGAGCGTAGCCAGGGTAATCGCCGCTCCATTTTTGCAGGCCAATCGTCGTGGCGTGACAGGCGTACCCGAAAAGAACGGCGCGCAGTTTTCCTTCGGTGTCACGAACGCTAAGCACTGGCACATCGTGATCAACGGGGCCTTTCAGCTCGCCGCGATTTCGTTTTTCAGGAACTTCGGTGTAGGGCTTGTTTTCGCGTCGATTGACCGCAAACGTCGCTTTTCCGCTGCCCCATTGAACCGTTGCTGGCTCGGCCGAATCGATCGCAGCGCCGACTAATTCGATGATTTTTTTCTGCAAGGTGGCGGCGTACTCATCGATCAATTTTTTCTGTTCCGCATCGACGTTCATGTAGTGAAGCGGCCCGAGGTTTTGCCCGACAACCGGCCCGCTGTGCGTGTGCGACGTGCAAATTACAATTTGGTCGCGCGTCAGGTTGTGCTGGGTTTTCAGCTGCTCGCAGATTTTTCCCGTCGCCGCGCGATCAATCCCGACGAGGTCGAGCGTGATGATGACGCCGCGTTTTCCCGCTGCGTCTTCGAGGACTAACGCCTTTGCCCACAGTTCGGTGAATTTTCCATCCGCCGGGGCTTTGCGTCCGCCGTAACCCGCCATCCACATTGGCTTTTCGGGTGTGATGATTGTCGCCGCCGCGCCCGCCTTCCACGGCGTTTCAGCGGAAGCGAGAGAACTCGCAAAGACTAAGAAAATGGCGATCAGCGGAATGAGAAATCGGTTCATGTCCGCAAATTTTGTGAAAAATCAGGCGATGCGGCGAGGATTTTACGTTACGCATTCAGTGATGCTTTTTGAAGAAACCAAAACAGTCTGGTGGTCGCAGCTCCTCTGGGCGATCGCGGTTGGCGACGTCATTCTTGGCGTTTATCTGTGGCAACAATTTGATGCCGCCGCCGCCTCGAATCCGCTCGCATGGTTTGCCATCGTGCTTGTCGTCGTCACGTTGATCGCGCTGGTGATTGCAGCGATCGCTTTTGCTAAATATTCAGTGACCTTCGATGGCGAGCGACTGAGTTTTGGCTTCTCAAAGCTGAACGGCTACGTGCCGGTTGAGACGATTGAATCCATCGAAATTATTCAACATGTGAACCTGCTGAAATTCGGCGGCGTTGGCTGGCGTTTTGATTTTGGCGGAAAAAAAATCGGTTTTCTCGCGAATAAAGGTTCCGTGATTGAAGTCACGCCGAAGGGTGGAAGCTGGCGGTATGTTTTTAACTGTGAAGACACGGAGCGGCTTGCGGCTTTTTTGGAGAAGGCTGGGATTGGGATGACGGACGAGGCGGATGATGAAGACTGACGAAACCAGTCGGCAAATTCATCTGTAGAAGTGACTGACCGTCGTTTTGATCATCGGTCTTTTGATCTGATTTTACCTGTTTGTCGGTCCGTTTTTTCTCGTTTCGACCAATGAAAATCGAGTTTTTCTCGATTGGGTGACAGGAGGGCCGACCTAGCTCGGAAGCTTTTGGGTGGCGATCAATCACTCGTTCTTCATCATTCAATCCAAATTTGAAATCTACGGCGGCTACATTGCCTGGGTTGTTGAGTTTGCGGGGACGTGATCCAAAAATGCTGGGTCTTGGCGAACTGTCCGCAAGCGCCCGAATTCGAAAAACCAAACTTTTTTGTCCAATAATCCGTCCTTCCGCGGACCTGTTGTGGAAGTTACTCTTTTTTCTCCATGCCAACCACGGATTCCAACAGCGATCATGAACGCTTTACCCGCCTCCTTCTCGAGAGCGAACCAGTGATGCTGCGGTCGATTCTCGTCATGGTTCCGCATCGGGCGGACGCTAGGGAAATCCTGCAGGAAACGGCTGTGGCACTGTGGCGACAGTTTGAAAGCTATGATCCTGACCGTCCGTTCATCAATTGGGCGATGGGATTTTCGCGGATTGAAACGCGGCGCTTTTTGGCGAAGGAATCCCGCAGGGCTCAGCTCACGGAACAAGCCAGGGAAGCCCTCGAGCAGGGGATGGAGCGTTCATCTGATTTCGACATTGCCCTCGAAACGCATCTCGCCACCTGCCTCGGCAAGCTCAACGAAAAGCCCCGCCGACTGGTGAAGGGCTACTACCACGAGGGCCACAGTCCCGAAATTCTCTCACAACGCGAAGGTCGCACGGTCGAGGCGATTTACAAAACGATCCAACGCGCCCGCCGCGATCTGCAGGCGTGCATTGAACGACAACTAGCAAAGGAACCGGCATGACTGACTCAAACGATTGGCAAGCGCTCATACAAAAGCATCTCGATGGACAGACTTCCGGGGAGGAAGCAGCAGTCTTGTCTGATAAGATAGTAAGCGATGCAACGGTTCGATCGGAGTATCTCACGGCGGCGCAAATTCATGGCGCGCTCGGCGATGAAACGCTGGCTTTGGATATGGAAACGGTTCCGTTCCCCGCCCCGGAGCCATCTCAAAGCCTCAACCTTCGCCCCTTTGCCTGGTCCAGACAGCTCGCTGCCGCTCTCGTTGCCGGTGCTTTGTTGGGTGTGTTAGGTGTTGGAGTGGCATGGGCCGTGGGTTCACCAAAGTCGCAAGCTGCATTGATTCCTGTCGCGAATGGAGCCTTTGAGGATTCAGCGGGTCCCATCGATAGTGGTTTCCCATCCACCTTCGGCGGTTGGAGCGGAGATCCTGCCGAGGTGATCGAGGAAGCAGACGGAAACCATAAATTGCGGTTTCTTGAGACGGCCAATGTCACCGGAAAGCCCAACGGCGGAGCCTCCGCGTGCAATGTGTTTCAGCTCATTGACCTGTCGTCGATCCAGCAACAGTGGGACACAGAGAACTCAGAAGCTCAGTTCACGCTTGAGTTTTCTGCCAGGTTCAATCGCGAAGCGGCTCCCAATGATACAGAAGTGCCCAAACTGAAAGGGACGTGCACGATTTCTCTCTACCGGGCTGAGCCCGAGTCCATCGGCAAAGCATGGCCGCTCGTGATCAGCGATGCGGTAGCGGTTGGGAACAAGGCGATCAAGCTCAAGCCCGGAGACGAGCCGGGCACCCTTTCCACATCCTGCATCCTGGCCCCGGAAGCCACCATCGCCCTCATTTCTGTGAACGTGAATACCATGACGGGGTCCAAAACCCCCATCGAACTGGGCGGCTACTTCGTGGATGATGTCCATCTCACCTTGATTAAACAGCCCAATCTTCCGGTGCGATTTGTGAAGTGAGCATCTGATTGAGGATGTGCGGTCTTTGCATTCGTGATTTCCCGATGACTTTGGGCGGGTGCTGATCGTCGGCCATAGAATGGGCCTTCATTCAATCGCAGCCCCAGGCGGGAAATTCAGCGGACCATTTTTGTTTTTCCGAAGAGTGAACACAGGAATCGGGATTGTTTCTATTCCCTGGTCGATGCCATTCGACGGGCGGATGGAATTCACGGAAGCGGAATCGTGAACACTTTGGTAAAGACAAATTCCGCGCCGAAGCCGGTGAGCAACGCCAGCTGGAAAAGGATGAGGCGGTATTTTTTGTCCCAGGCAGACATCAAACCTCCGGTAATGAAAACCATGAGACTCGAGGCAATCGCGAACGGAATGGGTGTGAACACGAGAAGCAACACGTAGCTTAACAAGGCGACAAAACAGGCGGTGGCGCGTCCTTTACGTTTGGTGAAGGCGGGGCTGTCCGAGTCGAGATCAATCGCGTCTTCGTCGGGCTGGCCGCGTTCGCGAATGGAAACGATGATGACGATCACGAACAAGATCAGCACGAGGATCTGCATGTACTTCGCGAAATCAGGGACGACCCGATTCTCCTCAGCGATGACGGATTTGAAGCTGTCGACGGTGGCCTGAATGTCGGCTTCGACCTCTTTGCCACGCAGAAAGGTTGGATCAATACGCAACCGCTTCATCTCGCTCTGGGCGATTTCCGTCTGCATCGTTCTTTCCAATACATCGGCGAGATACTCCTGAATTTCGGGGGGCGTGTCTTTGGCAGCCCACCAGTAGTAACCATTGCTGAAGGTCACGGGAAAGCCCTGCTCGATTGCAGTGCCGGCATCGGGAATTGCGGGATGTCGCTCTTCAGACAGTACCGACAGCGCTTTCACATTTCGATCGGCTGGGGTGTCATCCCCGTCCCGGAAATCAAGATATTCCGAGAGAGAGAAAATTCCGGCGTCGAGGTGCCCTCCGATGAGGCGGTTGTAACGATCCGCTCCACCATCGGCCGAGACAATGCTGAATTTAGCTCCTGGAACCGCTTTTTCGAGCTGGAGGGTGATGAAGTAGGCCGCGGAACCGATGTTCGCGCCGAACTTGAGAGATTTCGGATTCTCGGCCGCCGCGTTCAACAGAGCTTTGAGATCCGGATAGGGACAGTCTTCGCGGACCATCACGATCATGGTATTCTTTCCCGTCTGGGCAAACTTTGCAAAATCATCCGGGCCAAAATCTACGGTACCCGCTAATTTAGAGCTGATCATCGAGGTGTGATGACAGATTACCTTGTAGCCGTCGGGACGGCTGTTCATCACGTCGCGGCTGCCAATCGTGCCGCCACCGCCGGGGACGTTGAACACCGCCAGCGGAACATCGAGCAGCTGTCCTTCTTCGATCCCTTGCTGAATGACTCGCCGGACAAACGTGTCTGAGCCACCGCCCGCAGGATACGGTACAACGACTTCGATGGGCTTATTCGGGTAGGTCGTCTTTTGCGCACTGAAACCTTTCGCGATCCACCAACCGACCAGGACGACAACAAGAAGCCACGCCACGATGTGCCAGGCGCGCAGTAGGCCTGTTTTTTTCTGAGAATCGGAAGAATCACTCATGACGCTTTGACCCCGGGTGGTTTGGGTAATGAAAGAAGTTTTCTAATCGCAGGCATGAAAAGCATCAGCACAGAAATGATGACGAAGGTCAGGGAAATGGGTTGGGTGAAAATCGGGGAGTAACTTCCGTTCGAGGCCTGAAGACCAAGGCTGAGATTTTTCTCGGCGATTGGTCCAAGCACGAAACCAATCACAAATGGGGCGAGGGGAATCCTGAACGATTCCATGCAAAACCCGAGCAATCCAAATCCGAGCATCACGTAAATATCGAAGACTCGATTCGACAGCGCGTAGGACCCTATGACCGCGAAACAAAGGATCATCGGTAGCAAATACGGGCGCGGAATGCGCACGAGCTTTGCAATTTTCTTCATTGAGCCAAACATGATCAACGCCATGAAAATGTTGGCGATGAACATCGCTCCCATAATTGTGTAGACCATGGTTGGGCTCTGCTCCATCAGGCGCGGCCCCGGCTGTATTCCGTGAACGATGAGCGCGCCGAGCAATACCACTTCCATGACACTGCCAGGTAAGCCCATAGCAAGGAGAGGGATCAAGGCCCCGCCGATGGTCGCATTGTTGGCTGATTCCGCCGCGACGACTCCCGGCTCATGACCGGTCCCGAATTTCTCCGGCTCTTTTGAAACGCTCTTCGCCACCGAATACGCGGTGACCGATCCGATATTTGCGCCGATGCCCGGTAGAATCCCAATCCACGTTCCGATCACCGACGAGCGGACCATATTGACGGCGTGATTCTTGATGTCGACCAGTCCGACCAGCACTTTATTTTTACCAATATCGATCGGTTTTTTCTTTTGCTCGATATTGATGATTTCCCGCAGGATTTGATTTACCGCGAACAACCCGATCAACACTGGCATGTGTCCGAATCCGGCGTTCATTTCTGTGATGCCAAACGTCATTCGCGGCGCGCCGGTTGCAGCGACGATCCCCGGCATCGAGAGAAGAATCCCGAAAAAGCCCGAGAACAGCGAACGGGAGAGCGATTTTCCGCCGATCGTAGCGATCAAAACGAGGGCCATGAGGACGAGCGAAAAATACTCGAAGTAGCCAAATTTCGAGGACAGCCGCGCGATCGGTTCTGTCAGCAAAACGAGAAATCCCCATGAAATCATGCCGCCCATCGTTGAGGCCATGACCCCCAGCCCGAGGGCTTTGCCCGGCAATCCGTCGCGGGCCATCGGGTAGCCGTCGAGCGTCGTCACGATTGATGCAGGCGTTCCCGGCATTCGCAACAGCGTCGCCGTGATCATCCCACCGCTCACCGCCCCGACATAAACCGCGATGAGAAACGCCATCGAGAGCAGCTTGTCGTGGCCATAAGTCAGCGGCAGCATCAGCGCGATCAACATTGTTCCCGTGAGGCCAGGCACCGCCCCGACGAAAACGCCGAGCGCAGTTCCGAAAACAATCAGCAATAAGCCCCACGGACTTAGAATACTGGCAAGTGCGTCGGCGAGCGGGCTGGCTTCAGCTAAAAGTGGAACAAATTCAAACATGATGATTATCGGGCATCAGCATAATGACTCGCCGCAAGATGACCAGTCTTGACTCGCCATTCAAAAAGCTCACACACCAGTTCATTTTTCTTTTCTGCATGATCCGCTGAATTCCACAAATTGACCTGCTCGCCCGGATCGTTCACCAAATCAAAAAGCTGCCCTTCCGTTCCGCCATCGATCGGATCACTCCCTGTGATTTGAACCAGCTTCCATTCGTCGCTTCGGATCATCGTCTGGTAATCCGCTGAAACAAAATTTCCGTCGCGGCAGCCTTCGGCAAAAACATAGTCACGGCCCGACCACTCAGAGTCACCTTCCAACGCGGGGTTCAAGGATTCCGCCATGAAATTCTCCGGCACTTCACAATCCGCCAACTCCAGAATCGTCGGCCCCAAATCAAATAGCGACGTCAGCTCATCAATGCGACGTCCACCTTCACCAAACCGTCCGTTTGAAGACCAAACGATCGTCGGCATCTTTGTGACTTGTTCGTAAAACGTCCACTTCTGGGAATGCCCGTGATCTGTCAGGCAATCGCCGTGATCGCTCGTAAAGATGATCACTGAGTTTTCCAGGTAGCCCTGTTCCTCGAGCGATTCCATGATCTCGCCGACTTTTGTATCAATCATCGTCACGTTTGCCATGTAGTGCCGCCGCTGATCGAGCCGTTGCTCCTCGGTTGGATCAAGCTCCAAAATCACGGAGTCATGGTCGACCTCGTTGTTGTGTTGCCGCATCGCTTTGTAGGCTTCCGGCTGGTTTTCCAAATCATCCGTTGTCACCGGCTGAAGTGGGATCTCCCGATCGGCGTAATCCGCGAGCGCTTCCGGTGTGGGATCATACGGCGGATGAGGCCCCGGAAATCCGATTTGTAGAAACAGCGGATCCTCTTTCGGATGCGTTTTCAGCCACCATTTCGAAAGATTCCCCACAAAGTTATCCGAATGCGTTTCCGGCGGCAAATCCCACGTGAAAGCCCCGAGTCGGTCCGCGTAATCATCTCTTTCCCGATAGGTTTCGCGCTGTTGTTTCACCAATCCGCGAGCCGCCAGCGCCTTGTCCCATTCATCAAAAAAGTAACGCCCTTCGAGATAGCGGTCCTTATTTTCCACCACGTAGCGCTCATTAAATCCGCACGGCGTCGTAAACGGAAAAGTGTGCATTTTTCCTGCATTCACACAGTGATAACCCGACTCCGCGAGATCGTTCACCCAGCTCCTTGTCCAGCGATCTGCGTTTTTTAGAATCCCGTTGGTGTGTGGATACTGCCCAGTAAAAAGGCTCGCTCGCGATGGAGCGCAGCTGGGTGCGGTGACATGGCAATTGGTGAACGTGACACCGCCATTCACCAACCGATCCAAATGGGGCGTGTCCGCATAGGGGAATCCGAGCGCATTGATCGTGTCGAATCGCTGCTGATCGGTGATGATAAAAATGATGTTAGGTCTTTCCCGTGCCATAAATTCTCCAACTTATTAGCTGCACATCGGAGCACAACAACTCGCACGAATCAATAGGGTATGTTCGATGAACAGACCCTGTTCGTTCGAAAATTACTTCGGCTTCAATTTGGGGAACGCGACCACAAACCTCGGCGACGGGGTCAACATTTTTCAATTTTTATCGAAGTAGTTCAACCAAATCGGCTTGCATCTAATCTGAAGAATTCATCTCCCTATTTTAACGAACCAACAGGGTTTCCTCAGCGAACGTACCCTGCTGGTTCGTAAAACTTCGGTTCGCCGTACTGTGACGCCAGCGGGGAAATCTGGACGCTCTACTACGTCGAGCAATTCGATTCGACGCTGGAGATGATCGATAGCGCCTTGCTTATCATCGGCCGCGGGAAGCGAGGATTTCAGCGGCGACTGATCGGAAAAGGCTATGCGCCAAACTTTTTTGTCCAATTTGGGTTCATTTCGTGGACCTGTAGCGGAAGGCGATTTACCAGCGTAGCCCACGATCATATTTAACCGTTCAGTCGAGCCGAAAACATGAAGAAAAACACCTCTAAAACATGGGCCTTGGCTCTTATTATTCTTATCGCGTTTTCAGCTAGTCTGAGAGCCGAGGAGCCGGCTTTTGAATCCGAACTGTTCTCTTCCGGAACCCTGGTCTATTCCGATGACTTTGATGGGGAAATCAACCGCGAGAGATGGGGTGCCAAAGGCACGAAAATCGAAGAGGGAAAATTGATCATTTCACCCCAATTTACGGACCGCGAAGTAGCGATGAAGGCTCTCAAGCGCGATCATCATCTCGGCCTCGAGCCGGTGGGACATCTGAACAAAATCCCGGGCCAATTCGTTTGTCACCTTCGCTACCAATTCGAGAAAAAAGAACTGACTCCCGGTCGCCCCAGTTTTCAGATCGGCCATCACATGATTGTTCTCGGTTTTCTCGAAGGCGGTGGGCATCGCATTAAGTTGCCTGACGACGGCCCTTTGTTTTCCGAGCCGGATTCAGAAATGGCGCTCAATGAGTGGATCGATTTGGTGATCGAATACAGAAAGGGCACCATCCGAATCTCCGTCAACGGCTACAGCAAGACATACGAACACGAGGCGGTCAGCATCATCAATGAGAAGGATAAACTCGGACCCCGATTCACCTTCAAAGGAGGCCCGGATTGTCGTATCATGTTTGACTCTGTCAGGCTTTGGGAGTGCGAGGGGGCAGCGAAATCGGAACCGGAGAAGTGAACTCACCATTTAATTTACAAAATCATGAAAACCTCTTTCAATCGCCGCCACTTCCTTCGCGGAACCGGAGCGCTCATCGCTCTGCCCGCGCTGGAGTCCATCGGTTTTCGACGCTTTGCTTCGGCCGCTTCCACGACACCCGGCACGCCACCGAAACGATCCGTTTTCCTCGGCACAGGCTTCGGGATGACGAAAGAGACATGGTTTCCAGATGTGGCGAAGACCGGCACCGACTACGAACTTTCCGAAGGGCTCTCTCCGCTCGTGCGTCACAAATCGGACATCACGGTGGTGCAGGGCTGTTCCAACCAATTCACCAACGAGGCGCACTGGGGCAGCACCTTCTGGCTCACCGGCGCGAATCGTTACTCCGTGGCCGGGCAGAACATGGCCAACAGTATTTCCGTCGATCAGGTCGTCGCTCAGCAACTGGGACAAGAGACTCGCTTTTCTTCGATCCAGCTCAACAGCTCCGAACTTCAGGGGCACGGTCCCGGACTTTCCCTCGCCTGGGATCAGCGCGGCAAGCCGGTCGCCGGACAGAGCGACCCGGTGCAGGTGTTCCACAAACTGTTTTCCGCTGACGACCTGCCTTTGGAACAGCGTCAGGCGGCCATCGCCGAGAACCGCAGTGTCCTCGACGCCGTGCTATCCGAAGCAAAGCGCGTCCAGCGTGGGCTCTCCACGACAGACACCGACAAGCTGGACGAATATTTTCAAGGTATTCGCGACATCGAGACCCGCCTCAACAAAGACGAAGACTGGCTCGATGTGCCCAAGATAAAGGCTCCACTCGATGAGCCTGCTCCGGGCTTGAAGGGGAAGGCTGAGATTGAAATCATGTATCAGCTCATTGTCGCCGCGTTGCAGACCGACAGCACCCGCGCGCTGACCTATCGTTTGCCCGCCAGCACCCTCCTGCAGAGTCTCGATCTCAAACCCAGCGCTCACAATGTGAGCCATTACTCCCCGGGCGAGCGCATGGAGGCTTCCAAGAAGCGCGACAAGGTCCACAGCGAACTGCTCGCCGGCCTCATCGACAAGCTCAAGGCCACGAAAGAAGCCGGCGGATCGAGCCTCTTTGATCACACCACCGTGACTTTCGGATCGAACATCAGCTCGATTCACTACCTGACCAACTGCCCCACCGTCATTGCAGGTCGAGGAGCGAATCTGAAATTGGGACAGCATCTCGTCCTGCCAGAGGACACGCCGCTCTGCAACGTGTGGCTGACGATGCTTCAGGGAATGGGTATCGAAGCCGAGCGGCATGGAGATAGCTCGGGAATCGTGAAGGAACTGCAGGCTTAATCGAAGGACTCACGCCAAGCCACTGAGGCACAAAGAAATGAGAACCTACACACTTCTTTTTACAGTCCTGCCTTCGTGGCTTTGTGGCTTTGTGCGAGCTGCTGAAACCACCCCCGAATCTGTTTCACCCATTTCACGAACGAACAGGGTCTGTTCATCGAACCAACCCTATTGGATCGAAATGGCGAAACGAACGAGTCTCACACCAAGCCACCAAGGCACAAAGAAATGAGAACCTACACACTTCTTTTTACAGCCCTGACTTTGTGTCTTTGTGCCTTTGTGCGAGCCGCAGAACCCACTCCCGGACTTCCGGAAAAGCACTTCGCGTTCTTCGAAAAATACTGCCTCGAATGCCACGATTCCCTCACCGAAAAGGGCAAGGTGAACCTCGAAGAAATCCCTTTTCAGGTCTCCACGATCGAACGGGCTGAGCTTTGGCAGAAAGTGCTCAATTCAATGAACTCTGGCGAGATGCCTCCGGAAGATGAGCCCCAACCTGAGAACCAGGAGAAGGCCGATTTTATCGATGCGCTCGCTCAAACCATGGTTACGGCGCGGAAGTCGCTCGCCGATTCCGGTGGCAACATCACGATGCGCCGTCTCAACCGGCGGGAATATCAGAACACGATCGACTATCTCACCGGCGTCAATGTGGATGCGAGCAATCTGCCTTCCGATGGCGGATCGGGCACCTTCGATACGGTGGGCGCTTCGCAGTTCATCTCCAGCGATCAGATTGAGCAATACCTAAAACTCGGACGCAGCGCGATCGACGAGTTGTTCGAACGCCGCGCAACGACGGGGCAGGAAGCAGCCGCATCCACCGTGACCCGTGTCGAGCCCGAAAAGACGATCAATCCGGACAACGAAAAACAGGTCGCAAATATCGAAGACGAATACGCCCGCTTCACCAAATGGAAGAAAGGCGTCGATGAAGCTGCCAAGTCTCCTGAGAACCAGGCGCTCATTGCAGAGATTCGCAAAACGGATCGCCTCATCGATCATCCCAATCGCTTTTACGGCTATGCCGACCGCCTTAAAGGTATGCCCGATCCCAAGGAATTCGGCTTCCGCGACTCTAAGAAAGCTGCTGGCGGCGATCCCGAAGCCGACCGCCGCAACCTCGCCTATCACAAATACTACGCGAGTCTGCCGCACCGTGACCGTGGTAGCTACCTGAAGCTTGCTCACGGCACCGGTCGCCTCATTATTTCTCATAAGAAAAAGCAACTGCCACCCGGTAGCTACACGCTCCGCGTCGCAGCGGCGGCCGTCGAGGGCTCGCCCGCGGGACGTCATTTCCTCGAAGTGGGACACCCCCAGCGTCTGATCGAGAGCAGAAACTGGGGGCTGGAAGGCCGGCCGATCAGCAGCCACCAGGTCACCGGCACCATCGAGAACCCGCAAGTGATCGAGATTCCCCTCGAAGTGGGAGCTGATACCATCAAAGAGTTCGCCATCCAGGAAAAGCAACCCAACACCGGCAATCTGAAAGAGCTTTGGGATGCACACAACGCCTTCAAAAAAGAAAACGGCTACGGTCACCCACCCGCCATCTGGATCGATTGGGTTGAATTGGAAGGCCCGCACGCTTCCGTGCCGACCTCTTGGAAACAGCGTCGTGAAGTCGAAGAAAATGCCAACGCTAAAGTTCGCGGGACTTACAATGGTTACCACAAGGGAGGTTTCGAAAAGGCCACTAAGTTCCTTAAAACGAGAACGCCTCAAAAAGGCATCGTGGACGAACAGGAAGCCAAGTTCCGGATTCGGGCTTTTGAAGAAAATGGCCCCACCTTTCGCCGCTACCTCGAAGATCCACTCACGCAGACGGGCTCCTATTTGACCATCCATAACCTGAACACGGAAGAGTATTTCGCGCTACCCCCGGAACATCCGTCCGGTTGGAAGGAAACGAAGCACGTCGTCGACTCACTGCCACCCGGTGACTACCGACTGCGTTTTCGCATTGGCACCGTCAAGGGATCACCTGCGGATCGACACTTCGTCAATTTGGGAAGTGTCCCTGAAAAAAACCAATTCAACCATCTGGATACTTTTCAGATAACCGGCTCGACGGACGCGCCACAGATCATCGAATTTCCCGTATCACTGACTCGTGATGGCCCTCGCAAATTTGCGCTGCGCGAGAAGCGAGATCCCAAGACAGATCTCGCTCGTTACCGGGCAGCCCGCGCAAAAACAGGCGTGGGTCCAGTTCCAGCTTTGTGGGTCGATTGGGTCGAATGGGAAGGCCCGTTGAATTCATCGAATGGCACGTCTTCGGAATTGGACTGGTGGATTAGTAGTGAAAGCGATCCGGACGAGTCGTCGCGCGCCCGGAAAATCCTCGAACAGTTTGCGTTCAGGGCCTTTCGGGGAGCCGCCCCGGAGAAGGACTTCATCGACCGTTTGTCCGTCATCTTCGCCGGGCGCCGCAAGTCCGGTGACGAATTCGACGCCGCCATCCGCTTGCCGCTCAGCATCATCCTTGCTTCACCGGGTTTCCTCTACCTCAATGAACCCAGTGACGCGGATGAGCGTCGCCAGCTCACGGATCGCGAGCTCGCCGTGCGCATGGCCTACTTCCTCTGGAGTGCCCCGCCCGACCAGGAGCTGCTCGAACTGGCGAAGCAACAAAAACTGAGCCAACCGGAAATCATCCGGCAACAAGTGGATCGACTCATCGCCGACTCCCGCTCCGGTGAATTCGTCTCTGGCTTTGTGCACCAGTGGCTCGACATGGAGCGCCTCGATTTCTTTCAGTTCGATACCACGCTGCACCGCGAATTTGACGAAAGCACCCGCGCCGCCGCCCGCCAGGAAGTCTACCAATCCTTTGCCCACCTCTTGCGTAATCCGGAGGAAGGCCACCTCGGGAAACTCCTGAAAAGCGACCATGTTTTCGTCAATGGTCTGCTCGCCGGATACTACGGAATAGAAGGCGTCACTGGCGATGATTTTCAGAAAGTTGCCCTGCCGGCCGATTCTCCCCGTGGTGGGTTGTTAGGAATGGCAGCGATTCACGCGATGGGTAGTGACGGCATCGAAAGCAGCCCTGTCGAACGCGGCGCCTGGGTCCTGCGTCATCTGCTCAATGATTCACCACCTCCCGCTCCGGCGAATGTGCCCCAGCTTTCACGGCTCGCCGAAGAACCACTCACGACCCGCGAGAAACTGGCCGCGCACATGGAAGAAGCGCAGTGTGCCAGTTGCCATCGCAAGATCGATCCGATTGGTTTTGGTCTGGAAAACTTCGACGCCGCCGGCAAGTGGCGCAAGACAGAAACCCACCGAATCAAAAGCGGCAAGGCATGGAAAAAGGGAAAGACCTGGGAAATCGATGCGGCTGGTGCCTTCCACGGTGGTCCCGCGTTTGCCGATTACCGCGAGATGCGCGACCTCATTGTCGACCGGGAAGGGGACTTCGCCCGTGGATTTGCCGAGCATCTGGTTGAGTATGCGCTGGGGCGTCCGTTTGGCTTTACCGATGAAGATCTGGCGAATGAGATCGTCGACGCAGCCGAGGGCGAGGATTTCGACGTAAGCGAGTTTATTCAGGCGCTGGTGCAGAGCGCGCCGTTTCAGCGAAAGTAATCCTATCACTAACGGACTAGTTGGGGGTTGAGCTGCGAAAAAATCTGAGTTTTTCATGCAACTAAACCGTTCCAATGGAACTTAATTTTGCACATCTATGATCCTGAAAAAAGTAACCACCTTTGGAATATTTTTCGCATTCGTCGGAGCGTTTCCTGCTACTTCAGGTGCTGAAGAAATGCTCCCTGCCTTATCAGAAAAAGTCCTGATCCAATTTCCCAAGGCCGATCGAAACGGAGACGGTAAAATCACTGGTCCCGAGTGGACAGTCGTTCAAAGAGGGCTTCTGCGAAGACATTCTGATGCAGATGCGGACGGCAATGGCACCCTCTCAAAGGCCGAACAGACCAAACTTCTCAAGAAGCTCGGAAACAACGGTCCCCCGAAAAATCCACCTCCGATCTCCACCCCTGAGCAACTCGCCAAATTTCTGAAACAATTCCCGGAGTCCGATGCGGATGGTGATGGAAAACTGACAAAAGAAGAAGCGGCCGCTTACCAAAAAGCACTCAAAAACAGCCAGGGAAAAATCGCTGGTAAGGCCAGGGGCACCTTCGTTCCCGATCCCGGCTGGCAGGAAGAAAAATTTCCTGAACACGCAATCTGTTACCTGACTCCTGAGCAGCTGAAAGACCAGTATGGAAGTTCATTTCCCGACCTGCCAAAGTCCGATGATGGAGTATTGAGAGTCGTAGGCACAGGTCACAGCTTCATGAAGCCCGGCTACCTGACGCTACCGCTCATTTGCGAGGCGGCAGGATTCTCGCAACCCCTGCATACTCATACCGGCGGGGGCATGACGGGGAGCACTCGTTATAAATGGGAAGAGGAAAACGGCATCTTCGGTTTCGACAAAAAGCCGAAGCCCAAATTGCTACCAGCCATCGCGAACGCTGGTTGGGATGCCATGATGTGGGGCCCCTACAGTGAGGATCGACCGGAGTATTACACCTGTTGGATCGATTATTGCCTGAAATACAATCCGGAAATGAAATTCTATCTCTCCGACGCGTGGATCCGGCTTTGGGATTTCAATGGCGGCAGACCACCAAAAGATGAATCTCAATACACCCCCGAATTCCTCACCAACCTCGAAGCCGAAAAGCACGAACTATTCGAGGCTTTTATCACTGCCATGCAGGAGAAGTATCCTGACAAAGTTTATATACTCCCCACTTCATTGGCAATCACCAAGGCGGCCGTTCTCCAGGTAAAAGGAGAGCTGCCCGGCGTTGAAAGTCTCCACAAATTAGTCAGCGGAAAAGAACGCTCCGTGTGGAGAGATCACCGAGGCCATCTCGGGCCGGGATTTGATCGACTGGAAGGCTATGTCTTCTACGCAACGCTCTACAAAAAGTCTCCAGAGCTGATCGAGAACCCCATCAAATTTTCCGGTCAGCGGCAAGAATTTCCGGGCGCCGAACTGGACACCCTGTTTCGAAAAATCGCCTGGCAGGCCGTGACGGAAAATCCACTGAGCGGAGTACTGGATGCCAATGGGGACGGTATTGGTGATTAGGGAGAATGAATGAGATTGTAACAGCGGCAATGGCCCACGACTATTCGATGGACGAATACATTCAGTCCCTGGTTTGCAGCGAGCCCTTCCGCAGAAAGTAAATGGCGTGGTTTTATGAACGCCATTTTTCTTCTTCTTCTTTACCATACGATCGATGTTTCCGACCCTGCTCAGAACGAGTAGAGAAAAAATGACAAATTTCTGTTAACGTTTCCCCGCCTTCATCGGCATACCTGTGATGAATGATCGGTCTGACACGGAAACGCTCGAACGGTTGACTCGCCTCTGGATTGAGGCAGAGCCAGCAGTGCGAGCTTTTGTCTTCGCGTCGATCAGCTCGTTTGCCGATGCCGAAGACGTGTCGCAGAAGGTGGCTTTAACCGTGGCGCGGCGCTTTCACGAATACGACGAAAATCGCTCGTTTCAGGCGTGGACGCTCTGGCTGGCGAAGTCTCGTGTGATCGATCACTACCGTGTCAAAGGCCGGGAGAAGCTGGTGTTCTCCGAACCTTTGCTCGATCAACTTGTCGACTCGCTCGTGAGCCGGCAGAAGGTTCAATCCGATCGAGGGGCGGCTCTGGAGCAGTGCATCGAAAAACTACCCGACAAATCCCGCAGGTTGCTGGAGCTGCGCTATGAAGATGGCGCTTCGGCAGAGGAGATGGCGTCGATCCTCGAATCGACTGCTGGATCGGTTCGCGTTCTGTTGCATCGAGTTCGCAATCTGCTGGGGGACTGCATTCAAAAGGAAATGAGGAAGCCATGCTGAGCGACGATCGACAACGAGAATTGGATCGCCTGCTCGACGGTGATTTGTCCGACGCAGAGCGTCTTCGGGTCCAGGCCAGCCTCGAAGGCGATGCTGATGCGATTGAATGGCTGGCGGATCGAGCATGGATGCATGCGAATTTACGTCGTTCCATGAGTCGTCGTGGGATCAAGGTCGAGGCCATCCCGGAGCAGAATGAGGTCGTCGCTCCCGTTCCCCGTCGTCAATTCTCAGGTAAAATTTTAGCGATTGCCGCAGGTCTTGTCGCCATGCTGACGCTGCCTATGTGGTTTCAGCTTTCGAGCGATGCCACCTTCGCGACTTTGGAGCAAACCCGCTCCGCTCTCTGGCAAAGTGGTGAATTGCCTACCGCCGATGGCAGCCGTCTCGGCGAAGGGACACTGCGTCTTGCGGAAGGTATGGCGACGCTGCGCTTCGATTCGGGCGCGGAAGTTACCCTTGAGGCGCCGGCGACGTTGATTCTGAAGGATCGAATGAATTGCGAATTGGCCAACGGCACGGTGGTTTCGGACATCCCTGAATCGGCTCTGGGCTTTCGGATAGAAACGCCGTCTGCGGATGTGGTCGACTACGGAACGCGTTTCGCCGTCAGCGTTTATGGTGAGACAGGCGAGACCCACACCCAAGTCATTGAGGGGATTGTTCAGGTGGAATACGCGGACTCCGATCAGATCGTGGAGTTAAAAACGGGGCAGAAAAATACGGTAGTCGGCGAAACGCTTGGCCTCGCAACGGAAGGAGCTGATCAGGAGCCTCGCACTCTTCCTGTGACTCCGCTCGACTACGGTCCCGATTGGACATTGCTTCCCACTGTGAAAGATGCCTACACCGGCAGAGTGCCCACACACGAGTCCGAAATCCTGCTCTATTTAAAAACTCCAATAAAAGAGGGAAAGTTGACGCGAACTTCTTATCTTGGTTTTGACCTTTCTGACCTCAACGGAGAGGAGATCGAGGAAGCTGAGCTGCTACTGCATTTTGCGCCTACGGGTTGGGGATTGGCGTCTCACGTGCCGGACGC
>CALAHF010000165.1 GCA_937891465.1 uncultured Verrucomicrobiales bacterium | reverse complement strand
ACCGCTATCGAATTGATTCGTGGCGATAGCGTTGCGCCTACCCATGCCTGGATCGTTGAGAAAGATAAATGGGCCGGTGCCGTGCAAGCGTATTTGGCATCCGTTGAGTTTATGGATCACTGTTTTGGCAAAGTAATTGATGCGCTCGACGCCGGTCCGAACGCAGACAATACCTGGATTTTTGTGACGGGAGATCACGGCTGGCATCTCGGCGAAAAAGAGACGTGGGCGAAACGAACCCTGTGGGAGCGGTCCACCCGCGTGCCGATGATGATCATTCCTCCGAAAAATGCAGGCTCAAATTTTGAACAAGGAAAGCGCTGCGACGCGCCAGTGGAGATGCTCAGTTTTTTCCCGACGATGACGGAACTCGCCGGCATCAACAAGCAGCCAAAAGCAGAGGGCCACAGCTTGGTTCCTCTGTTGAAAAATGTAGCCACGGAATGGAAATTTCCTGCGATCACTACCTTCATGAAAAATAACCACACCATCCGGACGGTAGACTGGCGCTACACGCGCTACGCCGACGGTGAAGAGGAACTGTTTGATCGAAAAGCCGATCCCAACGAATGGAAAAATCTCGCGGGTGATCCCGCGCAGGCTGAAACCATCGCAACGCTGGCGAAATTTTTACCCACCGAAAACGCCGAACCGGTCCGCCCAATAAAACGAGTGAAGCGTCCGAAAAAGTGACGGCTCAACCGCTCGGCATCGACGCCCACGGAATCCAACCCGATTTGATTCCGAACAACAACAGCGCCACGACAAAGCCGGCGATCAACGTTGAATAAAATACAATCGCGGCCGCGAATCGGCTGTCGGCTTTGAATTCGTGGGCGAGAAGCGCCGTGTTCACCGCTGTCGGCGAAGCTGTGCCGACGATCAAAATCGCCGCCATTTCCCCACTGAATCTGAAGAGAAAGGTCAAACCAATCGCGATGAGTGGCGCCACGGCCAACCGAAGGGCCAACGCCCAGGCAACCCGGCCGGCAATCGCGGGAGGCTTTGTTTTCGAAAGCTGAACACCGAGCGTGATTAGCGCGAACGCAACGAGCCCGGCCGCGATGTATTCGAGCGGCTCCCAGATGAAGCCGATGTTTTGGACCGGAATTTCAAAACGGCGGATGAGCAGTGCCGAGACAATTGCGTAGATTGATGGCTGGCGCAGCATCGGCAAAAACCGTCGCCAAAACGGGCCTTCTTTTTTCTGATGCGAACTCGCCAAAAACAGGCCGATCGAAAATGTCGTGATGTTCATCGTCGCCAACACGAATACCTGAACGACGGGCCCGAGTTCCGAAAATGCCAGCGTCATCAGCGGAATCCCCCAATTTCCCGAGTTGTAAAACATCGTCGAAAGCTGCATAGCGGTTCGCTCAGACTCGTCGTCCTTCCGCGCGCGGGAGACTAGCCAACTGCCAAACCCCATCGAGCCGATGATGCACAGGGTGAAGAAAACAACCCACAAGGCATCGCCACCAGCGAGGTCCGACGTGCTCAGCCGGACGAAGATAAAGACCGGGACAAACAGGTAGATATTGAGTTTTACCAGCGCATCGAGATTCAGATCAAACTTCCGATCGATGATCCACCCCAGGCTCATCAGAATGAGAATAGGGAGACAGATGTCGCGGAAGATTTCGAAGAACATGAAAATCAGACGTTATCGAATTCACCAAAGAATGCCATCGCAGAATGGGTGGAGACAAACGCCCCTAATCGTCTTTCTCGATTATTCGATTTCATCAAAATCCCCACCGCATTCGGTGAGCATGCTTTTCACTGCAGAAAATTCATTCCCGTGAACAATCAGTCGGCAGCCTTGGTCATGCCGGCGCGCGATGTCTTCCTTAACAATCGCCGGGGCAGCCCACTGCTTGCCGTGCTTTTCCGCGGCGGCGGCCATCTTTCCATACGCCGCTTCGAGCAAGGTGCCGTCATCACCCGCCTGACGATACCGCAATCCGAGATCGCCCGGCCCGAGAAATAGCGCATCAACACCTTCGACCGCAGCGATTTCATCGAGGTTGTCGACGCCTTCAGGAGTTTCGATCAGCACGATCAAATACGTTTCCTCATTCGCCCACTTCACAAATTTATCTGGATCATACGCTTGAAAGTCGCCATCAAAACCGGAGCCGTCTAGACCACGATCTCCGAGGGGCGGAAACTTCACCGCATTCACCAGCTCGCGCGCTTTCTCTGCCGTTCCGACATGGGGAATCAACAGCCCTGTCGCCCCGTCTTCGAGATATCGATACAGCGGCGTCTTCTCTATTGTCGGCGGCCGCACGATGCAATCCACATCGTAGACGCGGCAAAACGCCATCAGCGATTGCAGTTCGCGGTTCGACATCCCGCGATGCTCGTTATCGATCCACACCGCATCAAAACCCGAGCGCGAAGACTGCGCAATAAAAGCCGGATTCACCAGCCCCATCACCGACGTCCGCGCCAGCTTTCCTTCCCGCCACTTTTGAACCACCCTACTTTTTTTCATGCCGCTAGAATCAGGTGAATTTTAACAGACTGCACGTTAAATTTGATGATTCCAGCTTGTCTTCAAATTCGAACAGAGTTGTGAAAAAGCTGAGCCTGAGGGAGCCTGTTTTTGAACTCGGAAAACGGCGACCAGTTTGGTTTGGTTTTTTTGACGGGTGATGAGATGCTTACTCCAGAGGTGCGTGAGGATTCGCCATGAAGACGAGCCCCCATTTCTTCCCCCTGCATCAATTGATCTCCGCTCAATGAAATTCCTCGTTCTTCTTCTCGCCCTCATCGCCACGGTTGACACAAAAACCATCGAGATCTCGCCGCTCGACAAAAATTGGTTCGAAGTTCTCAGCGGCCCATCACTCTCTCCCGGCGATGAAATCGTTCTGGCATCCGGCACCTACTCAGATCCGCGCCGCCTTCAAATCACCCAACGTGGCAGTGCCACAAAGCCTATTACGATCCGGGCAGCAACTGGCGCGAGAGTCATCTTTAAACGCCCCGATGCTCGCCAAAACAGCTTCAATCTTGCCGGCTGCCAATATTTGGTTTTCAAAGACATCGAGATTACCGGCGGGGATGCTGCCATTCGGATTGGGAAACAAGGCAACCACCTCGCTAAATTCATTACCTTGGAAAACCTCCACATCCATCACATCGGCGGTGTGGCAATAACTGCGAACTATCCAGGGGAAATCTACGAGGCGCTCACTTTTCGACGCAACCACATCCACCACACCGGCGGCCATGGCGAAGCCTTTTATCTCGGCTCCAACAACAAACCCGACGGTTCGAACAACGGCTACCTCTTTAATTCCATCATCGAGAACAACTACATCCATGATCTCAAAGGCGGCACCGTCAGCCAGGGCGACGGGATCGAACTCAAGGACGGCAGCTACGGAAATATCATTCGCGACAACGTCATCCACGACACCAACTACCCCGGCATCATCGTTTACGACACCGATAGCAAGGCACCCAACATCATCGAACGAAACGTGATTTGGAACACCGGCGACCACGGCATTCAAGCCGCAGCAGACGCCACCATCCGCAACAACCTCATCTTCGACACCAAGGGCGACGGCATCCACTGCCGCAATCACCAGAGCGCCGTTGTTGGAAACCTTACGATCGTCCACAACACCATCCTCTCCAAATCAAGCCTCCGAGTCATCGCCCCGGAAAAATTCGGTGGCACCCTGCTGATTGCAAACAACGCATTTGGTGGAGCTTTGCGAATCCCGGAGGATTCGATGATCACTCGCAGTGGTAACGTTAGAGAGACAACCGAACGGTATCCCAGCGCGAACTCCACGTGTATCGGAGCAGCTGATCCAAACCACCAAACCACCGATGACTTTAACCACACTTCCCGCGCCGGATCGAACGACTCCGGAGCCTTCCGTTATCATCCCGATGGCTATTTTGGGTGGAAGGTCACCACAGGCTTCAAGCCTGCAGAGTAACTCTCCAGCACGCTACCGTCATCGTCGAGCGGGTCAAAGATCAAACCGGTGATAACGACTTTGAAACGCTGACTCATGTTTGATTAATTCTCCGCAGAATTTGGTCCGACTACACCCATTCGCATTGAAAAATAATGCGTCTCATTCAGCGACCGATCTCCCGTTTCACGAATCCAGCGCCAGACCTCGGCCATCATGTCACGAACCCGATCCTGGCGCGCGGGTATGAAGACCGTTGGCCTAGTCCGGATATTTTTAAAAAATGATCTGAAAATCTACGGATCTAGACGCTCCACTCTAGTCTCCGCCTTTCAATTTCGCGATCCGCTCTGCCGGAGCGGGATGGGACGCCAGGTATTCGCCGAGCACCTCCGGATCTTCTCCCTGTTGCTCAATCCTCTTTAGAAAGGAAATCGCTCCGTTGGGATCGTATCCCGCCGCGCGAACCAAGCCCAGCCCATCCTTGTCCGCCGTAAATTCAAAATCCTTTGAGTGAGCGCTCCGCAGCATCGGCAAGCCCTGCTGTCGCACCCAGCCCGAGAGGATTCCTGCGCTTCCCGCCGCAAACGACGCCGCCCGCAGCGCCGATTGCTGAATCATCCGGTCCCAGGTATGACGGCGGACCACATGCGCCGTTTCGTGCGCGATGACGAAGGCCACTTCATCGAAGTTGTGTTCACAAAACTCGATGAGAGATCGGCTGACGAACAGGTAACCTCCCGGTAGACCGATCGTACTCGGATGATCGCCCTGCATCAGTTCGCAGTGATAGGTAAACCCCGGTTGGTCGACCGAGCCTTCCAAGCGCTGGCAGATTCCCCGAACCCAGGCCAGCAATTCCGGGTCGTCGAGAATATCCGTCGCGAGGCGGAGCTCCGCCGCGAGTGTTTCACCCAGTTCGCGTTCCGATGCAAGCGCCTTCTCCTCCGTTCCCGTCAGTCCCTCCCAAATCCATTTGCTCTTGCGATACGTCGGCACCGCTGCGCGTCCCAGCTTGCGTCCCAAATCTTCAAAGAAGCTACTCATGTGATTGTCGTTTAACGGCCGCCTCCAAGCAGTCGGCCTTCATTAAGGTGGAGGAAACGCGGCGGGGATGCAATCGCGGTGTTTTGAAACGAGGGTAGCAGATTGGATAAACGTTTGAGATTTGGCGGGGATCTCTTCCTCACACTGTTGAAAATATTGCCTATCTCACAATCATCTAATTTTCTCGAACGTGATGGTCATTGGCTTCAAAAATTGGACCAGCAAGAATCATCAGCGATGTGTTTCAGCTCAACGAAAACGAGATTTCAAAGGGGTATTCTGATGACTTGGCCCATTTCAAAATCTTTATAATCGTTTCCAATCCGGCACCTTTCCTGGCTTTGAAAACCATAGCTTTATAGCTGAGGACTGAGATCGTAACCAAACATTTGGTCGGTTTGACATCGCTCCGTGACAATTCGGATTAACTCAGGTTTTCCTACGAAGTATTCCTGCCACGGTTTGCGGTTGGTTTGATTGATTTTTTTCTCTGGCAACCGGAGATCGGGCTGAAATCCACAGAGATCGACTATTTTCTGCAACAGCGGAGCCAACCCCTCTTCGAATTTGTAGATGTGCTTGATAATTACATTTTTTCCGGTGGCATGATCGGTCAAAAACCAGGATTGAGGACCGATCTCCCGGTTGTTCGGACGTTTGACGACCCAATCCGAAACGCACCGTCGCCCGTTGATTGCGCTTCGATCCGCGTTTTCCAAAAACGAACGCTATCCGGCAATCCGTGCCGATCGAAAGGACCAAGCAACAGTTGAAAAAAGAAATCCGAATCCGATTCCTCAAACGATCGCAACCCTTTAGGAACAAACACAGCCAGTTCGGCCGGTTCCATTTCCACTTCCTCCTCTGGATGCAAAAAACACCGAAGGTCATCGTGGAGCTCCCGAGCGTCCTGATAGCGCTCAGATGCCCGCAACGCGAGACACTTCTTACAAATGCGCTGAACCTCCTTCGTAATTGGCGGATTTGTTGCGGGCAGCTTCGGAATTACACCCGACTGGATTTGCTCAAAAACAGTATGAAAATCTCTTCCCAAAAACGGCCGTTTTCCCGCCAGCAACTCATAAAAAACCACGCCCAAACTGAAAATATCTGATCGGCGATCCACCAAATGCCCCTCACTTCGCGTTTGTTCCGGGCTCATATAAGCCGGAGTTCCCGCCACGCCGCTGGCCAGTGAATTCCCCGGTTGTTGCTTCGAGAGCGCGATTCCGAAATCGATCAAACACGTCTGGTCGTCTGGCCGAATCATGATGTTTCCCGGCTTGATATCCCGGTGAACCCGGCCGCTTAAATGCGCTGCATGAGCCGTCTCCGTGACTTCTAACAAAATCCACACAGCCTCCTACACACTTGTTCTTCCGTCACGATGGGATTGTTACGTCTTCCCTTCGATGTATTCCGAAACGATGTAAACCTCCCCGTCCTCTGTCTTATCTGCATCATAAACCCGAACAATCCCATCGTGACGAAGCGACGCTAACACCTTTGCCTCATCAAACCAGTCCTCCAAACTTTCCAGCAAAGCGATCCGACTCGGATGCACCATCTTCAACGCAACCTAGCGATTCAAATTTGGATCAAACCCTTTGTAAACCGAACCGAATGAGCCTTCCCCGATCAATTTATGAATTTGATATCTTCCCACTGATGTTGGCGGAATGCTCCATGATTTTTTTGGCTCCACGCAATTGGGTTCCCATGCTTGAGCAGCCATCGTCGTCGCATCAAACGCCGGTTTCTCTGAATCAAGAAACCTCGGCTCGATCACGCCAATCATTCCGCGCAGTTCCGGATTTGAAAGAAACTCATCCTCTTCAGAACCTTTCTCAAAGAGTCTCTCAACACGTTTCCTCAAAACCTCATCGTTCCCGGAAACACTGGCAATGAACTTGTCACGAGCCACCCTGTCGCGGATTTCCAACGCTTTTAAAAAAACCTCCTTTTCGCGAGGGTGAGTCCTGCCTGATTCAGATGGGGACATGATTCCAATTTACCCGAATTTTTATTCTAAACTACTGATCGGAAATTTCTTTTACAAGGATTTTATCGGGGCGTCGGCCCTTCTGGGATTGAGGAGGACGGAACTGCGGTGGTGAGATAGTCGAGCAACCTTTCATGTTTCCGCATTTGCCGAAGGTGACGGAACCCTGTTAAGTCTCGGCTTTAACTTTACGCAATGGATTCGACGAAAGAACAAACCAGCAAGAAACTATGGGACCGGGCCGCGTGGAAAGACGCCGGCTTTTTCCTGACTTATTTGCGCCCGCATTACAAGGTCTTCATCCCAGCGCTCTTTGCGCTGGCACTCACGGGAGGGTTGACGATTCTTTTCATCAAAGAGCTGACGGGTCTGGTCGGAAAAGGGATCGGCGGGGCCACTGGAGCGGAGTGGATGACCGAATTAACGGATAAGGCGTGGTTTCTTGTCGCGATTGTTTCGGTGCAGGCGTTCATCGCGTTCTGGAGGATTCTTCTTTTCGCAAAGGCATCGGAACGGGCACTCGCAACGCTCCGCCTGGATACGTTCAGCCGGATCATTCGTTTCCCCATGGCAACGCTGAACGAGCGACGCGTCGGGGAATTAGGTTCCCGCCTGGCCAATGATGTCGAGGCGATGCGGGAAACGCTGGTCAGCACGATCCCGATGCTGATCCGGCACTCGGTCATGCTGCTGCTTTGTCTGGTGCTGATCTTGCAGATGTCGGTGAAACTGTCGCTCTTTATGATCGCCACGATTCCAGTGGTGATCGTTCTCATCGCGGTCTTCGGGTCGCGCATCCGGAAGTTGACGCGTCGCGCTCAGGATAATCTGGCAGCCTCGCAGGTTGTCGTCGATGAAAGCCTCCAGAGCATCATCAGCGTGAAAGCCTTTCGCAATGAAGCCTACGAGCTTTCCCGCTATAACAAAAACCTCGGTGAGTATCTTACCACGGTGATTAAAGCGGCGATCCCGCGAGCGTCGTTCATCGCCTTCATCATCTTCGCGTTCAGCGTGGCGCTGATCCTGGTGACGTGGTTTGCAATGCGAATGCTGAACAACGGAGATATCGGCAACGAGGAGTTGACTCAATTCGCCGGACTCACCGGAATGATTGCGTCGTCGTTCCTCCAGTTCCCTGAGTTGATCGCGCAGTTGCAGCGTTCGCTCGGCGCAACGGAACGCGTCCGCGAAATCCTGAAGGATGACATTGAGCCGGAAGATGAAGGCAAAGAAGACATGACACGCTTTGCCGGAGAGATCGAGATGCGAGGTGTCAATTTTTCCTATGCGGGACGTCCCGACACGGTGGTGCTGCATGACTTTGATTTGAAAGCGGAAGCGGGGCAACGAATTGCGCTGGTCGGTCCGAGTGGTTCAGGCAAGTCGACGACGGTCTCGCTGCTGTTCCGTTTCTATGATCCGACGTCCGGCGAAATCCTGATCGATGGCAAACCGATCCGTGAGATGTCACTAACGAACCTGCGACGGAATCTTGCGCTGGTTCCCCAGGAAGTGCTTCTCTTTGGAGGCAGTATTCAAGAAAACATCCGATACGGTAAACCCGAAGCGACTGACGAAGAAATCTTCGAGGCGGCCATGCAGGCCAATGCCCATGAGTTTATCGAAGGGCTCACCGAGGGTTACGAAACGCTCGTGGGAGATCGTGGCGCCCAGCTTTCCGGCGGCCAACGTCAGCGGATCGCTATCGCCCGGGCGATTCTTGCCGACCCGGCGATTCTGATTCTCGATGAAGCAACCAGCAGTCTTGATGCCGAGAGCGAGCGTCTTGTTCAGGGCGCGCTCGACAAGCTGATGGAAAACCGCACGAGTATCATCATCGCGCACCGTCTCAGCACGATTCGTCGCTGTGATCAGATTCTCGTGATCTCAGGCGGTGCGATTTTGGAGCGAGGCACCCACGATGAGCTTCTTGCCAGAGCGGGTGGCCTTTATGGATCCCTCGCGAAGCTGCAGCTGGAGTAGGGATTGATTCGGTCCTCCAACCTCTCCCAGACCCGGAGTCGACATCTTTCAGGATTGACTCGTTCATGGTGGCGTGTTCTCACGAAAACATGCTTCGGTATGTTGGTAATGATGGTGCGATATTTTTTTCAAACAGCTCTCCTTCCTCTCGCTTCGCTGTCTGTCCCGATGATGGCTGAGGAGGGAATTGCCAACGTCGTTCCTAATTTCAGTGCGGAACAAAAGGAGGCGGATCTGCCGGCTGGATGGAAATTTTCTTCATGGAAGGAATCACAGGGAGCGCTCGATAATGAGTTTGCTTTTGATGGCTCCCAAAGCCTGAAACTCAGCGGGCTGAACGGTGGATGGAACACTCAGGTGCCGGTTGAAGGGAACCGAGTTTATCAATTGTCGTTTAAGTATCGGAGCGTTGGTGGTCCCTCGACGATCGTTGCCTACGTTCGCGATTTGGATAAGGAAGGTAGCAAGCGGGTGCTGCTCTATCACACCAAGCCAGCGGTTCCTGCCTCGACCAAAAGTAGTTTCGTGGACGGTGAGTATGTTGAGGGTGCAGATGAAAACGGCTGGGTGCATTTTGATTCCGGAAGTTTCCTCGCGAATGAGGGAATGGGACCGGCGAGCCTCTTAATTAAATTGGTGAGCAAAGATCCGAATGCGACCGCCTGGCTCGATGCCCTCGAGATAAAAGCCCTGCCGAAGCGTGAAGTGCCTGACACTGCCAGAATATTGACTCAGATCGATGGCGCAACGATTTGGCAAGAAGATGAGAATCGAAAGACATTCCCGGACAGCAAGCTTCCCGCGAAAGATGCGGAGGGGCCGGTTCAGGTGGATCTCGCTCAGGGGGAATACGGCTCGTTTCAAATTGCAGTGACTCCTGAAAATGAAATTCTCCAGGCAGGATGGACCTGGCCTAAATTTCCTGAAGCCGATATCACCTTACGATGTCGCAAGGTGGAAATGATCCCGATTAACGAAGTACACGGGCCTTTTGGAACTCCCGGCCTGAATCCTGATCCACTGACCGAAAAGCTGCCGTGCGACATCGCTGCGGGAGCCCACCAGACATTTTGGTTCACGGTCCATGCGCCGATTGGTCAGGAGCCGGGGGTTTACCAAAATACGTTGGTCCTTCGTTCTCGAGATGACGAAATGTGCAGCGTCCCGGTGGAAATCCGGGTCCGTGATTTTGCCCTGCCGCAGAAACCATCGGTCGATGTCCATTCCGGTTTCCGGGCAAGTCTGGTGCGCCGTGCAGAAACTGGCGACATCGACACTGCCATTCGCCGCTACTACCAAAGCTACTTCGAACACCGTACGAGATGCGCTCCCGCGGTCTCCATCGGAGTGCGTGTCTCAGGGGAAAAGGTAGAGGTCGATGCCGAGAAGTTTATCGAACACCTCACGTTCATAAACGAATCCTTCGGCCGTCGACCGTATTTTTTACCCAGTCTATGGATCAGTCATGACGGACACAAAATGCCCGCTGACGAGACTTGGAAGGGGCAGAAGATTTTCGCCAATGCCGACCTGACAAAGCTGGAACCAAGGTTCGTGACTCTCTTTACCGACTACATGAACCAGTTGGTGAGCGCGATGAAAGCCGCCGATCTTTTCCACGAACCGATCGTGCGGTTTATTGATGAACCCGACCTGAATGACGCGACGACGATCAACGGTATTCACAGCATTGCTCGTTTGCTAAAGAGGATAGATGCCGCGAAAAAATAAAAAGAGAGATGGCTACACGACGAAATCGCGTGGCTATCCCACCTTAAAATTTCAGGCGTTTACAAAATAGAACCCGGCTCATACTCCGCAGCGCCTTCAACGCCGGCAACGTTTTCAGCGACGCGGGCGAGAAATGCGGACACCTGGGCATCGGCGGCTCCAGCATTGGCTTTGCCTTCGGTGAGGGCGGCTTCGAGTTCGTCTTTGGTCATTCCAAGACGGCCGTCGTTGGCGAGGCGTTCGATCAAATCGTTGCGCTCGGTTTCGCCGGTGCGGTAGGCTCCTGCGGCGGCGACGGCATGTTCCTTGATGACTTCGTGCGCTGTCTCGCGACCGACTCCACGTTTCACGGCAGTCATCATGATCGTGGTGCTCAGTAAAAATGGGAGGTAGTGGCGGTTCTCAAGTTCGATGACGGCGGGATACGCATCCATCTGATTCAAAATCGTCACCAGCGTTTCGAGCAAGCCGTCGACCGCGAAAAAAGCATCGGGAAGCATCACGCGGCGAACCACGGAACAGGAAACGTCGCCTTCGTTCCACTGATCACCGGCAAGCGACGATGCCATTGTGAGGTAACCACCGAGGATGGTTTTGAATCCGTTGATCCGCTCGCAGCTTCGTGAATTCATTTTGTGCGGCATCGCGGACGAACCGACCTGGCCTTTGGCAAACCCTTCGCTGGCCAATTCGTGACCGGCCATGAGACGCAACGTTTTTGCAAAACTGGATGGGCCGGAAGCAATGCCATTCAGCGCGGCAACAACCTGCAAGTCGAGGCTGCGCGGGTAAACCTGACCGACGTTGGTGAATTTCCGGGCAATCCCGAGGTGACCGGCAACGCGGCTTTCGAGCTCGAGAACTTTCTCGGAGTCGCCATCAAAAAGACTGAGCTGATCGAGCTGAGTGCCAACCGCGCCTTTCAAACCACGAACGGGATAAGTCGCGATGAGGTGTTCGAGTGCATCAAATGCAATCTGAATTTCTTCGCCAAAGGTCGCGAGACGCTTTCCATAAGTCGTGATCTGGGCGGCCACGTTATGAGTCCGCGCGGTGATTACAAGATCGCGAAATTCATCGGCACGTTTCGCCAATTTCGCGAGCACGGCGGCTGTTTTGAATCGGATTTCGGCCAGCGAACGAAAGACCTGCAGTTGCTCGACGTTTTCAGTCAAGTCGCGGCTGGTCATGCCCTTGTGAATGTGTTCGTGACCGGCGAGATCGCAAAATTCTTCGATCCGGGCTTTCACGTCGTGCTTCGTGACTCGCTCGCGCGCATTGATGGAATCGACATCAATTTGATCGATCACCGCTTCGTAGGCTTCAATTGCCTCAGCTGGGATATCGAGCCCAAGATCACGCTGACCTTTCATGACAGCGACCCAAAGTTCGCGTTCAAGGCGGACTTTTCCTTCCGGAGACCAGATGTCGCGGATGGAGGCGGTGGCGTAGCGTTCAGCGAGGACGTTTGGGATCATGTAATGGGCAAATTCAGTTTTTACGAAGCAACAGGGTATGTTCGATGAATCAACCCTATTGGTTCGTGAATCAACCTCAAATCGGCTGGCTGATTTTATAGCCGCAAAAAAGCACAAAAGTCGCAAACACTTCCGGCTATTCCGCGTTCTTTGCGTCGTGATAAGCTTTTTCGTCCAATTTTTTCTGTCGAAGAAACAGCAGTAAACAGATGAGGGCCACGCCGGCACTGATTGAGGTGAGGATGAAACTGATGCCGGTGAATTCTAGAGCCTTGCTGATTCCTCCTGCTACCTCAGGAGAGGATCCACCACCAGTTTCACTGATACTTTTGAAGTGTTTCACCAATTTGATGCCTGCACCAAAAATCGGAGACAGCACAATGGCGACGGCGGAAATCATCATCAAGGTTCCCCATTGATTCCAGCGCTTTGGGCCGTCGGCGTCAGCTTCTTTGATCATGAACTTTCAGAAAATGCCGCTTTTTTGTCTTTGTCTAACTTCAACAAAAACGGGACGAGGAAAATGATCGCAAGAATAATTCCGACAACCGATACAACGATTCCACCTGCAGTGGTAACCAAGGCGGTGCTGACATCACCAGCTAACGCTTCGGGATCTCCCATACCGCCCTCTTGAAGCTCGCCGAAAGCTCCCACCATTCCAAAAACGGTTCCTAAAAGCCCAAACAACGGTGCGATTAAAGCAATCGCTGCCGAAATGACCATCGCGGTTCCCCATCCGTTCCAGCGGGTGCGCCGAGCTCGATGGGACAGATTTTGTTCGTCAGCCATATAAGCTTTCGGTTTGTAAACGGCGGCAACGACCACTCCAGCTAATGCTGAACCGACTAGGCCGCTCACAATCCACGGAAGAATGACTTGATCTGGGATCGGAGTAAAAGCGCTGATGCCTATCAAACTACCAACAGAAATGAGGCCAATCAAAAACCCGTAGATCGCCCCGCATTTCACGCCTTTAACGGGAAACGCGAGAGCCCAAACCGTGGTGAAGCCAATCGAAATCGGGATATAACACACATACAGAATCCATATCCGCGACATCATTTCATCTTCGGTGCGCCATGAATCTCCGGTCGCTACATACAATTTCCCGAGCATTATTTGGTGGACTAAAATATCGTAAACCGCGAAAAAAACGGCTAAAACTATGATTGAGATGATGAGGCGTGGCATGTTCATGATGATTAGGATGGTAACGATGAGAGATTTTTTGAAAAGTACATTTCTGGCGGGTGGCGTTGCATTTATCGTCGGCACGGCCGACGGACAAATTCCGGCAACGGAACTTCCGGCTGCGATTGCGGAGGCAAAACCAGGTGACGTCATTGTCGTGCGCGACGGCATTTACCCGAATCACAACTTATCGCTTAGCGGAGCCGGAACGGCGGAAGCACCCATTATCATTCGCGCCGAAACTCCCGGAGGCGTTATTTTCTCGGGACAATCAGCTCTGCGTTTGCGGACCGATTTCGCAATCGTCTCGGGTTTTCATTTCAAAGAAGGTGCTTCACCTGAGAAATACGTGATCGAAGTTGATGGGAAACACTGTCGGCTCACGGAAGTCGTGATCGAATCCTACAACCCGAAAGATTCGAAAAAAGAGGACAAGTGGGTTTCGCTGAAAGGCACCAATCATCGTGTCGATGCGAGTTCGTTTATGAACAAAACATCCAGGAGCGTGACCTTGATAGTGTGGCGCCAAAAAGGAGGCGCTGAAAGTCATGTCATCGCGGGGAACCTTTTTTTGGGGAGGCCGAAAGGCGCCAGCGGAAATGGCTTCGAGACAATTCGAATCGGAACGAGTGATGAATCGGAATCGGATTCTGGAACGGTCATCGAGGGCAATTTATTCGAGTCTTGCGACGGGGAAATGGAGGCGCTTTCGATCAAGGCCGGCAAGGTCACGATCCGCGGGAATACGCTGATAAAATGCGCGGGAACGATCACGTTGCGGCACGGTGACGGATCGCTCGTTGAGAAGAATCTGATCGCCGGGAAGAATAAAAAAGAAACCGGTGGCATTCGGATTTATGGGAAAAATCACGTCATTCGCGGAAACGCGATCATCGGCACGACGAGACGTTCGGGAGGTGCGATCACGTTGATGTCCGGCACGAAAAACCCAAAGCTGAACGGCTATCAAACGGCGCGTTCGATTTCGATTGAGGCAAATTTACTCGCCGCGAACGAAGGCCCTTGTTTCAAATTCGATGGCGAGATGGGAAAAGGAAAAGATCGAACCGAAGCGCCAACATCGATTTCGGCCCAGGGAAATTTTCTTTCGGGTGACAAAGCCGAAGGCCTTCTCGAAGGCGCTGAAAAGCTTGGAGCTGGCGATTTAATATGGGCTGCGAGCAATGAGCTTTTTGTGAAAAACCGCATTCCAAAAGAAGTCACGCGAACGATCCCTCCCCCGTTGAATTGTAGCATGGTTGGCTCGAAGTGGTTTCGGAAGCGGATGCAGTGAAATTGTAAAAGAGAACACGAGCGATGTCCAAACGAAGAAAAATAATCTCGACTCTCGTGATTCTCGGATACTTTTTCATCGTGGTTCTTCCGTCGTTCAAATTCAGGAATGCGTCTAACACCGATATCGTAATTGATCTTGGAGCGCCTGAAAAGCGGAAGCGCAAATGGAGTGAAACTGAGAACGAGATTCGAAATTTATTGGAGAATCAGGATGAAGTTGAAGTCGAATTTCGGCATGGAGAGAAATTACTGACGGTCAGATTTCGGGATTACGAACGATTCCCAATAAATGTCGATATGTTCGTGCTTAGACTGACAAACGATCACGCTTTCTCGCTAAATGATGAGATTCTAACCGAATCCCAGAGCCGCAAAAGAATTCAATCATTCAGCAAAGCCGCAACGTTATTGGGACACTCAATGGCCTTCATTCTTTTTGAAGCAGGATCAGACCTCACTCAAATTGATATATTCACCAAGCTGGAAAAAATTCTTCCAAAAGAACCAAATTGGGCCTTTGTCCTCCCCGATCGTCTGTAGCGAATTCGGTTCAATGACACATTTCCACGATTGAATCCGGCTCGAATTCTCCTACTTTCCGAAATGTCTCAAAAGCAACTCGACGAATTTTTCGACTACCTTCGATTTCCCAGCATTTCGACGGATTCCAATCACAAAAGCGATGTGAACGCCTGCGCGGATTCACTGGTGGCGAAATTCACATCGATGGGGCTTTCCGTAGAAAAGCACGAGACGCCGGGTCATCCGGTTATTGTTGCGAAAAGTGAATCGAAGGATGGTCTCCTGACTGTTTTGATTTACGGTCACTACGATGTTCAGCCGGTTGACCCGGTTGAAGAATGGGACACACCGCCATTTGAGCCAACGCTGGTGGGTGATAAAATTTTCTGCCGTGGCGCGACGGATAACAAAGGTCAGAACTTTGCTCACATTCTCGGAGTTGAGGAAACGCTCAAGGAAGAAGGCGAATTGCCGGTGAACGTGATTTTCCTGCTGGAAGGCGAAGAGGAGATTGGCAGCCCGAATTTGGCTCCGTTTTTGCGCGAGCATAAAGACGAGCTGAAATGCGATATCTGCGCGGTTTCTGACACAGGCATGATTGGGCCCGGCATTCCGACCATGACCTACGGTTTGCGCGGAATCGCCTGCCTTGAGTTTATCGTTCGCGGACCGACGCTTGATCTGCACTCCGGCGTTTACGGCGGTGCGGTGCCGAACCCGGCGCTGATTGCGGCTCAAATCGTTTCGAAATTGCATGACGAAAACGGAAAGATTTTGATCCCCGGTTTTTACGACAAAGTGGTTCCCCTTGAAGATTGGGAACGCGAAATGTGGGCGAAGTTGCCCGACGGCGAACAGGCGACAATCGACGAAACCGGGGTCAAAGGTCTGTGGGGCGAAGCCGGTTACACGGCGCTTGAACAGCGTTGGGGAAGGCCTACGGCAGAGGTCAACGGCATCGGCGGCGGTTATCAGGGCGAAGGCTCGAAGACCGTCATTCCACGTGAGGCGATGGCAAAACTGAGTTTCCGTTTGGTGGCCGATCAAGACCCGGCCGACATCTTGAAACTGGCTTCGGACTATTTAAATTCGCTTTGCCCGGACTCTTGCACCATCGAGGTTGAGCTTGGGCATGACGGTCCTGCTTACGTGATGGATCCGAATTCAAAATACGGAAAAGCCGCTCAAACTGCGCTGAAAGAAACCTTCAATGACGCCGCTCGCCTGATTCGTGAAGGCGGTAGTATTCCGATCATTCAGGCGTTCAAGGACATCCTCGATGTCGATACGCTTTTGCTCGGGCTGGCGTTACCCGACTGCCAAATTCACGCCCCGAACGAGAGTTTTACGGTGACCAACTTTGAGGCGGGAATTAAGCTGAATCGCGCGTTGCTCAAGGAATTAGCCAAGTAAGGGATTTTTTATTGGCTCTCGCTCCGAATAATCGTATCTACCTCTTGTGGACGACTCTACAACCACTGCTGAATCTCACTTTTCCCCACCGTCTCCCGAAGCACTCGATGCGCTGCTCACCGATTATTCGGTGACAGAACTCGTCGGGCAAGGAGGTATGGGTGCGGTCTATCGTGGTGTTCAGCTCAAGCTGGATCGTGATGTTGCGATCAAAGTGTTACCGAAAACATTCGGGGCCGACCTGAATTTTGCGGCGCGATTCGAAGGCGAAGCCAAAGCGATGGCGAAGCTTACTCACAACAACATCGTGAGTGTTTTCGACTACGGCGAAACAACCGACGGCGAGCTGCTTTTCTTTTGCATGGAATTCGTGGAGGGCACGGATTTGCATCACATCATTCATACCGCTGAAACTTCTGTCGCTCACAAGATGAGCTACCTTGGCCAGATCTGTGATGCCCTCGCCTATGCCCATGCGAACGGGATTGTTCACCGCGATATCAAACCGGAAAACATTCTGATCGATAAAACAGGCATGGTTAAAGTCGCTGATTTTGGTCTGGCAAAAGTCGATCACGCTTCAGTTGATAGCGGCATCGAACTGGGGACACCGGATTACATGGCACCCGAGGTTTTTGATCCCACCGTTGAAATTGATCAGCGCGCCGATATTTTTTCGATGGGCGTTTTAACCTACGAGACGCTGACGAAAAAGCTGCCCAGTTCCGAATCTCCCCTCACCTCTGCGCTCGGATTTGATATTCGTTTCGATGCTCTGATCGCAAAAGCAATGGCAACCGATCCCGCGAATCGATTCCAAATCATCCAGGAGTTGAAAGATGCGTTTCGAGAAATTGCGCAGACTCCGGCTCCTGCGAAAAAATCCGCAACACCAGCGAAAAAAGCGGCTCGAAAAAAACTGGTGATTTCAACGACTCGGCGAGCAACGCCACCGATTCCAGCGCCGAAATCAAACCCGACAGGGGTGATCATTTTGATTCTCCTTTCACTCGTCGTAATCATCGGATTGGTCATGGCGGTAGTGAACAACGCCAACAAACCGGAAGAGCCCGTGAAGCCGAAATCCAGCGGGCCATTTATTCCGAAGTTGCCCTGATTTCAATTCGAAAATGAGTTGTTCCGCACGCGAAAATCCATTCGAAGTGACTCGTGTTGAATCCCTGATCTCGTTCGAACCAACATGGCTCAACACTTCCTGGGAAGCTATTATAGCGCGATTTGGCGAACTCGATTTTCGGGCCACAATTGTCGGACCACACGGCTCAGGGAAATCGACGTTTCTCGATGATTTCGAATCCAAACTAAAATCCGAAGGTGACTTTCTAATTTGCCGACTTTTTTTAAATGACGAGAAAAAGTCGCTGACGCAGCAGGAAAAAATCTTTCTCACCAACTGTCCGAATCATGGTTCGATCATCATTTTTCTAGATGGCGAAGAACAAATGTCCTATCTCGATCGGCTTGAATTCACCCGCGTGGCGCACGGGTTTGCCGGATTGCTGACGACATCGCACAAACGTAAGCGCGGGACATCCGTTTTATTGGAAACCAAGACCACTCCGATGATGCTGAGTGATTTCATCCAGCGTTTAGCGCCTGATTTTTCGATCTCCGATCATAAAATCACGGATCTCTTTGAGGAGACTGACGGCAACATCCGCGAAGCACTTCGAAAGGCTTATGATCTTGTGGCGTCGGCTAATTGATACGAACCAATAGCAGAAAAAGACCGGCATACGCCTGTATGATAAATTGATGATGAATATAAGATCGTGAACGCATCTTCCTATTTTTTAAGGTGCCGATGGTGTATCGTCGCAGTTCCACGTCGCACCGCCCACGTCATTTGATTTGCCTATTCTGCCTGCTTTCAGGAGTATTGTTGTTCGTAAAAAACGCTCAGGCGCAGGCGTTGCTTCCTAGTCGGGAATGGACCAATACTGACGGCAAAAAACTGCGCGCGGAACTGCTGGTTTTTGGAAAAGAGTCGGAGCAAGGGCTGGTGCGATTGCGGATGAAGAACGGAACTGTTCACAAGGTGGAAGAATCTTCGCTCTCACGAATTGATCGCGCGCTGATTCTAAAAGAGCAGCTGAAGGCGCAATACCGCTCTGATTTTAATACTCGGATGGACGCTTATTTTTATTATGCGAAAAAAATTCCGGCGAAGGAAGAAGAAGACCGAACCATTGCCTATGTTGGGAACGATTTAAAAGGGGCGTGGATTCGGCTCAAGGCCAACCTCAAGGGCGGGATCGGGAAAGATGGTCTGGCGCTGATGATTATGGGTGTCGGCGCGCCACCGATTCGGATCGAATACACCGCTGAAGACATCGAGTTTTTTCGCGGGGGCGCTCAGCTCGACCTTTCTCTGACCAAACACAATGAGGCCTTAGGGACGTTTTTAAAGGACTCAGAAAAAATGAAATTTCTCATCGAAGATGCGGATAAAAATTATCGGGAGATTCCTCTAAACGACAACGAAATCAGCGCGCTTAGTCAGGTCAGCGCGACGTTCGAGAAATTCCGGGACCTGACATCGGACACAACCTGGTGGGCGACGTTCAAAGGAATTGATCCGGCACTTTTGGTGAAACAAGAGGCAGAAAAAGAAACCCCGCCGATACCTCAACCCATTCCCGAAATTCCGAAGCCGCTTTCTGAAATCGTGACGTGGGAAATCAAAGCGACCGGTGAAAAATTCGACGCGGCGCTGAAGACGTTTGACCGCAAGAAAGCCATTTTCCAAAACGATCCAACCGATGCTGCAACCGCTCGGGAATTGCTGGCTGCGGATTTAATTTTTGAAAACCGCGAGGTGTTGACTGCGCTGCGAATAAAGAACTCTCTGACCGAAATCCGGCATCCAATCGACGATCGTTTGAATTGCTACTGGCCGGCGATCGCCGACAAAGCGCACGACCGGACGGGTCAAAATCTGATTCTGTTTGCGGTTGATCGCGAAACGGAAAAGCCACGCCTGTTTCTTCAGCAACGATATGAAACACCGCCTTCAAATCGTCCGGTGAGCGCGCGGATTCGCGGAAAAGTTCTCGAATTGGATCTGCCGTTCGAATTGAACGGCGACACCATGAAAGTCCGCGACGCCAGCAACACCCGCGTTTACTTTGCGCTTCCAGAAGACTTTTGTGACGTCCTACTCGTTGCCACACCTGCGCTGGAGGGCTTTCAATTTTCGCACAAGCTCAACGATGGGACGGAAACTACGGGTGAGTTTACCGAAGCTGAATTTAAGGCATCGATCGAAGCCATCGAAATTTTTCGGCTGTGGCATTCGCTTGTCAAAACGGAAAAATCTCCCTAAAAACAGCAGCATGATTAATCGACGCCAATTTATGGTTACCGGAACTTCAGCTGCGGCTGCCGGATTCTTCGCAACCTCAGCCGACGCTGCCGAGAAGCCGACGTTGAAATCCGGGAGCGTGATTCTATTCCAGGGGGATTCCATTACCGACGCAGGTCGCGACAAGAAGAATCAGGTCGCTAACGAGCCGAAGAGCCTCGGGCGCGGCTATCCAGCTGTTATCGGAGCCGGATTGCTGGCAGATCATGCAGCTCTCAATCTTCAGGTTCACAACCGCGGTATTTCCGGGCATAAAGTGCCTGATCTTGATAAGCGTTGGGATCGTGATTGCATCGATCTGAAACCGAACATCTTGAGCATTCTGGTTGGTGTGAACGATATCTGGCACAAGCTGAACGGGAAATACGACGGAACCGCGGAAGTCTATCGCGATGGTTTCGCCACCCTTCTCAAGCGAACGAAAAAGGCTCTCCCTGACACAACAATTGTTGTTTGTGAACCTTTTGCGCTAAAGTGTGGAGCCGTGCTAAAAGGCGAGTGGTTCCCCGATTTTGACGTCCGTAGAGCGTATGCAAAAGAAGTCGCGGATGCGGCGGGAACGCTCTGGGTTCCGTTTCAGAAAATGTTCGACGATGCGATTGCTGAAGGAACCAAACCTGAAAAATGGGCACGAGACGGCGTTCACCCGACAGCTGAAGGCCACGCCCTGATGTCCAAGATGTGGCGGCAAGTGGTCGGAGTTTAAGCCTTCCGCAGCAAAATGGCTTCGGTGTCGAAGTCGCCGGACAAGACATCGCTCAGGATCACGATGGGGTCGCCTTTTTCGACCTCGCCGCGATCCATGAGAAACTCGATGGCTTTACGAATCGTCGCCTCGGGTGTCTCCTCGAACTCCATCACGTGAGGAGCGACCGAGCGATTCAAATTCAGCGCCTGGACGACTTTTTCGTCCGGTGAGAATGCGTAAATGTGCGCGTTCTCAGGACGTTGGTGCGCGGTGTAATTCGCCAGCACGCCGCGCGCCGTAAAAATGAGGAGCTTTGAATCCGGCAACGAATTTGCGAGGACGACGGCGGATTTTACCGTCTGCTGCTTCTCGGTTTTCAGCTCAATGTTTTTGTGAAATCCAGCTCCGGGCTCTTGCTCGATCCGCTTGGTTATCCGATCGAGAACCTCGATGCATTTGATTGGGTATTTTCCAACGCTGGTCTCACCACTCACCATCACCGCATCCGCTTGCTCATAAACCGCATTCGCCACGTCCGTTACTTCCGCCCGCGTTGGTGTTGGATTTTCGATCATCGACTCCAGCATGTGCGTCGCCACAATCACCTTCCGGCCAATCCGGGCGCACTCGCGAACGATGGTTCGCTGAACGACGGGAAGCTCTTCGATATGAACTTCGATTCCTAAATCACCTCGGGCAACCATGACCGCATCCGTTTCCGTAATGATTTCCTCCAGATTTCGCATCGCCTCTTGGTCCTCAATTTTCGCTACAATTTTCGCGCGGGAATCCCGTTCCTCCAGTTGGGCTCTCAGATTGCGAATGTGTTCTGCATCGCGGACAAAACTGATCGCGACAAAATCGACATTGAGCTCTGCGGCGAGATCAATATCGCAAATGTCTTTCTTCGTAAGCGCAGGCAAATTCACACGGACTCCGGGTAGATTGATGTGGCGCCGCGACCCCATCGTTCCTTTAGTCAACGTGTCACAAATCAGACGGCCCGGCTCACTGCGCGTCACCTTAAAATGAATTTCTCCATTATCGACCAGCATCACATCCCCAACTTTCACATCGTCAGAAAGCCCATCGTAATTTGTCGTGGTTGATAATTTTTCCGAAGGCTCCAAGTCAGCATTTCGGAATTCGCACACACCGCCTTTTGCCAGTTCCAACTTCTCGTCCAGATCACCCGTTCGAATAGATGGCCCCTGCAAATCGACCAGCGTCGCGGCGCTTTTACCTAACGCCGCTTTTTGCTTCCGAATTCGCCCAACCACATCGCGCGTCCAGTCGTGAGTCGCATGACTCATATTCAACCGGAACACATTCGCTCCGGCAGTGAGAAGTTTGCCGAGCATTTCTTCGGAATCCGTTGCCGGACCGACGGTCGCGATAATTTTCGTTTTTCTTTGGATCATGAGTAGCTGCGCGCACCAAAGAACAGAATTCAAATTCAGCCAAGCGATGATTTTATTTCAAGCTCGAATCCTTGAAATGCGATTTCCTGCGCGGCCGTTTTTTGATACCGACCAAGGAGCGACGTATTTCAAAACGCTGACAGAGCCCCAAGCCGAAGGGGACGTCGGCGGTCCCGGCTTCCGAACGATTACAAAGTGGTGGGATCAATCCCTTCGTGGCGGAGGACTTTACTCAACGCCACCTCCATTTCAGCGCGACATTGAGCGGTCGTCCGGTAAAGAAAATTGTGCAGCTCTGCATCTTCGTCGTTCCGGCTTTCGCATTCGGAACTGTATTTCTCGAATGCTCCCAAATTTGAAAGCAACGCGGATAAATGGTGAGGGCACTCGCATTGGACGACGGAAGATTGCCGACTGATTTTCGCCAGTTCGATGTCGCTAAAATGCCGTGCTGGAATTTCGCCTTTTGGAACAGGAATATCGGCAGGGGGAATTGATGCTGGCGACTTCTCCAAATTCTCGAGGAAAATCGGCAACAGCTCCGATGAAGTTGCGGGGAACCTGACAGTGGTAACTTCAGGAATCGTAAGTGCCTCAATTGCTTCGAAGGCCCCGTATTGATACACCACCACTGCTTTCAAACATCCAGAGGTCTCGATTGCTTCTTTAACCTCCGCCACGGTTTCAGCAAAGACGGTTGGCTTTTCGATCACTAAAAGGTCGACAGCACCTCGCCGGATCGTCTCCGCAACCTCACCCGCTTTAAGGAATTCGCCCACGATCGACAATGCCGATTCACTATCGACAGCTCTCCGAACGGCATCCCGAACCAGAGTGCCAACCACTGCAATTTTTCGATGCTTTTGGGGCAATCGTTCATTTCGAGTCTCAGAAACAACTGAATTAATCTCCTCGACGCGTTGCTCCAGTTGACTGGTTTCCAGGCCGGCGATCGAGCTGATCGAATTGCCGTTGTCTACCAGCATTTTAATCAAAGTGAGTCGGCGGATGTTTTCTTTAGAATACCGGCGGCGCTTTGAATCGGTCCGCTCCGGTTCAACGACGTTATACCGGCGCTCCCAAACACGGAGGACGTGGGGCGAGATTCCTGTTAACCGGGAGACCGCGCTAATTTCGTAACTTTCGGGGAGATCAGACATAAAAAATGAGACAAATATTGAACAGAATACGTCAAGGAGTCGAAAAGGGACGAATTTTGTCAAATCCTTGTTGACCTTTGACATTTTATCGACATAATCTGTACACAACCTGAACAAAATATGGCCAGAACAAAGATATCTCCTGAACAGCGCGAACTCGATTTCCAACTAATGCAGCGGATTGCCGTGAAAGATGGCGATGCTCTGGCTGAATTTTCGAATCGATTTTATCCTCTAATTTATTCAACCGCTTATAAAGTGTTGAGACACGCTGAAGATACCGAAGATGTGTCGGCCGAAGTGTTAAACACAGTTTGGAAGAAGGCGGATTCCTACCATCCTCAGAAAGGTTCACTTGTGACTTGGATTTGCACCACGGCTCGAAACCGCGCCATTGATCGCATTCGTTCTGTCCAGCGACGTGCTGCGCTATACGGCCGATTCGAAGAGCGTGTTAAGGGTGACAAAAAAGAGCTACGCACTTCTGGCAGAGAAGAGCTGTATCGCTCAGATGCCCGCCGCGTTTTGAATCAGGCCGTCGTCGAGCTGACTCCTGAGCAGCGTGAAGTCATCGAGCTTGCTTATTTTGAAGGGCTTACTCAGCGCCAAATCGCCGAGAAAACAGATTGTCCATTGGGAACGGTAAAAGCTCGCATTCGTAGAGGCGTTGAGCGCCTTCGCGGAATGATGGACAATGAGTTCAAGGGCGAGGGAGAACTTTTGCTCAACAGCGTTTCAAAGTCCTAACGACGTTATTCACGCGATCGTGCGCTCGTCAAAACGAGCCTGATCGTGGTTCAATAGGAGTATGGAAAAACTCCGCTTCATTTCGTCTCTTTCGCTTGTCGCACTGTTATTTTCGAGCCTGGCGTTGGCCGATTCGTGGCCGAGTTGGCGGGGCGATTTACAGGGATCAGGCAAGGCAGGTGAAACTTCGGCACCGACGGATTGGGGAAAAAAATCGGACAACATTCGCTGGCGAGTTGAACTCCCTCAGCGAGGAAACTCGACACCGATTGTTTCGGGAGATCGCATTTTTGTTTCTCAGGCGATCGACACGGATAAATTTCGTGGGCTGATGTGCTTCAACCGCGCAGATGGGTCGCTGCTTTGGAAGAAAGGCGTGACTTATGCAAAGCCGGAAACATCGCACCGGACGAATCCGTATTGCTCAGCATCGCCCGCGACGGATGGGAAAACGGTGGTGGTTTCCTACGGGTCGGCTGGCGTTTCGGCGTATGATTTTGAAGGAAAAGAGCTGTGGCACCGTGATCTCGGGCCGGCATCTCATACGTGGGGAAATTCCTCGTCGCCAGTGATCATTGGTGATTTGGTGACCCATTATCATGGCCCGGGAAAAGGCTCTTTTCTGAGCGGTTTAAATCTAAAAACCGGCGAAACTGTCTGGAAATGGGACGAGCCCCAGTGGAAGCCCGGCACGCGGACGGATGGCTTCCAAGGTCGGGATGACGAGGGCATCATTGGGAGTTTCAGCACGCCGATTTTAGTAAACTCCGGCGAGCGCGATGAGCTAGTCATGAGCTTTCCGATGGAAATAAAAGCGTTTGATCCGAAGACTGGCGAAGAGCTCTGGAGATGCGGCGGACTGAATCCTTTGGTCTACACGTCGCCGGTGGTTGATGGAGACACGGTTATTGCGACGGGTGGGTATCATGGAAATTCCATCGGCGTGAAAATCGGCGGAAATGGAGATGTCACCGACACGCATCGGCTTTGGCATACGGTTAGGCACAACGGCGGCATTGGCACGGGCGTGGCGAAAGACGGACACTATTATTACCTGAACAACAGCAACATCGCGTCGTGTCTGGACATGAAAACTGGCGAGGAAAAATGGAAAGCGCGTCTTCCTGGGCCTGGGAAATCGTGGGGGTCATTTACGATGGTGGGCGATCATATTTACACGCTCAGCCAACCGGGAATGACGGTGGTTTTTAAAGCGGACCCCGAAGGTCTGAAGGTGGTAGCTGAATCGGATATCGGCGAGATGACGAACTCTTCGCTCGTAGTTTCCGAGGGCGAGATTTTCCTCCGCAGCCATGAAGCCTTGTGGTGTATCGGCAAGGGCAAATAACGTACCGAACCACATTCATGCTTTTGACACCCACACGTGAAACACTGAATCTTTGCTCATGAAAATCCCCGCATTTTTCCTCGCGATCCTGCTCGCATTTCCTGCTTTTTTGAAAGCCGAAGACGCTCCGCCAAACATCGTTCTCATTCTATCGGATGATCAGGCGTGGACGGATTATTCTTTCATGGGGCACAAGCACATCGAGACTCCACACCTCGATAAACTCGCTGAAGAGAGCGCTGTTTTCACCCGCGGATACGTTCCGACCGGGTTGTGTCGCCCAAGCCTCATGACCTTGGCCACCGGCCTTTACGTTCATCAACACCAGACCAGCGGAAATGATCCAACGCCGCTCAAAGGCACCGCTAAAGCAGCGCCGAAAAAGCCAAAAGGCGCAGCTGGAAAAGCTAAGGGTAAAAACAAGGGCAAAGCTGCTGCACCATCGCCTGAACAGATTGCGGCGAATAAAAAATATAAGGGACTTCAAGAACAGCTCATTTCTCATGTCGACAAACACCCGACGATTGCCGAATTGCTCGCGACGAAAGGTTACCTCTCGCATCAGTCCGGCAAATGGTGGGAAGGCAGCTATAAGCGCGGTGGATTCACCCACGGGATGACTCGCGGATTTCCCGAGCCTGGCGGACGTCATGGCGACGACGGTTTAAAAATTGGGCGTGAAGGTCTCGCTGAAGTGACTGATTTCATCGACATGGCAGTCGAAAAAGAGAAGCCGTTTTACCTGTGGTATGCGCCGTTTTTGCCGCACACCCCGCACAATCCGCCGAAGCGATTGTTTGATAAATACAAAGCCAAAGGCATCGATTCCGATTTCGTGGCTCGCTACTACGCGATGTGCGAGTGGTTCGACGAAACCTGCGGCGAGTTGAAAGCGCACATTGATTCCAAAGGCATTACTGAAAACACCCTCATCATTTACATTTGCGACAACGGCTGGATTCAATCCGAAGACAACGGAAAATACGCGCCACGCTCCAAGCAAACCGCATACGAAGGCGGCGTGCGTCAGCCGACCATGTATAGCTGGCCTGGCACCATCAAAAAAGGCGATCGCGGCAAAGAACTCGGATCCAGCATCGATATTGTGCCAACCATGCTTGCCGCTGCGGGCGTTGAAATCCCGAAAGAAATGCCCGGGATCAATTTACTGCCGATTTTAAAAAGCGGAGATCACACACCACGTGACATCGTCTTTGGCGAAAGCTGCGCTCATGACATCGGCGACGTCGATAATCACGAAGACACCCTGCTTTTTCGCTGGGCAGTCGAAGGAGAATGGAAGCTCTTGCTCACGTATGACGGCGTTGTGAATCGCTACAAGTCTACTCACCCGCGTGACGAAAAACGTCCTCAGCTCTTTGATCTGTTGGCGGATCCGCATGAGAAAGTGAATCTCGCGAAAGACAATCCTGAGGTTGTTGCGGATTTGGCGAAAAAAATCGGCGAGTGGTATCCTGTGAAAGAGCGGAAAGTGATTACGGAGTGGGTGGATTGATCGCCTTAAAGCGGACGCATCAATACACAAAGTGACACCACTACATTGATAGACAATAGAACTGTAGCTAGATCTCGCTTGGGCCGTTTGCGTGCGAGATAAAGGATCACGCACACCACCAAACACAGTATCCAAACAACAGCCAAGTCTGGCATCAGAGCTCGGAGTCGATTCCCAAAAATTGGCGATCGAATAAACCCTGAAAGTAAAATCTGAGTCGAAATCAAGGCGGTGCAGCCCGTCATGACCCACGCGTGAATTTCATGCAGGATTCGGAGTTTTCGCAGATCACCAAGTTCCATTCTTCGAAATCGTAGCACGAATTGGCAAACGGTGGAATTCATCCGCAGATTCCTCTTCTTTTGTGACGAATTTGTCAGAAACCTCCGGTTTCGATCTGTTTGAACGGCTAGATAGTCGGGTTTAAATTTGATCCCCAAACTTTTCTATCATGCCAACGATTCTCATTGTAGATGACGAGACGGATATTCGTAATCTGCTTGCCCTCAAACTTCAGCGCGAAGGCTTCGACACGATCGAAGCGAGTGATGGGTTGGAAGGTGAAAAGCTGGCGAAGAAGAAACAACCCGATTTGGTGATTCTCGATCTGATGATGCCGGGGAAAGATGGAATCGCGGTTTGCAAGGCGCTGCGGAAGGATGCGCGGACGACTCGGCTGCCGATCATTATGCTGACGGCAAGAAGCGGGCTGGATGAACGAATCGCGGGGCTGGAACTCGGGGCGGATGATTATTTAACGAAGCCGTTCAGTCCGAAGGAATTGGTACTGCGAGTTCGAAATGTGCTTCGACGCACCAATGAGTTGGATTCGGGTTCGGTTGTCGAAATCGGTGAGTTCCGGCTCGATAAAAATTCACTGAAGTTGTTTCTGGCGAGTGAGGATGTATATCTGACCTCGACTGAATTTAAGCTCCTGCTGGCGCTGACGGAGGTGCCGGGTCAAATTTGTGAGCGGGCGGATTTGCTCCAAAAAGTGTGGGGTTACAGCGATTCGATGCAGACCCGGACGCTGGATACCCATATTAAAAGGTTGCGGACCAAGCTGGGAGAGTTTGGAGTGATCATTGAAACGATCCGTTCAGTCGGGTACCGGTTTAATGATTCAGCGGAAATTTGAAACGTGCAGACTTTCATCATCATCGTTATTGGAAGTGCGGGGCTTTGGTTGGCTTACCGTTTGGTCGTGTTATGCCGTGGGATTGAAGATTTAACGGCTGCGTTGAAAGATGAGTCTATTTTTGAGCGAGAGTCTCTTCCGGAGACAACTCAACAGGACCGATTGTCGCGATTGAGCGCTGCAGTGCTGAATACAGCGACGGAGGGAGAGATGATGAGGATGTCAGAAATGGGCAGGAGGAAGATTCTCGATTATCTTTTGAATCAGATCGAAGACGCGCTTTTCGTCGTTGATGAACATTACGAAGTTCGTTTCGTCAACAAGGCTGCGTTGCGATTGTTTCCTGCTGCCCAAGGGCAAATTGGGCGGCCGTTGATCGAAATTTGTCGGGATCATCACATCGATGAAACTGTGCGACTGGCAGTTTCAGCCAATGGCAAGATGCAGGATCAAATCAAGTTGGTGAATTCGTCGGAAACGCTGCTGATCGAAGCAGGCCCGATTGATCCAGATTATAAAATCGGAAGCGGCGCGTGGTTGATTATTCGAGATATCACGGAGCGTTTGCAGACGGAACAGATTCGAAAGGACTTCGTTGCCAATGCGTCGCATGAGTTGCGGACTCCGTTGTCGATTCTCAACGGATATCTGGAAATTTTAGATGAAGATGGTGATGATTCGACGATTTCGGTGATGAAGAAGCACACGGATCGGCTCACCCGAATCGTTGAGGACATGTTGACGATTTCGAAATTGGAAAGCAACCAGGCTGACGAAAGCCTGCTTCGAATGGAGCTTTTTGATATCAGTGAATGCATCAACGGAACCATCGAGCGGCTTCAATTGTTGATCGATCGCCACGATACCGTCATTTCGGTTAAATACCCTAAAGAAGGGCTCAGAGGGTTTTATGGCGATCCCTATTATTGGGATCAGGTATTTTTTAATCTGGTCGAAAATGCACTTAAACAAAATGCGCGGCTGGGGCTGAAAATCACCGTCCGGGTGAAACGCCTGGAAGTTAATGACCGTTTCGAAATCGATGTGATCGATAATGGAGTGGGAATCCCTGCGGCGGATTTGGAAGGGGTATTCAAGCGCTTTTATAAAGTGGATAAGCAACATGCAAGCGGCGAATTGAAGGGGACGGGGCTGGGGCTTTCAATCGTAAAGCGTGCCATTGAAGCTCATCACGGTTCCATTTCAGTGACAAGTCAGCCTGGGCGGAAAACGTGTTTTCACCTTTCGGTTCCTCCTCCTCCGCTATCGGTATTGAGCCCCGTCTAAATAAAAAAACGATCCAACAGTGTAGGTTCATCGAACGCACCCTATTGGATCGTGATTCCTTGTAGAATTATTCTTCCTCGTCTGCTTCGAGTGCAGATGGGCCAATGTGCCGAATGTCTGCTGCTTCGTAAAGATAAACGACGTCTTCACCGATGTTCACGGCGTGATCGCCGACGCGCTCAAGGCAGCGAACGATGAAAATCAAATTGAGATAAATTCGAAGATTTTCGGAATCGCTTTCCATTGCTTTGGTGAAGGTCTTCATGACTTGGCGGTGGAGTTTGTCCAACTTCGAGTCGCGATCGTAGAGGCCTAGTGCCAGCTCAACATCACCCTCTGAAAAGGAGCGCAAGGAATCTTCTACGAGTTCCGCGGCCATTTTAAAAACGGGCTCGATGAGGCGGACTTCATCAATTTCATTCTTCTTGAGAATTTTTCGAGCTCGCCGTGCGATATTCTCTGCCTGATCAGCGATTCGCTCAAGGTTAGTCGAAATTTTCATTGCGCCGACAACGGCGCGGAGGTCGGTGGCAACGGGGTTGAATCGCATGAGAATCTCCATGCCTTCTTTGTCGATGCTCCGCTCGTATGCGTTGACCTCTTCGTCTTCGGCTATGGCGTCGTTACAAAGATCTTCGTTGCGTTCAAGAAGTCCCTTGATGGCGTTGGCCAGGTTCTCGGATGCAATGCTGCCCATAGTGAGAACGGAACTCTTTGTATTTTTGAGGGCTTCTTCGTAATCGCTCAAGGTGTGTGGGATTTCACTCATTTAAATGTTGTTTGAAAATCGAAAGACGAATCTGACTTAGCCGAATCGTCCGCTAATGTAGTCTTCGGTGGCTTTGACAGAGGGATTGGTAAATAGCTTGGTAGTGTCGGAGAATTCGATGAGTTCACCGAGATAAAAGAAGGCTGTTTTGTCGGAAACCCGGGTCGCCTGTTGCATGTTGTGGGTAACGATGGCGATGGTGAAGTCGTGTTTCAACTTGGTGATGAGATCTTCGATCGTGGCTGTCGATAGGGGATCCAGTGCGGAGCACGGTTCATCCATGAGAATGATTTTGGGCTGAACGGCAATCGTGCGTGCGATACAAAGCCGCTGTTGTTGGCCGCCGGAAAGTCCAAGGCCGCTGGCGTCGAGTCGGTCTTTAACTTCTTCCCAGAGACCGGCGGAGATGAGGCTGGTTTCAACGGCTTCGTCCAATATGGCCTTGTTTTTGATGCCCTGAATTCGCAGGCCATAGGCAACGTTTTCGTAAATGCTTTTTGGGAAGGGATTGTATTTTTGGAACACCATTCCGACGTGCTTGCGGAGTTCGATAACGTCGACTTCGGGTGCATGGATGTCGGTCCCGAGAATACGGATTTCACCCTTGGTTAGGCCGGCGTTCGGGATGAGATCATTCATCCGGTTCATACACCGAAGGAGGGTGGACTTACCACAACCAGAGGGCCCGATGAATGCGGTCACTTCGTTTTTGCGCAGGTCCAAGGTGATGTCTTGAAGGACGTCTTTCTTTTTGTCGTATGAAAAATTGACGTCATCGATTTCGATCACCACTTCGTGTTCGATTTCCGGCGGATTCGATGTGGTAGCCTGAGGTGCGGTAGAATAGTCCTGATGTTCCGTAGCTGACATAGTGTCGTTCATTTATAAATTGTTGGGTATCGATCGGTAAATCGAGTGGTTTTTTGTGTTTCTTACCATTTCACTTTTTTCCGGTACCGGATTCGCATCCAGACTGAGAGTGCGGCGAAGAGCATCACGAAAACCATGAAGACAAATACGGAGCCATATTGCATGGGCTCGGTGTATTCTGATTGGGGAATGCGAGCCGCAACGGTGTAAATGTGATAGGGCATTGCCTGGACTGATTGAGATAAGACGTCACCAACACCATTGCCGGGAGTTTCAAGAATAGCCCACGGCAACTCGTCTTTGTGAGCTACGGCGGCGGTGAACATGATGGGCGCGGTCTCGCCGGCGACTCGGGTGATACCAAGAATAGTCGCGGTAAGCATTCCCGGGAAGGCGTAAGGAAGGACCGATTTTTGAATGGTCTGCCATTTGGTTGCTCCGAGGGCAAAAGAGGCTTCGCGAAAGCCCATGGGAACAGCTTTGAGGGATTCCTCACAGGCGGTAATGATCACGGGCAAGACCATGACGGCGAGAGTGAATCCTCCCGCGAGCATGCATTGTCCCCACCCTTGAAATGAAAGCGAATTGTCAGTGAAAGGCAATGGAATGACTGGTGCAATTTCAATGTCAGTGAACCAAATTTGAATCGTATTGTCCAAATTTGGTTCCGACGTGATAACGGGTGCCACCAGGCAGAAGAGCCCCAGGCCGAAGAGTCCGTAGACGATCGAGGGAACCCCGGCGAGGTTCATAATGGCCAGCCGGATGGCATCCATAAACCGCCCTCTGCTGGTATATTCGCTGAGGTAAATGGCGGTGGTGAGTCCGACAAAAATCGCAATCACGATACAAATTCCAGTTAAGAGAAAGGTGCCGACAAGGGGACCCCGGATGCCACCAGCAGAATATGAGTGCGTGTGCTCTGAAACGATTTCAACGGTCGGGTTGTCGCGTTTGAATTGGGCGTATTCAGAGTAGCGTTTTTCGTATTCGTTGCCGTCAGCGGTTTCGAAAACAACGAGGGTTTCCGGATCGAGGGTAAAGAACTCGGTGTTGATGAAGGGGGCTTCTTTTTGAAACACAACGGGTGCGCCTCTTACGATGATGTCACCAAAAATGTAGAATGCACAAATCAAGATCACATAAGCTCCGGCGCGAAGAAAATTTGAGGCAATTGCTTCCTTTACCTTGGCCCATCTCGAAGTGGTCGCGAAGGGATTAACAACCGGATCATCGACCGGAGTTTGGTTGTCCTCGTCTTCTATCGAAGGATCAAGGGGAGGGGTGTCTTCCATGATTCGAGTTCAGGGTGAAGGTGTAAATAGTTGGGCAAATAGGAAAAAGACTGCTTCAGAATTTCTGAAGTTTTTTGAGGATTCGCTGTGCTGAAAAATTAATCACTAGCGACATAAAAAAGAGTACGAGACCGACCATGAAAAGTGCGCCCCAGTGAAGGGAGCCTTTGTCCACCTCGCCAAGTTCCTGAGCAATGATCCCCGTCATGGTGTGAGCCGGTTGGGTGACAACACCGATTCCTTCGGTAAAATCGGGGATTTTGATTTTGTTTCCTGCGACAAGGAGGACTACCATCGTTTCACCGACGATTCGGCCAAAGCCCAGTAGCACGGCGGCAATAATTCCAGAGATCGATGCCGGAAATACGACTCGAAGAATGGTCTGTAATTTTGAAGCTCCCATCGCGAATGAGTTTTCGGAAAGTGCCTGGGGAACGTTGTTGAGCGCGTCCTCCGCCAGTGTGAAAATTGTCGGTACGGCCATGAATGCGAGGAGGAGTCCTGCATTCAAAATGGTGAGGCGCTCAGCCATCGGAAAGCCGGGAATCCATGATAGCGCTTCGATTTGGCTGACGTTTCGAAGCGCGGTTCCGAGAACGAGAATTCCAAAAAATCCAAGCACGACGGAAGGGATGGCGCCGATGAATTCAATCGCTGGTTTGATAAAGTTCTGTTCTCTTCGCGAAGCGAGTTGATTCACGTAGATCGCAGCTGCGAGAGAAAACGGAACCGCTACGGCAAGCGCAATAAGGGCGATGAGCAGCGATCCGGTGAACAAGGGGAGGATTCCATAAAAGTCGCGCCATGAGCTGTTCGAAATCCAGTGTTTGCCAAAAAAGAAAGCGCCGAGAGCGTGGAAAACGGAGTTCTTCTTATCGAAGTTCCAATCCATCATTTCTTCGCGGCTTTCCTCTGCGATGTTTGGAAAATTGGCAGCATTGCCCTGAACCTTTTGCAGGTTTTCCCGTGCGGATTCGGTGGCTGGATTTTTTGGAAGTAGCGGGACCAGTCGAGCGATTTCCTTCTGTAACTCGACGGAGAGTTTATTGTGCTCATCGGTTTTTGCTATGAGGGGCTTTGTTATTTCTTCGAAATTTGGTTTAGTTCGATCAACGGCCCCGGCTTGTTCGATGAACCTTTGTTTGTCAGATTCCGTCGCCGCTTTTTCTGACCCCTTAAGAAGAGCATCATAGCGGAGTTCTGCAGTCGAGAATTTTTTCGCCTCACGGGCATTTTCGCTGGCGATATCTTTCAAATCCCGAACGAACGATTTCATTGGGCGAACCGCTTTTGAGAGGGCAGTGATGGTTGATTTGAATTCAGCCAATGATTCCGTTGCGACTTTTTTCTTGGCGGAGCTATCAGCCATCAACTGCTTGATTTCAGGATACTCTTCCTTCACGCCAGGTTGCTTGTGAAGCACGGCGGTGAGAACAAGTTCTTTGCTCTCTTTCGATAAATGAATTCCAGGCCGGACGTTTTCCCAAATGGATTCGTTGGCGAGGTGAAGCCTAAAATGAGTCAGAATTTCGCCCTTCAGCTTTTCCGATCGCTGTTGGTAATCGTCCAATTCAACAGCCAGTTGTTGTATTTGAGCTCTCCCATCAATCTCGTCAGTCGCGGGGGCTTCTGCCAGCTTCGCAAGATTGTCTTCTAAATCCTCGATCCTTTCTGTGTACCGCTTGAGCTGATCCGTTTCAGAAGAAGTCGCACTTCTCACAAAACTTCCCACGGATCGATAGGCGGAAAGAATGTCGTCTTCAAATTTCGAGGACTGATTGAGCTCGGCGTAGTATGCGATGTTGGCATCGCTATTAATGCGAGTGTGGGCGTCGATTTGCCGGTCGGCGTAGTCGACGAATTCTTGACCCGTTTGGCGATATTCGCGGAGCTCCTTGTTGTAGTCAGGGAAAAATGCAATTCCCTCCTTGAGTAAAAACGTGCAAATCAGAACAAGAACGATGATCGCAAGACTGGCATTCCCACCAAAGAAATATTTAATGTATTCCTGGAGGCCGAGTCCCAGAAATTTGAAGCCCTTCCGCCGAAACTTGATCGGTTCGTCTGCTTGCGGTTGATCGCTCATAGATTGCTCACGGTCTTTTTCTGATCCGATAGAATTTTACGCGGTAAAACCCGGAGGCTGATTGCCACCGGGTTTCCAAATGTTGATCTTGATGTGTTCGAGGTCGAATTACTTTTTGAGTGGGATAAATCCGACGCGCTCTACAACAGCAGCAGCTTTTTCGTCAGTCGTTGCCCATGTGAGGAACTTCTGCGCAGCTTCTGAAAGCTCACCTTTGATCGTGTAGAAGAAAAGTGAACGTGCGATTGGATAATCTTTTGCGTTTTCTGGCTTGAGCTCAATGTCGTCAACTTTGACCGGGGTGATGCCGTCTTTTTTAACGTAAGCCAAACCGACGTAGCCGATTCCGTTTGCGTTCTTAGCAACTTCAGCAGCGATCTGCTCGTTACCAGCCATCTTCTGTGTGTCAGAACCGTAGTCCCGCTTGCCCATAGCCATTTCCTGGAATGACTTGTATGTGCCTGAAGAAGTGTTGCGTGTGTAGGCAGAGATCGGACCCGCCTGACCGCCAACTTCTGACCAATCAGTGATGTCACCTGTGAAGATTCCTTCAACTTGCTCAAGGGTGAGGCTTTCAACGCTGTTAGCGCTGTTAACGATCACACCGATCATGTCGTAACCAGCGGTGGTTTCAACGATCTCTTTTCCTTTTGCAGTGAAAGACTCATTTTCAGAATCCTTTATGTTCCGGCTGGACATTCCGATGTCAGCCGATCCAGAGAGAAGGTTTGTGAATGCGCTTGAAGACCCTTCAGCTGCGATTTCGAATCCAACTTCGTTGCCTGCTTCCTTGTAAGCTTCTGCTTGCTGAGGAACCATTTTCGCTCCGAGAGTGTCGGAGCCTTTAATTATGATTTTGTCTTCGGCGAATGCAGAAACAGAAAGTCCTGCGAGAAGAGCGGTGGTCATTACGATTTTTTTCATCATCTTTTGGTTGGTTGTGTTTTCAGATATTTTTTTAACGCGCCTTGGCATTTCTTTGTTGCCTAACGCATCGCAAATTGCCCAGAGGACGGTGTGGATTCAATCGGCTTCCCGTACCAATTCTGTCACATGGGAAATGTTCGGGGAGTCGGATGTTTCCGGCACGATGAACCAACATCGAGCGGATGAAGAAAAATGAGGATGTGTCACAAATCCGTCACTTTTAGAAAACGTAGCGCGAATTGGAAAATCTTGGAATTTTAAGCTATCATTTGCGAATCATGAGTGACTCCAAACAATTCCAACGCAAAGACGATCCCGCCCGTTTTTCAGTGGATAATTTTGAGCGCCCCGTTCTCGACACACCGAACGGGGCCGACAAAATCTTGCTGCATTCCTGCTGCGCTCCCTGCGCGGCGGAGGTAATGGATGCGCTCGCGGCGTCGGATATCCAGACGACGATTTTCTTCTACAACCCGAACATTCATCCGCGCGATGAATACGAAATCCGGAAGCAGGAAAACATCCGCTACGCCGAAAAATTGGGGATGGATTTCATCGACGGTGATTACAACGTGCGCGATTGGTTCGACCGCACCAAAGGTATGGAATGGGAGCCCGAGCGCGGCGTTCGCTGCACGGCTTGTTTTGACATGCGATTTGAAGTCACGGCTGATGTCGCGGCTGCTCAGGGATACAATCTCATTTCCAGCACTCTCGGGATTTCCCGCTGGAAAAACATGGATCAAATCAATGGCAGTGGAGATCGCGCTGCTGCTCGTCACGACGGGATGAAATACTGGACCTTCAACTGGCGAAAGCAGGGTGGCAGCCAGCGCATGATTGAGATTTCGAAAAACGAAGAATTTTATCAGCAGGAATATTGTGGCTGCGTTTATTCAATGCGCGATACAAATGCCTGGCGCGAGGGGAACGGGCGCGAGAAAATCAAACGCCTCGTTAAGTTTTACGGTCGCGATGCGGTGGTCGAAGACAACGACGAGAAAGTGGCCGCAGAAAACGCTGCCGAATAAATTGGAGGCGGAGCCATTCCCACAAATTCCAAACAATTCTTTGAAATTCCCGTTAAAAATCGTACCAGTTAACGGGAATTAGAAAACTGGAACAACTCGCTTTTCATAGCGACGTTTTTCGATCGGACAGGGGCTGTTCACCGAACCAACAGGGGGCATTCGTTTTTCCCTAAAACGAATCCAAATACGCCAGATAAAACTCCGCCCCGGCCTGCAAATCATCGAGCGCGAGAAATTCATCTTCGGTGTGGGCCTGCGCGATATTCCCCGGCCCAACGGCAACAGCTGGAATATCTCCGTCAGCTAATCGCGCCGCGTCACAAAACCACGGCGCTCCAACCAGCTTGGAATCGAGCGGTTCAAATCGCTTTACAAAATCCAGCTCGGCATCGGTATCCATCGGAATCGAGTCATTCGTGACCACCACCTCGACATCGTCCGCCCAGCCGCGACGCTTGACCAAATCACGCAGCTTTGCCACGCTACCACCCGCTTCGTGAAGTGATGGCGTTTCACGAAAATCGACTGAAACAACACATTCTGCCGGTACAATATTCGTTCGGTTGCCTCCGCGAATCATTCCAAGGTTCAACGTCGAATCTCCCAGAATCGGATGGGAATACGCGGCTAACTCAGCCCGCAATTCGGTGTCCAACGCTTCAAAAACAGGCAGCATCTTTGCAATCGCATTTTCACCGCGCTCCGGAGTTGAACCATGCGCTGATTTCCCGTGCGTTTTGATTTCCACCCAAACGCAGCCTTTTGAGCAATAAACCACGTCCAGCTCCGTTGGTTCGCCCACAATCGCAAAATCCCACTGACCCCGGTATTTTTCCGCAAAATGAATCGAGCCCGGCTGAGCCGTTTCCTCTCCCATCAATCCGACAAAACCAACTCGCGCGCCCAGTTTTTCGAAACCATCGTCCCGTTTCGCGACCTGTGCGATCGCCCACAACATCCCCGCCATCGTTCCTTTTGTGTCGCTGGCACCGCGGCCCCACAATTTTCCATCGCGAATTTCTCCACCAAACGGATCGATCGTCATTCCGCCGACTCCAACGGTATCTGTATGCGGAGCGAATAAAATTTTCGGTTTATTTTCCGAATCGGAATCGCCGACTTCAGAAAAAAAACGCCCCACCACATTGGGACGTTCCGGTAAAACTTCGTCTATCCAGACCTCAGCGCCAGCCTCACGCAAGAAATCAGCCACCCATGCCGCGCAATCCCCTTCCCCCGTCAGGGCAGTTCCGGGGTCTCCATCAGGGTTCACACTGGGAATTTGAACCAATTCCTTTAAAATTGATTCTGGACTCATCTCGAAAGGCTTCATACAATACAGACAAAACTGAGAGGATATCACAAAAGAGAAGACTTCTCAGTTCTGCAATAAGGTATTGACATCGAAGCCAATTCGGGGCCTAAATACTGGTTCAGTAATTTTTTCGAAATAAACACGGACAGTAACCTATGAGTGATACCGATCCTCAAAAGCCCTCAACCAAAACGTCAACCGTTCCACTCAAGAAGGAAACCGTGCGCATTACCTTGCGTGCTCGATCCGATGAGTCGGGTCCTGTTGCGCCAAAAGGATCGACCGCTCCGGTTCAAACCAGCGATGATTCCGGACCTACCTCTGCAATCGTCGAAGGCCAGCACCTTGAGCCACCGACCACTCCAATTCTTGAAGATGACGTAACCGCACCAGCAAGCCCTGCTGCGGATACCGCTCCCATTCCTGATTCAGGATCGACTCGTCCGACGCCTACAGCCGAGTCTGATCCGATTCCTGCAAGCGGATCAGCCGCTCCTGTGGCTGCAGCACCACCGGCCGCGCCGACACAGCCGACACCGCCACCAGCGCCCGCGCCGTCAGCACCTGCGCCGTCAGCACCTGCTCCACCGGCCGCTCCGGTAAGAACAGCTCCACCGGCACCTCCGGGAGTTCCTGCAGCGCCAGCTCCCCCTGTTGGAGCAAAAACAATTCCTTTGGCGAAAGCCCCATCTCCTCCGGGAGCCCCGACACCTATGGGTGCAAAAACGGGACCACTCGGAGCCAAAACCGGCTCGCTCGGTAAGAAGACTGGAAAAATCGGCGTCAAAACCGGTCCACTCGGTAAAAAGACCGCTCCTGTTGGCGCAAAAACAATTCCTTTGGCGAAAGCCCCGGGGGCACCTGCTGCTCCGGGCGGCGTTAAGCCACTTCCGCAAGCAACGGTTAAGATGCAGAAAACTCAGCCGATGGGTCGTTCTGCAGCTCCAACCAGCACTATTTCGAAAGCACCCGACATTCAGTCGACCGCATCTGCGGAAGAAGAATGGGAAGAGGACTACGAAGAAAGCGGCTTGGTTCCATTCGCGATTATCGTTTTGATCTTCGCGCTTGCTGTCCTTGCAATCGAATTCCTGACCTACAACGTAGCGAAATAACGAATTCGGCTTAATGCCACTCAGGTTCCGACAGGAACGCACACACTTTAAAAACTACCGATCATGCCATTCGCAATCATCGTTCTTCTCGTATCTCTCGCCGTTCTTGGACTTGAGATCTGGACAAAAATGCAGGCAGGCGGCTGAATTCAGCCCCTCGCCATTTTCCTCCGTTTAAGCACACTTTTTCATACGGAAAGCACACGCTTTCCGTAAGCTGAAGATGTTCCACACGTCTGTGCAGGAAACTATATTCTAGCGACCTTGTTTTCTTGACTCCGAGACGACAGCGCGTTGTTTGGGCAAACTAACCACACCATTTAAACACTCAAAAATTATGGCTCACGAATCCATTGTTAACCTCACTTCCGACAACTATGCAGCTGAAGCAGAAGGCGCTTCCGTTCCTGTCGTAATCGACTTCTGGTCCGAGCACTGCGGTCCTTGCAAAATGCTTTCACCGGTTCTCGATCAAATTGCTGAAGAAATTGGTGACACCGCTAAAATCACGAAAGTAGACGTGATGGAGCAGCGTGATTTGGGAATGAAATTCGGTATCACGGCGGTTCCAACGCTCATTTTCATGAAAGATGGTGAAATCAAGAAGACCCAAAAAGGAATGATGGGGAAAGACGCCATCATCAACGAACTCAAGGCTCTCGCGTAAATTCGAGTTTTCCGATCCAATCGGGTATGATCAATGAATCAACGCTGGTTGATCGAAACGCCTTTTCGAACCAATAGGTAACGTTCGATGAACTAACGGGGGCGAAAGCGGGCTTGTCCCGCGGTCTGAGTAAGGACGGAACCGGCCAGCGTAAGATGCCCCTATTTCTATAACCCTATTGATTCGTTCAGACATTTTTTAAAAAAGATGGAAAATTCCCGCAATCAAAAACTCCGAATTGGCTGGGTCATCGCGCTGATGGCTCTTGCAGTCGGATATCGTGTTTTTGCAGCGGGAAATAGCGATCTGGCAAATACCTCACCACTGATGGCGATGGCTTTTGGTGGCGGATTGCTCCTCGGATTGCGTTTTTGGTGGGTTCCAGCTGCGTTGCTGGTCATCAGCGACGTCGCTCTTGGATTTTCTGCAGGAACCGGAGTCGGCAGCTACACACTTTTGACATCACTTTGCTACACTGCAGCGGCATTTGCCGGTGGCTATCTTGGGAAAAATCGCGGCAGTCAGCCAGGCCAATGGCCTAAAATGTGGCTGGGAACAATGGTGTGCAGCCTTCTTTTTTACGCGATCGCAAATTCTTTTGTCTGGGCACTTTCACCCGCTTATGCAAAAACCGTCGCCGGCTGGTGGCAAAGCCAAACCGTTGGATTGCCCGGTTGGGCACCATCGATTTTCTTTCTCCGCAATGCCTTAATCGGCGACACCATCTGGTGTGTTGTTGCGGCTCCGCTGTTTTTCTGGAACGCGTTGAGCATTCCCCGCGCAGCGCCGGTTTCGGAGTGATTCGAATACGATTTCAGGACGAAAGCGCGAGGCCTTCTTTCGCTACTTCGCCTCGATTTCCAATCAAGCGGTTTCCTGTATTTTCGCCCGGCTGAATTATCATCCGGAAAGCGCCTGGCTCCGGGACGACTGATGTTATCTCGTCATAAATCCACGCATAGGTTTTTTCCATGCCATCACGAAGTGAGGTCGACGGCTCCCAACCATACACCTCTTGAATCCGGGTATTATCGCTGCTGCGAGCGCGGACGCCTTTCGGCGCATCCAGTTTGTAATTCCGCTTCAATTTAATATCCGCGATATCTTCGACGATATCGACGAGCTGATTGATCGAAACCATTTCAGCGCTGCCAAGATTGAGAGGCTCCGTATTTTGCCCTTCAGTGAAAAGATGAATCCCTTCGACGCAATCATCGATATACATGAATGAACGGGTTTGTTCACCGTCACGCCAGATCTCAATTTCATGCTGCCCTGAAAGCTTGGCCTGAATCACTTTTCGGCAAATCGCGGCTGGTGCTTTCTCGCGCCCGCCATCGAAGGTGCCGAGTGGGCCATAGATGTTGTGAAATCGAGCAGCCCGGGTTTCCATCCCGAAATCTTCGCGGAAGTGACGACATGGCGCTGGTAATCGGTGCCATCGCGGCATTAGCGGCCGTTTTGGCGCACGCCTGCTTCGATTTCGTTCTACATATTCCCATTCTCGCAATCATCACCAGCGCATTGCTCGCCATCCTCGCCGTTCCCGGTCAGAAAAAGGCGCCGCTGGTCGGGGAACCTCGGGTATCAAAATTTGCCTCGGGAACCTGTCTTTTTACCCGAACCGTTTGTCCCGGAATCGGGACGGCGTTGCTCATTTTCGGCGTGATGTTTGCCCGGAGCGAATGGCATTTTGAGATGGCACGGCTGCGCTATGAAAGTAGTTCAGGCAGCCTGAAACAACTCGATCACCTCCGGCAAGCTCGCGAAATCGATCCGCACAATCCCTTTGCCCACAACCTCGGGGCCGATGCCTATGTCGCGGCGATCGATCCCAAAATGCCACTCGTGGTTCAGGAGGCGTATCTCAAAAAAGCCGAAACTCATTACCGGAGTGCATTAAAACTCTATACCCAAGAGGTTTTTGGCGCGATCGGATTTGCTGAAGTCCTCGATGCTGCCGGAAAAAGCCTCGAGGCAGAACGAGTTCTCAACAACGCTCGCACTTGGGTTCCCCTCTACGGTCCCGTCATGCAGGCTCAGGCCGAGCACTGGCTTCGCGTTGGCAACGTGGAACTTGCCGAATCCTATTATCATGAGGCTCGCGATGCGGCCGCCTTTCGTGACTGGCGGGCCGCACTCAGCGGATTGGAAAAAATTGCAGAGTGGCGAAAGCTGACGGCGGCCAATGCGAAAATTACGGATGACGAAGGTCAAACTGAGAAAGCTTCCACTACCGAAGACCTCGCAGATTTGGAATAGGAGCCATCAACTTCGCAAAAAGACCTTAACGAAGATCACAGCCACAAATCCCACGGGCACGGCAAACAACAATCCCAACGCGATTTTTGCAGCCAATGTCCGCGTCCCGAAAAAGTTCCCGCACGATTCACACTTAAAATCGACCGGCGAGGACATCTGATGCAGCACCGCAAGCGGAAGCCCCAGGATCAGTATGCAGCCCACCGGATACACGGCATAACGCTTCCCCCGACAAGAAAGGGCTGATTTTTCACCACATTTGGGTCATAGCTTCCTCTTTAGAGTGGTCATTTCATCCCACTTTCACCACCGGATTTTTCAACGTGCCGATTCCATCGATTGTGATCGCGACAACATCTCCCACTTCCAGCGTAAACGGAGCATCCGGGACAATTCCGGTGCCCGTCATCAAATAGGCGCCCTGAAGAAAATCATTCGCCCGAAAAAGAAATCCCGCCAGCTCATCAAATCCCCGTTTGATCTGGCCAATGTCGGTTGCCCCAGAAAAAACAGATTCTCCCGCACGTGAGATTCCCAGAGTAATCGCAGTTGTCTTCTCCAACGGCGCATCTGTTACCAACAAACAGGGACCGATCGCGCAAGAACCAGTGTAGCTTTTAGCCTGGGGAAGATACAGTGGGTTTTCGCCTTCGATACTTCGCGAACTCATGTCATTTCCGACCGTGTAACCAAAGACCTTACCTGCAGAATTGATCGCCAATGTGAGTTCAGGCTCGGGAACATCCCAAGTCGAATCCGCTCGAATACAGACTTCAGCCCCATTTCCACGGGCTTTCGCAGCGGTCGATTTGAAGAATAGCTCAGGCCGTTCGGCCTCGTAAACTTTGTCATAAAAAACGTCCCCTCCGGCGGATTCAGCCTCTTCCATCCGAGCCGTGCGACTTCGAAAATAGGTGACTCCCGCCGCCCACACTTCCTGATTTTCGATGAATGGCTCGCACTTTTCAAAATCTGAGTCCTCGAACGATTTTTTCTCAGAGGATTCCTGCGCTGTTTTCAAAAAAGCAACCGGGTCAGCCTGAGTAAATAGAACATCAGGAGTAAACCCATCCTCGAGGACAAAAAACGAAGAAGGTTCGGAGTCAGTCGTCACAGCGAATGAACCTTCGCGGGAAAAAATTCGGAAAGCAGTGCTCATAAATCGAATTCGACCGTAGCAAATTGAGAAAATTACGCCAGCACGAAGGCTCAATTAGTCAAATTCGACTCAATTACGGTAATGGCATTAATTTTTTAAGTTATGAAAATTATATAAAATGCAGCAATCTTCAGACAAGCTCAGCTTTTCTTTTCCAACTAGCTGAATCTTAGAAACAAACACAAAACAAGACGTGGACGACAGTGCACAACAAACTCCTCCTATCCCTCACTTAGCAGATTCCTCAATTCCATTGCCAAATAGGCATGCAGAACATGCACCGAAATTTGCCACTGTTGCGATTGGTTTTCAGGCTTCAAAACAAAATGCAAATAGCCCCACTCAAGGGCACCACTCTCCGCTTTGCCCTGAATCTCCCTACATTTATTCGGACAACGGCTCAATCTGCATTGAGAACCAAGCCCCTATCCCCGTATCAAAATGTATCATAACGAATGAACCTGCGAATCAAACCGTAAGAATTGCTCTTCGTGACCCCAAAAATTCGAGCACTTGGTGGGGAAAACGCCCTCATCTTACGGTGGGGCTGACCAATTCCGTCGCAAAAAAAATCAGACAAGGAGTGATGATGACTTGGGCAACAATCGGACTGGGAATTGCTTCCATCGCATCCGGCGTCATTGCAAACCTGATTGAGATCAACCCAATCTTTGCACTATCCTGTTATTGGTTCGGAGCACTACTTGTGTTGTTCGCTGGATTTTTTCGCGCAAACGCCTCCATATCGGCGCCTGTCGTCGGTCGCTCATTTACAACCATCACCGGAGCGCACCCAGAGTATTTAGAATAGTTTGATCAATCTGAAGGCCGTGGGTTGGTCGAGAATAATGCGTAAGTTCTCACGGTAAATTTTTGGCTTTACCGATTCCGTATTTTCTACGATTCATCGACGATAAAAGACCGGCATACACCTGTCTGAACCCAACCAGTTCGCGACGACGTTTTTACTAAAATTAAACGATCTAACCCTCACGCAATTTGGTAGGGTTGATTCATCGATCGAACCCTGTTGACTCATGACGCGGCAGAATCGTAACTTCCGGACATGATCGTTTCCACCGCAGAAATGCAGGCAGCAGAATGCCGATTGTTCACCACTGGTGTCGAGGCCGAAACACTGATGGACGAAGCCGGCGCACGTTGCGCGAAAGCAATTATCCAATTCTTCCCCAAACGGGGAAGGCTCACCCTTTTCTGCGGTAGGGGGAACAATGGTGGCGATACCTATGTGATTGGAACACGTCTCAAAAAACAAGGATGGTTCGTTGAGACCGTTGAATCCCATGCTTCAACTGAGCTGACACCTCTCTCACAGAAGAAACGGATCGAGTTTTTAAGTCAGACATCGAACACTGATTTTCACGCAAACAGTCATCACGTCGTGGTCGACGGCTTGTTGGGAATTGGAAGCAACGGCCCCCTTCGAGGAAAAATCGGAGACCTTGCAGGTGAAATTAACTCCATACGGAAAAACGAACACGCCACCGTATTTGCCGTCGATCTGCCTTCGGGAGTTGGACAGAAAAATGGTGTTACGGCAGATTTTACTCTTTCGATTTGCGAATTTAAATTGGAATTGGTCGCTGATGACGCCGTCGATCAGGTCGGCCGCTTGGTGAAAATTCCACTCCCGGAACTGTCCACCGCAATCAAGAAATTTGGCCCCGAGCAAGTCGCCAACTCCAAAGTCTTACGTGCATGGCTGAGTCCTCGCGATTTTGGAAAACACAAGGGTTCCACCGGTCGGGTTGTCATCATCGCCGGTTCTCGCGGAATGACTGGAGCGGCGGTTTTGGCCGGACTTGGTGCTCTACATGGCGGCGCGGGACTCGTTACCATTTTTGCCGAGGAGTCGATTTATCCCATCGTCGCCGCTTCGGCACCTCCCGAAATCATGGTCCGCCCGACTTCGGATTTTTCTGAAGTCACTGAATTCAATGCTGATGTTCTCGCAATTGGTCCAGGGTTGGGGCCAGCCAAACGCGACGATATTCTGAACCTTATCCTGAATGATCCACGACCAGCTGTGGTCGATGCGGACGGACTGAACTGGCTTGCCGAATCTGAATCGATCCCCAAATTTACTCATCCACGGCTTCTGACACCCCACCCCGGGGAAATGAGCCGACTTTTTGGGGATTTTCGAAACCTCACCCGGGATGAAATCGCGACCGAGTTTTCAAAACGAACCGGAGCCTCAATATTACTGAAGGGATCGCGATCCGTGATCGCTAATTCAGACGAAACCGCCCCCCTCACCTACAACTCCACTGGCCATCCGGGAATGGCTACGGGCGGAATTGGCGACGTTTTGACAGGACTCTCTGCCGCATTGATCGCTCGGAAATTATCGCCAGCCCGCGCTGCGATTGTCGGCAGTTGGTTGGTCGGGCGAGCTGCTGAAATCGCGATTTTTGAAGACGGTGAATCGGCCGAGTCCCTTTCAGCGGTAATGATTGCCAACCGATTGGGACGAGCATTTCGATCCCTGAAAAGTGGCGATTTTTGATTTATGAAGACAGGATCGAGACGAGGCGCTCTTGGCATTGCTGATTCCATTTTTCTAAAAATCGCAATTTTTCCAATCCACGAACCGCAGCAACATAATCAGCTTCAAATGCGTTGAATTGATCTGAAATCGCTTCGATTTGCGCCTTCAAATGACCCATTCGGTTTTGCACATCCTTTTGCACGGCAAATTCCTCATCAGCAATCAACGCTTTCGCGATCGCGCTGGTGGCGGCATTTTTCTTCGCCATAAAAGCGTCGGCCAATGCCAGAAGACTGCCAATCTCAGTAAACTGAGCCATCAAATCCTCGTCGATACTTGCGTTGCGAGGAATTTCGACAGCATTTAGCTCCAGCCAATGGCGAAGTCGTGAGCCCGGGGAACGCAGTGTTTCATAGGCACGATTAACATCAGCGGCACGGTCAGAATCGCCCGAATCAGAATCCGGATGCGATTCACGACTCAATTCGCGCCACCGACCTTCAATTTCTTCCATCGACAGCACAAGCCGCCGGGGAAAATCGAGAGTCGCAAACGCATCGGCACTCATTCAGAAAATGAAAAACCGAGGTGAATAAAAAAAAGAAGCCACTGAATTAGCGCTTTTTGTGCTTCTGATTGTTTGGCTTCGGCCGCTTCTTGGGCTGACCGGGACGTGCCATATTGCGGGGCGTCCGTGCGCGAAAATTCGGGCCTCCGGGACGACGTGGGTCAATCCGGTAAACGATTCGGGCTTTCTCTGTGTCGTAGGGCGACATTTCGATTTTCACCAAATCTCCTGCCACAAGACGGATGAAACGCTTACGCATTTTCCCTGAAATGTGAGCCAAAACCAAGTGCCCGCCTTCCAATTCAACGCGAAACATGGTTCCGGGAAGTACGGTGTGAATCGTCCCCTCGAGTTCTACAGATTTTCCTTCGTCTTTAGCCATAAAAATTTTGTCTGCCCTAGAGTCGCCTCATTTTTGAGGAATGCCAGACGAAATCAAGGTAGGATCACGCATCCGTGGCTCTCCGACCAAATTTCCGCACAAAAACCCACGGCAGATCGAGGATCAAAAATATAATCAGGGTGACCAACTCGAGCGATAGAATATACCACGGCCACGGACCAATGATGTCCAGCAGCGGGTGATCGATATCAGGTTTAAATGCAAGAAACCCGTAGTTATGCCCTGTGAAATGATTGATGACCATCGCCGCAATTACAAAAAGTTGAGTCCAGCCAAACACTTTCCACACTGCATTTTTTCGCGGATAACGGTGCATTCCAACGGTCATCCAAACTGCCACGGCAACAATCGCGATGTGATGAATAAAGAAGACCACAAACCGTGGATGCGGGAAACCCTCATGTACATCCGGCGTCAAAAGCGCATTGAGTCCTCCGGCAATCGCCCAAAAATAAGTCAGCTCGATGAGAAATTGACGTTGCGTTAACAGTGCAAGCCCACCCGTCACAGCCGCCCAATCACACAAATGCATCGGCCAGGGGCGTTGAAATCCCATCTGAGGATAAATCCAGACGTTCAATGGAAAAATCAAAAATAGGACAACGGCGATCACGCAGGCCTGAATTCTCGGCAACCGCTCCGGCCATCGCTTTTCCGACCAAATCAGCCAGATTAGTGCGACGAAACCAATCCAGAAAACAGCCAGGTGCTGACGGTCATAAAAAGTAAAGGGCGGAGGGTTCTGGAAAAGATCGGCGATTCAAAAATCTGCCAAATTTGCTACCACGAGTCAATAGGGGCGATTCGTCGTTCCCCCCCTTTTGAATCAGGAAAAACGAAAATGGCTCAATTTTTTTAATCAGGCGGCATTGATACAGCGTATATTCTCCCATGACGACTGCTTCATCCAAAATCGCTGACATGCGGGAGAACTATACCGCGGGGACACTGAGGCGCTCCGACCTTTCCGAAGACCCCTATATGCAGTTTTCGAATTGGTTCAACGATGCCGTCGCAGCAAAAATTCGCGATCCAAATGCGATGATACTCTCCACTATCGGCAGCGATGGAATTCCAACGGCTCGCACCATTCTACTGAAACAGTTGGATTCGAGAACCGGCTTCGGATTTTTCACGAATTACGAAAGTCGCAAAGGGAAAGAATTAGCGGCCAATCCCGTGGCTTCCGGGATTTTCCTGTGGAAGGAGCTGGAACGACAGGTGCATTTCAAAGGCAATGTGGAGAAATTGAGCAAAGAGGAATCTGAGGCCTATTTTTTTTCCCGGCCCTACGCAAGCCGCATTGGTGCCTGGGTTTCCAGACAAAGTCGGTTCATCGAAAATCGAGAGTGGTTGGTGCAGCGCGATGATAAATTTCGGAAGCGTTTTCCAGATACCGGCGAAGCCGATTCCGTTCCGCTTCCCGAATTCTGGGGCGGCTACCGCCTCATCCCATCAAGCTTCGAATTTTGGCAGGGGCAACCCAGCCGGTTACACGATCGTTTTAGCTACGAAAAAGCCGACGACACTCCAAATTGGAGCATTCGCCGGCTAAGTCCGTAAAATTTCAGGGATTGCTGGATCACTCTTTCGCTCCGCCGATTCCCATTGCTTTCATCACCCCGACGACGGCTCCGAGCACGACAGCGATACCAATCGTGTATACCCAGATTGGGTATCCACCGTCACTACTACCGCTTCCTCCGCGAGCCTCAGCTGCTTTCCTCTTTTCGTCCCAATTGGTACCGGTTTTTTTCTTTTTCGTCGGTTTTTTCTTCTTTTCTTCCGGCTCCTCTTTTACTTCCGGTTCATCCGATTTTGCAATCACACCAAGAATGTTGCGACGACCAGAAGGCTCTGTGGCTGCGGCATTTTCGCCTTTTGCAGCCGCGTCACCGTCGCCACCTGCTGGGGCAGCAGCCGTTTTGTCATCTTTCTTTTTACCATTGCCCACCACTTTCGCAGCTTCAGCCTCCGCAGCAGCATCTGCCGTAGCTTGCGCCTCCGCAGCAAGCTTATCAGCCAATTTCTGTGAGACGGCGACGTAATAGGATTTTGCCGTTTTCTCAGGGGACTTATCCGAACCGGAAGATTTTTTCTTCTTTCTGGAAGACTTGAGTTTTGGTTCTCCCGGCAAAGCCTCAATTTGTGAAACAATCACCTTTGCGTCGACCAACTTGTCTTCAGCGATCAATTTATCAGCCTCGTAAAGCTTTTCAGCACGGGCTTTCAAAGCCACTGCATCAACCGACTTCAGCCGCTCGATCTCTGATTTCACCAGCGTAATCAGAGCCGTAAGAGATTCTGTAGATCGAATATTGACCCCGACCCACTTGACTCCAGCTGCCTTATCCGCAGCCAGACTCCTTTGATACATGATCTCTTCGCGCTCCCTTGCGGCCAACACCTGAGCCTTTGCCCCGGCATCCAACAGCTCTTTGTCCCTTTCGAATTGCTGATTTCGCGCATTCACATCACGAAGAAAGCGAGTCGCCGTTTGACCAATCACAGGAAGAAGCTCTTTAACTCCAGCAACGGCCTGGGCGTGTCCCGGACTTCCGAAGTGATTTTCATCCAATATCTGAAAACTCCGCATGGCCTGGACATATGCAGGCAGATTGTGCTGTGCCACCTGATTCTGCATCGCCAGATAGCGCTTCTTCGCCTCAACCCGCATTGAAAAATTCTGGCGATCCTCGGGGCTGAACCATTCGTCTTCAATTTTCTGGTAGCCTCGCTCCACTTTATCCAACTCCTCATTCAGAGTCTTTAAAATCTCACTCACTTTTGCTTTGTGAATGCTGTTTGGATAGGTCGCAATAAACGCTTTGGGACCCGCTTCAATCATCGTGCGGTAATTGGATGCACTCGTGAGCGAACTTGTCGGAACCAGTTTTTGAATTTTTTCCCACTCCAAATCATCCGGTGCCGTTTTCAGGATCTGTTTGATATCAGACTTTTTGATCATCTTCGACTCTTTGATCGTTGCTGAGGTTTGGAGCTCAATTTTCACAAAATCACTCCCCTCCAACACGATCTTGCCGCTGATCTCACTTCCATCATTCATTTTGATCGTGTCTGCCATTGCTGCGCCACTCGACGCCAGCACCACCATCAAACCAACTACCAACGCCATCCGGCCCGATTTTTTCATAACAACTTGTTTGGAATTCATACTTTTTCACGCGCAGAAAATTTGCCTCCGCACCATCATATTACAAAACGACACGGCTTCCGACAATCTCAAAATCGTCCGATTGCTGATTTGATCAATCCAGCGTAAATTCGGCGCCCAAACCCACACCAAACCTTACCGATTTGACACAAACGCTCGCAATCGCCAGCCAAAAAGGCGGCTCAGGCAAGACTACCGTCGCTGTTAACCTTGCCTATGCCCTCGCTTCCGCAAGGTGGAACGTGCTCTTGATCGACGCCGACCCTCAAGGCGGAGTCGGCGCTTCGCTTTCCCAAAAGGCCCGCAACGCGTCCGGTTTCTACGATTTTCTTACCGGAAAAAAATCGGCGAACCAACAGGGCGCAGGACCGGAAGATAGTCCTGATATGAACCAAGAGGGCGAAAAGCTGGCTCGCCAGCGGTCTGAGGTTTCAGCGGCAGCTGAACCGGAAGATAGCCCTAATATGAAACAGGGTGCGATCGACGAATCAACAGGGTTGGATCGTTCCGGCGAAGTTGAAGCCTTTATTCTCCCCACTCGACTCCCCAAATTTTCGATCATGCCCGTGGGCAGTCATTCGAGCGATGATTTTTTCGAAACCATTCCTGCCGAGCGCCAGTTGGAGATGCAGCTTCACCGCTTCTTCACCTTACTGAAAAGCGTAGAAAGATTCGACCTCATCATTTTTGACACCCCGGCATTGACCTGCCCCATTACTGGACCCATTGCATCCGTTTGCAGCCATCTACTGCTCCCCCAGCAAGCAGAGCCTCTCAGTCAACGAGGCATTTCCAACGCACTTCGATTCCTGGCAAAAATTAGGGAAAAAGGTCGCACAGAAACGAAACTCGCCGGCATTTTGCTGACTATGCTTGATGTGGACGATCCTGACGCTCATGATTTTGAAAAAGAATTCAGAATGCTGCTTCCGTGCGAATTTGTCTTGGAAACGGTCATTCCACGCGACCGCAGTTTTTTTCGAGCCAGTCGCGCTGGTGCCCCAATCGCTTTGCTGAAACGGGGCCGCAACGTTGGAGCAAAATCGTTCGAAAAACTCGCTCGGGAACTCGAATCTCGCCTCGGACTTGAACTTCAACCGGAAAAGGACGACCTTATAGAAGAAGATGACTTCACAAGACTCATGGATTGATCAAGACGAGATCAATCAACTGGTAAATTCCATCGAGGGAAAAAAGGAAAGTCCGGATCCAACGCCGGAAGCTGAATCCCCGTTGCCAGAAGAAAATGCCACGGTTGAAGATTCAGCAGCGCCCGAAGAATCCCCGGATCCGGAAGTGCCAACTGCGGAATTCGAACTCAGCGATGCACCACCAGAAGATGCTGATAAATCCGATGGATTTGTTTTTGCACTGGGCAACGACGACGGTGGTGGTGATGATGTTGAAGAAGCCGAAGAAGCAACCACTCAAGAGTCTCCGCGGCAGCCGCAGGTTGTCCAGGCACTGGCTGAGGTTCGAAATCGCGCCAATCGCGGTGGGCTTCTCAAGTCCGCGTTTCAAAAGGGCCCCAGTCCCTTGTGGCCGGATTTTCCGCCGCTCGACGATGAAAAACCCAAGACTGGACCTGAGCCTGAGTTTGTTATCGAAGATTTAGATTCCGAAGACGAACAACCCGTCGTTGAAGCGCCCGTAGAGCGGCCCAAACAGCTTCGAAAACGTCTCGAAGATTTCGCTGACACCACCGTCACGAAGTTCGACGCGACCGGTTTCTCCATCACCGATTTTTCTGGGTATCAATTGCTCCAACGCGGAAATGAAGACACTCTCGCTCTTTCCGCTGCCGCTTCGTTGGTAACTGATCAGATCAACCAACTCAGTGAAGCCGTCGGAGCTCCCGAGCTTGGCTCGACCCAAATTTCCCTTAGCGATGATCGCTGGCTTTGCCTCGTCGAAGCCCAAAGTTCAGCCGGCGGAATTCTCGCTCAGCTGCAACTTCCTGAGCCGATGACGTCGAGCGCGACCTCGAGTTTCCGCCGTGAATTGGAAGCCGTTCTGGCAAGTTGATTGGAGTTTGCACTTACGGTGTAAAATTGTCGTAATACGATTCCAGCACAGGAAACACCTCCATCAGCCAAATCAGCGGAACAAGAGTCGACTTAATAAATGTCTCTACCAAAAGAGACAGGGAATCCAGAAGGCTCGTTCCGTGGACGAATCACATCAACAGCGGGAAATAGCCAAATACGTAAAACAGCAGCAATCCAATAATGGCGCTGACTCAAGCAGCCACCTTGATCCGACTTCCAGTGTTAGGGGAAATTTCAACTTCGTTCATTTTCTGCCGACCCATCCGTCAATTAAGATTCGATACCATTGGATATTTTCATAAATCCAATCAATTGGGATCACGCTCCATTCCATTGCCGTATCAAGCCAATCGGGGATGTCATTGAGGTAATCACCGTCAACCATTTTGATCACGACCACTGGATAGGCAAAGAAATACAGGATCAAAACGAGAACGCTCGCGAAACACCAGATCGCGACTGTCTGCCATTTTCCGTAACGCTCGTTGGTTTCGGACTCGTCCATCACGCATCCAATTTCTCCCCCAGCCACTCAATATACACCCAGCCACTCAATATACAGTGTATAGGGCCTGAAATTCTCATCTAACCACATGAGCGGATACACCGTTTTTTCCATACCATCATTGAACCAGTCGGGCAAATCCGATGGCATGAAAATCAAAATGAGAACCGGATACACAAAAACATAAAGCGCCAACAGCCCAACGAAACCTAGCGTCAGAATCAACGGGCGTTTCCACCGCGACCACCGCTCATCAATCGCGGCAACCAGTTCATCACCGCCAATTTTCTTTTCTTCGTCTTCGCTCACTTCACCCGAATTGTGGCAGAACGACCGTGGGCGTCAAGACCTTCCACCGCGGCGAATGCCTCAACAATCGGAGCCGATTTCGCAATCGATTCACGATCCAAGCGCACGATACTTGTCCGGCGCTGAAACATATCGACCGTCAAACCGGGGAATGACTTCCCTGCCCCGCCCGTCGGAAGCTCATGACTCGGCCCTGCGCAAAAATCGCCCACCGCAATCGGCGAATAATTGCCCACAAAAATGGCTCCCGAAGTCGTGATCTTTGGAATGATCGTTTTTTCACGACGCGTAATCAACGAAAGGTGCTCCGGCGCAAAATCATTCACGATCTGCACACCGTCATCCAGCTTCTCGACCAAAATCAGCCAGCAGCCTTTTTTCAACGATCCACTCAATTGTTTCTGCCGACTGAGCGTTTTGATTTGCGAATTCACTTGCGCCTGTACCGCATCGAGCAATTTCTCCGAATCCGTGATAAATCCCATTACGCTATCGCCGCCGTGCTCCGCCTGAGCGAGCATATCCGCCGCGATAAATGCCGGTTTTCCGCTCGAATCCGCCAACGTCACGACCTCACTCGGCCCGGGCAAAAGATCCACTGCCATCACGCCAAACATTTGACGTTTCGCTTCAACCACAAACGAATTTCCCGGTCCGTAAGTTTTCAAAACCGGCGCAATCGTCTTCGTCCCAAATCCCATCGCCGCGATTGCCTGAGCGCCGCCAATTTTATAAATCTCAGTCGCACCCGCTTCTTTCAACGCATACAAAAGCGCCGGATTCACGGTGCCATCCGGCCCTGGAGGCGTCATCACCACAATCTCCGGACACCCTGCCACAGCTGCCAATGTTACAGTCATATTCGAAGTCGAAACCAGCGGAGCCGATCCACCCGGAACATAAATTCCCACCCGCTGAAACGGCTGATACATTTCACCGACTTCCGCGCCCTGCGCATTTTTTCCCGACCAGTCTTTGCGAAGACTTCTTTTAGCAAAAGCCGCCACATTTTTTCGTGAAGCCGCGATCGCTTTTTTCGTCGTCGCATCCACCGCACCATCCGCCGCCGCAAGCTCCGCATCCGTCACCCGAAGCTCTTTGCCCGATTTAAAAACCGCGCCATCAAACTTTGCCGAAAGTTCCAGCAACGCTTTGTCACCACGCTTTTTCACGTCAGCAAGAATCCCCGAAACGATTTCCTCAACACCAGCCGGAGGTGTGGCCCGACGGTTCAATTTCTTGATCGCAGAAGCGTAATTTTTATCCTGATATCGAATGATGCGCATGGATCGGAAATGTGCGGCAAATTCTAAATCTGCCAACCGTGAATACGACAGAAAATACATTTTGAAGCAATAGCAATATATGACCGGCGATACCACCTGTCAGGACCCCACCAATTCGCGACGATGCTTTTATTGAAATACAACGAATTAAACCCTGACGCGATTTGGTCGGGTTCATTCGCCGAACAGACCCTGTTGGTTCGAAAAATCACTGAAAATCGACCCAGATCGATTTTAGATAATCTTCGCCGGTAAATTCTGGAGGCATCGGCAGCCGTCCAATCTCGCGGATTTCGCGCCGGGCATTTTTCACACCCGCCTCAACCTGCTCGCGAAAGTCCCGATAACTCATTCGAAACGTATTTGCACACGCAAGCAACCAACCGCCGGGCTCGACCACTTTCGCAGCGAGCTTTGCCAAATCCGCGTAATCACGATCCGTCCGAAAATTGTTCTTTTTATTTCGCGAAAATGTCGGCGGATCTAAAATCACGCCATGAAACGTGCGGCCCTGCCGAGCAAAGGTTCGCAGCCACTCAAACGTATCGCCCTTGCAGAAAAACTGCGTTTTGGGATCGATCTTGTTTAGCTCAAAATTCTCCCGCGACCAGTCGAGATACTTTTGGGAAAGGTCGAGACTGCTCGTAATCGCCCCGCCGTTCTTCGCAGCAGCGACGGAAAAAACGCTGGTGTATGAAAATGTATTCATCACTCGGTCACCCACGGTGCAGCGCTCGCCGACGCGCGCTCGATTCAATCGTTGGTCGAGAAAAATCCCTGACGAATAGCCCGCCGAAAAATCGATCCAACAGGCGACGTCATTCTCCTTCACAGAAAACCGTTCCGTTACCCGCTCTCCTGCGACAAATTCCGGCTCCGTTTTCGCCGCACGATCCCGAGGCTTCCAATAAATTGACCGCGCGTGCTCCGGCGCAGCGCTTCTTAAAAAGCTCGGAAAAACTTCATCCCGAGTTTGCACCAGCCAACGCCCGTCAAAATTATCGATCCAAATTCCAGCTTTGGCGTCGTTGTAGATTCGCCAAGCGGTTGTGTTTTCGAGAGTTGGCGAAGGCGTGAGATTCATCAATTTTCGAGCCCAACTACTTTCGCCATTTCCTCGCCACTCGAACCCGTTTTGCGAATGCGAATCAAATACGCACTCGATTTTTGTGATTCAGACAACGTTACCCAATTTGCCAAATTTTCCGGCTTCGTCAGACGGGAAAAAACCACCCGTTTGATCCGGGATTTTTCGACAGTCATCACACCGTAACCGTTCGAGCCGTCATCGTTTTCGGTTTGGCTCGACCAAACTTTTACTGCCTTGCCGCCATCTGTATCGCCAAGATAAACAACGAGATGGCCACGCTCACCTTTTCCGATATTTTCATTCCAGAAAATTTTCATGAAATCTCCTGGCCTTGCTTTTGCGTAATCGGAAAAATTTGGACCAAGATCAAGCGTTTTGAAAAGCATCGCCGTCCCCGGTCCATCGGCATTCCAGTGTCCGAAAATCCCCACGCCGTCGAGCTTTCCTCCGATCACATCTTCTTTCGAACCCGTCCACGCCAGATCACGACTGAGTGTTTCAGATTTCGGGACCTTGCCATCTTCGATCAATTGTTCCGTCACTTCGGCAAATGCCAGGAACGTGGCACTCGAACAAAAACTGTAACTCTTCGCCTTTTTCGGAGTCACCGAAAGCTCGCCGTTTTTCTTCGGCTCGATTGCCTTATCCAAATCTGCGACCGTCTGCTGCAAATCATCAAACCGCTTTCCTTCCGGTAAATCCTTTCGGTATTTGGCATAGATTCCTCCCTTCGGCATTTCCTTCGCAATCGTTTCGAGAATCAGCGCGTTGTAGTCGCCACCGAAGGCAATACCCGTCAGAAAAATTACGGTTAAAATTGCGATTCTCATTTATCCGAAAGTAATTTTTCCATCGCAACCGCAAAGCGTTCACCGAGCTCCCGCTGTCCTGCGCTGTTAAAATGCGCGTCATCAAAATTCTTCAGGCCTTCAGTCGTAATGCACGCCGTTCCCTCAATTTTCGCCGGTTGTTTCACGATCATTTCGTTAAAGCCCTCGTACTCCGGTTTCCACTGACCGACCTGCGAATAAACGAATGGCAGCTTCGGTGATTTCAAATCCTCTCGCAAGTTTGCGATAAGCTGCGCCAGTTTTTCTGGGTAAAACGGCAGATTTTTCTCGCCGGAATCACCTTCGCCCTGATGCCACAAAATCCCTTTCAATTCTCCACCTTCAGCCAATGCCGCTTTGGTAGCTTCGATAGCATGATGGTATAAATCAAAATTGTCCGGCTTTTTCTTGTCCCACTGCCCAATAGAAGTTCCACCGCGTGCGGCGCAAACGATTCCGACTTCAACGCCGGTGTGTTTTTCTGAATACGCGTTTACAAAGCTCGGGCCACAGTTGAGCTGCTGCATTTTCACGTTTTTCCGCGACGGCGATTGCAGATTGTAAGGCGGCACGGCGGCCTCCCATTTTTTCTTTCCAATGTTCCAAAGAAAAGCGCCATCGATTGTTTTTTTGTCCTCTACTTCGATTTTCGCACGCCCAGCCATATTCGACTGACCGATCAAGAGAAAAACGTGACGCTCTTTTTTCTCCTGAGCCAATCCGTAACTTCCGCCTAACAAGGCCAGAATCGAGACACCTCGCAACAGATTATTTCTGAAATTTTTCATACCAATTATCCTGAGTCATTCGAGCTAACATAGCGAGGCAGTGCGGATAGGTTCCGCGCCCCGCGAGAATTTTACGGCTTTCATGAAAACTGCCGAACTCGATCACTTCGACCTCCACGTGCCTCACACCCCAGTTATTCATCCACTTTTTGGTCGTGAAATAGATATCAATCGTCGGCTTTCCGACCAGCGCACTTCCGTAGTCATCGACCACAAAAACCCGATCATAGCCCTTCACCTTAAATTTAGTTCCCAGCGGAAAAAACGACCAATCCGCTGCCGCTGAATGGTATTCCGGCGTGTAACGAAGCACAGTCCCCAGCGCCGTCTTGTTGCCGTATTTCACATGATCTGACTCCGTGTGCGTATAGGCGGTTGTCCGGACTTTGACCGTCAAAACCGGTTCTTTTTTCTCAGCTTTTTCTTCAGAGAATCCATCAACGCCGGCCACGACAAACGCGAGGATAGCGAAAGAAAATTTTGAAAACAGAAAATTCATCATCTGCAATTTGGAAGTGACTTGCCGAAAAATCAAACTTCAAAAAATGGCCCAATTCATTTAGTTTCTCCGAAATTCAGACGGTGCATCACCCGTCTGAGTTTTGAACCAACGAGCGAAATAATTTTGATCCAGAAATCCAACTTTCTCGGCAATTTCGCCTACTGGCCGGGAAGTCTGTTGAAGAGCCGATTTCGCCGCGATCAACTTTTCGCTAGACAATATCCGGGAAACGGTCGGACTGTTTTCTGACCGAAGCTTGCCGTTCAATTTGGATATTTCACGAAATCCAAGCTGCTTCGAAATGTCGGCAGCGCTCACTGAATCGAGCCCTAATTGATGAATTCCGCTCCTGACACGAGCTGCCAACGGTCCGCTGGTGACCGAAACCGAAACCTTCGATGACGTCGCTGATTCCCGCAAAATTCCCACCAAATCCAATATGGTTCCGGCAACAGAAAGTGAATCGGCTCCGGAATCCGAAAGCTGGCCGAGCCTCACCAATCCCTGTTCGAGCCGCCTCAGCGCTGCAGGATTCAAATGGGAACTTACTTTCCAATCCGCTTCAGCGGTTTCAGATTCAAAATCGATCGCCAAACAAAGTGGCCGCAACGCCCGTTCTTTTCGAAACCCGTGCCGCATTTTTTTCGGAATAAATACAAGACTCCCGCGACGAACCGCGATTTCCTGCTCCGGCATTATCTGATGCCCACGGCCTTTTAAATAAACCAGACATTGGTGAAAGTTTTCATGGTCGTGTCGTGAAACACGATCCACCTCCGGTGTATGACGATTCAAAACAAGCCGGGAAATGCGATACCCCTCGATTGAGATATCGAGATCACGAAGCAAAAGCGGTTGGAATTCTCGGGGCATAAATTGCGGGTTTTCGAACCAACAGGGTCTGTTCGATGAACGCACCCTGTTGATTCGCGAAAACCGGAATTCATTTTAGCACAAAAAATGATCACAAAAATTGCTAATTCATTTCCTATTTATCGACGTTTCTTTGACCCATGATCACTTCACCCGCAGACTTAAAACCCGATACCAAGTGGACCGATACGAAATGGGCCTGGACGAGTGAGGAATCGCTCGTTGATCACAAAACGTCAGGACGGCTCTGCGTCGCGACTCTGTTGCCGTTTAAGGATGGTCAGCCCGATTGGACGGGATTTGAGCCCAGCATTCAATGGATGATCGACTGCGCGGCGCATTTCAATGTCGAGATCGCTTTCGTTTTGAATGCCGACACCGGTTATATTTTCAATCTCAGTCCTGAGCTGTACCGCGAAGTGATCACGCGTTTTCGCGCCGCGTTTCCTGAACCTAAGATTATTTGCGGAACAACGGCGGTCGGCGCGAGTGGAGATGAATTCAACGCGGATTGGTATCGGACGCATCTCGATATCGCGCAATCGTTCGACAACGTCGAGGTGATGATCATGACCTCGCAGCAGCTCAATTCGCTCGATCCCGAGCGCCGTCGCGATGGGTATTTTGCAATCGCCGAGCACATCGCGGTTCCCGCCATTGTTCACGCGCTTGAGCCGTCTTTTGTGCCCTGGGCAACGCCGTATGAACCGTGGTTGCTTCATGAATTGGCACAGCATGAAAAGTTCGTTGGCGGAAAAGTTTCAACGCTCGACGAACCCCATTTCCTGTATTGGTCAGCAATGTGTCGCGATCTCGGCCTCGATTTTGCGCCACATAGCGGAGACGATTTCGGAATTGCACAGGCGATTCGGCTTGGAAATCCGCTTCTCATCGGCGCTGGCGTTTCGGCTTGTCCGCTGATTTGTGCCGCGAAGCAAATGTGGATCGCCAGCCAAGACGGCACGTTTGATACCCGCGTTTACAAACTGTTCGAAGCGTTTCAATCGCTCGAAGACAGTGTTTTCCGACTCGATGCAAACGGCAGCGCGGCGGCTTACAAACACAGCACAGCAGCAGTTTTGAAATTGCTTGGTTTGATCGAGACGGATGAGATTCACCCCGATTGCACCGATTCACGAGGTGAAGGCGAGGTTGATCGGATGCGCGAAGCGTTAATACGCCCGATGCGGATTGCAGAGCGGTTGGGGATTCCAAATTTTGAGATCGTGTAAAATTCATTCTGAGTCCGGATGAATTTCGTTGAGGTAATTAGAAAAGAAAGTCCATGACAATTGAAAACCAATTCGTCCTCGAAAAATTTATCGAAGAATTTGGATTCTCGGAGAGACCCGATCCGACAAAAATGGGTAACTTAGATTGTTGTGACGAGTGCCGAGGAAAATGCGAAAAACTCGCAGCAATTCAGATGAATGGCCTTGCGGTCAATAATTACGTTTACTTGGAAAAACAAATGGGAGCTGAAGCATATGAATGGGGGCTTCCTTTTTTGGTGGCAGAATTCCTAGCTGAACCGACCCGAGAGAGTTTTGCATAACTCGAAAGTAAAGCTCGATACTGGTTTGAAGATCTTACTCTGAAGCGAAAACAAGCAGTCGAGAACTTACTGGGATTCCTGCACGCGTCCGCTGGCCTTGATTATTTCCCATCCGAATTTGACGAACTTGAAGAAGATTGAAAAATGAACAACTTCAAAAAACTCTGCGTCCACACCATCACCACCAAGCCGTGGTCGATCGAAGTCGCAATGGACAAATACGTCGAAGCTGGCATCAGCGGGATTACAGTGTGGCGGCAATGGCTGGAGGGGCATGATATTTCCAAAGTCGGCGATCAGCTTCGCGAACGAAATCTGGAAATCGTTTCGACCTGCCGTGGTGGATTCTTTCCCGCCAAAACGCAGCCTGAAATTGATACCGCGATCGAAGACAACAAGCTAGCGGTTCGTGAAGCTGCGGAACTCGGTGCGCCAATGGTCGTGCTTGTGTGCGGAGCAGTTCCTGGCCAACCGCTTCCGGATTCTCGGAAACAAATCGCCGACGGAATCGCTGCCTGTTTGCCACTCGCGGAGGAATTGAACGTCAAGCTCGCGATCGAACCGCTTCACCCGATGTATGCCGACGACCGCAGTGCGATCAACACGATGGCTCAGGCAAATGATGTCTGCGATCACCTTGATCATCCGCTCGTCGGAATCGCTGCGGACGTCTATCACATTTGGTGGGATCCCGATCTCGAAACACAGATCAAACTGACCGGAGAAAAGGATCGGCTGTTCGCGTTTCACATCTGCGATTGGATGACGCCGACGACCGATTTGCTCAACGACCGTGGTCTCATGGGTGAAGGCTGCATTGATATTCCCAGCATTCGTAAAATGGTCGAAGCGAGTGGATTCAAAGGCTTTAACGAAGTCGAAATTTTCTCAAATCGGTGGTGGGAGCGCGATCAGGATGAGTTTCTGGCGGCGATTAAGACTGCTTACCTTAATAATTCATAGCCGCCAAAAATCTCAAAAAAGCACAAAAAACCAGAAATTTCCCACTTAAAAAACCTGTGCGAATTTTGCGCTTTTTTACGGCCATTCTTTGCAATTAATTAAAAATGAAAACACACAAGATCGGTATCATCATGAACGGCGTCACGGGGCGCATGGGCAAAAACCAGCACCTCATTCGCTCCATCCTGGCGATTCGAGACCAGGGAGGCATTCAGGTTTCTCCGGACGAAAAGATCGAAGTTGATCCTATTTTGACAGGACGAAACGAAAACAAACTGAAGGAAATCGCGGAAGCTTATGGCGTCGAAAAGTGGACCACGGACCTCGATTCGGTGCTCGCTGACGACGCGTATCAGATCTTTTTCGACGCTTCAACTACGCTTCATCGAGCTCGTTTTGTTGAAATGGCGGTAAAAGCGGGAAAGGCAATTTATTGTGAAAAACCGACCGCGGTTGAGACCGATGAGGCGATTCGACTCGCGCAGGTTTGTCGCGACGCGGGCGTGAAAAACGGCGTGGTGCAGGACAAATTGTGGCTCACTGGCATTCGGAAATTGCAGATGCTGATCGATCAGGGATTCTTCGGGCGAATCCTTTCCGTGCGTGGCGAATTTGGCTACTGGGTTTTCACGGGGCACGATGCCGATCAGCCCGCGCAGCGCCCGAGTTGGAATTACCGAAAAGAAGACGGCGGCGGAATCATCATCGATATGCTCTGTCACTGGCGTTATTTGGTGGACAATGTTTTTGGGAAAATCAAAGGCGTGAGCTGTCTTGGTGCGACGCATATTTCTGAGCGTGTCGACGAAAACGGCAACAAATACAAAGCCACGGCGGACGATGCTTGCTACGCGACGTTCGAGCTGGAGAACGGCATCATTTGCCAATTCAACAGCTCCTGGGACATCCGCGTGCGACGCGATGATTTGTTCGTCATGGAAGTCGATGGCACGCAGGGCTCTGCGATTGTCGGGCTTCGGAAATGCTGGATTCAATCACTCGGCGCGACGCCAAAGCCGGTTTGGAATCCGGATATCGATCAGCCGATCAATTTTCGCGAAGGCTGGCAGGAAGTCCCCGACGCAACGAATTACGAAAACGCCTTCAAAATTCAGTGGGAAAAATTTCTCCGCCACGTCGCTCTCGATGAGGAATTTCCATGGGATTTAATGGAAGGCGCAAAAGGCGTTCAACTCGCGGAACTCGGCATTAAAAGCTGGGAAGAGCGCAAATGGATGGAAGTTGGGGAGCTGTGAGTTTCCAAAATTTCGATCGAACAGGGCTGATTCGTGAAAACAAAAAAGCCACTCCGCACTGAAGCGAAGTGGCTTTTTGAAAATCGGCTAGCGAATCCGACGAAATTTAGTTCGCCTGAATCTCGGAAATCTTCTTCTGGCTTTCGGCAGACAGCTTTTCGAGCGCGTAATCCAAAGCACGCCCATCAGCCATGATGAATTTCACCTGACCACCCTCGACTGCTTTGATCGCTGCGGTAATTGGCTTTCCATCTGAATTGGTCCACTGCTGAGACTCGGCGAAAAGCTTGTTTTCGGTTGATTCTGCAGCTGCGGTTTCTTCAGTTTCAGTATCCTCAGCTTCAGCACCACCCCCAAGAACATCCGCTTTTTCCAGTGTTTTCCTGAGCGCTTTCACCGCATCACGCATGTCTTCCTTCATCGCAGCGTAAGTCACTGCATCGATTCCTTTCGAACCATCCGCCGTGGTGACAAACACCATTGGAATTGTGCTTCCGCCTTTTGCGCGAACATCTCTCACGCCCGCAGGCAATGAACTGGATTCTGTTTTTGAATTCGCAAAAACAACCACACCGGCTGAGCGAAACGACTTAAAGGCCTCCGAACTGGTGGCCAAACAAGGGCCTCATGTCGTGCCCGGATCAGTGTAAACAATAATAAGCGGCTCTTCATCCTTGGCTGCCTTCGCTTTGGCTTCATCAAGCTCTTCCATTGTGAAAACGGAACTTGGAACTCTTAATTCTGCCTTCGCTGTTTGCCCCGAAAGACAAACTAAAGCGGACAGCCCGACAACCACACTTCCAAAACTTTTCATCATGCCTAAATATTACCGTGAAGAGCGTGATTCTGTCCAGTGATCTGTTTGTAACGCATTAGGGCAATCCATTTTCCTGTTTGCAGTCTCAAAACGACTGCCTTAATCTCGCGCCATCATGGTTCGACACAGTGTATATTTTTGGCTAATCGATGGGCTCACCGCAGAGCAGAAATCAGATTTCGAAAAAGGCATGGAAGCGCTTTTCGAGATCGATGTTGTTAAAAAAGGCAACTGGGGAAGCGCCGCAGCGACTCCTGAGCGACCAGTGACCGACAATGGCTACGACTACACGCTCATTCTTGAGTTTGATGATGTCGAAGGTCACAACGCATATCAAGTTCACGACGATCACACCGTTTTCGTCGACAGTTTCCGCCAGTGGTTTGACACGGTGAAAATTTTCGACGCAACAATCAACTGAACTATCCCGATTCTCGAAATAAAACTTTTGACCCACACCTCTAAATGACGACTGATATTTTCAACTCTGCCGGCGAAAAGCTGGACTACGCCTTTCACGGAAATTCGGAAGATTTCTCAAATCTCGTGTTGATCGGGCACGGTGTGACGGGAAACAAAGATCGTCCCTGGATTGGGACGTTTGCGGATCAATTGGCAGCGGCAGGCCAGAATGCCATTCGGTTTTCTTTTTCAGGAAACGGCGATTCCCAAGGCGAATTTCGAAATTCAACAATCAGCAAAGAGGTTGGCGATCTCGGTGCGATGATCGATGCGGCCGAGCGGGCCGGTTATGAAAACATCACGGTTGTTGGCCACAGCATGGGTGGCGCGGTTGGAGTGATTCGCGCGGCCAGTGATGCTCGAATCAAAAAACTGATCTCGCTCGCGGGGATGGTTTACACCGCAAAATTCAACAAAGTTGAGTTCAGTGATCAAACCCCGGACTCTGGTTTCATGTGGGATGAGGAAGACTGCCCGTATGCGCAGACATTCGTCGATGACATGAATTCCATCGACAACGTGCTGGCTCAGGGAGAAAAAATTTCAGTGCCATGGCTCCTCGTTCACGGCACTGCGGATGACGTGGTGCCGATTCAGGAAAGCCACGATATTTTCGAAAAAGCGACGACGGGCGACAAGAAATTGATGGAAGTCGCGGACGCAAGCCATGTGTTTTCCGACGACGGATTGCAGCCGATGATTGATGCGGTGATCGGGTGGTTGAACGCGTGACTTTGGCTTTTACGAAGTGATAGGGTACGTTCGGCGAACCAACCCTGTTGCTTCGTATGACACGAGCGCAAAAAGCGTGAGCGGAAAATCGAATTCCGCGATCCGCTAGCCACTATTCGGATTTAAACTTAAAATTTTAACCTTTAAAATAAGACGCCCGCACTCTTGGCATTCGATTTTTCCCACCTTTCCCACCCAAAAAGCATGAGAAGAAGGGAGGGATCGAGGAACGGCCAAACGATTGCTGGATTCGGCAATCTGATGTCGTGAATTTTAAAAGTTAAATTTGAAAGTTTAAATCCGACAATTGAAAACAGGCTATCTGATCGGCTTTTTGCCAACGCTCTAACGCCACATTTAATTTTTGCGACCGCATCTCGTAACAAGGAGCAAGGGCGCTTGGAAAGACGCCCTTCCTTGCTTCGTGGAGCTTCACTGTTTCGACCAAATTCGCGTATTCAGGCTCATTTCCTCGATGATATCGAGGAAGCTTTTCAATTCTTCGAGCATGCGTCGAATCTGAGTCGGATCGGTCGAAGGTCTCCCTGTGCTTGGCTCGAGATAAGTTTTCGGGTGCGGAACGGCGATCCAAACGCAGGAGTCTTTGAACGCGAATCGGATGTCTTTTTGGCCAAAGCGGCTTCGCATATCGAGCAGTCGGCGCATCATTGCGGTGCTCAAAATGTAGCGGCACTCGATTTCGTCGTTTGAATAAATCGCGAACGCCTTTTCGAATTCCACATCTTCGAGCTGAACCAATTTCGTGCCGGATCGACCCGCCATTTTTTGGAACATTCGTCCCAATTTGCCAAAGGAGCTTTCGGCATTGTCAGGAAAAACAAAGGTGCGCCCGTGAAATTCTTTGTGGAAATCGGCGATCAATAAAAGCCCGTCGAAGATCGTCACATAATACGTTTCCGATTTGCCATCGCTATCGGTTCGGGTTCGACGTTCCTCGGCATCAATTTCTGCCAATTGGAGAAAGGTATCGCCGAATTTTCCAGAGACCAAATCTTCGGTCTTGTAGCGATCCGGGTTGGTCGTGAATAATTCGGAATGATTGAACGTGTCGCGGTCGATTCCCCTCTTCGCATCATAACCGAGATTGGGATCAATTAATTTCAGCACCTGAGGGATCACGATGCTCTTGAATTTTTCGACATACGCGGCGCCCAGTTTTCCAACGGTAAAAGCGTATACAATACCCGAAATGATCGCCACGACGCCAGCAGCAATCGCAAACGGAATGATTTGATCAGAAATGAAACCGGTCAAAAGACTCGCCACGACCGCGATTGCGATCGCCGAAATGAACGTGGCCGACTTTTTCTTGTAGGCGAGCCGGTCTGGCTCAATGTGTGCAAGAGTCGGCTGGACGTTGGCAATGATGGATTCGATATCGAGCATGGCATTAGAAACTCACTGATGAAATTGCGCGATCGGATGCATTGGCTTCGAAAAAGTCATGTCGCGTAAAGCCGAATTTTGCTGCGATTAAATTTGTGGGGAAAGATTCAACCGAATTATTGATTTCAAAAACGGCAGCATTGTATGCGCGACGCGCTGCGGAAATCTGCTCCTCGATCTCCGTCAAGTTTCGCTGCAGATTCAAAAACTGCTCATTCGACTTCAGTTCGGGATAACTCTCAGACAGCGCAAACAGCCGCCCCATTTCCGGCCCCACCTGCCCTTCCAGCCGGAAGCGTTCGCCATCAGTTTCCGCATTTTGAATCTGGTTTCGAAGCTCAATCACCCGAGCCAGCGTTTCCTGTTCGTGAGCGGCGTAGCCTTTCACCGTATTGACCAGCGCCGGAATCAGATCCGCACGTTTTTTCAAATTCACATCGATGCTGCTAAACGCGTTCCGCGCCATGTTTCGCTTACTGACGAGGCCGTTGTAGACAATGATTAGATACAGCGCCACGACGACGAGAAGGACAATAAAAATGATAAGCGAGCTATTCATACGGTTCGGTCACATTAAAACCGAACCGCCGAATTTTCGCCACTACAATCAGCTTTCGGTTTTAGACTGGTCAGATTTACCACCTCCGCCTCGTTTCATAATAGCCTTCACATCAGCAACTGAATAGACACGAGTCACAAAAACAAAGCCGAAATAAACCACGATACCCAGTCCACAAATCACGCAGAGGATTGCAACCCGCTGAATAAATTGGCCAGGCGCCATCAGCCACGGATTCGAAAAATGAGCCGCAGCCCAGACCGTTGCGCCCATTAAAGCCGAGGAAATCAGCATGCGAATGCCACGACTCGTGAATCCTTTTGCCATTCGTAACAAGCCATCTTTTCGGAGGCCAACCCAGAGCAGCACGACGTTTACCCATCCTGCAACTGAAGTCGCCAACGCGCAACCAGCCGGCCCCATCCAGAGGTAAAACGGGTAAGCCAAAACAATGTTCGTCGCAGCCGACGCTATCGTGAATCGCATGGGCGTTTTGGTATCTTCCCGCCCGAAATATCCCGTCTGCAAAACTCGGACAATGATGTAAGCCGGTGTTCCAATTGCAAAAGCAGCGAGTGCCCTTCCAGCATCACTTGCGTTTTCGGCGGTGAATCTTCCTCCTTCAAAAAGCGCATAAATCATCTCCTTTGGAATGACCAATGTTGCCACCGTTGCGGGGAGCGCAATGAGTAGGGACATCTCAATTCCCCGAGCAATATTTTCTCGCGCCTTCTCTATTCCATCGCCGCGCAAACTCCGCGCGATTTCCGGCAAAAGCACAATTCCTGCCGCGATACCAATCAACCCGAAAGGCAATTGATTGATTCGATCCGCATAGAAAATCATCGACTGCCCTCCGCCTTGCAGACTTGCGACCGTTTGCCCTACGAGAAGATTGATCTGCTGAACCCCTGCACTGGCCAGCCCCGGAGTCATTAGGAGACCAAGCTTCTTCACATCAGAATCGATTTTTGGCAGACGAAAACGGAAACGAATTCCATTTCGATAGGCAGAAATCATCACCAGTCCAAGCTGTAAAACACCAGCCCCGAGAACACACCAGCCCAGCACTTTGACCGCTTCCTGCTGTCGTTCCGTGAACATCGAAAAAGCACCGCTATCAATTTGCGCTTCCGTCAGAGTTTCAACCGGAACCGTGAAAGCCTCAGCAGGTTCAGTCATCATTTTCAGGCCAAATGCCTCCGGCAGAAAGATCAGCATCCCGACGATGAAAACGATGTTGAGCAGGACGTAGGCGAACGATGGCGTCCCAAAGACGCGGCGACTGTTCAGCACTCCCGAGAACGCCGCCATCAGGCAGACAAAGATCAAATACCCCAGCGTGATTCGCGACGCATCGACCGCCAATTCAAATTTATTTCCCTCAAAACCCGCTGCGATCACTCTCACCAGAGGTTCCATGAAGATGAAACACACCACAAAACAAATGATCAAAATGACGAACATCAGCGACGTCACCCGACTCCCGAAGTCATCCGCTGCCGCGTCGCCCTCTTCCTCGATTTTCCGGGAATACATCGGCACGAACGCAGCGTTGAACGCCCCTTCGCCAAAAATTCGGCGAAACAAATTTGGCAATCGAAACGCGGTGATCCACACATCCGCGAGATGCCCGCCTCCGAGGAGGTTGGCGATCAATTTATCCCGGATAAACCCGAGAAGACGACTCATGAGGGTGAAGCCCCCCACGGTAAACATGGCGCGAAACATAGTAGTGATTAAAGTCAGCGAACTATCGCCGAAAACGTTACGCGGTCGACGAAGATTTCTTTCGCTGTAAAATGAAGCATGGATTCCTCGCGTTCACGCACCGCCAGGGGCCAGCCGAGCTCTTCCATATTCGATGGAATCGTCGGGATCATGGCGATTTCGGAATCGACCAAATCGATCCAACAGGGTTGAATCAATGAATGAACCCTGTTCGATCGTTTTTTTTCATCCTGCTTTCGCTAACGATGGCGGGATCTGCTCAGGACTCGTTCGATCTCGTTTTAGAAAACGGACGGGTCATGGATCCCGAATCGGGGTTCGACGAAATCCGGCACGTGGGAATTGTGAAAGGAAAGATTGCCGCAATTAGCAAAACGGCCCTTTCGGGCAAGGACTCCATCGACGCTTCCGGATTAGTCGTTGCACCGGGGTTCATCGATTTGCATCAACACGCCTGGGATCCCGATTCTGTTCGATTCAAAATCCGGGACGGCGTCACTAGCGTCTTTGAATTGGAAGTCGGAACCGCTAACGTCGCCGCGTGGTATGCAAAATACGCCGGCAAGCTCCCCTTTCATCACGGGGTAGCGATCGGGCACCTCAAGGTTCGCATGCAAGTGATGGGAGATTTCCCGTCCTTCCTGCCAAAATCCGATTCAAAAGCAGCCACGATCGAAGCCTCGCCGGAACAGCTTGAGGAACTCAAACTCGGTATCAGACGCGGACTGGACGAAGGGGCTGTCACCGTTGGCTTTGGCCTAGCTTATACCCCCGCGGCAACACGATGGGAGATTTTGGAAATGTTCCGCGTCGCCGCAAACTACAACGCCCCTTGCCATGTCCACCTTCGCACCCGTCGCAAAGACAGTTACGAGGGACTTCAGGAAGTGATTGCCGCCTCAGCGATTACCGGAGCGGAATTACAAGTCGTCCATCTGCAAGCAACCGGCGCAGGAGAAACGCCACGTCTTTTGCAAATGGTCAGCGAAGCACAGGCAAACGGGATCAAAGTCAGCAGCGAGATTTATCCCTACACCGCGGGAATGACGGATATAAAATCGGCGATTTTTGGAGATGGCTGGCAGGAGGATTTTCAATTGGACTACGAAGACTTGCAGTGGGGCGCGACAGGTGAGCGCCTTACAAAAGAGTCGTTCGAGAACTATCGAAAAACGGGAGGGCTTGTCATCGTTCATTCCAATACTGAAGCAATTGTAACGAACGCAATCAAACATCCGACCGCTCTGATTGCGTCAGATGGATTGAAGGGGCATCCCAGAAACGCTGGAACGTTTGCGCGGATTCTGGGATTTTATTGCCGCGAGCGGAGCGAGTTGAATTTAATGACGGCTCTCAGAAAAATTTCGCTTATGCCCGCCCAACGACTTGAGACCCGAGTGCCAGCAATGAAAAATAAGGGACGTTGCAAAGTTGGAGCTGATGCAGATTTAACGCTCTTTGATCCTGAAACCGTTATCGATAAAGCGACTTTTACAGAGGCGGAAAAAATGTCCAGCGGCATCCCTTTTGTCATCGTTGACGGAACGGTTGTCGTTCGCGATTCCGTGATCGTCGCCGATGTTTTTCCCGGACAAGCCATTCGAGCACCCCAAACCAAACCTAATAAAAAATGATCACTCGCCGCAAATTTATTGCCACCTCGACAGCCGCCGCTGCGTCGATTCCGAATTCGGGTTTCGCAGATGATGCGCCACTCTATTCCGTAGGGCTGATTGCCGATGCTCAGTACGTGGACGCTGATCCCGGCGGAATTCGACACTACCGCAACAGCATCCAAAAACTCGGCACCGCTGTGAAATCGATCAACGAAGCCGAAGTCGATTTTTCAATTCACCTCGGCGATTTGATTGATCGGAAATTTGCAAGCTTTGACGATATCCTTGAGCCGCTTCGTGGATTAAAAACGCCGGTTCATCAGATTTTGGGGAACCACGATTTTTCAGTCGATGAAGATGATAAACCGAAAGTCGCAGAAAAAATGGGGATCAAAAATCCCTACTACGCATTTTCAAAAAACGGACTGCGATTCATTTTTCTCGATGGAACTGAGATCAGCACGTTTGCCCAGCCAGTTGGATCTGCAATTCATGAAGAAGCGAGTGAAATGCTGGCGGAGTTCAAAGCCAAAAAACGCAAGAGCGCCCACAGTTGGAATGCGGCGATTGGGCCAAAGCAACTCGCGTGGCTAGAAGTTCAGTTGAAGGAAGCCAAAACAGCCGGTGAAAAAGCCATCATTTCCTGCCACTACCCAATCCTGCCTGACAATTCACACAACCTCTGGAACGATCAGGAAGTTCTCACTGTGATCGACAAATTTTCCGGCACCGTTATCGCCTGGTTCAACGGTCACAATCACGCTGGGAACTATGCCGAGCGAAACGGCGTTCATTATGTAACCGTTCAAGGAATGGTCGACACCCCTGACACCAATGCATTTGGCGTGATAGATGTTTTTTCAAATGCCCTGAAGATTAGCGGCAGCGGCCGGGTGCCGGATCGCGTTTTGAGTTTCTGACGCTCAAGAGCGCGACTTTCTGGAATTCTTGATGCTCCGTTTTTTTAACGGGAATTTTAAAGAATGGGGAGGAATTTTCGGGAATTCCGTTTGCTCCGAATTTTGAAATCAGGCTGCAAAACTTTCGCCGCAGGAACAGGTCACGACAGCGTTTGGATTCGTGACTTTGAAGCCACCTTGCTGGAGGTCGTCAGAAAAATCGAGCTCTGAACCAGTCACGAACAACGCACTCTTGGGATCGATCACGACGCGCACTTCGTTGGATTCGACCATGATGTCGCGGTTTCGAGGGCCATCGACAAGATCCATCTTGTATTGCAAGCCGGAACAGCCGCCGCCCACAACCGCCACGCGAAGCGCACCTTCGTCGAGTCGGCCCTGCTTTTTTAATAGCGAACGCAAACGGGCCGAAGCGCCATCCAGCACTTTGATGAGAGTTTCGTTCCCGAATTTGAAATTAATTTCTGACACGGCGCAAAAAAGTCGGTTTTTAGCTCTCGCGCAAGCAGGGAACGCATTAAAATCGTGGGATGAAATGGCTTATCGCAATCGTCTTCCTGCTAGCAAATTTAGGTTTCTCTGCTGAAAACTCCGCGTGGACGAAGGAATCGCCGCGTGATGAAATCGCGCCATTGTTTGAAAAAACAGACGATAAGAACCTGAAGCTCACGGCTCAGAAAAAAGGCACGAACGGCTATTGGAAGAGGGTTTTTGCAGTGGAAGGCGGAAAAAACTATCAATTTCAGACAACTCGATTCGCAACTGGCATCGAACATCCGCGACGCAGCTGTGTGGTGCGAATTGAATGGTATGGCCCCAACGGGCAGCGCGTCGAAAGCCCTCACAAAATCAATCCGGCGTATTTCGGAAAAGATACCGGCCCGGCTCAGCCCGATTTTCCGCGCGATAAAAAAACGAATAAAGACGGCTCCGTTTTGGTGGAGGAAATTTATGAGGCTCCCGAAAAAGCAACGGAAGCCCACGTGCAACTTCATCTGCGATGGACCGAAGCGGGTTCGGTTTTATGGAAAAACGTGAACCTTGTTCCGGCAAGCCCGGTCAAACCACGCCTCGTGAAATTGGCGGCGGTGCATCACAACATGGCATCGGATAACGATAAAAAATCGCCGGTAGTGAATCGTGAATTGCTGGTCCCACTGATCGAAGAAGCTGCGAAAAAGAAAGCCGATTTGATTGTTTTGGGCGAGCTTTTGACCTGCAAAAATGTGACGAGCGACTACGCCAGCGTCGCTGAATCGATCCCTGGACCGACAACGAAATTCTTCGGAGAACTTGCCAAAAAACACGATTGCTACATCGTTGCAGGTTTAGCAGAACGAGCCGGACACGAAGTTTTCAACGTCGCCGTGCTGCTTGGTCCTGACGGGAAAGTCACCGGAAAATATCGGAAGGTGACGCTTCCTCGTGAAGAAATCCAAAAAGGTATTTCACCGGGAACTGACTACCCCGTGTTCGAAACCCGTTTTGGAAAAATCGGGCTGATGGTCTGCTACGATGTCTTTTTCCCCGAAGTTGCTCGCGAACTTTCCATGAACGGTGCCGAAATCATCGCTCTTCCAATTTGGGGAGGAAATCCGCGTTTGGCGGCGGCCCGCTGCGCGGAAAACGGCGTTTACCTCGTCAGTTCGACCTACACGAATCACGAAAATGATTGGATGAAAACAGCGATTTGGAACCGCGAAGGCGATCGGATTTCAGAAGCCAACGAGTGGGGCACCATCGCATTCGCTGAAGTCGATTTGAATCAGCCCACGTATTGGTATGGCCTCGGGGATTTCCAGGCGCGAATCAAACGAGAGGCTCCGGTGAGGATTTCGGAATGAGGTTTTTTATTGCCGCAAAAACGCGCAGAAGACGCAAAAAATCGATGGGTGGGTAGCGAAGAATTTACGAGATTAACAGACGCATTTGGGATCATCATTCGCATGGACAAACTTAGAGATCCGTTTGAAGAAGATTTTGAGAGGTTTGAATCAGACTTTGTGAAATTTTTCACAAAGTCGCCTTGACCATCGAAAATCACGAACCGATACTCGCGCCGAGTCTATTTTTGATTTTACCACCTGCCTTTAATGTCGACGACTTCCACTACGGAATTTGAAGCCCCCGATGCTGCCGCTAAAGCGATGCAGCACGCGGAAGGCTATCACCAGACAACTGAAGATTTGGTGGGCGAAAAACTGGTCTTGAATATGGGACCATCACACCCAGCGACTCACGGCGTGCTTCGCCTGATTCTTGAACTGGACGGTGAGTTGGTATCAAAAGCAGAGCCGGACGTTGGATACTTGCACCGTGGAGATGAAAAAATCGCGGAAAGCATGCAATACAATCAGTTCGTGCCTTATACGGACCGCTTGGATTATCTCGCTCCGCTGGCAAACAACGTTGCTTATGCCTGTGCGGTTGAGAAACTTCTCGGATGGGAATTGCCACCGCGCGGTCAGGCTTTGCGAGTGCTTTGCTGTGAATTAGCGCGAATTTCCTCACACCTTCTGGGCGTGGGCGTTTACGGAATGGACGTCGGTGCGATGACGGTTTTCCTCTACACTTTTCAGCACCGTGAAACGGTTTATAATTTGAGCGAACAGCTCACAGGTGCTAGATTCACAACGAGTTATACGCGAGTCGGTGGTCAGATCCGCGATTTGCCGGACGGTTTCATTCCAGCGGTTGAGAAATTCATGGAGGAAATGCTGGTGACGATTGATGAAGTCGATCGCCTGCTTTCACGAAACAAGATTTTCCTCGATCGAACAAAGGACGTCGGGATTATCACACCGGAAGACGCGATTTCCTACGGAATTAGCGGCCCGAACCTCCGCGGCTCCGGAATCGAACACGATTTACGGAAGTCGAATCCCTACCTTGGATACGAGCAATACGATTTTGATATCCCGATTGGCGAGCACGGCGACTGTTATGATCGCTATCTCGTGCGGATGGAAGAAATCAAGCAGTCGGTCAAAATCATCAAACAGGTGATTAAAACGATGCCAGACGGGCCGATCAACGTGACTGACCCTAAGCAGACGCTTCCTGAAAAAGACCGCGTTTTGATGAGCATGGAGGAATTGATCCACCATTTCATCCTTGTAACCGAAGGCTTGGATGCGCCTGAAGGTGAAGTTTATTTTGGAGCCGAGAACCCGAAAGGTGAACTCGGCTTTTACATCCACTCGAAAGGCGGCGGGGTTCCCTATCGCCTGAAAATTCGAGCCCCGTCTTTCATTAACCTCAGCATTCTCCACAAATTGCTTCCCGGCTGCATGATGAGTGATGTCGCAGCAATTTTGGGAAGTTTGGACTTTGTGATGGGAGAATGTGACCGCTGACGATCCGACCCTGTTTGATCGCCAACCCAACCCTGTTGATTCGAAATTTTATTTTTTAATGTCATTTGAAGTTCCAGCCGAAGTCGAAACAAAAGTCGACCAGCGCATCACGCACTATCCGGTGAGCAAACGCTCGGCGGTTTTGCCGGTGATTCACGAACTCCAGCATCATTTCGGATTCATTTCCGAAGAGGCTGTCGAGTGGATTGCTGTAAAGTTGGAGCTTGAGCCGATTAAGGTTTTGGAAGTGGTGACCTTTTACCCAGGTATTCGCCAATCGGCTCCCGGGAAATTTCACATCCGCGTCTGCCGCACATTGAGTTGCGCGATGGCAGGAAGCGCGGAACTGATGGATGCGTTGTGCGAAACGGCGAACATTGACCGGTCCGGAACGGATCACCACCATCCAATCGCCGTCAGCCCTGATGGTAAGTTTAGTATCGAATTCGCCGAGTGTCTCGCATCCTGCGGAACAGGCCCAGTTTGTCTGGTGAATGACGATTTTCACGAAGCAGTGCCCAACGCGGCCGAACTCCTTGCGAAATACGACTGATTTTTCTGATGAGTGACGTGAAATACATCTCCGGGAAAGAGCCGCATCCAAAAGAGCGGCGAATGATCTTCAAAAACGTGGATCGCGAAGGCTGGGATCAGTCGATCGAGACCTACGAGAAAGACGGCGGCTATGAGGTCTTGAAAAAGGCGATGAAAATGGCGCCTGGTGATATCACGACTGAAGTGAAGACCGGTGGTCTGCGTGGTCGTGGCGGTGCTGGTTTCCCAACCGGTGTTAAGTGGGGGTTTCTCCCACCAAACAATACCAAGCCAGTTTACCTCATCTGCAACGCGGATGAATCTGAGCCGGGCACGTTTAAAGATCGCTACATCATTCATCAGGATCCGCATCAACTGATCGAAGGGATGATCATCTCTTGTTTCGCCGTCGGAGCGAAGCTCGCTTACATTTACATTCGCGAAGAATTTCCTGAAGGCGCTCAGATTCTCGAAGCGGCGATCGAAGAAGCGCGCGCCAAGAATTACCTTGGTGACAATGTTCTTGGTTCCGATTTCGATCTGGAAATTTACGTTCATCGCGGCGCAGGCGCTTACATCTGCGGTGAGGAAACGGGCTTGATTGAATCTCTCGAAGGCAAACGCCCTTATCCTCGGATTAAGCCGCCGTATTTCCCGGCAGCGATGGGACTTTACCTTTGCCCGACAATCGTGAACAACGTGGAAACGCTCTGTCACGTGGGTCACATTCTCCGCATCGGCGGTGAAGAGTGGGCGAAAATCGGAACGCCAAATAATACCGGAACACGAATCCTCTGCGTCAGCGGTGACGTGCAAAAGCCCGGTTATTATGAGGTTGAAGTGGGTTCTCTCACCATGGGTGAGCTGATCAACGACGTCTGCGGTGGATTGAAAGAAGGCCGCGAGCTCAAAGCCGTTATCCCAGGTGGCTCTTCTGCAAAAGTGCTTCGTGCAGGTGAAACTTTTAAAGTCGGTCGCGGTGATGATGCCAAGGAGATCGATATTTGGAATATTAAGATGGATTTCGACACGCTTGCAGCGTGCGGATCAATGGCCGGTTCAGGCGGCGTGATTGTAATCGACGACAGTCGTTCGATTAGCTGGGTGCTGAACAACATCAATGCTTTCTACGCGCACGAATCTTGCGGGCAATGCACGCCATGCCGCGAAGGTTCGCTCTGGATGAAAAAAATTACAGACCGCTTGGTCGGTGGAACTGCGAGTCCAACCGATATCGACACGCTTTACGACGTTGCAAAAAACATCGATGGCCGCACGATTTGTGCTTTTGGTGAGGCAAGCGCTTGGCCGACCGAGAGTTTCATTGAGAAATTTAAAGACGAGCTCGTCGCTGATACCAATCCGGAATTAGCAGGTGAGAAAGTGAACAACGAAGCGCAATTGGCTGCAGCCGGACTTTTATGAGCGAAGTGAAGCCAGATCTTATCGACGTACAGATCAACGGGGAATGGCATTCCTTCCCGAAAGGCACGCGTATGATTGAGGCCTGCAAGGAGGTCGGTGTCGAGGTGCCGCATTATTGCTACCACCCGAAGCTCACTTCGCCGGGCAACTGCCGCATGTGTTTGGTTGAAATGGGCATGCCACCACGTCCAGCACCGGGATCGGATCCTGTAGAGCCGGATGAAGACGGTCACGTTCCGATTTCGTGGATTCCACGTCCTGTCATTGCGTGTGCAAACACGATCGCTCCAAATATGGGCATCCGCACCGAGAGCGAGATGACTGAAGAGTGTCGCAAGGGAGTGATGGAACTCCTTCTCGCTAATCACCCGCTGGATTGCCCGATTTGTGATCAGGCCGGTGAATGCAGCCTTCAGGAATTTTCTGTTGAGCACGGAAAAGGCGAGTCCCGTTTCCGTGAGCAAAAGGTTAAAAAGCCGAAAAACGTCGAAATTGGACCTCGAATTCGTCTCGACGACGAGCGTTGTATCATGTGCAGCCGTTGCATCCGTTTCATGGACGAAATCGCGGATCAGCCTGTGCTTGGCTTCACTGATCGCGGAAGCCACACGACGTTGACGATTCATCCAGGGCACGAACTTACCAGTAATTATTCTCTCAACACAGCCGACCTTTGTCCGGTTGGTGCATTGACCTCCAATGACTTCCGCTTTCAGATGCGCGTTTGGTTCATGAAGGAGACTAAGACGATCGATGTAAACTGCGCAACCGGAGCGAACATCACCGTGTTTGCGCGTGAAGGAAAAATTTACCGAGTCATTCCACGTCAAAACAACAATGTGAATTCTAATTGGATGCCGGATTCGCATCGTTTGAACATCCATTGGATCAATAGCGAAGCCCGTCTCACCGATCCACTTGTTCGTGACGAAAAGAGCGGGAATCACCGTGTTGCCACTTGGAACGGGGCAATGCAAACCTCTGCCGATGCGCTTTTAAAGCTTGATGGCAGCGAGATCGCAGTCATTGGTTCCGCTCGAATGACCAATGAGGAATTGCTCATCACCAATCGCCTCGCTAAACAGCTCGATGCTGGTCACGTCGATGTGGTTGCCCGTGAAGGCGAGCCGGACGGCTACCTAATTTCTGCCGACCGCAATCCGAACAGCAACGGAGCGAAGCTGATTCTTGGACTGGAAAATCCTGGTTCAACGATTGATCAAATCAGAGAAGGGATTGCTCAAGGCCGCATCAAAGCGCTTGTCTGCCTTCAGGAAAATATCATCGACGACGCAGGCTTCTCTGCTGACGAGCTTGCTAAATTGGATTTCTTTTTGACGAGCTACCCGCTTGCTAATGCCACGGCGGAAGTTGCTGACGTGGTTCTCCCAGGCGCTTGCTGGGCTGAAAAGTCAGGCACGATGGTGAACGGAACCGGCCGCCTTCAGCGTCTGAACAAGTGCATCGAAGGTCCGGGTCAAACACTCGAGGCATGGGAGATTGTTCGCGATCTCATTCAGGCCCTTGGTGGTGGAAATGGAATTTACGCAGCGACTGAATTATTTGCTCAGCTTGCAGGCGAAGTTCCTGAGTTTGAAGGAATCACCTTTGGTCAAATCGGTGATTTGGGACTTCCGCTCATCGAAACCGACGAACGCATTCCGCTTTTAGAACGCGAAGCCGAGCGCAAAGCTCAGGGCCTCATTGTTGGATAATTATTAAACGAATCTCATGTTGAACCTCGCAGCCATCGATCTTGTTTCTCTAGGTATTTCTACCGCGAAGATCATCGGTTTGGTATTCCTGACAATCCTTCCGATGGTGGCCTACTCCGTATGGGCTGAGCGTCGCGTTTCGGCTTTAATTCAGGATCGAATCGGTCCAAACCGTGTCGGTTGGGCAGGTTTGCTCCAGCCAATTGCTGATGGTTTGAAGTTCATTCTTAAAGAAGACTTCACTCCAAAACATGTCCGCACTGGGTATTACTGGCTCGCACCAGCGCTGACGATGGTTCCCGCGCTGATGACGTGCGCAGTGCTTCCGTTTGGCTCGACTTTGTTTGGTGAAAAAATGGTGATCGCCGACCTCGACGTGGGTCCGCTCTTTGTTTTCGCGATCGCATCTCTTTCGGTTTACGGAATCGTTCTCGCCGGGTGGGCTTCGAACTCGAAATACCCTTTCCTAGGTGGCGTCCGAGCGACCAGCCAGATGATTTCCTACGAAATCAGCCTCGGTCTTTCCGTAATCCCACTGTTCATGATTTACGGTCACCTGAACTTGGGAAAAATCGTCCAGTATCAGGCAGAAAACGGCTGGGCATTACTTCCACTGTGGGGCGAAAGCTTGCAAAACTGGAACTGGCTGCTGGTCATTCCTGTTTTCATCTCGTTCATCGTCTTTGTGACCTCAATGTTCGCTGAAACCAACCGTCTTCCATTCGACCTTCCTGAATGTGAAACCGAGCTGGTTGCGGGCTATCACACTGAGTATAGCTCGATGAAGTTCGCGCTTTTCTTCCTCGGAGAATACGCAGCGATGATCATCGGTTCGGGACTCGCGGTAACGCTTTTCCTCGGTGGATGGAGCTTGCCATTTGGCTGGCTAACTCACGCAGCGGGCTCCGACGTTCCATTCTGGCACGGCCTCGTTCACATCGGCGTATTTCTCGCAAAGGTGGTCGTGTTCATTCTTTTCTTCATCGTAGTTCGCTGGACTCTTCCTCGTTTCCGCTACGATCAACTCATGCGTCTTGGTTGGGTTTTCTTCTTCGAGATCGCTCTCGCGAACATCGTTATCACAGCTCTCATTTTGTGGCTCGTTACCGGTCCACTGAATAAGGAAGAGACAGAGGCTCCTGCCGAGCCGACTCCCGCAGCACAAGTTTCCTCGATCGAACAGGGTATGTTCGATGAACCAACCCTATTGGTTCGTGAAACCTCAACTTTTCGGATTCAAGCTTCCAGCTTCTAACTCCTAGATTCTTTTTTAAATGGCCATCGTCGTAAAACGTCCAAAACTCAAATGGTGGGAGCACTTGTATCTCCCAGCCTTGTTCGGTGGCATGCGCATTACGCTGGCTCACTTCATCAAGAATTTTCGCGGTAAAGGCGATCATGCGATGCAGTATCCAGAGGAGCGTTGGGATGACCATCTTCCTGAATATTATCGGGGAGCCCCCGCTCTCGTCACGGATGTTCAAAACCGCGAACGCTGCGTGGCATGTCAGCTCTGTGAGTTTATCTGCCCGCCACGTGCCATTACAATCATTCCGGAAGAAATTCCAAGTGATGACAAGTGGGCAAAGGTTGAGAAGCGACCTAAGAAATTTGAAATCGATATGATCCGCTGCATTTACTGCGGGCTTTGTGAAGAGGTCTGCCCGGAGCAGGCAATCTACCTTCGTCAGGACTATTCCATCACTGGTGAAAGCCGCGAAGAGATGGTCCATGACAAAAAACGGCTTTACGAAATCGGCGGCGTCCGCGACGGACTCGTTAACAAGTGGAATGACCTTAAGTAGGAGTTAGAAGCTTGGAGCTAGTAGCTGGAATTTTTTGATGAAATGTCTGATCCCGCAAAGAGCTTTGAAGATTTAATTGTATGGCAAAAAGCACACCAGTTTGTTTTATCAGTTTACGGAATCTCGAAACAGTTTCCAAAAGAGGAAGCATACGGACTGACATCTCAGATCAGGAGAGCTGCAGTTTCAATTCCTTCAAACATTGCGGAAGGCTTTCATCGCCGTGGAAAGCCGGACAAACTCAAATTTTTCAACTATTCTCAGGCTTCTTTGGAAGAAGTTCGATACCAACTCATTCTTGCGCGAGACCTAAATTACGCCGATACAAATCCGATTCTAGAACAGGCCTCATAAGTTGGGCGGCTTTTAACTTCTTACGCAAACGCAATCCGGAATTCCAGCTCGTAGCTTCCAGCTTCTAGCTCCTTCTTCCCCAAATGACATTCTTGTTTTACATATTTGCAGCAATTGCAGTGATCGGTGGGATCGGCGTCGTGGTTTATAAGAACCCGGTTTCGTCCGCATTTGCGATGATTTTGTCTTTCCTCGGATTGGCAGCGATCTTCATTCAGCTCGACGCTTATCTCGTCGGCATTCTTCAAATCCTCGTCTACGCCGGAGCCATCATGGTGCTTTTCCTGTTCATCATCATGCTGATGGATGTAAAGGAAGAGGAAGGAAAAACGTTTAAATTTGGTGCGATTGTCGGAGCCGTTCTGGTTGTCGGCGGATTCACCGGAGCGCTTGTGAAGGTTTTGATGGAGTCAAAAATCGGTAACGAAACGATTCCAGCTCTGGCGGAAGGCGGCAAAAGCGATGTTCACGAAATTGGTGAGCTGTTATTCTCGACCTACTGGTTCCCGATTCAAATTATCGGGGTGCTTCTGCTGGTTGCCACGGTCGGCGTCATTCTTTTGAGTAGAAAGGAGTTGAAGTAATCAACGATGGAAACTGAACTGACACTCAACCATTTCCTTTTTGTAAGCGGACTGCTTTTCGCAATCGGTCTTGCTGGCGTTTTACTTCGTCGCAATCTGATCGTGATTTTCATGTGCCTCGAGCTGATGCTCAGTGCTGCGAACCTTTCATTGGTTGCGTTTTCACGCTTCAACACCACTGATGGCGTCCCTAACTACGACGGACAAGTCCTTCTCTTTTTTATCATCACCGTGGCTGCCGCTGAGGTTGCCGTTGGCCTCGCAATCATTGTGGCACTTTTCCGCTCCCGCGAAACCACCGACGTTTCTGACGTCACTTCGATGAAAGGATAATCATTTTTTAGAATGCACGACGTAAACACTCTCGCCTGGATCATTTTGCTGCTGCCTCTTTTAGTGGCGGCCTCGATCCTATTCGGCCTGAAAAAAATGCCGGGACTCAGCGCCTTGCTTTCGACTGGATCGGTGTTGATCACGCTGGTTTGCAGCATTTTGCTTTTCAGTGCAACGGGCAAAGCTGTTCCGGTTACATGGATTTCGATTTTCGAATTTAAGGTCAACATTGGCCTTCTCGTCGGCGGTGACAAAGACCCTCTCGCGAAAGGCATGATGTTCATCGTGACCTTTATCGGCACGCTGGTTCACATTTTCTCACTCGGTTACATGAAGGACGACGACGGTAAAGCGCGATACTTTGCCGGGCTTTCGATTTTCATGTTCTCCATGACAGGAATCGTCCTCGCGGATAATTTGGTGATGATGTTCATCTTCTGGGAATTGGTCGGAGTCAGCTCCTACATTCTGATCGGCCACTGGTATAACAAGGATTCTGCCGCTGACGCCGCGAAAAAGGCTTTCCTCACTAATCGAATTGGTGATTTCGGATTTATGATCGGCATCTTGTTGGTGTGGGTGTTGACGAAACAAATCGAGTTTGCAAAATTCACCCCGGAGATTGTTGCAAACGCAGCGAAGTCACCGCTCTTCGATATCGCAATTATCGCCATTTTCTGCGGCGCAATCGGCAAATCAGCTCAGGTGCCACTCCATGTTTGGCTTCCTGATGCAATGGAAGGCCCGACTCCAGTTTCGGCCTTGATCCACGCGGCGACAATGGTTGCGGCTGGTGTTTTCATGTTAGCGCGGGTATCAGCTTTGATCGGCGCATCCGAACTGGCGGCGACGGTCATACTCTGGACAGGGGCGATCACCGCTCTGGTTGCTGCATTGATGGCGCTTCAACAAAACGACATCAAGCGGATTCTAGCTTATTCAACGCTTTCTCAGCTTGGTTACATGGTCATGGCGCAAGGTATTGCCGGTCAAGGTGCTGATGCTGGAATGTTCCATCTTTACACTCACGCTTTCTTCAAGGCCCTGCTTTTCCTCGGGGCGGGTGCCATAATTTTTGGCTGCCATCACGAACAGAATATCTGGAAGATGGGTGGTCTTCGCAAAAAAATGCCATTCACGTTCTGGACTTTTGCAATCGGAACTGCGGCCTTGATCGCTGTTCCCGGAACCAGCGGATTTTTCAGTAAAGAAGGCATTCTCCACGCCGCTCACGCAGCTGGTCACGACTTTCCTTGGGTTATCGGTTTAATCGTGGCGTTCTTGACTCCATTTTACATGACTCGCCTCTTCATCGTGACTTTCCTCGGGAAGTCTCGAACTGAAAATGCTGATCACGCCAAAGAAGTGCCGCAAATCATGTTTGTGCCGCTGGTAATTCTGGCTGTGTTGGCACTCTTTTCCGCCTACAAGCCGATTGCAAAGTTTCTTCAAGCCAAAGGATACGCTCATGCTCCTGAAATCGATCCGACCTTCGGGTGGTCACTGTTTGGCTTGATTGCCGGTGTTGGCTTGGCGATCTGGATTTACAAAGGTCGCGAAAAGGAACGGATCAACATTCCACTTTTCGCGAATAAATTTTACATCGACGAAATCTACAACGGTCTCATCGCTATTTTCCAGGATGCGATCGCTGGCCTGCTTGATTTTATCGACCGTTTCGTCATCGATCCAGTCGTTGCTCGCTTTCCCGCGATGACCGCTTTTACAGCCGGTTCATTCTTCCGTTTGTTCCAAGTCGGTAATTTACAAGGCTACACCTTCCTCTTCGGGGCAGGCGTCGTCGCTCTCATTTGGTTCCTCCTTTTTTAAATACACTTTAGTCTGCGAAAATGCCGAGCTCTCTCGAAATCCTCGTTTTTCTCCCAATCCTCGCCGCTCTGGCGATCGGGTTCGGTGCGCCTGCGCGCTTCACAGCTATCGGGGCTGCAATTATTAATTTGGGCATCGGCTTGGTGGCCGCCAAATCCTACAACGTGAACATCGAAGGTGGAGCCGTCTTCCAATTGGAGTCATCCCGCGTGTTGCTGGAAAGCCCCAAGCTCGCGTTAGCTTTTGGCGTCGATGGAATGAGCCTTATTTTGATGCTGCTAACCGTTATCGTGACACTCGCCGCAGTTTGGGCGAGCCCGGCGGAAAGCAAGATCAAAGGAAGTCCGAAGCTGTATTACATCAGCTCGCTTCTCATTGCTGCAGGAGCGCTCGGAGCTTTCCTCTCAACGGATTTGTTCTTCCTTTACGCTTTCCACGAGCTTGCGCTCATCCCGACGTTTTTAATGATCGGAATGTATGGCCACGGCAAGAACCGGAAGCGCACTGCTTGGACCATCACGATTTACCTTGGCGTTGGCTCACTGATTTTACTCGCCGGTCTCATCGCACTTTTCGTGAATATCGGACAGAACGACACGTTCTCGATCGCTGAAATGATCGTCCGGGCGCAGGACAGTGAAACAATGATCCCTGAGGCGACTCAAAGCTGGATCTACTTGCTGCTTCTCGTTGGTTTCGGAGTTCTCGTTTCGCTGTTCCCGTTTCATAGCTGGGCACCAGACGCCTATGCAGACGCCCCGACTCCCATCTCGATGCTCCATGCGGGTGTATTGAAAAAGTTCGGCCTCTACGGATTGATTCGGATCGCGGGCCCAATGCTTCCTGCAGGTGCTGAAAAATGGATGAATCTGGTGCTCGTCCTCCTTTTGGGGAATATCATCATCCTCGGTCTGGTTACGATTGCCCAGAAGCGACTCGATCGGATGATCGGCATGTCATCGGTCATGCACATGGGTTACGTTTTCCTCGGCGTTGTAGCCGGAGGCACCATCGGAATTTCCGGCGCGGTGCTTTTGATGTTTGCTCACGGTGTTTCAATTGCTCTTCTTTTTGCCCTCGCCGGTTCGCTTCGTGAGCGTTTCGGTTCATTGGAATTCGACAAGCTCGGTGGCGGTCTCGGCAAACTCGTTCCCAAGCTAGGCCTTCTTTTTGGCTTTGCTGCATTCGCCTCGATTGGTCTTCCCGGATTTGCCAACTTCGCAGCGGAAGTGATGATCTTCTTCGGTGCTTTTCAACCAATGGAAGCAAATGCACCGCTCAGCTTCCTTCAGTGGGCCGCGATCATTTCGCTCTGGGGTGTTGTCATCTCAGCGGTCTATATGCTCCGCGCATTCCGTAAAATCTTTAAGGGCCCACTGACAACGACAGAGACACCGAAAGACATGTCATGGAACGAGCGCGTTCCGGCATTGCTGCTAATAGTCTCACTAATGCTCGTTGGCTTCTATCCTGAAATCCTTTTGAAATACCTCCGCCCAGCCCTTGAAAGTCTTACCTTGATTGGGAGCTGATTGAACTCTATTTCGACCGAAAAGAACCAACTCTGTTGATTCATCGAACTCACTTTTTGTAATGCCGGTTTATTATCTGGAAATCATCGTTGTCGTCCTCGGCCTTGTTATGCTGATGGCTGATGCGTTTGTGAAGCTGGAAGACAAGCGCAACATCGCCTGGTTCGCCGTGCTTGTTCTCTCAGTTGTCTTCCTGTTGCTTTTCAAAGTTTCGTGGCCCGAATCAACTGAAGGCAGCCCCTTTTGGAAATTCTACGATGCAGAGAAAGGCTCACGAGGATTTTCGCTTTTCTTCAAAGGAATCGCCGTTCTCACAACGATTATCGTGCTCATCATGTCTGCGGAATTTCGTGGTGTGCTGCTGAAATACACCGCGAAGCCCGAAGACGGAGCTCACCCTCAATCGGGACTTTCTGAATTTTTCACGCTACCCGTTTTTGCCTGTGCCGGCCTTATGTGGATGGCTTCGGCAAACAATCTTGCTTCGATCTTCGTTTCACTCGAAGCAGTCACGATCACGTTTTACATCCTCGTCGCTTACATGCGTCGAAACGTGGGCTCTCTCGAAGCAGGGGTGAAATACCTGATTCTCGGTGCGCTTTCGACCGGTTTTCTCGTCTATGGCTTCACATGGCTCTTCGGTGTCACCGGAACGATGGACCTCGCTGGGATCAAAGAGCAGCTCGCTTTAGACAGTGTAAACGTGACGGCAGCTCTCTTTGCCTTTGCGCTCATCATCGTAGCCCTTGGTTTTAAAGTCGGCGCGGCGCCATTTCAGAACTGGATTCCCGATGTTTATCAAGGTGCTCCAACTCCGATCACCGCCTTTCTTTCTGTGGCATCAAAAGCCGCCGGTTTCATCGTCTTGCTCAGAATTTCAGGATGCTTTTTCGGAAGTGGTGATCTCTCAGAAAAAGTCGGAGCCGTCTTTGTTGTTCTCGCAATCTTGACCCTGCTTTTCGGAAACCTCGCAGCGCTTCCTCAGACCAATTTCAAACGCTTGCTAGCATACTCATCGATTGCCCACGCAGGTTTCCTCCTAATGGCGCTAGCTTCTCCCATTACTTTGGTGGCAGACGGAAAGGAACCTCCGCTTTTAGACACTTCCATCGGAGTCATTGCTTTTTACCTCGGCGCTTATTTGCTGATGACTCTGCTCGCATTCCTCGTGATGACAGCAGTCCGCAACCAGCAGGAAGACGACTCTCTCGAAGGCTATGCCGGTTTGGCGAAACGTTCTCCATTCCTCGCTTTCTCACTGCTCGTTTCCATGGCATCACTTGCAGGAGTTCCGCTCACCGCAGGATTCTTCGGAAAATTCTTCGTCTTCAAACTCGCCATCCAAAACGGCGCGTGCGGGTGGCTGATTGCTGCCGGTGTTATTGGTGCTGCAGCAGGTTTTTACTACTACTTCAAAGTCATCGCATCGATGTTCTGGAACGCTCCTGCCGAAGGAAACGACGGCCCAATTCCCGTCTCCATGCCTGCAAAAGTGGTGATGGTGCTACTGATCATCGCTATTTTCGCAGTAGGAATCGTTCCGAATTTGATCCTCGGATTGATCAAATAATCCGAAGGCATCCGATGCACTTCCTGGAAACAATCCTCGATATCATCAACTGGTTTTCCGACTGGAGATTCAATTTCTGTCTATGGGGAAGCATCATTTTGGCCATCGTGATCGGTTCTGCCATTCCAAATGAGACAGCGCAATGGGTCGTCGGAATCGGGATCGTTTTGACTGGCGTTGTTACCGGATTAAGGTGGAAGCACTAATTAAAACGGTGCCCATCACTCAAACATCTCGCTGATCAACACCTCGCGCTTTTCTTCAAGCGAACGCTTCCCGGCTTCCAACGCAGCGATCAGTTCAACCTCCTGCTCCAGTGGATAAGGTTCTTTGCCGGTTTTTACGTAATCGAGAAACTCCACGAGCAAATACCGATATAGATTTTTGAGATCCGGTGTCACCGTTTTCCATCCCTTTTTGCCATAAAGGCTTATCTGATATCCAGATCTCATCGTGTCCCGGTCGCCAACCAAGAGCAAGACATCGCGGTCGTCTTCGAATCGAATACGGACAATATTCATCCCTTCTTTTCCCACGTTCACCGCAGAAATCGCACCTCCACCAAGCACTGAATACGCCATCGAGAGCGCGTGAATTCCGTAATAAACCAATTCGTTTCCGCAAATAACCTGAGAAACGGGAACCGGCCCGATCTTTTCAACCTCATCACGCAACGCCACAATATCCGGTACAAAACGAAGCGAGCTGGATGACATAAACGGCGTTCCAGTTTCATGCGCGAGATCTGCGACCGCCTTGGCTTGCTTGGCCGTCATCGAGAGCGGCTTATCACAAAACGTAGGAATCCCCTTTCGCAAAGGAGCCTCGGCATATTTCGACTGCTCACCGGAACCATCATCAACAATGATGCAGACATCCACATCATCTGAACATTCTTCCGGCATATCCGTAACCATTGGAATGTCGCAAGCTTTCGCAAGGCGCTCGGCCCACGCTTTATCCCGATCCCAAACCTTAACGACTTTCGCGCCCTCAATTCGCTCTTGGGCGCGAACGAAAGTCCATTCGTGCTTTTTTACTTCAGCTTCATCAAATCCATTAAACGTGGAAGCAAACGCGGTTCCGTGATGCGAGCCATTGCGAACTGGCTGATCAAGGTAACGATAGGTGGCGGCGGAAATAAGACCAATGCGAGTCATAGCTTCAAAAATAGGAGATTCATTGCGGACTTGCCGATTCTTTTTTCACCTGAAACACTTACCCCATGATCCGCTTTGCCGTTCTCACCGCTCTACTTTGCGTTTCCTTTTTGGCAAAGGCGACCGCCGAACGACCTCCCAACATTCTGATCATCACGTGCGACAACCTAGGCTACGGCGATTTACCAAGCTACAATCAGGCAACATCAATCAAGTCGCCCAACCTCGATAAGCTGACCAAACAAGGCGCGAGGCTCACCTCATTCTACACAGCATCACCGACCTGCACCGTTTCACGGGCATGTTTGCTGACCGGACGAATCCCGCAACGACACGGATTGATCAATCAACTCGGAGGCGTCGCCGGAAATTATGGCGTGGGCTTGAACCACAAAGAGCAATTGATTCCCCAATTTCTAAAGACCGCTGCGACGCCCTATGCCACCGGTTGTTTTGGAAAATGGAATATCGGATTCGCTCCCGGATCTCGCCCCACCGAACGCGGCTTCGATGAATTTATCGGCAACGCATCTGGCAACCTCGATTACTACCATCACAATTACCGCGAGAAACATGATCTTTACCAAGGGATTAAGGAACTGAAGCGGGAAGGAGAATATTCAACTGATATTTATGCGAATGCCGCAATCGATTTCATCACTCGTTCCAGCAAAAATTCGGATCGCCCATGGTTTTGTTATTTGCCATTCAATGCCCCGCATTTTCCAACGGCAGGAAACAAACGGCCCGGACAGCCCAACATTTATCAGGCACCCGATTGGGCGTTCGAAGGACTCGGCTTGAAGCCAGATAAAAGCGACCCGAAGCGACGCTACGACGCTGTGGTTTTTGCGCTGGATTCAGCGATCGGCAGGGTCATGAACACCTTGGACAAGACTGGCGTAGCCGAAAATACGTTTCTCTTTTTCATGTCCGACAACGGCGGCTTTCGGCTGAATCGAAAGGGGCTTGATGTCGGCATTAATGATCCCCTCCGCAGCGGCGGCGTCACCTGTTGGGAAGGCGGGCTGCGGGTTCCCGCAATGGTTCGGTGGCCCGGAAAAATCAAACCGGACACCGTGATTTCAGAGCCGTTTTGGTCATCTGATTTATTGGTCACGTCGGCAAAACTCGCCGGAGTTGAACTCCCTTCGGATATAGTCTTCGACGGGAAAAACGTCCTTCCGATCCTAACTGCAAACGCACAATCACCGCACGAATCCTTTTACTTTAACTTCCGAACTCACGCTGCCCTTCGAAAAGGCGAATGGAAAATCGTGCGCGAGAAACCCAATCTTCCGTGGCAGCTCTACAACCTTGCCGACGATCTTCCCGAATCACAAAACCTTGCGGAGGCCGAATCTGAAAAACGAAACGAGCTCGTCGAGGAATTTGCGAAGTGGGAATCGACTTTTTGAGTTGCGAAGCCCTACTAAAACCGTGTTTGATGCGTTATGCCGATCCTTGAAGTCAAAAACATCACCAAAAAATTCCCCGGAGTGATCGCTCTCGGTGGAGTCGATCTTCAATTGGAAGAAAGTGAAGTCCTTTCCGTAATCGGCGAAAACGGAGCAGGCAAAAGCACCCTGATGAAAATTCTCGCAGGGGTTCAACCGCCAGATAGCGGTGAAATTCTTGTCGACGGAAAACCAGTTTTCATCAATGGCGTGCAAGATGCATTCGATAACGGAATTGCCCTGATCCACCAGGAACTCAACCTCGCAGGGAACCTCAGCGTCGCCGCGAATATCTTTCTTGGTCGTGAACCTCGAAAAATGGGATTGATCGACAACGCGAAAATCAATGCCGAAGCGGCCCGCTTTCTTGAAATGGTCGGGCTCGATGTCGATCCAACTACTCTTGTCGAAGAACTCACCATCGGTCGTCAGCAAATGGTCGAAATTGCAAAGGCGCTCTCGATCAATGCCCGGGTCCTGATCATGGACGAGCCGACTTCCAGCCTTTCTGCGAAAGAAACGGATTCGCTCTTTACCGTGGTCAAAGACCTCAGAAGCAAAGGCGTCAGCGTTATTTATATCTCCCACCGACTCGGCGAAGTGAAGGAGCTTTCCGACCGCGTCACCGTTTTACGCGACGGAAACAACGCAGGTGAAATCGAACGCAAAGAAATCACCCACGACAAGATGGTCAGCATGATGGTCGGCCGTGATTTGTCGCAATACTTCCCGCACGAACCTCACGAGGCGGGCGAAACGGTGTTGAAGGCAATTGATTTACGCACGCCGGTTCATCCAAAACATGCCCTGAATTTCGAAGTGAAAGCCGGCGAGATTGTCGGAGTCGCCGGGCTTGTCGGGGCAGGTCGCACGGAGCTGTTGGCGACACTTTTTGGAGTCACCCCAGCAATCGGCGGTTCAATTGAAATCGAAGGGCAAACTGCCTCCATTCAATCCCCCCGAGATGCAATCAAAGCTGGAATCGCTCTCGCGCCGGAAGATCGCAAAAAGCAGGGACTTATTTTGGAAATGTCCGTTGGCGAAAACATTAGCCTTTCAGCTCTTCAACGAGACAGCAAACGCGGTTTTCGCAACCAAGCGGCTGAGGATGCGATTTCGGATAAAATGATCGCGCAGATGCGGATCAAAACCCCGAGTGCTGATCAAGTCGTTCGTTATTTATCCGGCGGGAATCAGCAAAAAGTCGTCCTCGGAAAATGGCTCGCAATGAAGCCTAAAATTCTATTTCTCGACGAGCCAACCCGTGGAATTGACGTGGGAGCGAAAGCCGAGATTTACACGTTGATGGAAGAACTCGCCGCGACTGGCGTCGCCATTTTATTCGTCTCCAGCGAAATGGAAGAAATTCTCGGGATGTCCGATCGCACTCTAGTTATGCACGAGGGTCAACTCACTGGAGAACTCCAGCGCAGTGAATTGAGCGAGGAAGCCATCATGCAACTTGCAACCGGAAACGTGGCTGAAGCTGCCGCGTAACTGCTTTCCACGAACGAACAGGATTGGTTCGTAAAGCCATTTCGATCCAATAGGGTCTGTTCGATGAATCAACCCTATTGCTTCGTGAAACCGGTTTTGCGGGACTTGCGATGAAATCACAGGAGCACGACGTTTTGAAAAATGCCGCGCCTACTTTTCATTCCGCTTTTCTTTGTTGCTCTGATTTCGCAGGCGGCTCCGCCGAAAATTGATGCAGTTTATCCTGCGGGTGGAAAGATCGGAACGGAAAACGATGTGGTTTTCGTGGGAAAATGCGACCCCTGGCCCTGCGAGTTCTGGGCATCGGACTCGGGGGTGAAATTTGTTCCGGATGAAAAAAGAGAGCGTGTTGGAAAAATTGTTCTCGAAAAAAAAACGAAGCCGGGGCCATTTTGGTTTCGTTTCCTCAACGCAGAAGGGACCTCCGAGCCGCGTTTATTCTTCGCGGGAACGCTGCCCGAAGTGGTCGAAGACGCGAAGTTGGAGCACGGTGCGGTTTTGGAAGGCCAACCAGTCACTGAAAAACTTCCACTCGTCGTCAATGGCCGTTTGGAAAAAAAGAACGAGGCGGATTTTTTTAAAGTCACTGCCAAAAAAGGCGATGTATTGCACATCGCACTCGATGGCTACTCGCTAAGATCGCCGATCGACCCGATGCTGCATGTTTACGATGCCGACGGTGCTCGTTTGGCATTGCAGCACGACGGACCGGTGAATCTCGATCCGCGCCTGAAGTTTCCAATTCCCGCTGATGGCGAATACACGCTCGGCGTTTTGGCGATCGGGCACCCGACGAATGCGAATGTCTTTCTGCAAGGGAGCACGGCGAGTGTTTATCGACTTCTTCTGGCATTAGACGAAAAGGCGTTGCCCGCTCATTTGAAGCCTGCTCCCCTTCCTGTTTCACCCCAGCCGAATGCCCCTTACACTGCTCCTTTCGAGGTGGTCTCGGTTTTGGGAAAACCGCGAACGCCCAATCGGGTTCTCGTTTCGGCGAAAAAAGGCGATTCGTTTCTAGCAAAAGTCGAAGCCTACTCGCTTGGATTTGAAACCGATCCGGTGCTGCGAATTTTCAAACCAGACGGGGCTTTGCTTCGTGAAACCGATGATGTTAAACCCAATCGCGACTCGGAATATTTGGTGAAAATCAGCGCGGACGGCGAATACGGAATTGAAGTGGCCGATCGATACGGAAGGGCGGGAGAGAATTTAAAGTATCGGCTTACCGTCGGCGAACGGAAACCAGATTTCACGGTAACGGCTGACAAGCACAGCTATGCCGTGAAGGCGGGTGAAACAGTCGAGGTAAAATTAAAGATCGCCCGAATCAATGGCCATGTAGTTCCCCTTGAATTAGTTGTTCCGAAAATTCTGGGCATTGACGTCGAGTTGCCGAAAGAAATTCCAAATAAAACGGCTGACGTTATCATCAAACTGAAAGCGAAGGCTGACGCCAAAGCGTTCAACAAGTCGATTCAAATCAAACTTCGTGAATCCGAAGGCGATGCAAAATTAGTGAAAACGATCGACTTTTCACTCCAGGACGCTGCGGCACGCGGGCCATTTTTGATCGACGAAATTTCTGATCTCTGGCTGACGATCATTCCGAAACCGGCCCCCAAAAAAGAGGAAAAGCCGGACGATAAAAAAGAGAAGGCAGACGCAAAAGCAAAAAAGTAATGGAACGCTAATCGCTCAGTTACGCCCGAGCCAAATCTTCGCAGCCCTTTATATCAAGTTTTCCAGAAGCAAGGTGCGGAATTTCTTCCACGTCGATAATCCGCTTTGGAATCCACAATGCAGGGATGCCTTGATCGAGCAATTTGTATCGCATGTCGGTGGTGTCGATCGCTCCTTCAGCACTCAACATAACGATCGCCTCGCCTTTCGCATCGTCAGGAACGCCCACAACCGCAATTTTCCGCTCGCTATCTGAATCAAATCCCAACGCAGTATTGATCGCTGCTTCCAACGTTTCGTGAGGCACCATTTCGCCGGCAATTTTAGAGAATCGCGACAAGCGGCCTTCAATGTAAAGGAAACCTTCGGCATCCATTCGCCCAATATCACCAGTTTTGAACCAACCGTTTTGAATCACTTCGTTGGTTTTTTCTTCGTTGCCAAGATAACCCTCAAAAATATTCGGACCGCGCAACCAAATCATTCCCGCCTGATTCAACGGCATTGGCTCATCAGTGTTCGGATCGGTAATTCGCAGCGCCATTCCGGGAAGCAACTGACCGACTGAACCGGGGCGGTGATTGGCGATTGCAGGCTTCCCGTCGTTAGGATCGTCCTGCAATGGATCCGGCAAATTGACGTTCGACACGGGGGACGTCTCCGTTAAGCCGTAACCTTCGAGGACGGTCTGACCGAATTTTTTATGGAACGCTTCGGCCAGTTTTGCCGGAAGTTTCTCGGCTCCGGTGATGATCATTTTTAACGAAGCCATTTGTTCAGGCGTCGCTTTGCGCAAAAATCCACGGAGGAACGTCGGGGTCGCCAACAGAACGGAAATTTTATACTTCTCGATCAACTCCGCGAGTTTCGGGGTTTCGATCGGACTCGGATAAGTCACCAAATCGACGCCTTCGATCATGGGAAACCACATCGTGACCGTGCAGCCGAAGCTGTGGAACAGCGGAAGGCAACCGAGAATTCGATCGTCCGATTTCAAATCAATCCGGGAGCCAAATTGATTCACGTTTGCGAGGATGTTCCGGTGAGATAGCACCACGCCTTTCGGATCACCCGAGCTACCGCTTGTGAACAGCAGGATCGCTTCTTTTGCTCCCCCCTTTTTCGGGATCTTTAAAATCGTCGCCAACGCGCCAGCTGACAAAATCTTGGTGATCCCCAGCCACAGAGCAATTTTCAACTTCATTTTTGGCAGAAAGCGCTCCATCAAAATCAGCTGCTTATTCGGCGGCCAGGCAAAACGCGTCATTTTACGAACGAACGGATCCACCGTGATAAATCGATCCATGTCGGCCGTTTTAATCGAACTCGCGACCGCTTTATCTCCTGCCGTAAAATTCAGATTCACCGGAGTTTTTCCCGAAAAAAGCACCGCGAGGTTTGCGATCAAGCCGGCTTTTCCCGGAGGTAAAATAATACCGACCCGCTTCTTGTTCGTTTGGCTGGCAATGTGTTTTGAAAGCACAATCGCAACCGCCAGCATTTTATCGTAGCGCAGTTCAGAACCGTCAAAACCATCAATGACCTGAGATGTTGCGCCATGTTTTTTCAAGCCGCGCAAAACGGCATAGGCGAGGTGGCTCTTAAAAATGGGGCGATTCGAATACGCGGCTTCGCTCGCGATTGATAGATTCTCCTGAAAATTCGGAGTATTCGCGGCTTCACGCTCCAGCAACCGCCCGAACGACAACACATTTCGCTGCGATTCCTCAATCGTTTCGATCGAAAGACACGTGTCTTCCGGATGATCCACATAGACCGGCAAGAGAGGTGCACCCGCGCTGGTGATAAATTTCAGCACCTCCGCTGGCACCGACACATTCTGCCCCGGCCGCGTCGTCGTTTCTCCCGGAACAAATATCAGCACGTCACCATCTGAAATGCGGCGATGCAGTTCGCGCTTAAAAACCTCCTTCTGGCTCTCCTCGCAGAGAAATTCGAGCGCTTCGGTATCATCCTTTTCCAGATGAGCCTGCAGCAGCGGGTTATACACCATGCTGTGCTCAATCAGGTAGACCACGTTCCGATCTTCCAACAAACGCTCCAGCTGCAGCAAGTCGTCGAAACGCAGCTGGTTCGGAATCATGAGGACACCTGATTTCGGAATATTTTCTTCTCCGTGGAGTTCAAGCTGTGTATATTCCTTGGCCATCGTAGTTTTTGACGTCTTTGCGGAACAAATTAACGATTTTTACCCTTCTAAAAAGAAGAGTTTCGCCTTATTTCTTCGCATTGTTAATTTTGCGTATTAAGCACCCGAGTTTCAACCCTTATCTCATATGTCAGAAAAATCACAGGACAATTCAAACGGTTCCAGCGCTTACTGGAAAGCCAACCTGAAATGGGTCGGTATTCTTCTCTCGATTTGGTTCATCGTTTCCTACGGCTGCGGCATTCTATTTGTGGATCAATTAGATAAAATCAGGCTTGGCGGATTCGGCCTCGGTTTCTGGTTTGCCCAACAAGGAAGCATTTACGTCTTTGTAATTCTGATTGCGATTTATGTGAAAGTCATGAATCGGCTGGACAAAAAATACTCAGTGAAGAAAAAAGACTGATTCAATCTTTCTTTCTCTTCCCCAGGCAATTTACAATACCCCCGCCCGTTTCATTCCTTTCTTCATCATTTTCTAACTCATGGACGTTCAATACTGGACCTATCTCATCGTCGGACTCACGTTCGCACTCTACATCGGCATCGCAATTTGGGCAAAAGCCTCAACCACCGGCGAATTCTACATCGCAGGAAAAGGCGTTCCGGCTCTTGCAAACGGCATGGCCACCGCAGCTGACTGGATGTCAGCCGCGTCATTCCTTGGCATGGCCGGCATTATTTCGTTCGCCGGCTACGACGGATCCGTTTACCTGATGGGGTGGACTGGCGGATACGTGCTTCTCGCGTTGTTGCTGGCTCCTTATTTGAGAAAATTCGGTCACTTCACCGTTCCCGATTTCGTAGGCGACCGCTATTACTCAAAGACCGCCCGCGTTGTCGCGCTCTTCTGCGCGATCTTCATCTCATTCACATACGTTTGCGGCCAAATGCGGGGCGTCGGCATCGTTTTCTCGAAATTCCTCGATGTCAGCATTTTCTGGGGAGTCATTATCGGAATGGCGATCGTTTTCTTTTACGCCGTACTCGGCGGGATGAAAGGCATCACCTACACCCAGGTGGCCCAGTACTGCGTTTTGATTTTTGCCTTCATGGTCCCCGCTATTTTTATCTCCATCCAGCTTACCGGGAATCCCATCCCTCAACTTGGGTTTGGCGACACCGCCGTTGGCAGCGAAGGCGTCTACTTGCTCGATAAACTCGATGGACTCAGTCAGGACTTGGGTTTTGCGAAATACACTGAACGACAAGGCTCCAAACTCGACCTGTTCGCCATTACCCTTGCGCTCATGGTCGGCACCGCCGGATTGCCGCACGTCATCATTCGCTTTTACACCGTGAAAAAAGTTTCCGCCGCACGTGTCTCCGCATTCTGGGCTCTACTTTTCATCGCTATTTTATACACCACAGCTCCTGCAGTGGCCGTTTTTGCCCGCACCAATCTCCTCGAGACCATTCCCGAAAAAGCTTATTCGGAAGTCCCCGGATGGTTTAAAAAATGGGAAAATGCGGATCTCATTGCCTGGATCGACAAAAACAAAGACGGCAAAATTCAATACGTTGCCGGTAAATCTTTTGAAGGAAAACCCGATTATGCCGTCACTCAAAACGACGCCGGCGACACCATTCCCCTTCGTGGCACAAATGATGAACGGCTATTGAAAAACAAGCCAACCGAGGGCGCCAATGAGCTGTTCGTCGATCGAGACATCATGGTTCTCGCCAATCCGGAGATTGCCAATTTGCCCAATTGGGTCATCGCCCTGGTCGCTGCAGGCGGCCTCGCCGCAGCCCTTTCGACAGCAGCCGGTTTACTCCTCGTCATCTCGACGTCCGTGGCTCACGACTTTGTTAAAAAGACCATCAATCCGGGCATGAGTGACAAATCCGAGCTGATTGTCGCTCGGATGGCCGCAGCAATCGCCGTTCTCATAGCCGGTTATTTTGGACTGCATCCTCCGGGGTTTGTTGCCGAAGTGGTTGCCTTTGCTTTCGGATTGGCCGCCGCGTCCTTCTTTCCCGCTATCATCATGGGCATCTTTTCGAAGCGGATGAATCGCGAAGGAGCCATCACCGGCATGATTGTGGGTATCACTTTCACCACGGCATATATCATTTACTTCCAGTTCATCAACAAAGCGGACAGCAATCCTGATCACTGGTGGTTTGGGATTTCGCCAAAAGGAATTGGTGCCGTTGGAATGCTTCTAAACTTCATCGTTTCATTTGCAGTTTCCGCCGTCACTCCGAAGCCGCCTCAGGACGTTGTCGATATGATCGAGAATATTCGCCAGCCTGAAGATGAAGACGAGGAACTGGAAGTTTCCGATCACTGACCAATCGTTTTTACGATCAAACAGGGTCTGTTCAACGATCAGACCCTGTTCGATCGAAACGCTCCCACGATCCAATAGGGTTGGTTCATCGAACGTATACTACCAAATCGCGTCAGGGTTAACTCTTTGTGTTTCAACAAAAATGTCGTCGCGAATTGGTGGGGTTCTGACAGGCGGTATCGCCGGTCTTATATTACTGTTGCTTCGTGAAACCTGCTTTTGAAGGCGGATAGCGCTTGCACCAACGAATCGACACACGCATCATTCGAGCACAAAATCATGGCCCTACCGAGCACTCAAACCGAATCTGATCCCGACGTGACGAACAGTCTCGAGATCAAAGACGCCCAACTCATTTTCAACGCAATCTGGGCTGATTTGGAATCCGAATTCAGTCACGAAAACCTCCGTTTTCCCAAAGAAATCATCCTGCTCGGCGGTGCGCCTGGCTCAGGAAAAGGCACCAACACGGAATTCATCATGAAAGCGCGGGGGTTCACCTGCGTGCCAATCGTTGTGAGTTCGTTGCTGGACAGCCCCGAAGCACGACGCCTGATTGACGGTGGAAACATGGTCGGCGACCGCGAGGTCATCGGGATTTTGTTCAAGAAAATGATGGAGCCGGAGTTTCAAGACGGCTGCGTCCTGGACGGTTTTCCCCGCACCACGGTTCAAGTCGAGTGCATGAAATTGCTCGTCGCAAAAATCGCTGGGCTGCACCGCGAATTTGCCAACACACCGCAAGGTGGTCAATTTCGACGCCCCACAGTTCACGTCATGGTGCTGTTCGTGGATGAAAAAACGAGCGTCGATCGACAGCTCAAACGCGGTCGCGAAATCGCCCAACACAACGAAGAGGTTGAGCAAACTGGTGTCGGCGAACTTCAGGAATTGCGCAAAACCGATTTGGATCAGGATGCGGCTCAGCATCGCTACCGGGTTTTCAAAGAAAGCACCTGGGATGCGCTTCAGTCGTTGAAAGCAACGTTTTTCTATCACCTGATCAATGCCCAAGCTAATTTTGCTGAGGTGGAGGCAAATATTCTTCGCGAGCTGCAATATCAGTCTTCATTAGAGCTCGATCCAACCACCTTTCAGAAGGTTCGGGAAATCCCACTCGCGAGCGAAATCGTAGTCCATGCACGACAGGATTTGGTTCGCCGTATGGATAGCTATCAGCGCGATCACACCGAAATATTTGCGAATGTCATCGATATTATTACCGAGCTTTTCATGCCGATCATCACAAGGCACGCGATTTCCGGTCGCGCCGTGGTGAATACCGAAGCGCCCCTTTTCGAAGACCCGCTCGCGATCGCGATGCTGATCGATGTGTTTTCTGAGCGCGGCTTTCACGCCGTCGTCGACAAGCAGCTGAACGAAGTTCCGGACCGCGTCGATTTGAAAACAGGCGAGATCGTTTTCCGTCCACGAATCGTTTATCGGATTCGAATCTACTTCGAAGGATCAGAAATCCGACGCGGCTAAGACTTCTCCGCCGTTTTCTCAGCCGGACTTTGAGTAACGCCGCTTTTATCGGCTTTGCTCCCCTTCCCTTTTCCGCCGCCTTTCCCACCTTTGCCACCTTTTCCAGGAAAGCCACCGGCGGGAGTTTCAACAGTCGGTGCAACGCCATCGATAGTTGGAAGAACCGATGCACCATTCGCCGGGAAAGCCAACGGCGTTAAACAAACAATATCGCCCGCGGCCAAACCACCGTCCGTTCTGGGAATAACCACGTTGTCGCGATCACTCCAGACCGGCTCGACTTTTTGACGGCGAATCTTGTTCTCACTGTTGATCACAATGACTTCACCACCAGCTCGAACCGCCGCGCGCGGAAGAACAAAAACGCCTTCCAGCAATTTACCTTTCACTTTTGCCGAGACAAACATCCCGATTTTCAGCGGTTGTTGCTTTCCGGCGATTTCAGAATGTTTTCCGTAGGGATCCTCCACCTGAGCGACGACAAAAAGCTGGCGCGACATTTGATCAATCGCGCTGTCGACTCGAACGATCCGGCCTTTCCACGTCGTACTGGTGGAACCCATATCAGCCTCAAAAAGCACTTCTGGCAGTTCTTGCTTAGCGATTGTCTCGTTCTCGCCGCGATACGCTTCCGGAAGATCGACAAATCCCAACTGCTGATTCGATAGCGGCAGCCGGACTTCCACAAAATCGATCGCGAACGCCCGCCCCAGCTGAGTCCCTGTCGTAACATACTGCCCGACATCAACATTCTGCTCCAAAAGACGACCGGCATAGGGAGCTTTCACTTCAGTTCGTTCGAGATCTTTCTGCCGCTTTTCGAGCTCAGCTTCAGCAGCTTTTAATCGAGCCTCAGCTTCCGCGAGTTGTGGCATTCGCTTGACCATGTCGGACGGAATACCTCTTTTCCCCAGCCGTTTCCAGTTCTCAACCGCCTGTTCACCACGCGCTTTTTCCTCGCTCAACACGCGATTTGCTTCCGCCACGGCACTTTTCTGAATCACGATCGCCGTTTCATAATCCACCGGATCGATTTTCAAAAGCATATCGCCTTTTTCGAAAAACCCTCCCTCTCGGAAAGACGCTGAGATTTCCGTGATCCGCCCGCTCACCTCAGGAATCAGCGTGGTCGTTGTGCGAGGCCGAACTCCACCTCGCGTGTCCAAATGGACCTGAAACGATTCCGGTTTGATACGCGTCGCCTCAACACTCGTCACTTGAACCGGCGTCGGACGTTTTCGCGGCTTCGGCTTGTTGGCGATAAACCACTGCGCGAGCGAAACAGCCCCCCAAACAATGAGGAGCGGAAGTACGATTCGGAGCGCGAGTTTCATCAAAAAGTGTCGATAACGTAAACCACAGCCGCAGCCGATGGTTTCTGGAAAAATGCTACTTAATTTCAGCGCAAAACAGCTGCGAATCAATCCTACTTATTCTCCTTAACTTCCGGGGCGTGATCAAAATCCCCGCCGAGCGCTAGATGAAGATCAACTCGGTTTTGCAGCAACAACAGCCGAACCGTTAACAGTGAACTATTTGCATCAAACGCCCGGCGCTGACTTTCCAGCAACGTGATGATGTCGACCAGCCCTTTTTCGTATTGGCTCAGACTCAACTCTTCCGCCCGATCCGATTCCGTGGCGGCTTTTTCCAGGGCAGCGACCTGTTTGATGTAATATTTTTCCGCCGCCAATGCTGTTTCCACCTCACGAAATGCCGCGAGCGCCGTGTCCGCATACTGAGCCGCGACTTCATCTCTCTCCGCCTCGGTCAGCCGAATATCCGCCTTCAACTTCCCAGCGAGAAAAATCGGCTGCGCGAGATTCTGTCCGATATTCCACACCAGATTATTGATATCCATTAGATCAGAAAGATCCTGCGTTGTGCTTGTTCCGCCACCCGCCGTGATCCGAAACGTCGGCAAGAGCGCTTTTCGCGAAGCCGCGACTTCCTGAAACTGAGCATCCACTCGCGCTTCCGCCGCAATCAAATCCGGCCGACGCAGCAGCAATTCACTCGGCAAACCACCGGGAATCGAACGCGAAATCGTAGGCAATGTACGAAGCGACTCGATTTTCCCCTTCGGATAACGCCCGAGCAACGCCTCCAACGCCCGGCGCGACTCATCCGCCTCACGCTGCTGTTGGGCGATCGTCGATTCCGTCCGCGCCACATCCGCGCGACTCAGCGAAATATCGAGCGCCGTGCGATCTTCCGCATCTCCCGCTTCCAGTTTTGAATCCAGAATCTCCAAATTCGTTTGCAAACTCTTCAGGTTTTTCCGCGACAAATCGACCTGCATTTCCGATTCCAAAATCTCCAGTGCCGTCTTCACCACTGTCGCCCCGAGCGACAACCGCGCGGCTTGGTAATCTGCATCCACCGCTTTCAAATCCGCCAAACGCGCCTTTTTCACATTGCCAATCCGTCCCCACAAATCCACTTCCCACGCCAAATCCAGCCCTAACGCGAACTGATTCGCCCGCGACGACGTGAACTGCGATCCCCGTAAATTCTGCGAGCGATTCGTCGAGAAACCCGTATCGAATTGCGGCAACCCATCCGCCTTCGCAATCCTTACCCGCTCCAGCGATTGCCGCACCCGCGCCGCCGAAGCCGCCAGGTCGTAATTTTTACCCACCGCCTCGCGAGCCAGCGAAAGCAGCTTTCCGCCCCCATCAAAATCATCCAACCAACCCGTCGCCGCATCCACCGGCACCGCAATCCGCGCTGCCGTCCAGGAATCCGGAATATCAGCTGACACAGCTGTCGCCAGACGAGGATTATTCAATCCCGTGGAGATACAACCGTTCAGAAAAACGACGGCCAGAGCCACCGCTATCATTACGTAAAAAGAGCGCATTGTGTTCGTGTTTCGGCGCCATTAAAGACTGAACCGAAGGATTTGTCTCCCTCAAAAACCTCACTTACCCGCCAATTTCAAAACTGCCTTCACCAACCCGGGGATCGTGCTGTCCTCCGCCTCAATATCGACGATGAGCTGATTTTCTTCGATCGCCTCGGTCGTTACGGGGCCAATGCTGGCAATCTTGGTTATCTCGGGAATATCGAGCCCGAGATCGAGGAAACACTCGACGGTCGAACCGCTGGTGAAGGTCACGATGTCAGCGCCTTCTTCGCGGAAACGCTTCACGTTGCCGGTCGGGTCGTCGGTTTCGGGAACGGTCACGTAAGCGATGGCTTCGTCGAGAATCGCGCCTTCTTTCACCAACATTTCGCTCAAGACAGGACGGGCATCTTCGCCGCGAACCCAGAGCATCTGCAGTGAATTGAGATCGCCAATTTGCTTTTTGATTTCTTTGGCAAGTTCCTCCGCAACGTGTTTTTCAGGCATCAAATCGGTCGCGACACGATACTCAGCGAGCTTGGCTTTTGTGCCGGGACCGACGGCTGCGATGCGAGCGCCGCCGATGGAGCGGGCATCGTCGTAGAGTTTGTAAAAGAGATCGAAAAACGCGTCAACGCCGTTCGGGCTGGTAAAAATGAGCCATTCGTATTTGTGGCAATCCTGAACGAGCTTACCGAATTCGATCAGCTCATCGCCCTCGGGTTTCGCGATACGTATCGTCGGAATTTCCAGCACGTCCGCGCCGAGATCCCGCAGCTGCTTGGACATTCCGCTGGCTTGAGTCCGAGTCCGTGTCACGACAACGCGCTTGCCAAACAACGGCCGATTCTCAAACCAATTGATTTTCTTGCGGCATTTCACCACGTCGCCGATCACGCAAACGGCGGGGGATTTGAAATCTGCTTTCTCAACGATATCCGCGATCGTTTTCATGGTGCCTTCGATGGATTCCTGATTCCCACGGGTCGCCCAGCGAACCAACGCGACGGGCATTTTCGGATCCGCGCCGTTTTTCAACAGCTCATCCATCACGAGACGGAGTCGGCCCACGCCCATCAGCATGACTTTGGTGCCGGGCGCTTTCGCGATCTGCGCGTAATCCATCGACGACTCTTCTTTGGTCGGATCTTCGTGGCCGGTGAAAATGGTCAGCTGCGAGCAGTGATCGCGATGAGTCACAGGAATACCCGCATAAGCAGGACCCGCAATGGCTGAACTGATTCCGGGAACCAACTCAAACGGCACGCCGGCATCGACGAGTTCTTCCGCTTCTTCGCCACCGCGTCCAAAAACCAACGGATCGCCGCCTTTCAGCCGCGTCACGATTTTTCCTTCCTTCACTTTTTCGACAAGCAATTCGTTGATCCCACCCTGCGGAATCGCGTGGTCGGAGGCTTTCTTGCCCGCGTAAATCATTTCCGTTCCTTCTTTCGCCCACTTCAGGAATTCATGATTCGCGAGGTAATCGTAGATCAGCACATCTGCCATCTCGATGCATTCTTTGCCGCGAAGCGTCATCAGTCCTGGATCACCCGGACCAGCTCCGACGAGATAGCAAATGCCTGTGGTTTTGGTTTTCTTGCTCATTTGGTGAATCCGTCGCGTTTAATGGAAGGGAATTCAAATCAGAAAAAGCCCGTTTTTCTGAAGTCAGTATAAAATATTCCGATTCAGTCTGATTCGAAAAGTCCCAGCGCCCATTCAGGAATTGGAACCACATTCGCCGGCTGCTTAACAATCTTCCCGTGTCTAAACTCTCCGAGAAACCTATGGGGTGAGTCAAATGAGCTGTTGTCGTAAACTCGGACACGAGGGAGCTGCTGAACCGCTCGATGAAGGTTTTCAAGCGAACGCCGATAGCGACCTTCGAGTTTCTCAACCGGCACATCATGGCCACCTGCCGCAACGCGAGCACCAACTCGTAACCGCGATAAATCGGATGATTCAATTCCTATGTAAATGAGAGTCACGTCAAATCCTAACCCCACCGCATCAGCCAGCACTTGCACTTTCTCTCGCACGGGGTCTGAGAAAACAGTCTCCGTGACAAAACTTTCACCGTTTTTAATCAGTTGATCCCGGACTGTAGCAATCGTCGCGGCCGCATCGTAAGCATTCATACCCGTCTCACGCGCAAGGTTGTCCGCATTCAAAAATGGAAGGCCCAGAGCCTTCAAGTGAGACTCATAAAAAGTCGATTTTCCGGCACCGTTCGGACCTGACAACATGATCAACAACGGCGCAGTCATAGCCAAATTACCAAATCAATCTGTCGATTCGATACTTCCAGATTGTTGCCGAATGATTGCTTGCGTACGCTGGACGCTATCTGCCGATTCAACATCTTTGAGAATAGCATCTAGATCAGCGCGGCCCACCTGCTTCACTTTGACCTCAGCGGTGTAAGACAAAGCTGGCTCCAGCACTCTGCCGATCTGGGCCCAATGTTCAATCTGCTGAGGAGGTGAACGGTGCGAAACTGCAGCCGCGGTTTCCGCCGACTGAGCGAGTTCCGAACTGATGCGGATTGATTTACTCATAGTTACATTTTGTGGCAATTTACCACAAATTGCAATCGAATTCACCACATCTACAGCATCGCCATCATTTCCCGCGCCATCGCGACGGGATCACTCCCGCGCACTTCGCCTTCGAGCGGCTTGGCGGTTTCATCGTCTTCGTTGAATACCAGAGCTCGCATCACCAAATCATCCCCTTCGAACCAGGTGTGAACTCCGACGGGAGTTTGGCAGCCAGCTTTGAGTTCGGCGAGAAAGGCGCGCTCGGCGGAAATTCGCTGAAAGGTTGGTTCGTGATTGATTTTGGCCAAGGCCGCTTTTGCAGCCTCGTTGGATTTCAGGCACTCAATTCCAACAGCTCCCTGCCCGGCAGCGGGCAAAAACTCTTCGGGATCGAGGATTTTGGTGTGAACTCGCGTTCCTTCAAAATCGAACCCAGTATCGTCTCCGGGTTTTAGGAAACCAAGTCGAAGCAATCCCGCGCGGGCCAACATAATTCCGTCCCACGCATCGTTTTCGATCAGCTTGCGGATCCGAGTCGGCACGTTTCCGCGAATGTCTTCGATCGTGATTCCGGGATGTAAATGGCGCATCATCCGCGCGCGGCGAACGGAGCTGGTCGCGACGGTTTTACTGGGCAAAAGAGTGGGGTCGTCGATCAAATCCTGTTCCACCGTGAGAAGCACATCTTCGATCGGAGCGCGGGGAAGCGCGCAGGGAATTTCGAATTCGTCGCCGAGTTCGGTCGGTACATCTTTCAAGCTGTGAACCGCGATGTCGATTTCTCCGCGCAGCAGGGCTTCTTCGAGCTCTTTTGTGAAAACGCCTTTGTCGACCACGCCGTGATCGCCGAATTCAGTCAGCTTCAAATCGGGGCGTTTGTCGCCAATCGTGCGGATGATTTTGATTTGCACCTCAACGCCGTGTTCGCGAAGCGCCGCTTCGGTCATGGTTGCTTGCGCGAGCGCGAGGTCGCTGCCGCGCGTTCCTAAAATGATTTTCTGATCGCTCATTTCTTAATTCACGGCTGGCTCTCTGCCGCCAGACTCTTCGTCGTTTTCAATCTGTTTACGAATTCCAGGTGGAACATTTTGCAACGCTCCGATTCCTTTTTCTTCGAGATGTTTTTCGATGACGACTTTACAAATTTCAATCTGCTCCTGCCGTCGAACGCGACCGTTTTCGGCGACACGCTGCAGTTGATCAACATTATAGAGGTAGACGCTTTCGATTTCGTTGACCTCGTTTTCGACATCACGGGGAACCGCTATATCGATAATAAAAAGTGAACGTCCGCGCCGTTTGTCCATCGCTTCGTCGATCGTTTCGTGAGTCAAAATCGCATGCGGCGCGCCGGTCGCGCTGACAATAATGTCGACGTCGTTCAAACTCTCTTCCCAATCATCAAATCGCACGGCTTGTCCGTTCAATTCGGCGGCAAGTTCTTCGGCTTTGTCGTAGCTCCGATTGGAAACAAAGATGCTGCTGGCTCCTCGTGATACCAGGCTTTGCGCGGTGGTCCGACTCATTTCACCGGCACCGATGATCATGACCTTGCAGCCGTCCAACGCTCCAAAAATGCCCTCGGCCAGATCAACGGCAACAGCGCCAATCGACGTTGATCCCTGCTGAATTTTCGTCGACGAACGGACCAGTTTTCCGATGCGAAAAGACTGCTGAAAAAGTTTATTCATCTGCTGCGCGGTGGTGCCTGCAGATTGGGCCGTCGCGTAGGCTTTTTTGATCTGGCCGAAAATTTCAGTCTCACCGAGAACCATCGAGTCTAATCCGCTGGCAACGTGAAAGAGATGTCTCGCTGCGCCTTCGTCTCGCTTCTGATAAAATTCAATCGCGGCCGGGTCTTCGATTTCGAAATGTTTGATTAAGAAATCAGTCAGGTTGTTGATCGCCGAATCGAGCTCATCCACAGACGCATAGATTTCGACACGATTGCATGTCGAAAGGACCGTTACCTCACGAACGGAATCCAGCTTTAGCATTTCACGCAAATTCTCCGGCAAATGCATTTCAGCAAACGCCAAACGCTCTCGGATCTCCACGGGAGCGGTGTTGTGATTCACACCTAAACAAAGAAGGTTCACAGCGGCGAAGTGGTATCAGGCAGGACGACAAGTGTCGCCAGGGCGACAAGAAAGGCTCCCACCGCAGCGATTGCGAGTCGCTTGGGTGTCAGTTTTTTCATCACGTAGATCGCGATGAGCAGGCCATAAATGACCCACACGGCCCCGGACACAATGAGGTGTCCAGCCGACGGAAATTCTTTCATGAAAAAGGCGGAAACGATTCCGATTGTAAGCAACAGCAACCCAATTCCCAGCAAACGGATGAGCGCATCGACCGAGTAACGAATCGGCGGCATTTTGTAGAACAATTTGCCCGGCGTGTGGCTTTTCAACTGTCGATCCTGCACAAAATACATGATTCCGGCAACAGCCGCGAGCGCGAAAGCTCCGTAGGCCAAGAGCGACAGGGCAGCGTGCATTTCCAACCAATGATCCACCTCGGGCTTCCGCTGCGCCCCGGTGTCGCCCATTTTTAGAAAAATCAACGCTGTCGTTTGGAAAACAAAAACCATGGGCGCGGTGAAGGTTCCCAACAGTGACAGCCGGAATGCTTTTCCAAGTACAAAATACATCAGCACGATCGCCCAGCTGATGAACACAAGAATTTCCGCTCCGCTCGTGATGGGGCACCGCCCGTGAAGCTGGCCGCGGACTTGCAGAAACCAGCACTGAAAAACAAACCCCAGCCCGATGATCGTCATATTCCACCGGCTCGGATTGTGCGAGCCAGACCGCAGCGCCATGACGGCGTAAATAAAGCCACCGAGAAAGCACAGGGTTGAAATGGAAAGTAGGAGTTTGTCGTCCATGAGGATCGTAGCGAGGCGAGGGCCGGAAACGTAGGAGGTGGCGGCTTTTTTGCAAATGATGCAATTCCCACTTTTGGTTACGAATGCGTAGGGCGATGAGGATTGACTTTAATGCCTCCACGATCGCACCCTGTTGATTCATCGAACCAACTCTATTGACTAGTGGAAACTGAAAAATCCCCTCGCCTACTCTCGCTCGACGCTTATCGCGGTTTGGTCATGTTCGCCCTCGCGACGGGTGGGCTCGGACTTGCGAAGGTCGCCGGGAGGTTGCCGGACAACGAGTTCCTCCAATTTCTAAAATTTCATGTCTCCCATCCGGAATGGAACAGCCAGTTCAAAATGGTTGGGTTTGCGCTGTGGGACATGATTCAGCCCGCATTCATGTTCATGGTGGGGGTTTCAATGCCGTATTCCTACGAAAAACGGCAAAAGCTGGGCCATTCATTCGGAAAACAGCTCTCGCACGCGTGGATTCGAGCGATTTTGCTGATTTTGTTGGGCGTTTTTCTGCAATCGCGGGGAAAATCGGAAACGTTTTGGATTTTCACGAACGTACTCAGCCAAATTGGCCTGGGATATGGGTTCCTGTTTTTTCTGGTGGGAAAAGCCGTTCGCACGCAAGTCATCGTAGGATTGGTGATTCTCGTTGGCTACTTTTTACTCATGCTGCCACGAGGTTTTGAAAATGGATATAGTATGCCCCAATTGTTTGATTTGTGGTTTTTGAATCTGTTTCCCCGGGCCAAAGTTTTTGAAGGCCACAGTTACGCAACACTGAATTTTGTGCCGGCTTTTGTGACAATGCTGATGGGCTTGATGTGCGGTCAGCTCTTAAAAAATGATAATTTCTCAGCGATGGAAAAACTGCGGCGACTCGCCAGCGCCGGGGCGGTTTGTCTCGTTGCCGGGCTTCTCTTTGCGACGGTCTGCCCGATTGTGAAGAAGCTCTGGACGCCATCGTGGACGCTTTTTAGCGGAGCTTATGTGATCTGGCTGCTGGCGATTATGTATTGGGTTATTGATCTGAAAGGCTGGAAACGATGGACGTTTTTCTTTGTCGTGGTGGGCCTGAATCCGCTGGCAATGTATTTCATGGGCATGCAGATGAAGGCGTGGACACTGGGAATTTTTAAAACGCACCTGCCGGATATTCTTTTCGCAGGAACCTGGGGGCCATTTGTGAGCGGGCTGATGATAGCGCTGTTTTTCTGGCTGATTTTGTGGTGGATGTATCGAAATCGGGTTTTTATTCGAATTTGAGGTAGATTTCACGGTTCCACGAATTTTGTATGATTGACGAAGCCCCCGAAACGACGACTCCCGAAGAATTGGAAGTGATCGATCCAAAAATGCTCCGGCCGCTTCGTAAAAAGGATTTCAAGGAAGTGGTTCATCTGAAAAAAGGCATCGCAAAATTTCTTCGAAATCACCGCGACTTAATTTCAGATGAAGATTCCGAAGCCATCGCTGAAAAACACGAAGTGCTCGATGAAGCCCTGAAAGTCGAAAACGCTACACGGGCAGATTTGGAAAAAGCAGCGAACGATTTGACGAAAAAATGTGAGGCTTCCGTTCCCAATTATCGCTACTCGGCATTGCGGGAAAATGTTGAAGTGTTCTTTGTCGCGATCGTTCTGGCAATGGCAATTCGCGCCTACTTTTTCCAACCATCGCGCATTCCCACGGGTTCAATGCAACCAACCTTGAACGGGATTATTGCGTATCCAGATCCCGAAACCGCAGCTCCCGGCGCTGAATTCACAGCTCCCGAAAACTACGGACGGCCGGGCATTGCGAAACGGGTTTTCGACAAAATTTGGTATGGACGCACTCATGTTGAAATGATTTCAGATCAAGAAGACTTCGCGAGTTTCTTTGGGCAAAATTTTTCGGAACGCCCCGAATTCAAACTCTTTCCGCGAACGACCTTGAAAACCAAAGGAGGGCAAAAATTCTCCGTTCCCGGGACGAAATCGAGAGTGGAGTTGTTGTTGAATTATCAGATATTCAAAGGCGGTAAGGCAGCAAAACTGGAATCCGGCGACGTGATCGCCCGAGGCTACATCGACACGGGCGATTGGGTGATCGTTGACCGATTTACTTTTCATTGGCGACTGCCCGCTCGCGATGACATTTTTGTTTTCACGACACGGGGGATTTCCGGCACATCTCGCGGTCCGGATGGCGGGCCTCAGCATTACATCAAACGACTCGTTGGCGTAGGCGGCGATAAATTAACAATCGAACCGCCAACGTTACTGATCAACGGTGAACCGGCGACCGAATTTGGGATCAGCCGCGTGGCTTCAGCGGAAAACGGATACCCGGGTTATCAGCTGCAAGGATCGAGCGACAACTACAGCCGTGTCCCGCCTAGCCACTACGTTGCTTTTGGCGACAACAGTAAAAACAGCGGCGATTCACGAATGTGGGGATTGGTCCCCAAGGAGAATGTCGTGGGGCGAGCTCTGGGGGTTTATTTCCCCTTCGGCCACCACTTTGGCGGGGTGAAATAAAGATCGAATTTCACAACACCACCCGCCGCCCGTCATTTCCGGCGACGAAAAAGTTAACGCATGTTCCTGATGGAAGCTGACGGTCGCGCAGCACTTTTGTGATGGCTGCCATGCTGTTTTCTCCGTCAAAAATCACGGCGTCGATGTAGCTGTTATCAATCCCGAGAGCACCACCGATCAATCTTCCCGTGCTGGAATTATCAAATTCAATTTCGAGGGCATCTTCGATTTCTCCCCGAAAGTTTGCCTCAGAACCCGCTGGCGCTGTCGCTTCGGGATACGAAATAAAGACGAATTCCGCACCCGATTCCGCAATCGGATCGGTTTGAAGCGGCCCTTCTTCGTCCAGATAATTGCCAATCAGATCGAGATAGCAGCTCGAACCGGTCATCGTATCCGATCGCAAAAATCGGTCATCGGGGCCATCCATCTGATAAACGGAATAGGTTTCAGACGGCGGGTATTTTTTCCAACCACGTTCAACTTCCAAATCATGCAAGTAGTCCCGCAGCTCTAAAACCGGGATGGCTCCGGCCAGTTCTTTGTCGCTCGTATTGATTTCACCCAGCCACTGATCCGTGCCGTGTTCCCCCAAAACCTCATCCAGCATGATGAAGAGCGCGGTATTCCCCTGACCTTCTTCAGCCGTTTCAAAAGCCGGATGCCACGCCGTTAAGTGAATGAATTCATTTTCCTCATCCAGTTTCGGGGTCACCCACAATCCGCCGAAATCGAATGACACTTCCCCCATTCCAATCGAGACATCGGCCGAAACAGCCCCCGGCTGGCGCGAGGAATAAAACGTCCAGCCCGGCAGTTCAGGAGCTCGAGAAACACAATATTCCGCCAGCAACTGGCGGGAAAGAAGGCCCTCACCCGATATGGTAAAGGAATGCCCACCTTTTTCCTCAGGACCTGGTCCAAAAACCCACGCAAAATCGGACCACATTTCGTTCACCTTGATGGAAATCTCCGTCAGCAAATCTCCGCAATTTCCCGCTTCAATCGCATCGTAGTAATCACCGGCAACCGCCGAGTACCATTTCCAAAAATGATCGACCCGGTCTTTGAATGTGGCGGTGGCCCGCGACTTTTTCTTCTTTCCAAACATGACCTGTCTTTCTAGACCGCCGGAGATTTGAGTCAATCCCATTTTTGAAAACTCGCGTCACATACTGATGATCCATTCGTTCGCCAAACGTGCCCACCTAGCCTCCAACCACATAAGATCTTCAGGATATTTCTTCAGTTTTTTTCGCCCCTTCGCATAGATTTTTTTGGCCATCTCATCATCGTTGAATTCCGTGATCGCCAACTCAAATGCTCCAATATAGGCCTTCGCTTCATGGGGATGATACCGAATAATAATGAGATATTCATTTATCGCTTCATCAAACCGCTCCTTCTCAAGATAATACTCAGGCAGTTTGTAGTTTGCCGGGGGGACCGCATCGCGGTAACGCGGGAAATAAAACGACTCGATCAACATCGCCACCGGACGCGAGGCAACGTGAAAGATATCCTGACCCACTAAAAGGATACAAACAACGATCAGTCCCAGAGTAAGAGAAATCAGTTTTACCACCCTTGATTCAGGCTCAGGCAACAGACGATAAATCTCCGGAAGCAATCGCACCACATATCCAATAATCACAATGGCGACGAGCCACCGGATGACTTTTAAAACAATAAAACGAGTGTTTTCAGACACGATTTCAAACGGAAAATGTTATTTAAATAAGCATAAACTTTTTGGCTTAAAAAGGCGATTCAGAAATGAAATCGACTGCCCGGCCCGAGTTCGTAAGAGAGAACCAATGCAGCACAAATCATTGATTCTTCGGCAATTCTGCGGCATGGTAATCTTATGAATGCAACGATGGCGGTGGTGGTTTTCATTTTTGCAGCAGGCGGGCTCCAAGCGCAAAAAACAATTCGTAAAGAAATTCCGGTTGGCCACGCGCCGCTCGAATTAGTAAAACCGGCAGTCGCCGAAGCGCTATCGCCGCAGGGAAGATTTGTGATGCTTCCAAACAAAGGCTCGATGATGGTGATCGATACGCCTGAGGCCATCAAACTCGTCGAAGCGAAACTGGCGAAACTCGAAGTTCCCACTCCCAAGGTGGGTTTGAATTTCGCTTTCAAAACCGGAATCGCTGGTGGTAGCATGGGAAAAAGTCGTCCCGTCGAATTCAGCAATTTTCCATTTCCAACACGGTTTCTTCCTGCTCGAATCATCCCGGCGGGTCCGAACAACGTGATCATCATTCCGCCGCATCCTACCGAATTCACGAAGCGAAATGTCGGCACGACGTTGGACACGCAGAATCATATCAATCCTGACGGCAGCATTTCTGTCGACATCAATTTCGAGCACACCGAGTTCGAAGGCTTCATCAATTACGGTTCCGGTATCTTTCCATCAGGCACTTCAGGCGTGATTCCCGTGAATGGGAACATTCGCAATCCACGTTTTTTCAATCCTTTCCTCAATCAAACGAGCATTCCCGTTCCGATTTTCAGCACAACGCGGATTACGACTCAGATTCTTGTCCGGCCAACCGTGAATGGCGGTATGGTAAAAGTGGATATGTTTCCCCAGCTGACGCTCGACAATGGCGAAAAAGACGTTGAGCCGGAAGTCGTCACGTTAAAGCAATTCCGCACGTCAGTGGATGTTCGGAACAACGGCCTCGGAAAGCTAAACGGTTTCAAAGGTGCGACCGGCGAGTTCAACCGCAACTTCCTCGGTGGTGATGATGAGCAGGAAGGAACCAATGCCATCGTCATCAAAGCCCAGGTTTTTCACGGCGAAGTGAAGGAGGCAAAAGCCGTTCCCGAGCCCGAAAACAAATCTCAGTCCGAGGCGATGAATAAAAAACTCGTCGAAGACAAAAAGACGAACCAATAGGGTCTGTTCGATGAAGTAACCCTGTTGCTTCGTAAAACACGGATTTACAGCTTCGCGTTTTCGGCCTCAAACTGCTGTCGCCAATATTCCAACCGCTCTTTAACGCGAAGCTCGAGCCCATTTTCTGACGGCTCGTAGTAGCGGCGGCCCTCCGGCAGATAGGCTTGAGGAACATAACCGCCCTCGTATTCGTGTCCGTATTTGTAAGCGGTGTCAGCGGCATCGATCGCCCCACCTTCGACGCCAAGTTTTTTACGCGACTTTGTTCGCAAATGCGGGGGAACGGCGAGGGTTCGGCCTTCCTGCACGTCTTTCATCGCGGCATTGATTCCGGCATAAGCGCGGTTGCTCTTTGGAGCGGTCGCGAGATAAACAGTAGCATGAGCCAAGGGGATTCTCGCTTCCGGCATTCCTAAAAGCTCCACGGCTTGATGGGCGGCGACTGCGACGCGAAGTGCATTTGAATCCGCCATGCCGATGTCTTCGCTCGCAGCAATCACAATTCGGCGGGAAATAAAGCGGATGTCTTCTCCGGCGTAGAGCATTTTTGCGAGCCAATACAGGGCAGCGTCGGGATCACTGCCACGCATCGATTTGATGAACGCACTAATGGTGTCGTAATGCGCATCGCCATCAGCATCATAAACGACCGTTTTCTTCTGAATCGAATCTTCGGCTGCTTCGAGATCGATCACGATTTCACCGGTTTCTTCATCACCTTCCGTCGTCAAAACGGCCAGCTCAAATGAAGTGAGTAATTTCCGCGCGTCGCCGTCGCACATCCGAACGTAGTGCGCGGCCGCATCGTCATCGAGCCGGATCGGCTTCCGCCCAAACCCGCGCTCTTTATCAGAAACCGCCCATTGAATGAGCTTCGCGAGATCTTCCTCCGAAAGCGGTTCCAGCTGAAAAACCTGACTGCGGGAAACGAGTGGGCTGTTGATGTAAAAGAACGGATTGTGAGTCGTCGCACCAATAAATCGAACCGTCCCGCGTTCGATGTGCGGCAGCAACACATCCTGCTGCGATTTGTTGAAGCGATGAATTTCGTCAACAAACAGCGTCGTGATTTGTTTTCGGGTGCGCTGATAACCCTTCGCTGCTTGGACGGCTGCACGAATTTCGGCAACGTTGCTTTCAACGCCGCTCAAATTCACAAATCGCGAATCAGTCCGCTGAGCGATCAATTCCGCGAGGCTGGTTTTGCCTACTCCCGGTGGACCATAAAAAATCAGCGAGGTGAACCGATCCGCTTCCACTGCGCGACGCAGCAATTTTCCTTCACCCAAAATATGTTGCTGGCCCACGTATTCATCGAGCGCGCGAGGTCGCATCCGCGCTGCCAGCGGGATGTGCTCATAGGAACCAGCCGAGGCAGTTGGTCCGTCCGATTCGGTTGAATCGTTTTCAGCATCAGCCTCGGTTTCGTCGTCGTTTTGAAAAAGGTCGTCCACAGCAAGTTTATGTGACTAAAAGACGATTCACTTCGTCTCTTATTTACACACACCTACGACGATGGCAGAGACGATTCAAAACCTAATTCGAAAGCAGTGGCAAAAACGCCACAGTGCAAATGATTTGGTGCGTCGGGATGCTCAGAATTTGATCAAGGTTCATGTGGAGCTTCTGCGTGGAATGCGTAAATAACTCAGCGAGGCTCCATCATTTCTTCGATCGTGGAGCGAAGCATGCTGAATGCCGCAATTCCGCGTTCATCGAGGGCGTGAAACGGGAGCGATTTCTTTTCGAACGGGTCCGCGAGGTAATCGTAAAACCGTCCGTCGGAATAGAGTTTGAACTGCTTATCGATCGCAAAAATGTGGCGCGAGAATTTGTCTTTGTCCCAGCCCGGAGTCGGATCGTACCAGAAAAAAGCTGAATCCCGTGGGTTAGTTTCTTCTGCACCCAACAGCTGAGGTGCAAAGCTGCGACCATCAAGTTTCCACTCTGGCTTCGTCTCGATCTTGGCGATTTCACACATCGTGGGAATGAAATCGGAGCAGTCGATGATGTCTTCGCAGATGGATTTCGCAGCGATTTTCCCCGGCCACCGAACGATCAGGGGAACATGAATTCCATTTTGAGTGGTTCTATTTTTTCCGCCGAGATAATCTTCGCCATTCATCTTCGACATGATTTTCCCGTCGGTTCCATTATCGGAGAAAAAGATGACCATCGTGTTTTCAGCGAGGCCGAGATCATCAACACTTTTTAAGATCTGGCCGATCACTTTGTCCATGTAATGAACCATGTCGGGAAAATACTTCAGTTCTTCGTCGAGGCGTTTTGCAGGATCCGTCCAGTCTTCGGAATCCGGCGTGGGGTTGAATGGCCAATGCGGAAGCGCCATCGGGTAATAGAGGAAAAATGGGTCTTCGCGATTCTCTTTCAAAAAATCAGTGATGACATCAACTGCGATGTCTTCGCCGTATTTCCCTTCCATATTGGCCCGCATTCCAGTGTTCTCGAGAACGGTTGGATTCGCGTAGCGAGAGCCTTTGTCTTCGGTGTGCTCGGAGTGAAAGAGACTCCAGCGATCGAATCCAGCCTTGCTAGGGTGCATACCGGTGTTGCGGCGCTGCTCCGAACCGGGGTATTCAGGCGGATCATAACTGGTGAGCTGCCACTTGCCCGAAATGCAGGTTTTGTAGCCGGCTTCCTGAAAGATATGGCCAAAGGTTTTCTCGCGCGGGTCGAGGCACCCGAAGTAGAGCCAGTTCCGGTGATTGTATTTTCCGGTCATGATTTGCACTCGGGTTGGGGTGCAGAGGGGTTGGGAAAAAGCATGCGTGAAGCGCATTCCCTGAGCTGCCAATTTATCGAGATTGGGAGTTTGATAGGAATCGCTTCCGTAACAACTAAGGCCTTCAATTCCGAGATCATCCGCCATGATGAGGATAATATTCGGGCGCTCTTCTCCGTGAGATAGAACGGTGAGACTGAGGAGAAGGAAAGTGAGGAATCGAATCATTTCAGCGTGGCTTCCAACACACCCCGTGACTTTCGTCAATGGCTCCTGAAGTTTCAAACTAAGGTTCAGCGATAAAAAAAGCGCCCACAGCTTAAAGCCACGTACGCTTTCCAAAATAGTGGAAATTCAGCCAATAAATCAGCGCGCTTTCAAGTCTTTGACTTTCTCGGTCGTAGGAAGGTAACGGTAGTAAACCTCAAGCATCAGGCATCCCCACGCAGTATTCATCGTGTGGGAATCTTCTCCTCCATGTCCACCCACATTCGGGCCGGTCCATGAACCATCTGCATTCTGAGCATCGAGCAACTTGCTCTGAAAATTCTTGTTATAGTCTTCCCAAGGTTGTCCCTCGTGAAGGAAAAATGCCTGAGTGTTGTAATACGGCTGGTAGAAGTTGTTTCCAAGCGGCGGATTTTTAGAAACTTTTTTGGTCAGATAATCCATTCCTTTTTTGTAAGCAGCGGAATCCATGTGGCCCCACACTTGCATGCCGAGGAGGGCTGCACCGGTGAGCGACTGCTTCCCGCGAGCATCTTCAGGACCATATTTGAATGCACCTTCCGCATCCTGAATTTTTTCTTCGTAAGCCATTGCGTTATCGAGCGCGTCTTCGACGCCGCGAAAATCACGGCCCGTATTGTAAGCCGCTTTCAACGCCTGAACCTGCCATCCGACAACAGACATATCTTCGCGACCGGTCAAGCGATAACCATATGCCCAACCACCCATATCAGTCTGTCCCTTGACGATGATGGCGACGGATTTTTTCAAAACGGACTCCAAGCGTGGTATCTCTTTCCCACTTTCCTTGGTCATCGTGAAAAGCTCTGCAAGGGCGTAGGTCGCGATTCCATGCTCATACGCTGGAGAGTTGCCGCCTTTTTCAGCAATCATCATGCCGTCGTTTTTCTTTCCACTCTCCATCAGGTAAAGCGCAGCTTTAACGACTGACTCACCGAATTTAGGTGACTCCGGAGTTTCGCAGTGGCCGAGATAAGCAAGCAATGTCAAACCAGTCATCGCGGTCTTATACTTCGCTCCAAAAGAACCGTCTGCATTTTGAGTTTTCGTGAGCCATTCAAGAGCACTACGAACTGCTTTCTCAGCACGGTCCTGACCACCACTCTTGCGTAGGCGCTCCATGCGCTGTGACATCGAACAACGTGAACGCATCGAAGCTGGAATTGCGCCCATGTTTGAAACATCGCCAAAGCCACTCATCGACATCCCGAAACCGGTATCCGATCCGACCGCCGGCATTGCAAGCTCGGTGCTAAACTCTGTCACTTCAGGCATCGCGATATTCGAAAATGCGGTCGAACTGATCACTGGCTGAGCAGAAGCCACCGCAGAAGCCGTGCGTTGCTGCATTTTAGTAACCGTAACATCTTCCATGCTCGACTCATCGGTATTGGCCAATGATGAAACTGAAATTTGCGGTGGGTTCGGACGGGGGCCTGCAGAAATAACCTGATACAAAATAAGGCCAATAACGAGGTGAACCGCTATCGCCGCTGCAATCGCCAACACTTTCTCTTTCGAATCTTTCTCTTTGTCAGCAGCGTGAATGGCCTCTCCTTCACCAACAATCAATTGACGCTCACCATCTCCGACATCAACGAGTAAATCACCTTCCTGTTCCTCATGAGGAATGGCCTCGAGAGACGGCGCTGGAGCAGCTGAAAGTCCGATCTGAGCTGCAATTGCTGGAGTTGCTCCCGCTACGCCCTGTCCCGGAGGTGCCAGTTTTCGTGGTGCCGCGACGGCTTCCACCTCAGGCTCGGGAACGACCACGGCAACGCCGCCATCGCCTGCGGCCGCTTCGTTATGAACTGCTGCACTGGCTTCATCACCAGCGGCTTCGTAAAGTTCTGCTTTGAGTGTATGAACTGCAGCGCTGTGTTCAGTTGCAAGGAATGAATCGAGAACCGCATGCGCCTGATCCACATCCACAGCTCCAATAATCGTTCCGGCAAAAACAATACTGTCCTCATCCGCTGGCAATTCCGGTGCGCCGAGAATGGTCTCGGCCGCAGCATCGTAATCTTCAGCTTCATATTGAGCCTGAGCAATCGTGCTCCTTGCTTCCCAATCTGCTGGGTTTTCAGCCAAAGCGGCCTGGTATTCTTCGATCGTGTCTGCCATGAGGTTTTGCAGTTTTTGTTTTAAAGGAAGGGTCGAGGGAATTTTGAAACAGCCGAAATCGTCGCGCTGCAACAATCATTGGTAAAATTCAGGAGAATTGTGACGAGTTTCTACTAAAAATTTACATTTTTTGCCAGTCCAAACTGAAGCAATTCGTCATCCATTCGGGAAAACTACAATCAAGCCCCTTCAACTCGCTCTGATCGAGCCGCTTGCCCTCTATTTTTTTGTAGCTTTTGAGGCCTTCTTTTTCTTCTTTGCGGCCTTTTTCTGGAGCTTTTTCTTCAAGTCATCCCAGAAATCTTCACCAGCGATATAGCCGACGCATTTTTTTGCACCGCAACGGCAGGGATGTTCTTCGTAGCACTCCAAATCAAAGCCGTAGTTGAAGAAAAGTTCTTCGTCCTCTTTGATGTCTCGAATCGCACAAATCCAGATTCCACCGTCCACGATGTAAGCCTCGCAATTCGGGGCGCAGGCGTGATTGATCAACCGAGCGGCGTTTATGGCAACGGAACCGTCGATGTCCCAGTCGTCATCCAACGTAAAAATATAAACCGCCGCCTCACCGGTCTCCTTCGCCCGATCCATCTGAGCCCAGCCGCGTTCGTTCGACTCCGTTTTGTCGATCTTATCCCCCACATACTCAATGATGTAGGTCTCGCTTATGATGTCTTTGGAGGCGTAAAGACCCCGGCCATGAATCGGTGACCGGCGAATATCACACCATTCGGAATCGCACTTTTCACCCGGTAAAATCGCGTTCCGTTCAATCTTCGTCTTTTTACTCATTTTTCTGGCCACAAAGTTGACACTTCAATCCAATTGCTGTCCAGCCCCGGCCACCCTTTTGGGTGAAACAATACGCCGCTCAACGATTTTGCATCTTCCGGGCCAAAATCTGTCCCCGCCAATCGAATCGAAACGGTTCGTGGTCGGTCGGGATCAATTTTCATAACCTGCTCCTCGTCGGAATTCACTTGGTTGTCATCGCAAAAAAAATACACCTCTGTCAGATCGAAGCCATCCGGCAAGTCTCCGTCGCCTTTCATCGTAAAAAACACATCAATCGGCGCTTCACGCTCAATTCCCGCTTTTTTGGCGGTAAATTTCCATTCCTCCGGAGACGCTTTCGGGAAAAGGGCCCTGCTTTTTTCGAACTCCGCTGCCCATTTTGCGTCCACTTCCGCAGCAGTTGGCGAATCCTTTTTCGAAACGGGAAGCGTAAATTCAAAATCCTGCCAATCCGGATGACAAGCGGATGCGCAACACATCCAACCCGCACGGACTTTCAACGTCACTGACTCCCCTTCGATCGTTTTTGGAACGGTAATTTCTGTGAGCAAACACGTGTCCGTTTCGTAGCCATAGGCTGTCAGTTGAGCCATCTTCGTTCGCTGCGGCGCAGGCCATTGAATCTCAGCGGCAGAAAATTCGGTCGGCAATTCCCATTTAAGCTGAGTGGGAACTCCCACAATTCCCGGCGCTTTCCAGTAGGTGTGATACGTCGGCTCGTGCTCGAGGAAAAGCCCCACGGTGATAGTTTCCCCCGGAATCACCGCGTTTTGGTCCGACACCAACCTCAGCTGGAGCCCGTCCTTTTTCACCGGCTTGATTTCCGCCGCGAAGCCTATTGCAAAAAGCGACATCAGCACCTTCACACAAATATATCTGAATAACATCACCCTGAAATCATTGCCGAACCCAATCTCCTTTTCAAGCCGCAGGATCGTGGCTTCACACGAAGAATAGTGATCAACGATTTACTGTCCCGCACGCAGCGGATGGTACTTCCGCAACCAGGAATCGCCCTGCTTCTCCAGCCGCGAAACCATTTCTTCAACCATCTCCGCCTTTATTTTCTGAAGTGATGGATCGTCAGAATCTGCCAAGTTTTTGGATTCCCAGGGATCCGATTCCAAATCGTAAAACTCCAGCTGAGGGCGATGCAAAAACTGATCAATCGTCCGCAGCCCCAGCATTTTCGAACCACTTTCCCGGTTTTCGACCCACGTCCGACGCTGAACGGTGTCAATTGGCAGCGGATACTCCGCCCTCCATAAAATATTCCAAATCAGCTTGTAACGCCGTCCTCGCAACGTCCGCATCGGGTAATGCGCGAAGACATCATGACCGATATGACTGAGCAATGCGCCGTCCCAGCCTTCAGGATTCGGATTCTCTAGAATTGGTAAAATACTGCGGCCATGCAGCGGGTAGCCGTCAAATTTCGTTCCTGTCCAATCGAGAATTGTTGGCGTCAGATCCGTAAACGCCACCAGCGCTTTATTAACCATGCCGGGAGTTTTCAGCCCCGGCTTTTTCACCAAAAAAGGTACTCTGACACCCGGTTCGTAATGGGTTCCCATTGCTCCCGGCTCGGATGTTCCGTGATCGGCAATAAAAATCACCAGCGTGTCTTCCATATGACCGCTTTTTCCCAACGATTTCATGACTTCGCCCACTCCAAAATCCATCCGTGAAATCTGCTGATAATACCCTGCGATCCCTTCGCGGACGTGCTCGTTGTCCGGCAAAAAGGAAGGTACCTTGATTGATTTGGTATCGTAGGCCACGGGCTCGTAGCCATCTTTCGCTTCGGGAACGCCCCAGGCTACTCCGAGAATGCTGGTTGGATGAGGATCCGAAAACGAAACGACCAGAAAAAACGGAGACGAGTCTTTGTCTAAAATAAACAGATCCGCCAGCTTCGACATCTTCACCACATCGCGGGAACTCCCCCGCGGTTTGAAATCGATCGGATACTTCTCCATCGGCCGAATATGATCTTTCCCGATCAATCCCGTGCGATAACCATTGCCCTTCACCATTTCGAAAACCGTCGTCACATCCGGGCGGATTTCCTGATTGTGCTCACGATGGGGATGCGCGTATTGGCCGTTCGAATGCGTCAACAATCCGGTGTACATCACGGCCCTGCTTGGTCCGCACGAAGCGGTCGTCGCAAATGCCTGCTCAAATCGAACACCCGTTTTGGCGAATTCATCCAAACTCGGGGTTTTTACCACCTCGTTTCCATAACAACCAACATCAAACCACGACTGGTTGTCTGAAATCATCAGAACCACATTCTTTTTGCTGTCCCCTTTCGCCACGATTGAAAACAAAGAAACAATCAAGCCGGCGAGTCGGCAAAAATTCGTGGAAGTCATTCTCTCTCGATTTTCGTCGCAAACATCTCGCTTTCAAGCAGATCTCTGAATGCTTTCCCCGTCCCCAGCACCGAAATTTCATCGTCCGTAATCAAATCAGCCTAAATTGGAACCCGAGCTCGGAAAACTCCAGAGATCAAAACCAAAATCGAACCAATCGCAATGAACGATACTTCAACATTTAGAATTCCCATCGCTAACAGAAAAATCCCGAGACCGGACAAAGCCCAGGTCAACGAAATCGCGACCAAGCGGTTTTCGTATTCTTTTCTGCACAACCCAACTTTAACTTCCGGGCGTTTCCCAAACCACGTCAGTGGATTCAAGGGGTCACGCATTCGTTTTGAAACCACTCTCACCGCCGGTTTCCCCGATTTAGCGCAGATGCTCGTCGGCAACTCCGCTCCATTGATCAGTCGAATCGACTTGTCTTCGATCTCAATCACCGTTTCCACCGGAGCGTCCATCGACTCAAACCCATACCCGACTTCCGAGTTAGCCAATCGCGCGGCTACATTCATATACCCCGTTTCATTTCTTCTCATGACGTTCGTTTTTTCCATTTTTTTATTATTCCTCACTCGCCCTTCCTCCGCGATTACAATTCAAACGCTTGTTTCGAACGGGTAGCCCTGCTGAGAATTACGCGGTCTTCCGCAAGCTTTTGTCAGTCACTTGTAAAAAAATTGGAAGATTTTCGCCTGTAACGAATCAACAGGGTATGTTCATCGATTAGACCCTGTTGGATCTTACTTCTTAGAATTTAGAAATTTCGCCCCCCGTTATGTTTCGAAAAATCCTCGTTCCGTTTCTCTTTTTCCTTGGCGGCCTCACCACGCTTTCTTGGCTGAATCTATGGCAGCTCGATTTATCAATCGCGCTCGGGGTTTCGGCACGCGGAACGGCGCTAATGATCACAGTGATCATGGCTGCCATTACTTTGGGCGCATTATGGTCAGGCAGACGGCTGGAATCCAAACCACCCAAAAACCCGTGGTTTTTTTACGGAGTTCTCACCGTCATCATGGGGCTGCTCGCCTGGCTTCCATTGATTTTAACCTCGGTTATCAAATCAGGTGATGCAGCAATTTATCAGGCGGCTCCGTTTTTGAATACTCTGTTCTCTGCCCTGATGCTCGCTGTTGTCGTCGGATTACCGAGTTTTGCGGTAGGCGCCGTCTTTACTCTCATGGGTGTTTTGGCAAAAAACACAGGCTTTCGACTCTCCCGATTATTGGCAGCCAAAATTTTCGGTGCCGCTGTGGGCACACTCTGCGTTGCCTTCGTTTTCATGCCCGGTTTTGGCCGAATCCAATCCGGTATCATCCTGTTCGGAATCCAGCTTGGTATTCTCGGGCTGACCTGGTTTTTAGGAAAGAATGCGGGTGCAACCAAGCCCAAGTCGAAGGGAGATTCAAAAAAGCAACGCCGCGAAATTTCGATAATCAGTCCTCGCGTCGCCGTTTGGTTTGCTGCCCTCGCGGGATTTGCGACCTTCGCCCTGCAGATCTCCTGGTTTCGTCTACTGCGCTCGGCTTGGCTTAATACGGTCGATTCCACCTCGCTCATGATCTTCGTATTTCTCGTCGCCCTCGGCGTCGGAGTATGGCTGAGCAGCCGACTGCGCAATCTCGGCTTGGCGCTCTCGGTCTTGCTTGCACTCAGTGCAATGGCAATCTGGATCGGAACTCCGTTTGTTGAACGATTCGACCTCTGGGGATCGGCGGGCGGAAGTTATTTCGGGCGCGTCTTGATGAAACTTCTCATCGCCCTTCTCTTCATGGGACCGGGCGTCGCCGTTCTCGGAATGGCGCTTCCTTGGCTGTTAGACGAAACAAAATCACCCCGCGAATGGGCAAAAATCTTTGGCATCCACACCATCGGCGCGCTGATCGGCAGCCTTTCGGCAGGCTGGCTTTTAATGGAAAAGCTGGGGCCTGTTAAAACCAGTTGGATCGCAGGAATCGTCATCGTCATCGTCGCAATCCCGCAAATTCGAGCGTGGCGGGGCCGCTTCGAATTGCTTGTCCCTTCGCTCATGATTTTGATCGTCGCCTGGTGGGCGGATTCCGGGATCGGTGAAAGCCGAACCCAAGGGCCGACAAAAACTCTCCGCGATCCGCACCGAGTCATCACTCACAAACAAGCTCCAACTTCCACAACTTCCGTCGTAAAAACGAAAGACGGGATGAACGTTCTCTACATCGACGGTTATGCCGCAGGCGGTGAGTTTGGCGTCAATTCTAACTACCTTGATGCGATGGGCCGCCTGCCCATGTTGCTTCACACCGATCCCCGCGACGCTCTCGTCATCGGTTTCGGCGCGGGTCAAACCGCTCGAGCAATTCTCGATGAGCGGCCGGAACGACTTACCGTTATCGATTCCAATGCAGCCGTTTTCGATGCTGCGGAACATTTTAAAACCAATCGCGACGTGTTGAAGAGCGATCATGTCCGCTACCGGACAACGGATAGCCGCAACTGGCTTCGACGAACCTCTGAAGCATACGACGTCGTTACCGTTGTTCCCATGCCGCCGTTTATTGCCAGAACCAATTCGAATTACTCCGTCGAATTTTACGAAGAACTGGAAAACTGCATGAAGGATGACGGCTTTATTGCCCAGTGGTTTCCGATTCATTTGATGACTCCGAGCCATTCAAAAGCAATCGCAGCGGCTTTTTCCCAAGTTTTCCCGAACGCAATTTTGTGGTTCGATCCATCCAACGTCGATATGAATGACATCCCGCAGCAGGGCATTCTTCTCGGAAGAAAAGGCGACACCGAATGGGAGCTGTTCCCCGGATTCAGCCGCAACGCGGAGGGCGAGCGCCCCCTCGATTTTGACACCGTGAACGGAAACGTGTTTCTAACATTCGAAGAATTCGCCGCCTACATCGACGGCGTTGAGCCCGTGACCGACGACAACCAGATATTATCCTACGACTACGAAAGTCTTCACCGACAGGATTTGTCGAAGCGACTTTTCTCCGGCGAAAACATGGTCGAATTCTTCAAGCTAAAGAAGCAGTTCAAAGAATCACAGTCGGAGTAATCCGAACTGCCACGCACCTCTTAAAGCGTCGAGATCGGAGTGAAACTACGCTTGCGGTAAACTACGCGCTCACGAACTTCATCACGGCTCAACGGGCGCACTTCCCGAAACGTCACCGAACGTGGCGCCGGAGTATAACTGGCGAGTTCAATGGTTGGTTCGACCTGAACCTCAGGCTCAGGAGCAATTGCCGGCTCAGGTTCCGGCACAACGGCTGCATCTAAACTCGCGAGGAAAATCTCCGGATCAGGAGTAGGTGCCATTCCTCTTAAAGGCTCTGGTTGCGGCACTAGCGCAGGTGCAGCCGCCTTTTTCGCTGGCTCTGGCTGAGGAACAATCGGAGCAGGAGTCGGCTCAACATTCGCGAGCATCATTTTCGGCTCAATCTCAGCCGGTGTCATCGGGACTCCCGGTTGGGGAAGCGGATCCGGCATCTTATTGATTGAGGCCAACATCTTCCGGCAATGACGCCACCCTTTACGTTCCTCCAAAATTTCACGGCTCTTTTCGTAATCACCGAACTCAATAATTTCAATGTCCACGTGGCGCACGCCCCACTTATTCATTGCCCGCTTGCTGGGATGATAAATATCGATCGTATCTTTTCCGACCAAAGCACTGCCGTAATCATCGATCACATAGGTCGTTTCTTTGCCATCCATCTTAAATTTCGTCCCCAACGGAAAACGCGACCAATCCGCCGCCGCCGACGAATAATTCTTGTCCAAACGCAACCGCGTCCCGATCGCATTCTTACGGCCGTAGACGATGTGATCCGACTCTGTGTGCGTATACGCCGTCATCCGCACGTCTTCCAATTGCGTTGATCGTTCATCCTGAGCGATGTCTTGCGCCAAACCCGCGCTCGAAAGCAGCCCTATGAGTAAAAAAGAGAAGTGAATTTTCATTAAGAATCCTTAATAACTTGTGAAAGTTTAACATAATTATTAAAATTTATCAGAAAATTTTATAATCTTTATGTTTTCACTGATTCACCGTCGCTGACACAACAGTTTCCAGAATCGGTGAATTCTGTTTTTTACTTTTCCTGAAAATCCCCTTTAATCAGGCAATGCCTCGTGTGCCCATCCATATGCCACAGCTGGGAGAATCCATGGCGGAAGCAACCGTCGTGGATATCAAAATCGCGCCCGGCGACGAAATCACAGCGGATCAGGAGATCTTCGAAGTCGATACCGACAAGGCATCGATGGAAGTCACCACTCCCTGTACCGGAACCGTTCTCGAAGTCACCGCGACCGTTGGGCAGAGCTATGTCGTCGGTGCCACGCTCGGATTTCTGGAAGCGACCGAATATGAAATTCATCGTGCCGGCCTGACCAAACCAAGCGACACCAAGCCCGTCGCACCTCCCGAGCCGAAGGAAGAAAACGACAACGTCCATTTTGCGATCGATGAAAAAGAAGTCATCGACGGCAGCGAAGTTCAGGAATCGGTCACCCCAACCGTCGATGGCGGATTGCCCGTTCCCGTTCGCTCGACCGTTTATTTAAGCCCACGGATGCGAGCCCGCATGGAAGAGCTTGGTCTCAATTCAGCCGACTTGGCCGGAATCCCCGGAAGCGGAGCCGGCGGTCGAGTTACCGTGGAAGACTTCGAAAAATTCATCCTCGATCTTGAAAAGAACAAGATGACCGAGGCCTCGCCGATGCGAATTGCCGTGGCAGATTCCATGCGCCGCAGCTGGACCCGTCCACTTGCGACCGTAACCGTCCCGATCGTGATGGACGCATTGTTGGCCCATCGAAAAGCCCAGAATCCCAAGCCCGGCATCACCCTTTACGCCATTCGCGCCCTTTCCATCGCTATTTCAGAAAACACCGCCGTCGCCGGCCGTCTCATCGGTTCGCGGATCGTTCATCCGCGTGCGATCGACATGGGATTTGCCGTCGAAGTTGAAGACGGCGTGCTTGTTCCAATCATTCGTGACGCCGACAAAAAGACCCTCGCCGAAATGCAGGGGCCATACGAAGAACTCGTTCGTCGCGGTCAGGCACGGAAACTTCCCAAAGAAGCCATCGGTACCGGAATCGCCACGGTCACCAACGTCGGCCCGTTTGGTATCACCGACGCGACGCCCATTCCCCTTCCCGAGCAGAACCTCGTTCTCGGCGTCATGGCCGGGCGGGTGATGCCATTCTGGGACGAAGAATCGCAATCATTCCTCCCGAAATTGGAATCCAAATTCATTCTCAGCTTTGATCATCGTATCCTCGACGGCGGCGCCGCAGGCCGCTTGCTCAACCGCATCGGTGCGTTGCTGCAAGAGCCTGAGAAATTGTAATTTTTCGATTTCACGAAGCAACAGGGTACGTTCGACGAACATACCCTATTGGATCGTGAAACCTCAAGGAGGGCAGATTTCCCAAGCGCCCGAAAAAAGACCGTTCGGGCAAATGAATAGCCTCCCTAACAAGCTCAGAGAAAACCAACATCGTAGAATGCGCGATGAGTTGCTTTCGAAAGCGCCAACTGTGCTTTCCCAGTTTTTAGATAGTTTGAAATTTACCTCAGACGTAACTGTTATCGCGAATGCAGCATTCTCCACTTGGAGCACGGATAGAGATGATTGGACCACTACTCGGGGGCTTGTGCAAAACTGGGAGAAGTTTGACTTTCTCACATGGTCAGATTTGACAGCAGATTTAACCACATTGTCGTTTCTTACAGATTGTTACGGATGGTTGTTCTTTGCTTCCGACGGCCCCTATTTCAAAGTAGGGGCCGTCGAATTTCATGAATGGCTCGATTTGATCGCAGGCTTCCCATCGAAAGAGAATAAGTTTGAATTCGCTTGGGTTGGCGAAAATCGAGACTGCGGACTTATTGTCGAATTCGAGCACACTTCGTTCTGCAAGAACGATTTCACATATTGCACTTGGACAGTAAATGCCTAAGAAACGCCGCTCCTTATCTCACCGCTTCCGCACATACCGCAGCGAGTGAATCCATTTCGCGCGGCTCGAGAGCTTGACGGGCTTGGGATTTTTCACGGCGGGATCTTTGATCAAAAACTCGTGCCCGTCTTTGCCGATCACGGCCACCCAATGCGGGATTCCGCCGGGAAGATAAAATTTAACGATGGGAATCTCGCCACGTTTTAAACACTCATCGAGCGTTTTGTGATCGGGCTTGGACCGCACCACGACTTCGGCAAAATTGTCCGTCGCAGGCGTCACCGCGCCCCAAATCATCCAGCCTTGCTCGGTGTAGCCGTTGTTAGCGATCATGTTCGCATTCAGCTCCGAAGGCGTGATCGGATGTCCCAAATCCGAAACGGCCATCGCCACACTGCAAAGGGTGCAGCCGACAGCCCGAATCGTTTCACTGCTACCGCCGATCGTTTCTTTGCCCCATTTCGGATCTCGTTGACGAAAATGCGTCGCTGCTTTTGGAAGCAACACCTTCATCGAAGTTCCGCCGCTGGGCAAAATCGTGCCCGGTGCGTTATTCTTCTGCGCTTTAAATGAATACCACGCAAAAACGGCGCCCGAAATCATCAGGGCGCCGATTATCAAGACAACGATCAATCTTTTCAGCATAGAGACGTTACTAAAAGCGTTCAGCAATCTTTCGCCTCAGCTGTGAAAAATCACTCTTTCGCCGCTTTTTTCTTGGAGTCGTCCTTTTTCGTTTCCACAAAAAGTTCGGCGTATTTTTCAAGACCTTCTTTTTTCAAGTCTTCCTTGGGAACGAAACGGAGCGACGCGGAATTCATGCAGTAGCGAAGTCCAGTTGGCTGGGGGCCATCTGGAAACACGTGACCGAGATGAGTGTTGCCGGTTTTGGAGCGAACCTCCACGCGGACCATGCCGTATTTTTTATCTTCGATATTGAGAACCTCTTCTTTGTCGAGGGCGTCATAAAAACTCGGCCAGCCCGTGCCTGACTTAAATTTCGTCAGCGATGAAAAAAGCGGCTTTCCGGAAATCACATCCACATAGATACCTTCTTTTTTATTGTCCCAGTATTCGCCGGTAAACGCGCGCTCGGTGCCATTTTCGACCGCTACCTCATACTGGATATCGGTCAGCTCTTTCTTTAATTTCTTCTTCTCCTCAACGGTTCGCGAGGTATCGACGTCGCCTTCTTTTTTCAAAGGACCTGAGCCTTTTTTCTCCTGTGCGCAGGCGGTCATCGCGACAGCACTGAGGCAAACGGCGATCAGATTAGCAAAAATGGTGGTTTTCTTCATGATTAATTGGTCGCGGGGATTAGTCGTTACTTACTCAACCTTCCATTTTCTCAGGTCGAGTTCAACTTTTTCTCCCTGCGCTTTCGCGGATGATCCGATCACGCATCGGACTCAAGCTCGGAAAGGCGATCCTCCATCTCCGCAGTCTGCAGGTGCTCGGTCAACTCATTGATTTTTCCATCCATCACCTGATCCAAATTGTGCAGGGTCAAATTCACGCGATGATCCGTCACTCGGTTTTGCGGAAAGTTGTAGGTCCGAATTTTCTCTTCGCGTCCACCGGACCCAATCAGCAATTTCCGCTGGGTCGAATATTGTTCGGCTTCTTTCTGAATTTTCGCTTCCAACAACTTCGCTCGCAGAATTTGCAGGGCTTTTTCTTTATTCTTCGTCTGGCTCCGGCCGTCTTGGCATTTCACCATGATGCCGGTCGGCAAGTGGGTGATTTGAGCAGCGGAGTCCGTCGTATTGACGTGCTGACCACCAGGTCCACCGGAACGGGTGAACTGAATGTGAAGGTCATCAGGGCGCAAAACCACATCGACCTCGTCTGCTTCAGGCATGACTGCCACCGTCGCAGCGGACGTATGAATCCGGCCCTGAGTCTCGGTTTGCGGGACTCGCTGAACGCGATGAACGCCGCTTTCGTATTTCAAATATCGAAACACTTCGTCGCCGGACACTTTAAAAATAGCTTTGCTAAAGCCGCCTATTTCGGAGGCGTTGAAATCGATGTTCTCGATCTTCCAGCCTTTTTCCTCGGCGTGGCGCTGATACATGCGAAGCAATTCACCTGCGAAAAGCGCGGCTTCGTCTCCGCCAGTTCCGGCGCGAATTTCGACCATGGCATCACGATCTTCATTCGGATCGTGAGGCAGTAGGGAATACTGAACCGCGAGTTCAAGCCGGGCGATCCGGTTTTCGAGCTGCGGAATTTCATCCGCCGCCATTTCTGCCATTTCTTTGTCGTCAGATCTGGCGATTTCCTGATTGTCCACCAAATCGACCCGGGTTTTTTCAAGCAAATCCCAATCATCGATCAGATTTTTGGTCCGATTGTATTCTTTGTTCGTTTCCGCCGCGAGATCCTGATCGTTAAAAAAGCCATCGGTCGCCATCAATTCCTCCAGCTCGGGAATGCGGAGTCGTTTTTTTTCGATGAGCGAGGCGTAGTCCATGGGGTGAAGAGAGGCAGGAAAATAGATACGAAAAACGGCAATGACCTCCGTATCAGGAGATCATCACCGCTTTAATGAAAAAAATCGACGGAAACTTATTCCGCGTCAGAAAGCTGTGGCTTCTTGAGCGAGCGACGTTTTGCGCTGCTACCACCGTAACGCTTGGAGAATTTATCAACTCGACCAGCAGTATCAACAAAGCGCTGCTCGCCGGTGAAGAATGGGTGACACGCGGAGCAAATACCCACGCGGATGTCAGCAACCGTCGAGCGGGTCTGCTTCACATTGCCGCAAGTGCACTGGATTGTTGCTTGAGAATATTCTGGATGGATTTCAGCCTTCATGTTTCGAAAAGAAAATTTTTGTGAGGGCGCGGAACCTAGGCGCTCTCGGGGGTGGTTACAAGTGGAAAAAGAGGCCGACTTTGCGGCTTCATCTCCCGTTATCGGACAGCTCTTCGCTACGCTCGTCAAGAATTCGCTTCTCTTCTTTGCTTAAGCTCTGAAAACCTTCCGCACTGATTTTGTCGAGAATTTCGTCCACACCTTTCGAAAGTGGCTTCTTTTTTTTCTTTTTCGATGCTTTCGGGCGGGAAGTCTTAGAAAAATCGATTGAGATCTTGGTGAAACAAAAGCCGATCAGAGCTCCTATGAGGTGGGCTACAACCCCGATTCCCGCGCCATCTGATGACGTCGCTGGCTTTCCGCTGACCAGCATAAAAATGAGCCGCACCAAATCCAAAGCGATCAGGGCCAAGCCAATGTATTTCATTTTAACCGAAATCGGTGGAAAAAGCAGTCGCACGCTCTCGTTTCCAAAAGAAAAACAGGTCGCAATCGCAATGGCCATCACTGCTCCCGACGCGCCCACCATGTTGATACCCTGGCTCCAGTGAATCCCCAGCGCGACCAATCCTGAGACAATTCCCGCGAAAAAATAGAGTCTCAGAAAACTCTTCGGCCCGATTTTTTTTTGCAATATCCGACCAAAAATGATCAGCATGATCATATTAAAGATCAGATGCATCCCATCCGCGTGAATGAAAAAATGCGTCAGGATCGTATGAACATGACCTTTTAAAACCGTGTCCTTGGTGATTCCACCCCACGGAAATTCACCCGGCTGAAGATTCCCCTGAATAAACCAATGCTGGGCGATGTAGACGGTCACATTGATGACGACCAGCCATGTCAACGCAGACCAGTTCTTTGGTCCCGTGATTTGAGGACCAGAGCCGCCTCCGTCCCGCATGTAATCGCGATTGTAAATTCCCATGGTTCGTTCCGCCTAGTTTACTCGGTCGTTTTCAAAAACCATCAACTTTTTGCACCGCAGATGGTTTTTGAGGCTATTAATTCGCTGTCATGACTCGTGAAGACCTCGTCAAAACTCTCGAAAACATCGCTCAGCTCTTAGAACTTAAGGGCGAGAATCCGTTCAAAACCCGCGCCTACAAAAATGGCGCGGAAGTCGTTCAGACCTATCCGGGCGACATCGTAGAGAAGGCAAAAAATGATGATCTTAAAGGTATTAAGGGAATCGGTGACGCACTCCAACAAAAACTTCACGAGCTCGCCAGCACAGGAAAACTCGAGTATTACGAAAATCTTAAAGCCGAATTTCCCGACACGATTTTCGATCTATTTGCGATTCAGGGTCTCGGGCCGAAAAAAGTGAAAGCCGTCTATGAAAAGCTCGGCGTTGAATCTGTCGAGATGCTAAAGAAAGCCGCTGAATCCGGCGCAATCGCTGATCTGGCAGGCTTTGGTAAAAAATCTGCCGAGAAAATTCTAGAAGCAATCGAGTTTCGCGAAACCAATGCTCAGTTTTTCCGACTCGGCGATGTCGCAGCTCCCGTCGAAATGATTCTCGAAGCGCTGAAAACGCACCCCGATTGCCTTCGCGCTGAAGCAGCGGGCAGTTATCGCCGATCCAAGGAAACGGTTCATGACGTCGATATTCTCGTCGCGACGGATAATCCGGCGGCGATCATGGAATTTTTCGTCGAAAACGAATGGACGGAAACCGTTCTTGTTCAAGGAGCCACCAAATCCAGTATCCGACTCGAAAACGGCCTGCAATGCGATCTCCGCGCTGTCACCAACGACGAATACGCCTGCGCCCTCGCCTATTTTACCGGCAGCAAAGAGCACAACGTCGCCATGCGGGGTCGTGCATTGGCCAAAGGCTACACGCTCAACGAATACCGCCTCGCGACGAAAGGGGGCTCCGATAATGAGGATCCTGGCGTTTTTGAGGATGAAGCCGCGTTGCACCGTTTTCTCGGGCTCGATTTCATCCCGCCTGAGATTCGGGAAAACACCGGCGAAATTGATGCGGCGGAAAAAGGTGAGCTTCCCCGTTTAATCGAACAAGAAAACCTGCGCGGCACGTTTCACAACCACACCACCGCGTCCGACGGCAGGAATACGCTCGAAGAAATGGCCGATGCAGCCATCGAGCTCGGTCTCGAATATTTAGGAATTGCCGATCACTCAAAAAGCTCGTTTCAAGCCAATGGATTGAGCGCAGAACGGCTCCGCGCACAGATTTCGGACATCCGCGATTTGAATAAAAAATACGAAGACGAAGGCGTGAAATTCAAAATCTTCGCCGGAAACGAAGTTGATATCTTGCGCGACGGCAGCCTCGATTTCGACGACGAACTTCTTTCCGAGCTCGATTACACCGTCGCCAGCGTTCACAACGCCATGACCTTACCCGAGGCAGAAATGACTAAGCGGATCATTTCCGCGATCGAAAATCCGCACGTCACCATGCTCGGCCATCTCACTGGCCGGCTATTGCTGAAACGCGATCCGTATCCCGTCAACGTCCCTGCAATCATCGATGCCTGCGCCGCGACCGGCACCATCATCGAGCTAAACTGCAATCCGTGGCGACTCGACATGGATTGGCGCTGGTGGCCCCTGGCCATCGAAAAAGGCGTGAAAACCTCTATCAATCCCGACGCCCACCGCACCGGCGATCTGCAATTTCTTCACTTCGGAATCCGCATGGCCCGTAAAAGCTGGCTGACGAAAGAGCATGTAATCAACTGCCTGCCGTTGGATGAGATTGAGGCGTTTTTGAAGGGGTGAAGCGGTGGCGTTTTCGAAGACCAAATCGCTCCCCCTTCACCAGAAAAATAAAATCACCATCACCCTGAGGCGGTGATAATTAAACTTTAGAGCGATTGGAGCCCTAAGCTGATAACCGCCAGATCCTTCCAGCGCGGGTTTTCACTGATCACCAATTCGTCTTTCCGTTTCCGCTTCCAGCCCTTCAACTGCTTTTCACGGGCGATTGCGTTGAGAATGCTTTCAAAGCGCTCGTAGTAAACAAGTCGATCCGCGTTGTTACGGGCCGTAAAACTTTTGGCTCTCTTCCGGATCGGCGGATGAATCAGGCTGATTAAGATCCCCAACTCTCACATACGGTTCGAGTTACACGAA